>NZ_JBVVQG010000001.1:0-66189 GCF_055811095.1 Mesorhizobium sp. WSM4833
CCCCTATTCCCCTATTCCCTCACCCCATCCCCGTGACATGGCGCAGCCAGAACGCCAGCGCGATGAAGCCGATGATGGTGGTGACGCCGGTCCAGTCGACGTTGGCCTTCTTCACGTCGCTGATGATCTTCACCAGCAGCATCCAGGCCACGAAGATGATCGGGAGAATGATGACAAATCTGATCATGCGACACCCCTGCTCGAAGCGATTGCACCCTTCCCTAGATGTAGGAAGCAATCCGGCGGTTTTCAGGATGCCCTCGCCGACGGCCCATGCGGCATGCCGGGAAAAACGGAGTTTTGTCTTTACTGGCGCAACAAATATGCTAACCGGAGCGCCGTGCCCTTGTAGCTCAGCTGGTAGAGCAGCGGTTTTGTAAACCGAAGGTCGGCGGTTCGATTCCGTCCGGGGGCACCAGTTTCCACCCGACACTCCCCAGAAATCAAGGAACTCAAGGGTTTCAACGTCCCCCGAGGTACACCAAAAGGTACACCGAGGGGTACACCGAGGATGAAAATGGCACTGGAACATGTCCAGCCGCGCGGCAATCGGAAGGTCTATCGACGGAAGGTGCCCAAGGCACTTCGAGGCATTCTGGGCAAAACAGAGATGGTCCTTCGCCTAGGCAAAACCGACGCCGAGGTGCGCAAGCAGTATGACGCCACCCACGCCGAGGCAGAGCAAATCTTCGCCAAAGCATGGGACGAGTTGCATGGGGTGAAGGCCCCGGCATCGAAGCTCACAGCGCGCGAACTGTTCGACCGAGCGACCAAGCGACTTCGGGACCTCGGCTTCAACCCATACCGCGCTGGCGGCGGCGAGCCCGATGATCCTGCTGAACTGGCCGAATGGATTGCTCGCGATGTCGTCGCTGAGGAGATCGTCAAAGGTTATCCGAGGGACGAACAGACCGACCACCCCGTTGGGGTCTCTGCTGAGGACCGGGCACTGCTCACGCTACTGACCTCCTCAAATAAGCCCGTCGGTCCCTCACCCACCCTAGAGGACGCCAAGCGGCTCTATCTGAAGGACCGCTTCACCAAGACCAATCCTTCCGAGAAATCGAAGAAGCGAGACGAGCAGCAAGCCGACCGCGTCGTTGGACATGTCATATCGGCTCTCGGCTACGATCCGGTGTTGGCGGATATGAAGCGTGCCGATGCCAGAACCGTTGCTGACGCAATGTTGAAGGAAATCCCTACGGCCGCGACCGTGGACCGATACCTCAACGTCGTGCGCGCCATCGTTGCTCATGGCATTCGAGAGTTTGACCTAACCGGCACAAAGAACCAATTTGAGAAACTTGACGTTGCCGACAGCAGTAGGGAGCCGGACAAGCGAAAGAGGCTCCCCTTCACGCCCGAGCAATTGGCGGCGACGCGGGAGCGGGTGCTTGACCGCGCTGCCAACGATCTCCAACAGATTTGGAGGCTCTTAGAAGGCACCGGCTGCCGTCTATCCGAGATCACCGGACTTCGGGTTAGCGACGTTATGCTGGAGGCACAATATCCGCACATCGACGTTGAGTGGCATGACGAGCGCCGCGTCAAAACCGAAGTGTCTCGTCGGAAGGTCCCCCTCATTGGTGACGCCCTCCAGGCGGCGCATGAGGCCGTCGAGGCGGCAGGCGAAAGCAAGATGCTGTTTGCCCGCTACGGCCATGAAGGCGGTGGCGACAAAGCCTCAGCCGCGCTTGGTAAGCACGTTCGAGCCGCAGTGACCGACAAGAAGGTGACCACCCACTCATTGCGGCACCGAATGGAGGACTTGCTGGTGATCGCTTGGGTCCCTGAGAAGCTCAAGCGCTCGATCATGGGCCACTCAGGCGGTGGTGCTGGGGACAACTATGGTGGCGAAGAAGCGCGGCTCAAGGTGGCAACTGAGGCGATGGAGAAGGCCTTCGCTGCGGTTGGCTAAATAGTCGTCGCTTCCCCTTGCGGACGTTGTACTGCGCTAGCGCATAACTTTGCTGGTCTCAGCGATGATTTTGGGGTTCTGCCCAATCGCAATCGTGTAGCTGAAGCGCGCCACACCTTTTGCCTGCTTGTGCCTTGGCAGGCTGCGGACGACCCAGTCGTAAGTGCCCGACACCATGCATCGCTCATTGGCACAGGTGACTATGACGCTCTCGTCGTTGAGATTGTATCCCCGTTCCGGCCATCGTTGGAAATAGCTTCTCTTGTCGGCGATGATCGAGCTTAGGTCCGTTGGCTTTCCGTAATAATCGACGATGCCAGCATACGAATTTTGAACCTGAGCGATCGCCAAATCTGCGTTGTCGCCATGGTGCTCGATGAGCCCTTTGATAAATGCTACCGCCGCGCTCTCTAGCTGCCGCTCGTCTGCGCTGGCTTCAGCCGGGGCCGGACTGGGCGTTGGCGACACACGCGACTTGTCAGTGGACGACGGTGTGGTGGAAATGTTGGTTACGCGCAGTTCACCCATCTCACTGGCAGATAGATATCGCATATCAGACCTGTCGTAGCTCAATGCTACGGCCATCAACTTGGGGTCCACGCCCATCTCGGCCATGTAGGACATGATTTCGGCAGTTACGGCTTGAACGTTCGCCACAGCTTCGTCGGTAGACATTCCGCTCTCTGGGGCGAAGGATGAGCGGTGAACACCAATAGAGCCCGGATCGGCAACACGGCGAACGCCACCCATGAAAGCCAAGGAGCAAGCCGACGCGCACTGCAACTGTCGGACTTGAAGCGTATCAAGGCCGGCTGCTCGGATCATCCGTCCAAGCTGCATTGCACTTCCGATACTGCCCCCCGGCGAGTCGAATACGACCACCCTAGCCCCACTGCTTGTCACAGCGCGGCTAAACTCATCCAGGCGTTCGTTGACCCCAAATTCACCGGAGACGATGAGAAACGGAAGCTCGCCCGGCGACGATACCGGCTTGTATTCCAGAGCCTTAGTTGAACTTGCTGTGGCGACAATAACTGACGCGACAACGAGAAACTTCACAACCGAACGCATAACCCAACATCCAAACCCACCAACCTCAACTAAGAGCCACTTAAAGAACTATTTCAAGGGTCAACTGGACCGGGGCAATTGGCGATGAGAGAACTGATTGAAACTGAGTGTCTGTTGCGAACAATAAAATGATGTGCAAACGCCCTCATCAAGCCGATTCATGAGAAGGCCATGCCGGTGATCTTTGAGGCAAGAGGAGGCCGAGACGCGGCTGAACGCGCCGTGGTCTGAGGGCGGAGCAGCTACAGCGGACAAGAAGCCCGCCACGCAGATCAAGTTTCCGCAGGCCAAAGATGCAGGCGGCCAACTGTCATTCCCGAGAAACGTGAGCCCAAGCGGTATATTCGACACTTTTGACCGTATTCCGCGCTTGGGCTCGACCGGTCGCGGCCCCGGACGCACATCGCTAAGTGGCTTTGAATTGAACTGAGCTCCCCCCACTATCTTGTGCGTTGAGGATTTTTTCCTGCTACATCTTGCGTATTCTTGTTTCGTTCCTATATGTTAGGAGTGAGCGTTTTTTAGCACGTCCAAAGGGGGGGGCTAATGGCCTTCGAAGACACTGCGCCAGGCCTCGACGACCTTCTTCTGGACGTCGTGACGGTTATTGAGCTGAGCGACCATGACCGTGAAGTGGCGGACAACCGGTATCGGCGGTTGAAGCCTCACCTAGAGCGACCGACAAGCCCACTGCGCCCATATCTGATGAACAGCACCAGCCTCATCTACCCTCAGGGCTCGATGTCAATCGGGGCGACAATTATCAGCGGTACAGATGACGACAGGTTCGACGTCGACGCATTGGTTGATATGCCCGTCCCGGCACATTGGTCCGATGACGACGTGCTGGACCAGCTGTTTGACGCCCTGCAGGGGTTCCCCGATGTACGCGAGTTTGTTCGCTGCACGCGCGCGGTTCAGATGCGGTTCGCCTTCATGCACATGGATGTCACAATTCTTGACCCCGCCAACACGCCACGTGCCGAGCGGGTAGGTGAGATTTTCCATAGCCCCGATGCTGGAGAGGGCTCTCGTGTACCATCAAACCCTTACGGTTTCTCAAATTGGTATCGCCAGAACGTCATCTATCCATCTCGGGAATTTCTCAATGACATCCGCTCTCGTCGCCGCGCCTTCGGTGTCAACCGTCTGCCTGATCTCTCTGTTTTGGCCAAAGCCGAGCAGGAAGACCTACCGCCGGTCGTCCCCGAGCGCATTGATGCCCAGCAGGTATATTCCCTCAAGTTGATGAAGCGCTTCCTCAACCTCAGGTACGAAGATCGCGATATCAAGCGTCCTCCGTCAGTTTACTTGACCAAACTCTCGGCGACATGTGGCTACGATCCGCGCGGATTGACGGCGCAGCTTGAACGCTTTGCCGCCAAGATCCAGTTGGACATGAAGGCAGCTTTGATGATCAGCAGCGGGCCGGATGAGCGCAACCCCAGTTATCAACCGGACAGGTTGAACGACCGGTGGCCGAACTCGCAAGCTGACCGCAAAACACTCGCAGAGGACATGGCATTCCTTCTCCAGGAATTGCAGAAGGCGCGCTATTCGGACATCAAGGACATGCTCAAGGTTCTTGCAGAGCTGTTTGGGGAGCGCGTTAAGGAAAGGACCTTCGAGACGTTCACCAAGCGGATGGACCAGAGCGCTGGTCGCCGCTCGATGAGTTTCGAGCGAGGTACCGGCACAATTCTTCCGGCGAGCGTTGTCGCAGCTCCGGCAGTGGCAAGGGCCGCAGTCCCGAGCCACAATTTCCATTGCGAGGACGACGAGGAGTAATGCGGGGACTGGCCTATCACCAGCGTCCCCGCAGCCTCGGTTCACAGCAAGCGCGGATGACTTCTAGGTGGCCGCAGTTCCAGTTTTCCCAGCCGAAGGGATCGATGGTCAGTTGGGAGGGACCAATACGAGGGTTTCAGAGGCAGTATCTAATTGAGGCGTTTTGGGACTCCACCTCGTCTGACAAACCTTATGTCGTCTTGCGCGATCCACCGCTCACACCCCGCGATGGCAAGACCTTCGAAGAAATTCCTCATTTGCTGTTCTATAGGGAACACCCGGAACTGTCCGGGCTTTGTCTATTCGATCCGAACGGGCAAGAGTGGTCGAACAAGCTTCTCATCGCAGACACGACGATAGCGTGGTCCGCCGAGTGGCTACTTTACTACGAGCTATGGCACCTAGACGGTGTTTGGCGAGGAGGCGGAATTGGACCCGAAAACATTGCCGAAGCGCGGGCCGCGACCGTTTACCGAGAGAAGGGTCAACTCGCTAAGGAAGCGCCGGGATCGGCTGCCCTGGCCATCGGATAAGCCCTTCCGTATCCTCTCCCTCGATGGCGGTGGTATTCGCGGCGTCTATGCTGCCACGCTGCTAGCGCGCATAGAGGCCGACATCACGAACGGTCAGCCCATCGCGGACTATTTCGACACGATTGCGGGGACTTCGACGGGCGGCATCATTGCCCTTGGTCTGGGCCTCAAGAAGACCGCTTCCGAAATCCGGGACCTCTACGTCGAGAACGGCAACCAAGTCTTTCCAGAGTTCTGGTCACAGCATCCCAAGCTAAAGCTGGCCCGCCAGTTTTTCCGTGTCCTGCACGACCACCGCGTCCTTGAGAGACTACTGTATGGCATTTTTCAAGACGCCCGGCTCGGTGACTCAGAGGCGCGGCTTGTGATACCTGCCTTCCTTGGGCCGAAGACCGAAATCGCGGTGCTCAAGACTGACCATCACTACGACTACAAAAAGGACTATCTAATGGCGGCATGGGAGGCAGCGCGTGCGACGTCTGCCGCTCCCGCATTCTTCTCTGGCCATGGGGGCGATGACTACGTCTTCCTCGACGGCGGCGTGTGGGCAAATAACCCTATCATGGCGGCGGTCATTGACACGTTGTCGGCGTATGACATCTCGCGAGACCAAATTGAGATTTTTTCCATCGGCACAGGCAATGCATCCTATGAGATCAGCAAGTTTGCCGTGCGGGGCGGGTTCTTCAGTTGGCTAGAAATTATCAAGGGTGCAATGTTCTTGACGACTGACAACGCGCAAGCGCAGGCAACGCTTCTAATCGGTCCGGAGAAAATCCTACGGTTGGAGCCCACTGGGGAAGCCGCCAAAATAGCTCTGGATGATTGGAGATTGTCCGTTGACCAGCTAGTTCCGCTCGCTGAGGCACATTTCGATGGTTTCCGCGCCGAAATCGCGCTGTTTTTTCAAGAGACGGTTGAGCCTCGGCACCGCTTCTACACGGAGCCAATTACCAAACACGAGACTTGGGGATCGGTCTGATGGGGCCGGACTTGTGTGACGTCGCCGACAAGTTCGTTGCCGTCCACAAAGGCGATGTGATGAAGGCGCTCAAGGAAATGGACCGCGAAGGGCCTTGCGACGAAGCATGCTGGTGTCATTGCGTGGTCACGTGAGGCTAACCCACCGCTTGGCGAATACGGGGAACCCACGACGCTGTTTGTGGGTGGCGAAGTACCCGACATAGAATAATGGCCCCTATCCGTTTAGGCACAACAGCAATTTTATGACAGCACAATCGGACCAAAGTCTACGCTGCGTAACATGACTGATCTTGATGCATCACCTCAAATCGCTTCGTGACCACCTGAGTACAAAAAATTCAGTCCGTAGTGATTTGATAGGCGACGATGCAATGATGGCTGCCTCGTACAGCGGATACCTAACCCAGAGAAATCGTAGATGTTCGAACTTCGCTTCGGCACCCTAATGGAAGCACACCCTGCCCCACCACAGACTGGCGATGGCTTGTTGGACTACCTAACGCTCCTCGTGAACTTGATCGGGGCAATCGCTTGGCCGGTGGCTCTCGTCGTGGTTGTGTTGGTCTTCCGCAAGCAACTCGTAAAGCTCGCCGCGCGAGTGAGAGCAGTCAGCGGTCCTGCCGGCATCAGTGCTACTTTTGCGGATGAGCTGGAGAAAGCCAGGGAGGCAGTGGAGCAAACTCCCCCAAGCGAACAGCAACTTGAACGCCCGGCCCTTGAGATCAGCGATCCCTACCTGGAGTTGGCTAAGACCTATCCTGAGGCTGCGATCATGAACTCCTATAAGGAATTGGAGGCTTTCCTGACCGACGCTATGGGCGCAAATTCTCATGTCATCTCGCCGACAATTCTGATGACGGTCCTTTACAACAAGAAGGAGATTCCGAGTGAAGTATTTGACCTATTTCAACGTGTACGAAATGCGCGGAACTTGGCTGTGCACTCGTCTGCGCGGTTGACTGCGGGAGAAGCGATAGAGTTCAGGGCGCTTGTCGGCTCGTTGATAGAGGCAATCCGACCTATTGCGGCGAAGCTCAAGCAATTGGCAGACGACATTGCGCCAACGATACGCGAAGCCACTCAATCCCGGCGCGTGCGTCCTAAGAGGGCGACGTACTAGATCCTTAGGGGGGATTACCCTAGCCAGAAGCAACTTACTCGGAACGATCGTGTGTGATGCGAGTTAACCATGCAGAGCGGGTCGATTGTTCCTCAAGGGGATGTAGCCGCTCAAAGGGCCCGCTGCCTGTTCCCTCCGGTAGCGGGTCTTTCCTTTGAGTAGCCTCTACAAAGACCTGAGCATCCCCTGCTCCTTAGCAGCCTCCTCGAAGGCCTTCTGGACATCCTGGGGTGACGCTCGGTCCTCGAAGCAGTCGATGCAGAGCTGCACCGCCTTGTTCCACTTCGGTCCCTTCTCGGGCCACTTCATGAGTTCCTCAGCGGCTGCCTCGACGTTGCTGACGCCTAGCGTGATGCCGACCTTCTCGGTCCTGACGGGCACCACAGGGCTGAACCAATGGAGTTCCATCAGATGAACCTGCGGTGGGAGAGCCTGCACTTGAGGTCTTCGGCATTCAGTAGGTCTACGAGATCGTCGGCATATTCCCTATTGAGGCCTATCGCTGGCCAACCATCAGGCGAAACCGGCTGCCCGGTGAACACGTCGAACACCGTCCAGGTCCCGTCTTGGTCTCTCCTCAGGTCGTACCTCAACTGCCTCATCAGGGTAATTTAGGGTTTCCTGATGAGCCTCTTCAATGGCGTCGAGCAATGAGGCTAGAGTTGGTGGTAACTCAGGGTCAACTTCCAGCCCGAAGGCCTGCTGAACCTGGTGGCGGTTGTCCTCGTTTCGGATCAGCTCCAGCAGATGGTCGGCAACGGTCTTGTGACCGGCTTTGTCACGCTTCGTCATCAGGGGAGTCCCCACAAGTCCTGGCGCCTTTAACTTATTGTCCGATAAATGGTTCCATTGGGTCTTGCCTTAGGTCGTACCTCTGCTGTGCCATGAGGTCATACGTTGCGTTTCCGATCTAACTCGTCAAGCATGGACCGATGCTGCTCGGACATATCCCGATCCACTGGGAGGTTCAGCAGTTGGCGGATTTGATGGCGCAGTGTCTCTGAAGTAATCCACGTCCGAATGAGACGCGATGTAGCCTGCTGTTGCTCGGGAGAAAGCTCGTCCATGGTTGGCCCGCACGGTTAGACCGAGCCAAACCCCTGGTGACCTTAATGGTTCCCCCGAAGGATTGCCTGAAGAGATTTAGAGCAGCAGCTACTCCGCCGCCACCGACTGAAAAAGATCATCGCCGCGAAGGCCGGCTTGGTAACGTGCAATCAGGCGTTCGGCAGCCGTCGTAGCTTCGGGGCTTTCGCGGTTAATCCCGCGCACCTCACAGAGCATATCGAACAACCCTTGGAGCAGGGACAGTTCCTCAGGTTCGAAGGTGCCGTTCGCGAGACGTGTTATCGGCATGTGATCCCCTGCCCCCATTTTGGCCGGATAATTTGAGCGGGCAAGGTAAATGTCAACTCGGACCAAAGCCCCAAAGTGGCCATGAACCCGGAGGGCTAATCGTGCAGGTCGAAGAGAACGCCCTTTCCAGTTCTTGCAGCTATTTGGACCACCTTTTCACATAGTGGGTTGTCGTTGCCCAATTCGTCCAGCTCGTCCTTTAGGTCAGGCCGCTTCGTTCGGATAAAAGCGACGGCCTTCTTAAGAGAGACGATTTCGCCCTGAATGGCCTGGTCTATGGCTTGTTGTATGACGTCGTCGGACTTCAACAAGCGTTCCATCCGCGTGACCTCCCAGTCCCTCTCAGTGGCACTATTGGGAGAACCTGCCGAAAATTCAAATCACATTAGGGGATCGAAATATTTGGTAGAAAAATCTGCGCGAGTGATTGGATAACTAGCCCGCGCGCCGACCCCCCGTACCCCTCTCGATCCACCACACACCGCGCGACCAGGTCGCACCAAGCCCCGGGATGTTCAAGGCATTCCAGTCGCGACGATTATGACTAGGCCGATGGCTACCAAGAGGAGGACGACGATCATGACGATCTCAACGGCGCTTCCGCCATTGCCAAGTTTGTTGTCTTCCATCTCGCGTTCCTGCTTTCCGCAAAGATAGCCGATTTCGCCTCTTGCCTCAAACGCAACCGACCTAATCATTGGTCTCCCTAGGTCACTCAGCCTTTAGCTCCGCGCTTTGGATACCGCCGCGATTTGGAAGCGCACCGTTCACAAACCTATACGTTCGTGAACACCTCGCTTGACATGTACACTAATCGTCCACTAAGTATCGTTCACCAACGATCTTAGAGGATAGTGCACAGGATGATCATCGGCTACGCCCGCGTTAGCACCACCGGCCAAGACCTCGACACCCAGCTTGAGAAGCTGACGGCTGCCGACGCTGAGAAGGTCTTCAGCGAGAAGCGGTCTGGCTTGGACGAGACGCGACCCGAGTTGGAGAAGGCGCTTGAGTTTGCCCGTGAAGGTGACCTGTTCGTGGTGACCAAGGTGGACCGTCTGGCGAGATCAGCGGCGCACCTCCACCAGATCGTCAGGGACCTCGACAAGAAGGGCGTCGGCTTCAAGGTGCTGGATGACGCATCGCTGGACACGACCACACGCACCGGAAAGCTGGTGTTCGGCATCCTCGCCAGTATCGCAGAGTTTGAGACGGCTCTGCGGAAGGAGCGGCAGATGGAAGGCATTGCCAAGGCGAAGGCCAAGGCAGAGGCCCAAGGCGAGCCGTGGAAGACCGGCAGGCCCGTTACGCTCGACCATCACCTGATCAAGGCCCTGAAGGCTGAGGGACGCTCTGTGAGGCAGATTGCCAAGGAGGCCGGCTGTTCACCTTCAGCGGTCCAGAAGGTGCTGACGGGGGCATAAACCCACCCACTAGCACTACCCAACAGCTCCGTCTCGGGACAAGCCCCTCCACTAGCACTACGAGGCGCTGAATAGGTACACCACTAGCTCTACGAAGGGACAACCCACACCACTAGGAAGGGCGATAAAGGCCCCCACTAGCACTACGAAACGGATAGGGTGCCCACTAGCACCGAGCAGGGTCTTTGCACCCGCACGACGAAGGCGATTAAGGCCTCCACTAGCACCTACGCAACGCTCTTCTCCCAGATCGACCACCCTGTGCAGACCCGACAGGCACCCTCGTTGCTCCTTCCGGGGGGCGCTTGAAGGTGTCTCCGGGGTGGTCGGTCTTGGTGAGGTGCGAATGTTCAGACGCGTGTCTGCTCATCTATGCATTTGAGGGTGGACAATCGCCCAAATCGACCACGCCAACAAAGGAGCAATGGAATACACAACCGAAGTACTCGACCGAACCACCGGCGATCTCAAGACCGTCTCTTTGGGCAATTGGGTCTCCGTGACTGAATACGGCACTTACAAGGGTGTCGGATCTCGGCAAGTCCGAGCAATCCTATCTCACCTCGGTCTACTCCAAGAACAGCTTGAGGTATCCAGTACGGGCAACGCTAGGGTCACCCGAAGACGCCTCACTGACGAAGCGATCCGAGCCGGGCTAGGCAAGCGTATCTATCCGAGGAAGGCGGGGAGCTATCCCTTCGACGTCCTGTCACCCGAGGGGCAATCTTGGGCCGACCTAAGGTGGGACGGTGCGGTCAAGACCATGGCGTCAGAGATCGCATCAAATCCAATTGTCACGACTGCCAAGGAATGCCTAGATAGGTTCAAGGCTCGTCGGTCAGAGATGACACCACAGATGGAAGTCTGCTTCCTGTCCGACCACTTCCCTGACCTCCTCCAGGTCGACATCTGCAGGATCACCGGAGCATCGTCCCGAATGGTTTCCCTGCATGTGAACACCCGAGCAGACCAAATAAGGGCATGGAAGGCTTGGAAAGCGAAGGCTCTCCCGAATCAGGGATGACACCCTCAGTCCCGACTTGATTGACACCTGAGGCTGGACTCGAGTTGAGCCTGGAGTGGGGATTTCCCTCCTTGGTCTCTCTCATTGGTCTTCAACCCGAGGGTTCCCCTAAGTCCCCAAATTGGTTCGCCTTCGGGCGTTCACTGACTACCTCACCATGATCGTCATCCGACTGGATACCTACATTACACAAGGAGTTACATCGTCGAAAAATGACCACCGATGAAAAGGCTCTGGCCACCATGCGACGGCCAGACTTTGACCCCCATGACCGCTTCGTCACCTCAGTAGCCGTCAACGCGTATCTCGCCCCCTATCTTGATCAGCACCCGGATGGGACCTCGACCATCGAACACCAAACCGGCCAGCCATGGCGCGGAATGGTGAGCGAGACGGGCGTTTGTGTCTATCGTCCGACTGCCTTCCAGATCATGCAGGCGCATTGTGACCCAAAGGCACTAACCGACCGGGAAGTATTGTTCTTGGTCATGACCTCGACCGAGAGCGAAAGCTACACCCAGGCCGACTGGAGCCAGATGGTCGCGGGCGAGATGCTGGGGGCCAAGGTCCGACAGGAAGCGGACAGGCGAGGCAAGCGGCACAAACTTGACCATGACCGAGGAAAGCGAGGCAGCCGCGAACGGCTGACGCTCGACCATTTACCGGGCCAGCGGGCGATATCCGACCATGCCCTTCCACAGCGCGCAAAGATGCGCCGAACGGAGTCACTTAAAGCAGCACAGGAGCGAAGGAGCTTGAGACGAGCAACAACGGAGGGGATCGTGGTTCAGCCGCGCAAGGATCAGTGGCGCGAGATGAACCGAAACGATGTGAAGGAGTATCACCAGACCATGGACCGGCTGGTTGCAATGGGCACCCTCGACCCGCTCATAGTGGATGAGATCGCGGACCCCGAGGCATCACCGATTGCGTACCTCTACCGTATGGGTCGGATGACCTCGAAGGGCGATCGGGCATGAGTGGTCTACGCGGCCCCCTGCCACCCGAAGACTACCCCAGCCGGGAGACGGCCCTAGTCATCGTCGAAGCGCTCGGTAAGGGCCAAGCAGGGACGTCGAGCGAACTGGAGCGGCTGACCGGCATCTCCAATGTCCTTGTCGTCGCCGACCGCTGCTACATGGTTTACGGGTATCCAGAGCTAGAGCCGGCAGCGGTTGCCCGAGGCATGACTGAGGTCTTCATGACGCCCACAGCGCCCCGCAGAGAGCCCGCCGGAGGTAGCCGCGGTCTCTCCGCACCGTCCACGCCAGCCGCGCCCGACGCGCGTCCTGAAGGCCGAGAGACGATGACCTACGGGTTCACGCCTCGACGCTGACCTACCCCCAGCCCGGTTGGGGGTTAGGGTCGACGCTGACCATCACAACTGCATCAACAGCAACAGGTCTTGGCGCAATGCCGCTCCGAGGCCAACACACCCACATTGAAGGAACGAAATGAAATGACCGACTACATCGACAACCCGAACAAGTACCAGACCGACAACACGCCGCTGGCTCAGGCCATGATGCGGGCTCAGGCTGCACAGGCCGAAGCTGACAGGGCCAAGCAAGACGCCGTGGCTGCCGAAGCGACAGAGCGAGCCAAACAGGAAGAGATTGACCGCGCTGTCGAACTCTCGATGTCCCGCATGAACCAGCAGCTTCAGGCCCAGCGCATGGGTGTGAAGACCCAAGGAGCGATCCGGTCTCAGGACGTTGGGGTGATCCCGCCTATGGCAGAGGTCGAGAAGACCACGGTTAGGGTTCTCGGCGGCATCGAGGTCTCTTACCGCCAGGCCAAGGACATGGCCGAGGTCGGGCAGATCACGCAGGCCGAGTTCAACAAGGCCGTGGTCGATGGCCTTGAGGCTCGTGGCTACGCGGCACCGAAGTCTTTCAGGTAACCACGGCGGACGTCGAGAAGCCTCTGGCCCCCGACGAGGGGCTGGAGGTTCCGACCGTGGATGAAGACCCACAGGACGTAGACAAGGAGGAACTGACCGAAGCCCAGTTCAAGGAGTTTGTCCGCTCGGCAGACCAAAGTCTGGACAGGTTCCGCGACACCCACAGCGAGCCGCAGCAGCAGTTCATTGTCGACGCCTTCGTGGAAACCGGAGAAATCCCGACCGGGGAAGCGTTCGGGATCGAGGAGGTTGAGGCGGCTGTGGTCGTCACTGCGTTCTCTCAGCATCTGGAGCGCAATGTGCTTCAGCAGCATGGGCTGACGCTGGAGACGTATTTTGAGCATGTCGACGACGCCGACTACCCGGCGCTGCGCAAAGCTGCGGCTAAGGGCGAATGGCACGTCTTCCACGATCACGCTATGGCCATAGCAGCGGCGCGAAAGGCGCACGGGCTCTGAGCCGCTGACCATCGTCCCTGCCCCGATGCATCGCCCCAAGAGGTGCGTCGGGGTTAGGGTCTAACCGATGGCCGGTTTCACAGCGGATGCAACTCCGCTTCAGGCAATCGTCCCGTCATCTCAAACTTCTGGCAACGCGGGATGAGAGCATAACGTCCAAGGTTGGTCCGTCGGCAGAGCAGAAATATGGCCATATCGCCATCTACTACCCTCCTACTGACCTCTAAGTGGCCTATGCCTTCAGGCCGTAGTACTTCAGCGCGGCCTCTGTGGCCACATCTGTCAAGATAGATGAGCCGATCTTCCATGCGCCGCTTGCTGCCTTGGGTACGTTCTTCTTGACCCATGCCAGTGCCTTCTTTCCGAGAGGCTTCTCGGCACTCTCCGGCGGTTCGGCCGCAACGATTTCGGAAAATTCCTTCGCGGCAGCCTGAGGCAGCCCCGCCTTCACCAGCGCGCTCGCCATCGAACCAACATCACCTGCCGTGATGGACAGAGTTACTTGGGCACCTTCCGATGCCATCACGTGGGTAAAATTCCCATACACGGTCTGATTGAAGACTTGCGTCACCGCCGCCTTACGCTCTGGCTTCTGCGGTATAGCTTTTGTCAGGGTAAGCTTGACCGCCTCTGGCACTCGCTTCTCGAGTTCGATTGTGAGTTCCAAGATGCGGCTGCGCACCACTTGCTTGATCTCCTTCATGGCGACCGCCGAGAGTTGCCCGACGACCGCATTGCAGATCCAATCGTCGTCGTACACTTTGCCTTGAAGCAGGAGTATGAGATTCGAGGCGTTGATCCCAAGCGTTCCGGGCTGTTTCCCAGCCATCTCCTCCACACCTGCGATACTCTCGCGCACCTGGTATTGAGTCCATGCTACGCCAGCGTATTGTTGAATTACCAAAGGTGGTATCGGCGCGTTCTGGATGCTCCGCCCAAAAGGTCCCGACCACGTTCCTTTGTAGCTTACTTCGACGATCCGGTACTGTGGCACATCGACCTCGCGGGGATACCCTTCCGTCTCGTACTTCACCCAGTCTTCAAGTGGTTCGCTGCCGAGGCGCGATGCCAGGAACCTCGTCTTTAGCAGGATCGTGCTGAGTTCCGCGCCATCACTCATCACCGCAGCCTGTATCTCGCGAAGTATGCTCATGATTGTGCCCCCAACTACTTCGCCATCATATATGGGTGCGCCTCTGACGGTGCACGACAAATGGACAGGACAAACTGTCATCGATAGCGAAAAACTCGGCTACGAATGTTGACAGAAGGTACACCATTCGGGCACAAAGAGGTACACCGAGCTTAACCACTTCGGGGGGAAGATACCCTTCTATCCCCTTGATTTCTTAAGGTAAATTCGGGCGGAACGCCTCAAGTGGGTTTGGCCTTTAGCGCCGTCCGGGGGCACCAGCACAATGCAAAAACCATAACATTTTCAAAAGCTTAGAAAACAAGGTTCGGGTTCGATCCACCGCTTATCCACCTGGAATTTTTCATTTGCCAACGCGAGTATCCGCCCCAGAGCATCACCGTATCCGGATCATCCTCTTCGTCCTCCTCCGGCTCGTAAGGTTCCGGCGCCACCAGCAAATCGATTCGCCTAAGGTCAGTCCCTCCCATTGGCGCATCGAGCGAGAGCGTTTTGAAGGTGTCATATTTGTGGATAGTGTGCTTGGTGCTAGGTTGCCAAATATTCAGCCTGGCTCAGATTTGGGAATATTGGGGGGACGTCACTTTGATCCGCATTTTGGTCGCACTCGCCGCCGCAATTTGCTTCGCGTCTTCGGCGGCTTCGGCAGGACAGGACAATATCCACTTCCTGGTCGGGATGCCCGATGCCAAGTTAAATTTGGCCGCTAAAATGGCAGGTAACCTCAACGGCGTTATGCAAAGGTGCCGGCTGAGGCCTACAGAAGATGGAAAAGCTATCATTGCTGTCCCTGTGCTTTTGTACGAGGGGATAGAAAAACACCTGACGCCTAATCCTCCTAAGTTCCGGAAGGCCATTCGCACCTATGAAAGAGCTTACGCCATGGCGGTCCAGAGAGCGGGAAATTGCCAGGCTGAGAAGGCCAAATACCCGGGACTTTACCGATAGATGGCTGAGAAGGGACCCGGACATTGGGCGAGTCACCGCCCTGCGCGCCGCCGCCTAACTATGGCGTCGACGGCATCCTTCCTGATTGCTGCGGATTGAGCCGTCCGGTATACCCATCGGCATTCTTCACGAACACAGCTGCAAGCCTGATCCGTGCGGCAGCGGCTTCATTGAAGATCAGAACGGCACCCTTCCACGCTCCGCACTTGAATTTCTCGATAATGCCCGCATCGAAGCCTGACGCGGAAGTATTGAGCTCTTCGAGGGATGCCTGCTTGCACCGGCCATCCCGATACCTATTTCGCCGAATTCAGGCGCAGCAACTTAGCCTACGGGTGTGACTTCCTAGCTATATACAAAGTTGCAGGCTCATCGATATAAGGCGATTGGCGATTTTGATGGGGATTTCATGAAAGCTTTTTTGCTCGCTTCATTCGTTGCGCTTTCCGCGGCTCCGGCCATGGCTGCCGATATGACGATCGCTCCTGTCGATACCCCTGAATGGACCTGGCAAGGGCCATACGCCGGCGTGTTCGGTGCCGGAACGTTGGAACACTACAAGATCTATGGACCGGGCGCCCAGGCTGGCGCAACGCATAATGTCGGCTCGGCAACGGTCGGCGGCTTTGCAGGCTATAACCTCCAATCCGGCAAGATTGTCTATGGCGTCGAAGGCGAGCTTGGCTACCGCTTCAAGAAGAACACCTTCGACGATATTCCAGGCCCAGGCGTCCTTGACGCCTCCACAGGTTTGTTCGGATCCGTAAAGGGTCGCGTTGGCATGGACATGGGAGCCTACATGCCGTTCGTCACGGCTGGTGTAACCGCTGCAAAGCTGAAGACATTCTACCCAGGTGGAAACGCTGAGCGGGATGCCACCTTGGTCGGTGGTGTTGTTGGAGCAGGCATCGACGTCGCGCTCACACACAACGTGTTCTTGCGCGGCGAATACGACTTCTCCTTCTTCGGCAAGAAGTCGCTTGAATATTGTGGCGGCGGATGCACGCTGGAACACACGCTTCAGACGCACGATTTCCGCGTCGGCATCGCGATGAAGTTCTAACTGTTCAGCGCGTCTCCGACTTTGACGCCCCCCGCGGGAATGGCAAGACCAAGGTCCAGCTTGTGAATGGCATTCCGCGGGCGCAATGTCGCCGCGAACCCGACGGCTAGGGGCCTGGATCGCAAATAGTTTGCCGTTCAGGCCCTTCGTTCGTTCGGGACCATGCCCATCTGCGCGCCATCCCTTCGTACCAAACCGTACGTTGAATCCTTCTTGGGTCACGCGTGACAAGAGAGTAAATAAATCCTTTCGCAGGAAGGGAGGCCGCGATGGCAGAAACGCATATAGAAGTCGCACGCGCGGTTATAGAAACCAGCTTTCGGTTGCGGCACCATTCCCTGGCCGGAACTGCCTCATTTCGCCGTGATATGGACCACTCCCGACGCGCAATCGAGGCCTCGCGCGAACTGCTCAAGCGCCTTCGCCAACGTCATCGCGATGACATGGCCCGGGAGGGAGATCCGGAGCCAGGTCCTGTTGCCGTCTCGGCCTTCGATGCCGACATTCTCCGCTCGGCGTTTCGAAACCTGGTCAGGGAAACAGGCGTTCCCGAGTGTGAATGGCGCCACCTGGCTGAAAGCCTGGTCCGCGAATATGTCGGGTGCGAGCAGGTTAACGTTGGCTTGTTGGACTGGATTACCCACAAGTAGTCAGCGGTATAAATTGCGTACCAACGCAAAACAGCCCGCCCCGCCCACATTGCCGGTGACACGAAACGGGCTGCGGAAGCCCGCATGCGATGCTTCCTGCAATCCAACTTTGGGCGAGTACGGATGTTCCGTTAGTTTCTGCTGAAAGGCGGTACATTCTGCTGCCGTGGCCATTCGACAGTCACTGGTAGGGTAGACCCGCCGCTCCATTTGCGAAGCGACGGGCTCTCGCCCACCCCATGCCTGTCAAAGCAATTTAGATGCCAACTTTTTGACCCGTTATGGGGCACAGCCGTCGCCTTGCCAGTCGGTCCCTACCAGTGGCCTTCTCGTCGCTCTAGCTCGACATCGATAATCATGTACATCATGCCGGCTCGTTGGCTGTGATCGCAAATTGTCGGATTCGTACGAAGCAGAGTTCTGTACGGTTCCAACCCTTTAACTTTGTACACCCCTGTTTTGTAATTCGGCGGCCGAGGGGACGCCGTGCATCAGGTCGCATTTCACTGTCAATCGCGCGCCAGAGGGCGTATCTTCTCGAAATCGTCTGCACGTGTTTACGGGCGCGGACGGCAAGGAGATTGGAAAGCTCTTGCCCCAAGCGGGATTGAGCTATGACCAATCCAGAGAATGATTCCTATAAAAACCAATTGTTGCGTCGACTTAACCCTGGTGACCTGGGGCTTTTGCAGCCACACCTTGAACTGTGTGACCTCGAGCCGAAAATGACCTTAGAGAAAGCCGATTCGGAGATCGAGACGGTGTACTTCCTGGAGGACGGCATCGCTTCTGTGGTCGCGACGGCTTCAGGTAAGGAAGCCGAGGTGGGCCTTGTCGGCTTTGAGGGAATGACCGGTGCCGCGCTCGTGATGGGCGCTGACTATGCAGCGCATCAATGCTACGTTCAGTCGCCCGGCAGCGCTTTCAGGATGGGAACCGAGCCCTTCAAGGAGGCTCTTGCGAACAGCCCAACGTTGCGCCTTTTCCTGTTGCGCTATGTCCACTACTTCCACATCCAGACCAGCTATACGGCCCTGATCAACGCAAAATCAAACCTTGAAGAGCGGTTGGCGCGCTGGCTTCTAATGTGTGACGATCGGGTCCACGGCGAGCGCCTTGCGATCACCCATGAGTTTCTCGCCGTCATGCTTGGAGCAAGACGCCCAGGCGTTACCGTTGGGCTGCAAGTTCTGGAAGGACGTGGTTTCATCTATTCTCGACGTGGCGAAGTGCACATCAGGGACCGCAGCGGACTTGCGGCCTGCGCAAACGGCACCTACGGCAAGCCAGAAGCCGATTACGTTCGGCTAGTTGGATTATAGCGCTCCAAGCATGCCGGACGTAGGCCGCGGTGATCCAAGCACCTGCGCCTCGCGCCAGCAATACAGCCCGTCCCGCCCACATTGCCGGTGACACGAAACGGCTGCGGAAGCCGCGATCCGATGCGATTGCAATCCAACCCTGGGCGCGCACGGATGTCCCGCAAGCTTCATATCCCGTGCGTCAGCACAAGATAAATAGCGGGGACGAGCATCAACCAGCCGCTCAGTCCAAGAACCACCAAGATGGCCATGCGCTCTGTTCGCCTGACAAGGTCGGCAATGTTTTCTTTGTCCGGCAAAGCGACGGAGGCCACAAACCCGGGCGCACGATCATCGTTGCCATTTCCCGGTTGGTTCGCGCTGCCACTCTCATTCGATCTCTGGACCAATGTCATTGTGATCGTTCACCGAAAAGAATCTAAACCGGCCCGTTCTCGGCGCGTGAGCCGGAACGGGCCGAGGCGGAAGATCAGTTAAAATCGAAGGACGACCGAAGGACCACGTCGGCGGTAGCACCGGACGCGACGGCGACCATGCCGCCAATAACTGCGGCAAACCCGTCTCCAGCCCCGCCGGCGGCGGTGGGGACGGTAGTGCCAGTCCCGATGGTAGACTTGCTGCACTTCTGCCTGTGCGTCTTCTTCAAAGGTCTCTGTTTGTGGCGTCTCAAGTTCATCGAGGATGCCGTGTCCGGCCCCTGGAACACCCGCCATTGCGTCAGTTGGGCGGACAGCGCTTGCAAGGGCCGCTGCCCCGGCAACGCCAAACATTGCAGTCAAGAAGGATCGCCGATCCATAATAAACCTCCCAAGGTACATGTGCTAGAAATGCGCCCACGCCTGCCGAATGAGCATGCATGGGCGCACGGTGAAATACAGGACCCGCCCGCCGTCGAAGCAGCTCACGGGTCCTATCAGCGCAGGAAGGGACGTAGCTGCGCCGATCCACGCCATGTCAGCCAAGAACGACCCCCATCACCAAGAAGGTGATGGCTGTTGCGAAAATCGGTGCGAGCAACCATCGCGCCTGGCCGACACTTTTTTCCACTGTTTCTCTCCGAATTGGAGAGACAAAAACCTTTAGGCCTAAGCCGTTCCGCCTACTCCCAACGGGTAAGACCATTGCGTTTTCCAACCAGACTTTGGTCCTGCGCGGATTCAGACAGAGGCCCGTATGAGGAACGTTTGGCCTGGCGACGTGTTCGGGTGGCTGGCGCCCAGCCGATCGTGCTGCCGCCAGGTTACAAGAGGAGAAAAACAAATGAGGATGCACCTAAGCAGCGCCGCTGCGGCGCTCTTGCTATTGGCCAGCGTCGGCGCGGTTGCGGCACAGGATGTGGTTATCACACCGGAACAGGACACCGTCGTCCGCGAATACGTGAAGAAGCAACCCTTGGCTTCTGTGAAGCTTCCGGGGGTGGAGTTGAATATCGGCACGGCTCTGCCAGACACGGTCGAACTCCACGAGGTTCCCAACGTCAAATACCGCTATACGGTGGTCGACAACCGAACGGTTTTGGTGGACCCGAGCACACGCAAGATTGTGAAAGTCTACGACTGAAACTTCGAACCGGCCAGGCCCGCCGGCAGGGATGCCGGCGGGTTGCGCTCGTCAGATCGCCACTCAATCGGACAAATGAAAATGATGAACCCTGAAGTCGAGACGTCGCAAGCGCTCGTGGCGCGCCTGGTTGATCTCCAGGCGAGAGCGCGGGCAGCACGTATAAATGAGGCCGAAGTAAAGACCTTCCAAAAGGTCGCAGCGGTCACGGATGACGGTCTCGATCAGTCGGCTCAGAATCTGGCCGTTCCAGCTTCGATGGCGACATAGTGGTGCACGAGGTCACACCCCAATCGCCGCCACAAGAATTCGGTTCTGCCCGCGGATCGCCGCGCGCCCCAAGTTGTGCTGTCTCCTATGACGCGCTCGCAACCTGGGCCGATGCCCCAACCCGGGTGAACGTGTTCCGCACCCTGACAGACTTGTAGACGTAGGCGACCCAGAGCCCTGTCAGCACAAACGAGACTATGGGGGCCACCAGCGCATCGCCTGCGAGCACCAGGCTCACCGGAACGCCCAGAACTGACGCAACCCAGATCGTGTCCAGCACGAAAACGACAGGGATGGCGAGCCACTGGAGCAGGAACAATTGCGGAAAGCGGTGGCTTCGCCGCAGCATCGAAACGAGCACAACCAGCTGAAGCGCCAGAAATGCCAGATTGAGAGCAACCTCGCCATACACCACCAAGGGTCCATCTGAGAGGGTCATGAGTTGCTGGTAGCCGTCGGCCGAATTGGCGAAGTCGGCGATTGTACGCAGCGGCGACAAGGTCTGACCGATCGCCAGCAGCATCAGCCAGCCGCCGAAGCCCACAAGAGCCTCGGGATTCTGCGAAGGCTTCGCGGCTGATCGAACGGCAAAGAAAACAGGCACGCCGATCAACAGCAGCATGATCGCCCAATGCCAGATGGAAAACGTCGCCATTTACGCCTCCCCTTTTTATGCCCCCTTAAGTTGTACCAGGTTTTAAATTCAACTCAAGAGGCGAGCGCTGGTGTGAAATGACAATATGCCGAACCGACGATTTTCTCCTGTCTGCTCCTGACTCCCTCACACCCCGATCGCCGCCACCAAAATCCGGTTCTGCCTCCGTATCGCTGCGCGCAGCTCCGGTATCCTCGCCGCGTCGCGTTTCACGAACTCGATGAACATCATGTTCATGTTGTTGAAGATCAGTTCGCCGAGCGCCGCCCCGTCGATGTCCTGGCGCACCAGGCCGAGCGCCTGCAGGCGGGCGATCAGGGCGCGGATCTGTTCGGTCAGCGCGCGGTCGAGCGCGGTGTAGGCCTGGCCGAACGGGCTGTCGGGCAGTTGCGTCGAGATCGCCATCGCCTGCCGCCACATCTCCTTGCTGAGATAGTGCAGCGAGTGCTCGATGTAGATGCCGATCAGCGTATCCAGCGCATCGCCGACATTGGCCGGCGGCCTGGCGACGACGCCCTGCCCGGCATTCAGCACCTCGTTGACCTCCAGCGAGACGATGGCGCCGAGGATGTCGCCCTTGTTCTCATAGTAGTTGTAGATGGTGCCGACCGAGACCTCAGCCTGCGCGGCGATCGCCTCGATCTTGGCGCCTTCATAGCCGGCCTCGCGAAACAGTTCCGCCGCCGCCTCGATGATGCGCCTGTGCCGGTCCGCCTTTTGCCTTGCCCGCAATCCGCTCATTCCAGCCTCTTGCCACAAAAACAGAATTGACTCAATTTTAGAATTGGTTCAATTTTTTGCAAGAAGCCACAAAGGCAAGGGAGAACACTCGATGTCCGCACATTCCAAGACCATGAATTCGCTTTCCATGTTGAAGAGCCATCTGCATGCTGCGTGCGCGGCCGCGGCGCTGTTGCTCGCAGCCGGCAGCGCTGTCCAGGCCGCCGACCTCAACGCGCTGATCTGGTGCGATCATGCCGATCCAGCACTGCTGCAGCCCTTCGAGGAGGCCAATGGCGTCAAGGTCAACGTCAAGGAGTTCGAGGGCACCGGCGCAGGTCTCGCCATCGTCGAACAGTCGCAGCCGGGCGACTGGGACGTGATGGTGATCGATTCGATCGACGTGCCGCGCGGCGTCGAAAAAGGCCTGTTCGAGCCGCTGCCGGAAGACAAGCTGCCGCTGGCCGACCTGTTTGCGCAGGTGAAGATGGACGGCTCCACCATGGTCGGCGGCAAGCGCTACGGCATCACCGAAAAGTTCGGCTACAACACGATCGGCTACAACAAGACCAAGGTCGACCCGGCCGACATGCAGTCGATGGCGGCCCTGACCGGCGACAAGTACAAGGGCAAGGTCGCCATCTACGACTACTACCTGCCGGTCATCGGCATGGCCGCACTGGCGATCGGCAAGAAGACGGCCGATCTCACCGAAGCCGACCTGCCCGCCCTCAAGGACGAGCTCTTGAAGATGAAAGCCAATGCCAAGCTGGTCGGCGAAGTGACCGCCAGCCAGACGGCGCTGGCGACGGGCGAGGTCGACATACTGGTCGGCGGCGGCGAATGGGTGACGGCGGGCCTGGCCAAGGAAAACCCGGCGCTGGACTTCTCCATCCCGAAGGAGGGGGCGGTTCTGTGGTCGCAGTCGCTGGCCATGTTCAAGGATTCCAAGAACAAGGACATGGCGCTGAAGTTCATCCAGTACATTATGAGCCCGGAGGGCCAGGCGCGGCTTGCCACCTCCTCCTGCTACTGGGGCATGCCGGCCAACACCAAGGCAGCACTGACCGACGACCAGAAGAAGGTGCTGCGCTTCGACGAACAGCCGGGCTTCCTGACGCGTGCCCAGGCCTATCCGGCGCCGAACGCCGATCTCGACAAGAAGATGCAGGACATGTGGACCGAAATGCTGCAGGCGAAATGAGCCGATAGCGCTCATGAGCTCGGCTGGAAACAACCCCTTGCCCCGGGCGGGCCGTACCCTGCCCCGGGCGAGCTCTGCTCTGCCCCGGGCGAGCTCTGCTCTGCCCTGGGCGCTGGTCACGCCGGCGCTCGGCTGGACGCTGCTGTTCTTCGTGCTGCCGTTCATTGCCATGGGGTTTTCCAGCCTGACGGCGCATGAGGGCGGCGGCTTCACGCTGTCCAACTACAGCCAATTCTTCACCAACCCTTCCTACTGGCAGGCGATGGTGAACTCGCTTGAGGTGACCGCGATCGTCACCGTGGTCTCGGTGCTGCTCGCCTATCCCTTCGCCTGGATCCTCGCCGAACAGGTGCCGGAGCGCTGGCAGCGGCTGGCGCTGATGCTGGCGGTGCTGCCGTTCTGGACCTCCTATGTCGTGCGCTCCTATTCCTGGCTGCTGGTGCTGGCGCAGAACGGCGTCGTAAACCGGGCGCTGACCGGCTCCGGCCTCATCAGCGAGCCTGTGCATCTCGCCAACACGCGTTTCGCCACCATCACCGGCTTCGTGCACTTCTTCGTCATGTTGTTGACGCTGACGATCTTCGCCAATCTCAAACAGCTCAGCCCGAGCTACCGCAAGGCGGCCGCCGATCTCGGCGCCGGGCCGGTGCGAACCTTCCTGCATGTCGTGCTGCCGCTGACCTTGCCCGGCATCATGGTCGGCGCCTTCCTCACTTTCGTGCTGTGCATCGGCGACTACATCACGCCGCAGATCCTGGGCGGCAACAACGAGCTGCTGATGCCGCAGCTGGTGATGATGCAGATCGGCCGGCGCGGCGACTTTCCGCTGGCCTCGGCGCTGTCGATCATCCTGATGGCGGTGGTCACCATCGCCTATCTCGCCTGCGCCCGCTGGCTGAAGATCGAGCGGGCCTGAGATGCGCAGGATTGTCCGCATCGCCTCCTGGCTCTACGCGCTTGCCGTCTACGGCTTCATCTTCCTGCCCGTGATCGTGCTGGTGCTGTTTTCGCTGCAGGCGACGTCGTTCCCGATCCCGCCCTTCACCGGCCCATCGCTGCGCTGGTACGACGCAGTGCTCTCGGACCCACGGCTGACTTCGGCGTTGGTCAATTCGCTGCTGGTCGCGTCCATCTCGTCGCTCGCCGCCGTGACGCTCGGCTTCCTTTCCGCCTGGGGTTTTGCCCGCTTCGTCCTGCCCGGCTCCGGCCTGCTGCGCGGGCTGATCACCCTGCCGCTGACGGTCAGCTATCTCATCATCGGCATGGGGCTGCTGGTGCTGTTCAACTGGGCCGGCGTACCGAAATCCTTGCTTGCCGCCGGCATCGGCCATGTCGTGATCAATCTGCCGCTGTGCTTTGCCATCATCTACAGCCAGATGGGCGACCACCAGATCAACATCGAGCGCGCCGCGCGCGACCTCGGCGCGCCGGAATGGAAGGTGCTGCTGTTGATCACCGTGCCGGTCATGGCGCCGGCCATCTTCGCCGGCTTCTTCCTGTCGATGACCTTCTCCTGGGACGAATTCGTGATCTCCTTCCTGCTCACCCGCTTCGACACCACGCTGCCGGTCGAGATCTGGAACCTGCTGCGTTCCGGCCTCAACCCCAAGACCAATGCCGTCGGCTCGCTGGTCTTCGCCGTCTCCATCGTGCTGGTGGTGTTTTTTGAACTGACATTGCTTCGGAGAAAGCCCGCATGAGCGCGCCCCTCGTCGACATCAGCAGTGTCTCGCATCGCTTCGGCCAGCACACCGTGCTGAAGGATGTCTCGCTGCAGATCGAGCCCGGCAGCTACACGATCCTGCTCGGGCCGTCCGGCTCCGGCAAGACGACGCTCTTGTCCATTCTGGGCGGCTTCGTCACGCCCAGCGAAGGCAAGGTGTTCATCCGTGGCGAGGATTGCACGTCGGTGCCGCCGGCCAAGCGCCCAACGACGACGGTGTTCCAGGACTATGCGCTGTTTCCGCATATGAGCGTCGGCAGCAATGTCGGCTTCGGCCTGCGCATGCAGGGCGTCGACGGCGCGACACGCGCCGCAAAGGCGCGCGAGGCGCTGGCGCTGGTCGGTCTCGCCTCTGCCTTCGACAAGAAGCCGCATCAGCTCTCCGGCGGCCAACGGCAGCGCGTGGCGCTGGCGCGCGCGCTGGTGATCGAGCCGGCGGTGCTTTTGCTCGACGAGCCGCTCGGCGCCCTCGACCTCAAACTTCGCCGGCAGATGCAGGATGAATTGAAGGCGATCCAGAAGCGCGTCGGCACCGCCTTTATCCATGTCACGCACGACCAGGAAGAGGCGATGGCGCTGGCCGACCATTGCGTGGTGATGAATGACGGGCGCATCGAGGACGAAGGTCCGCCAGAGCGCGTCTACGCACGGCCGGCGACGCGTTTTTCGGCGACCTTCATGGGCGAAAGCACGATCCTCGCCGGCACGGTCACGGAGGCCAGCGACAGGACAAGCACCGTCGCGACGCCGGTCGGGCCGGTCTCGCTGCCCGGCGCCTTGCCGGTCGGCTTTGCCGTTGCGCTGGCCATACGCCCGGAGCATCTTGTCTTCGGCGAGGCGCGCGGCGGTGTCAGGCTCGGCACGGCCGAGGTGAGCGACGTGGTTTTCCAGGGCAGCTTCAAGCGCGTGCTCGCCGTTTCCGTCGAGGACCCTTCGCTCCACATCATCGCCAAATTGCCCGCGACGGCGACCGTCCAGCCGGGCGACAGGGTCGCGATTTCCTGCGATACCGATCAGATCATCCTGCTGACGGATTGAACATGGCAACGCTTGCGGTCATCGACGCTCCCGACTGGTACGAGACCATCCGCATGAGCGATGGCGTAACCTTGATCCACGAGCCATGGATAAAACCATTCTTCCGCTGCAACATGTGGCATGTGCGCGGCCGCGATCGCGATCTCCTCTTCGACACCGGGCTTGGCCATTTCAGCCTCAGGCGTCACGTGCCGTTGGTCAGCGAGCGCAAGCTGATTTGCGTCGCCAGCCACACGCATTTCGACCATATAGGCTGTCACCACGAATTTCCCGAGCGCTGCGTGCACGCCGCCGAGGCCGGGATCCTCGCCGATCCGCGTAACGAGTGGACGGCAGCCGGCACCTATGCGACCGACGAAATGTTCGATTGCCAGCCGCAAGGCTGGAACACGGCGCGCTACCGTATTCCGCCCGCACCGGCAGGCCGTTTGCTCGAGCATGGGGACGTCGTCGATCTCGGCGATCGTGCCTTCGAGGTGATCCACACGCCCGGCCATTCGCCCGGCGGCATCGCGCTCTATGAAAACAGGACGGGCATCCTGTTATCAGGCGACATCATCTATGACGGCCCGCTGATCGACGACGTCTACCACTCGGACATATCAGACTACATGGCGACACTGCTGCGCCTGCGCGACCTCGATGTCTCGGTCGTGCATGGCGGCCATTTCCCGAGTTTCGGCAAAGTGCGCTACCGCCAGCTCGTCGACGAGTATCTGGAACAAAAGCGGCGAGCCGGCTGCCATCTGCGGCAGCCCTGAAAGCGGTCAGCGCATCAATTCGAAATGCCGCGGAAACGCTTGATGCAGCAGGAGCAGCATGGTCTTGCGCAGCACGTTGGTGTCGCGGCTGGATGGATTGAGATGATCCCAGTACCAGGCGCCATGAACCAGATAATTCAGGCTCTCCGACAGCGTATTGATGTCGACGCCGGTATAACCGCCGCTGCGCGAAATCTCGATCAGCAGCTCGCGCGCTTCGGCGGTGTAGGCAAGATCGCTCGGCAGGCCGATCTCATTGTAGATCTGCATGCTCTTGCGGTCGCTGGAGAACACGACAAAGACCGAAACCCATTTCGGGTGCTGGCGGGCGAAACGTTGCGCGCAATCGACCGCGCCCAGGGCCCGCTCAACCGGCGACAGGCCGGGCGCTCGCACCAGCGTCACCCACAGCTCGTCGTATCGATCGCTGAGATACTGCAGGACGGCGCGAAACAGGTTCTCCTTGCTGCGGAAATGGAAGACGACCAGGGCATTGGACGAGCCGACATGTTCGGCGATGCGCTGCATGGTGACGCTTGCCAGCCCTTCCTCTGCGATGAGCTCGATGGTGGCGTCGATGATCCGCTGCACGCTGGCTTCGCCGCGTTCGCGCCGACGGTCCTTGGGCGGCGCGGCATCGTTTGCGGCACGTCCATTCTTCGCCGTTGCGCCTTTGCGTTTTGCCGCCGCAGCTTTTTGTTGCGCCATCTTCGTCCAGCTCCTTTCGGATCTTCTGCCGGCGATCGCCGGCGCCGCCACGGATCCGTCTATTCGAGGTGTCCGGCGTCGGCTCACCACAACCGAAACCGCAGATCAATCACGATCGCGGCAAGGGCCGCATCGCCCTGTTATAGCGACGGGCGCGTTTCGGCGTTTGTGTACCACTGCCCCTTGGCCGTCTCATAGGCCATGGCCGCCCGGAAGACATCGGCATCGCAATAGGTGCGGCCGACGATCTGGATGCCTGTCGGCACGCCGCTTGCCGCCCGGCCCGACGGCACGGATAGAACCGGACAGCGGCTCATCATGTTGAACGGCGTCGTCATCACCCAGCCAAGCGACGGGTTCACCTGCTTGCCGTTGATCTCGACCGTGCCCGTTGTCTGATCGAACTCCGCCGGCACGGCGGGAAGCGCGTTGGTCGGGCAGATCAGCACATCGTAGGTCTCCAGCAGCGGCCCCAGCGTCTGGTACATCCTGGCCGCCACTTCCAGTGTTCCGACAAAGTCCGTCGCCTTCGACCTTTGCCCGTCCTCGGCGAACTGCCTGGCATAGCTCGTCATGTCCTTGCCGTGCTCCTTGAGCAGTTGCGACAGTGAGGCGCCGAACAGATGTTCGAGATAGGCCATGCCCGCCTTGAGCACGTCGTCGCCCCAGCCCAGATCGACTTCCTCGACCGTGGCGCCAAGCGAGCGAAACACATCGCAGGCGGCAAGCGTGTTCTTGCGCACATCGGGGTCCACTTCGAAAGAACCGAGGTCCATCGAGAAAGCAATCTTCCAGCCCTTGATCGGCTTGTAGTCGCTGGGCAGGCGCAGTTTGGGGCGGAGCGTGGCGATGTCGAGCGGGCTCGGTCCGGCCATCACGTTCTGCAGCAGGATCGCATCCCCGACGTTTCGCGCCAAAGGTCCGGTGTGGCAGTAGAAATCGAGGTTGAACGGCGGCTCGTCCGGATTGCGCCCGTAAGGCGGCTTGAAGCCGACAAGACCGCAGGCCGACGCGGGAATTCGGATCGACCCGGCAATGTCCGAGCCGGTGGCGATCGACGACGTGCCGGACGCCAGCGTCGCCGCGGCACCGCCGGACGAACCGCCGGGCGTGAATTCCGGGTTCCACGGATTGCGCGTCACGCCCCAGCGTTTCGACCAGGTGTAGCCGGCGCAGCTGAATTCAGGCGTCGCCGTGCGGGCATGGACAATGCCTCCGGCCTTGATGATGCGCTCGTTCATCGTCGACGTATGGCCACCGATGGCATCCCGGGACAGCAGCGAGCCGTGCGAGGTCGGCTTGTCCTTGATGTAGCTCTCGTCCTTGATGCCGATCGGCAGTCCCTCGAGCGCCCCGGTACGGGCCCCCCTGGCGTATTTCGCCTCGGCTTTCCTGGCCAGATCCATCGCCTCGTCGAAATGCGTGAAGGTGAGGCAGTTGATCGTCGGCTTGGTGGCTTCGGCGCGGCGGATGGTGGCCTGCATCAGTTCGACGGGCGAAAGCTTCTTTGCCTTGAACAGCCGCAGCGCCTCGCTGGCCGGCATGTAGCAAAGGTCGAGATCGGTCATGGGAAGTCTCCTGCGATCTGCGCATCGCGTTGCGTGGACGGAGATGACCGCGCCGCGTGCTGCGGCGCGGGAAAGCCTGGTCAGGTCATTTCTGCAGATCGGTCCAGATCTTCGTGTAGAGCGCCTGCACGTCGGGCGGGCATGCCTGCATGAACTGGCCCTTGGCGGCGAAATCGGCGGGAATGTTGACTTCCGGCGCGGTCTTCATGTCGTCGGGCATGAAGGCTTCCGAGCCCTTGATGCCGTTCGAATAACGCGCAAAGGCTGAGATCAGCGCCGCATTCTGCGGATCCATGATGAAATTCTGGAACAGCTTGGCGTTGTCGACGTTTTTGGCGTCCTTGAGGACAGCGACATTGTCCATCCAGATCGGATAGCCTTCCTTGGGATAGCCATAGACGATCTTGTCGTTCTCAAGCCGCTCGCGCAGCGATATGCCGTTCCAGTTGACGCCCGCGGCGATGTCGCCCCTGCCCAGGCCATCGACGGCCGCATAGTCGAGCGAAAGCCATTTCGCCTTGGCCTCCACCAGCTTGTCATGCACTTTCTTCAGCATTTGCATGTCGCTGCTGCAATATTTGCCACCCTCGTAAGCGATGGCGAGGAACATGATGTCACCCATTTCGGGTACGACATTGATCTTGCCGACGAGTTCGGGGGGTGGGTCGAGGAAGATCGCCGATGTGTTGGGGTCGCCCGCATAAACCGACTTGTTCACCGAAATGCCGGTCGTTCCCCACTGCCATGGAACGGTATATTTACGGCCTGGATCGAATGGAACATCGACCCACCTGGGATCGACGTTCTTGAAGTTCTCCATCTTGTTGGGATCGGTCTCCAAGAGCAGACCTTCGCTGATCCAGACCGGCACGACGCTCGCCGAGGGCACGACGATGTCATAGCCGGAGGCGCCCTGCCGGACCTTGGCCAGGGCGGTATCGTTGGAATCATAGTCGGTGACGGTGACCTTGACCTTGTAGGTCTCCTCGAACTTCTTGATCAGGTCGGGACTGGTGTAGTTGCCCCAATTGTAGATGTTGAGTTCGCCGTCGGCATGGGCAACGCCCGTGACAGTCAGCAGCGACAGGCCGATGGCCGTCGCGGTCAGTTTCCAGTTCATGCTGTATGCTCCCATTGTTGGGACCGGCGGCGTTACGGCCTCAGGTCCGTTTCCTGCTGACGAAAAGATGGCCGCGACAATGCCGATCGACGGCACGAGAACGGCCGTCGACATCGCATTTGCGGCATGCGGCGCACCGGCAACGGCAAGCCGCATCGCAGTCGAGATATTCCCCTCTTCATGGTGGCCATTCACCGGCTGGCGCCGGCTGTCCAACTCAATTCGCGACCTCAGGAGTAACTATGACTAAACATGCAGTCAATATCTTTATGCGGATAGGGCCAGGGGTCGCCGATGGGTGCGCCCGATGCGGTGGTGACCAAGTGGGCAGCCAGGAAAGAGCTTTGGCCGCGACGCCGGGCGCGTCAGGCCGTTGGGGCCGCAACGGTTCCGGCCGCAATTCGCTGACGGAACCAATCGAAGGTGCGCCCGATGCCTTCCTGATAGCCCGTCCTGGCTTCCCAGCCAGGAAGGACATGCCTCGCCGACGTCAGGTCCGGACGCCGATTTGTCGGATCCTGGGGAGCCGGAGGGTGGTGCTCGATGCGGCTGCCGGGGACAAGCGACCTGACGAATTCCGCGATGCGCAGGACGGAAACCTCGTGATCGTTGCCGATGTTCAGAGGGCCGCGATGCGAGATGCCGTCGCGCCAGAAGTAACGTTCCAGCCCCTCGACGATGTCGTCGACATAACCCCAACTGCGCGATTGGGACCCGTCGCCATAGACCGTCAGCACCCCGGTTGTCAGAGCCTGGATGGCAAAGTTCGAAACGGCGCGTCCGTCGTCGATGCGGGTTCGCGCCCATATGTGTTGAAAATCCTGACGACGCGAATGTCGAGCCCGACAACCCGCTGCTGTTCGAACAGCAATGCCTCGGTGCAGCGTTTGCTTTCATCATAAGAGGCCCTGGGACCGGTGCAGTCCACTGATCCCCTGTAACTTTCGGGTTGGGGTGAAACCAGGGGGTCGCCATAGACTTCCGAGGTCGAGGCGAAGCAGAAACGGCCGCCGGGCTTGAGCAGCGTCAGAAGATTGAGCGCGCCGCCGATGTTGGCCTTGATCGTGCGTACCGGCTCGCGCATGTACCAAAGCGGCGAAGCCGGCGACGCGAGATGGATGATCTCATCGAAGCGTTGAAGGGATGAAAAGCTTTCGGCATCGGCAATCTGCAGATCGAAACGCGGATCGGCGATATGTGCGACGTTGTCTCGCGTCCCGGTCCAAAGATTGTCGACGACGATCAGCTTTTCCAGATCGCTTCGCCGCAACAGACGGTCGACCAGATGTGAGCCGAGGAAGCCGCAGCCACCAGAAATCAACACGCTGCGCGACATGGAACCCCCTGCTCCAGACACCCGGCCAGTCAACGAGCCGCAGGGCTTGTTTCCCAACAACGGCGGATACGAGGCTACCCAAAAACCTTTCCGCCAATCGGTGCACCCATCTACACCGCCAAGCGCCGCGAGTGCAAACAGCAAGCTTTCACGAGTGGAACGTGCGGCAGCCGACCGGCCTCTGCTTTTAAGGAGAGAAACTGCCGCGCGATGTCGCGCACCGAAGCGGCCGCCAATGTCGCCGGTCATCCGAAAGGATGATCAGGTTACAGCGCTACACCGCCCTTTGCGGGCATGGCGCTCCGGCTGCGTCACCACAGCGCGACGCCGTGGGCTGCGGTCGGAAGCTCGTCTCTTCGGACTGGCGCACCAGTTCGGCAAAGAGCAGCGCGAAGCTTCCCAGCATCAGAAAGACAATGATCAGGCGTGTTACCGGCAATATGTCGGCCTCGACTGGCTAGCCCCCACGCCACCCATCCACTGCCGGCTAACATGACCGATCCGGCTTTACGAGACTTTAAGGCCGGTCTTAACCATCACATTCGCGTAGCCTTTGACATGATACGCGAACGCATGTCCGCATCCGCCGTCCCGCGGTCGCCTCGCCATCCCGGAATGGCATTGCCATCCGGGATGGCGGCTCCGTTTGCAGACCTACCCCGCCCATGCTACCCCGAAATTGGCGCGGCCCTGCCGCTGCCAACCGGTCGTCATCGGGGAGCCATGAGCAAAGCCGCCAGCCACATCGCCTTCGTCTCGTCCGACACCGCTGACGCCAAGACGGCGCTGGAAAGCCTGTCGGCGCGCTATGGCCAGTCTTCCGTCGAGGAGGCCGAGATCGTCGTTGCCCTTGGGGGTGACGGCTTCCTGCTGCAGACCCTGCGCGACACGATGGGGACCGGCAAGAAGGTCTACGGCATGAACCGTGGCACCATCGGCTTCCTGATGAACGAGTATCGTTCCGGTGGCCTGACCGAGCGTCTCGAAGCCGCCGTCGCCGAAACCATCCGCCCGCTGGAGATGCTGGCCGTGACCTCGGAAGGCGAAACGATTTCGGCACTGGCTATCAACGAGGTGGCGCTGTGGCGTCAATCGTACCAGACGGCCAAGATCCGCATCACCGTCGACGAACAGGTCCGGCTTGAGGAACTGAACTGCGACGGCGTCATGATCGCAACCCCGGCCGGGTCCACCGCCTATAATCTTTCGGCGCACGGGCCGATCCTGCCGCTCGACGCGCCGCTGCTGGCGCTGACCCCGGTCAGCCCGTTTCGCCCGCGCCGCTGGCGCGGCGCGCTGCTCTCCAACAAAGCGACGGTGCGCTTCGACATCCGCGAGCCGGAAAAGCGGCCGGTGAACGCCGCCGCCGACCATACCGAGGTCAAGGCGGTGACCTCGGTGACGGTGCGAGAATCACCCACGGCGACAGCAACGTTGCTGTTCGATCCCAATCATTCCTGGAACGAGCGTATTCTCGCCGAACAGTTCCGCTATTGAGCCGGCTCTGCGACCGACAGGTCGATTAAGCATCCCGATTAAGGTTACAACTTCACAATCGTGCCATTGCTGCCCGTTTCTGTTGACAAATCGAGGGCTTGCTCCTAATTGCAATACCGATCTTGCAGGCGCGTGGCGCTTGCCGCGACGCCATTAGACGCCGTTGCGCTTCCCCGAACCAGCCAAAGACAACAACACTTGTCCTCAGACACCACGACCGCTCAAGAAGCGTTGACCTTCGCAGACCTCGGCCTGTCGCCGAAGGTCCTTTCCGCAGTCACCGACGCCGGCTACACCCAGCCGACGCCGATCCAGGCTGGTGCGATCCCGCACGCCTTGCTCGGCAAGGATATTTTGGGCATCGCCCAGACCGGCACTGGCAAGACGGCTTCCTTCGTGCTGCCGATGCTGACCCGCCTCGAAAACGGCCGGGCCCGCGCCCGTATGCCGCGCACGCTGATCCTGGAGCCGACGCGCGAACTCGCCGCGCAGGTCGAAGAGAATTTCATCCGATATGGCAAGAACCACAAGCTCAACATCGCGCTCCTGATCGGCGGTGTCTCATTCGACGAACAGAACAAGAAGCTGGAGCGCGGCGTCGACGTGCTGATCGCGACGCCCGGCCGCCTGCTCGATCACCGCGAGCGCGGCAAGCTGTTGCTCAATGGCGTCGAGATCCTCGTCATCGACGAAGCCGACCGCATGCTCGACATGGGCTTCATTCCCGACATCGAGCGCATCTGCGAGATGATCCCGTTCACCAGGCAGACGCTGTTCTTCTCGGCGACGATGCCGCCGGAAATCACCAAGCTGACCGAGAAATTCCTGCATGCGCCGGTGCGCGTCGAGGTCTCGAAGGCCGCGTCCGCCGCCACCAACATCACCCAGCGGCTGGTCAAATCAGGCTCCAAGCCGTGGGACAAGCGCGAGACGCTGCGCAACCTGATCAAGGCCGAAGATGCCGAACTGAAGAACGCCATCATCTTCTGCAACCGCAAGATCGAAGTGTCGGAACTGTTCCGCTCGCTGCTGAAGTATGATTTCGACGCCGGTGCGCTGCATGGCGACATGGACCAGCGCGCGCGCATGCAGATGCTGGCCAATTTCCGCGACGGCAAGCTGCGCTACCTCGTCGCTTCCGACGTCGCCGCGCGCGGCTTGGACATCCCCGACGTCAGCCATGTCTTCAACTATGACGTGCCGATCCATGCCGAGGATTATGTCCACCGTATCGGCCGTACCGGCCGCGCCGGACGCTCCGGAAAATCCTTCACCATCGCGACCAAGTCGGACACCAAATACATCGACGCCATCGAGCGGCTGATCGGCAACAAGATCGAATGGCATGACGGCGACTTGTCGACGGTGGTTGCCAGCGAAGGCGGCGAGGACGATGCTCCGCGCCGTGGCAAGGGCGCACCGCGCCGCGCCGGCCGCAAGGACGACGACCGCAGCAGGGAAAAGGGCGGCGAGCGCAGACCGCGCGAACGCCACGCTAAGCGCAGCGAAGACACGGCACCGGAAACAGTCCGCGAGGACCAGCCGGTGGCCGAGGTCGCAGCGGCAGCCGCCGACGTCGGCGAACGGCGCTCGCGCAAGGAAGCGATCCGTTCGGAAAACACCGAGCGCAAATCGTCCGATCGCAACGAACAGCGCGCACCGGAACGCGGCGATACCCGGCCGCAGCGAGACAACAGCCGCCCTGCCCGCCAACGTCACCAGGAAGACAACGATTCCACCGTTGGCTTCGGCGATGACATGCCGGCCTTCATGCGGATCGTCGCCAAGGTCTGATCCCGACCGCTTCGAAGGCAAGCCAGCCATCCGGCTTGCCTTCTCGGTAGAGCTCCAGCCTGGTTCGCCCGTTACATCGGCCCAGGCATCATCTTGGTCGGTTTTTCCAGCATCGGAAACTCGGCCTTCGAGCATTTCACGTTCGGGTTCGTCGGACTGAACATGCCGTTCGGATTGTCTCCGAGCCAGGCATGAAGGTCATAGTGGACGAACTCCTTCGGGATGAGAGGGTAGTGCCCCTCCATCGGCCCCATGAAGGTTTGGCCAAACAGCTTCGGAGGCTCCTTTATGTCCGGCGTCAGAGGCACCAGCCATTCCGCGCCCACCAGCCGCAAACCCTTCTTGGTCGGTTCATAGATCAGCACGTTGGGGTGCATCGGGTCGAGCTTCTGGCCGACACTCGGGACATTGACGAAGTGAATACCCATGGCGCCCTTCGGGTAATCCATCGCGCCCGCTATCTTTTCTCCGCTGTAGTAGACGCAGCCGACCGTCGACAGATAGAGGTCGCGGACGGCAGCGGTGTAATCCTCATATTTGGCGAGCGACTTTTTCAAGGCTTCGATGTCGGCCTTGTTGGCGTCCTCGGCCCGAGCCGAAGCAACGTTCAGCCACGCGCCTACCAAACCTGTTAAAACGAGGACGCCACAGCGCCCAAGGCTGGCTGTTCTTGTCATGCATTCCTCCCAGATTTCTGATCTGGCCGTGCAAGACCGAGGCGGAAAAATGCTGATTGCGCGGCCGGTTACACCGCCTCATCCCCGCTGGACTGCCATGATGCTATTCCTTTCCATGGCCGCCGGAAAGCTATATTTTAGCAATAACTAAATCTATACCGTACCCATCCAGAGCGCCGATGTCAGCTCAAACAAAAACGGCCCCGCATGAGGGCCGTTTCGCATCCGCTTGCCGGACGGATCAGGTGAGCGGCGACAGCTGGATCTCGACGCGGCGGTTCTGGGCCCGACCTTCGGCTGTGGCATTGGATGCGACCGGACGTGTCTTGCCGAAGCCTGTGACGGCGAAGCGCCGCTGATCCACGCCCTGACCGGACAGATAGTTCGCCACCGCCAAAGCACGACGCTGCGACAAATCGAAATTGTGCTGGTCGCCACCGGTCGAATCGGTGTGGCCGAACACGTCGACCGTGGTCTGCTTGAACTTCTTCAGCACCAGCGCGACGGAGTTCAGGACCTGATAGAAGCCGGGCTTCACCGCATCCTGATCCGAGTTGAAAGTGATATCGGACGGCATGTTGAGGATGATCTGGTCGCCGCTGCGGGTGACGCTGACACCGGTGCCCTCGAGCTGCCGGCGCAGTTCGGCCTCGTTCTGGTCCATCGTGGCGCCGATGGCGCCGCCGGCCAGCGCGCCGATGCCGGCGCCGATCAGTGCGTTGCGGCGGTCGTTGCCACCGGCAAGCAGGCCAAGGCTGGCACCCGCCAGGGCGCCAAGGCCGGCACCGGCTGCCGTGTTGGAAATCTTCTGGTCGCCTGTATACGGATCGGTGGTGGTGCAGGCGCTCACGAGCACAGCCGTCGCCACGACGACGAGCACAGTCTTTTTCATAGGATGGTCCCTCTCCAAGTCACGCCTTGCGGTGGCGCCAAATCAGCCCTTCCCGCGACTTGTACCATGAATTGCGGCGAAAAGCGGAACGGCAAAAGCGCCGTTCACGGCTTTTCCCGAGAGACCAATACCCGGTGGTGGCGCCGCATCGCCGTGCCGGAATTGTTTGGATAAGCTACCAGAGGTTCTTGCCGTCTATGACAACCACTTCGACCTTTTCGAGATCGAAATCATCGAACAGCCGCGAGTTGACGCTGATCTTGGGATTGTCGAAATCCGGCTCGCCTGTCGACCAGTCCGGCGTTTCGGTAAAGGTGCCGCAGCCGCAGGTGGCGCAAAAACCGTGCTTTACGGTCTTCGACCCCCAACGATAGAAAGAGACGTTCTCCATCGGGCTGGTGAGCTTGAATTGCGAAGGCACGTAATAGGCCCAGAGCGAGCCGCGTTTCGAGCAGAAAGAACAGGTGCATTGCGTCACCGTCTGCGGTGCTTGCGAAACCTCGAACGTCGTCGCCTTGCAATGACAGCTTGCCTTGATGGTCATCAACGAACTCCTCCTGTCGCCGCCACCCTGTGCGGCAAAGGCAGCATAAAGAGGTGCTCCTGACAACTGTCTGTCAGCAAGCATCACCCGGCGCTACCGCGACAGGCTGGTCTCAGCAAGCCCGTCCCGTCACACGCGCTCAGGCGGACTTCGGAATGCGTTCCTATCGTCAATAAGAGCGCGGCGGCACGAACAGGCAGATTGTCCTGCCGGCGTCGAGCCCCCCCTGGTGCGCGCACCAATGGAACTCGCCGTCCGGGCTGTCCTTGACACGCTTGTCGGTCATTGGAACGACCTCACCCGTTCCGGCGATGACATAGCCCTCGGGTTTCTCCAGCACTTCGCCCGTATGGGTCGTGCGACAATCATAGTTGGCGCAGCATGCGAACGGATAACTCCAGCCTTGTGGCTTTGCCGCCGTGGGCGTGGCGTCATGCGCGAAGGCAGGTGCCGTCAGCATTGCCATCGCGCCGATCGCGAACAGGGAAAACAAAAGTCGGCCAGCCGGTTGAACGGCATTGGCCGATCTGAGTGTGGCAGCAGACATGGAAACGTTCCTTTCAAACGAGCATCAAGCGTTTCGCTTGCCCGTTCCCGGAACGTATCTTCCCAGTGGCCGGATCGTCGGGTCGCAGATATGCCGCGTCCGGCCATAAATGCTTTTTCTCTCCCAGCCCTTGGATGCTGGGCTGATTCCTTGGTCGGCGCAAGAACATGCATTCCCGACATCGTTCTACAGACGTCAGGCATCCGCTACCGCCGACGAGATGAGGCCAAGGTCAATTCCCGGCAAACGGGCGTCGAATAAACGGGATTGGCCCGCTGTGGTTCCAGCTATTGCTGGTCGAAGCCGGCAATCACGTGCTCTTGATACTGCGGCAGGTCATCGGTGATGGTGAACCAGCCCGCCTTCGAACCGACGAAGATGTGCTCGGTTGGACGAATGGATGGGTCGTCGACGAGCGTTCCCATGGCGACATCGACGTAGGCGCCGTCGCGCACGAGCGAATAAAGCAAGGAGCCGCACTGGCAGCAATGCGCGTTGTGGCCGCTTTGGTCGCCGAAGATCAGGAGTTTGTCCTCGCCTTCGGTGAGGACAAACTTTTCACGCTCGATACCGGCGAAAGGCTTGAATGCCGAACCGGTGGTGCGCCGGCAGTCCGAACAATGGCAATTCGCGGCATAGAGGAATTCGTCGGCCACCTCGTAGTGAACCGCGCCGCAAAAGCATTTTCCGGTGAGCTTGCTCGGCACTCTCTCCTCCATTGCTGTGGTGCGCAGGGGTATGTTCAGATGAGGCCAGGCCAGCCTCACCTGAATATGGGCATATCCTAGTCCAGGTCCGCCACGGCTTCGCCGGCACCGCCTTCGATGCGCTGCGACAACGAGGCTTCCATGAAATCGTCGAGGTCGCCATCGAGCACGCTCGACGGGCTGGTGCTCTCGACGCCGGTGCGGAGATCCTTCACCAACTGATAGGGCTGCAGCACATAGGAGCGGATCTGGTGGCCCCAGCCGATATCGCTCTTCGATGCTTCGGTGGCGTTTGCAACCGCCTCGCGCTTCTTCAGCTCTTCCTCGTAAAGGCGCGAGCGCAGCATCTCCCAGGCCTTGGCCTTGTTCTTGTGCTGCGAACGTTCGGCCTGGCAGGCGACCGCGATGCCAGTGGCCAGATGCGTGATGCGCACCGCCGAATCGGTGGTGTTGACGTGCTGGCCGCCCGAGCCGGACGAACGATAAGTATCGATGCGGACGTCGGATTCGGAGACGTCGATCTCGATCGTGTCGTCGATGACCGGATAGACCCAGACGCTGGCGAAGGACGTATGCCGGCGCGCATTGCTGTCATAGGGCGAAATACGCACCAGGCGATGAACGCCCGATTCCGTCTTCATCCAGCCATAGGCGTTGTGGCCTTTGATCATCAACGTGGCGGACTTGATGCCGGCCTCTTCGCCGTCATGCATTTCCAGCACTTCGACTTTGAAACGGCGCCGCTCGGCCCAGCGCGTGTACATGCGCAGCAGCATCGAGGCCCAGTCCTGGCTTTCGGTGCCGCCGGCACCGGCATGGATTTCGAGATAGGTGTCGTTGGAGTCTGCTTCACCCGACAGCAGCGTCTCGACCTGGCGGGCCTTCGCTTCGCCTTGCATCGAGCGGATCGCGGCTTCCGCCTCGGCGATCACGCCCTCATCGCGCTCTTCCTCGCCGAGTTCGATCAGGCCGATATTGTCTTCCAGCGCCTGCGTCAGACCTTTCACCGAGGCGATGCCTTCTTCGAGGCTCTGGCGTTCGCGCATCAGCTTCTGCGCTTCCAGCGGCTCGTTCCAGAGGCTGGCGTCCTCGGCGCGCACATTGAGGTATTCAAGCCGCTTTATGGCTTGATCCCAGTCAAAGATGCCTCCTCAGCAGGGTTATCGCCTGCCTGATCTCGTCGACAATATTCTGCGTTTCCGCGCGCATGGCTGGCTGTTCTGTCCTGTTTGCTGAAATCGGTCGGCGCGATACATAGGCACGCCGCCGCCGGCTGTAAAGCAAAATGGGCCGGCCCAAGGCCAGCCCATCCGCCCCTGAAAATCGTCAGTAGAGGCCGCCGCCGCCGGACTGGATAGCCTGATTGGCTTGCGGCGACAGTGCGCCACCGGTGGCATTGGAGCCATCGGCGCCCATGCCGATCACCCAATAGCTGTCGGCGGGACCGGTGCCCGGCTTGAAGGCTTCGATGATGGTGCCGGGATCGCCCGATGCGGCACGCATGCCGGTCTTGCGATTGATGGCGACCAGGTTCATGCCTTCGGGCACCTTGAAGTCGACATTGGGCGTGCCGTCCAGCGCCACTCGCATGAAGTCCTTGAAGATCGGGGCTGCGAGGCCGCCACCGGTGGCGCCATGGCCGAGGCCGCGCGGCGTGTCATAGCCCATGTAGAGGCCGACGACGAGGTTGGGCGTGTAACCGATGAACCAGGCGTCCTTTTCGTCGTTGGTGGTTCCGGTCTTGCCGGCGATGTGACGGCCGAGTTCGCCGATGGTGGCGCCGGTGCCGCGCTGCACGACGCCTTCCATCATCGAGGTGATCTGGTAGGCGGTCATCGGGTCGAGCACCTGCTCGGAATTGTCGACCAGCTCCGGCTCCGGCTGGTTCTGCCATTCCTGCGCATTGCAACCCTGGCAGCCACGTTCGTCCTGCTTGAACACCGTCTTGCCGTAGCGGTCCTGGATGCGGTCGATGAGCGACGGTTTGATCGACTTGCCGCCATTGGCCATGATCGAATAGGCCGACACCATGCGCATCACGGTGGTTTCGCCGGAACCCAGCGCCATTGGCAGATAGGGTGCCAGATGGTCGTAGACACCGAAGCGCTCGGCATATTCGACCACCAGCTTCATCCCCATGTCATTGGCAAGCCGCACCGTCATCAGGTTGCGCGACTTCTCGATGCCGGAGCGCAGGGTCGCCGGACCGGCGACGGTGCCGTCATAGTTCTTCGGCGTCCAGCTCGTGTTGCCGCTCTGGATCGTGATCGGCCCGTCCATGATCACCGAGGCCGGCGTATAGCCATTGTCGAGCGCTGCCGAATAGACGATCGGCTTGAACGAGGAGCCCGGCTGGCGCATGGCTTGCGTGGCGCGGTTGAATTCGGACTGCGCATAGGAGAAGCCGCCGACCATGGCCAGCACGCGGCCGGTGTGCGGGTCCATGGCGATCAGGCCGCCTTCCACTTCGGGCACCTGGCGCAGGCTGTAGGTGCCCTCGGCACCATCGTTTTTCTGCACGAAGATGACGTCGCCCGGCTTCAGCACCTCCGCCGGCGACTTGGCCTTGACGGTCTTGCCGGCGACCACATGGCGCATGGCAAAACCCATGTCCTCCTTGCTGATAGTGCCTTCGACGCGCTCCTTGACGATCTCGCCCGACGCCTGCCGTGCGGGCTGCAGGCCGATCGACAGGCCGGTCGCCGAACTGTCGAGCACGACGGCGAGCGACCATTCGGGAACATCCTCCAGTCCCTTGACGGCGCCAAGCGGCACGCCCCAGTCGCCCGAGACATCGATCGATGTCACCGGCCCGCGATAGCCGCGCAGCGTGTCGTATTTCATCAACCCGTTCTGCATCGATTTGCGGGCAATGAGCTGGATCTTCGGATCGAGCGTGGTGCGGACGGAGAGGCCGCCTTCGTAGAGCGCATTCTCGCCGTAGCGGGCGATGATCTGGCGGCGCACCTCTTCGGTGAAGTACTCGCCGGCGAACAGATAGGTGCCGCTGCGCCGCGGCGTCACGCCCAGCGGCTCGGCCTTGGCCTTGTTGCCTTCCTCACGCGTGACATAGCCGTTCTCGACCATCTGATCGATGACCCAGTTGCGGCGCTCGATCGCGCGATCGGCATGCTTGAAAGGGTGATAGTTGTTCGGCCCCTTGGGCAGGGAGGCCAGGTAGGCGGCCTCGGCCACGGACAGTTCGTTGACCGACTTGTCGAAATAGGTCAGCGCCGCACCGGCGACGCCATAGGCGCCGAAGCCGAAGAAGATTTCGTTGAGGTAGAGCTCGAGAATGCGATCCTTGGGATAGGCCTGCTCGATGCGGAAGGCGAGGATCATCTCCTTGATCTTGCGCTCGTAGGTCTGGTCCGAGGACAACAGGAAGTTCTTCGCCACCTGCTGGGTGATCGTCGAAGCGCCGACCTGGCGCCGGCCCGAGCCGAAATTCTGCAGGTTGACGATGATGGCGCGGCCGAGGCCGGTCACATCGATGCCCGGGTGATTGTAGAAATTCTTGTCTTCCGCCGACAGGAAGGCCGCCTTGACGCGGTCCGGAATGGCCTGGATCGGCAGATACAGGCGCCGTTCGCGCGCATATTCGGCCATCAGCGCGCCGTCGGACGCATGGATGCGGGTGGTCACCGGCGGCTCGTATTTGGCCAGCACCTCGTAGTCGGGCAGATCCTTCGACAAATGGCCGATGTAGATCGCAACGCCCGCCGCGACCAGAAGGGCCAGCGTCGTGCCGATGCCGAAAAAATAGCCAATGAGACGAATCATACCCGCTCCAGTCCTTGGTTCGGGAATTTCCTAAACGAAGCCGCCTTTCACGCAAGCTTTCGAGCCGGTCCCAATCCGTAATCGAAAACCCTTGTCGCCGCCATGTGGACAAAATACGGCAATGCCTGATTTCACGGCTGCTGGCCGGAAATAAAAGCACTGGGTGTTGTCGTCGCGCAACGCCGCCTCTGGTTGCAGGCGTCGCCGGTCATGTCAACCTCCGGTTCCCGATCCGGCCTTGGCCGACGCGAACAGCGCGACGGCGTTGGTTATGCTCTGGGCCGCCTTGCCGCGCCAGTCGGCGTTGAGCAACTGCGCCTCGTCCTTGGCGTTCGAGAGATAACCGAGTTCGACCAGCACCGACGGCACATCGGGTGCCTTGAGCACCTTGAAACCCGCGGAGCGCTGCGGATTGTTGATAAGACCGACGCTGGTCGACAACTGGCCAACCAGCGTGTGGGCGAAACTCATCGAGAAATTGTGTGTTTCGCGGCGGATCAGGTCGATCAGGATGTCGGTGACTTCCTTGTTGTCGTTCTTGATTTCCATGCCGGCGAACTGGTCGGAGAGGTTCTCACGGTCGGCAAGCGCCTGCGCCTCGGGGTCCGAAGCCTTGTCGGAGACGGTATAGACGGTGGCGCCGCGAATGCCCTTGACGCTGATCGTGTCGGCATGGATCGAAATAAGCAGGTCGGCCTCATGCTGACGGGCAATGCGCACGCGGTCGTCCAGACGCAGGAATTCGTCTGTGTCGCGCGTCATGAACACATCATAATTGCCGACGGCCGCGAGTTTGTCGCGCAGCTCCGTGGCGAAGGCCAGCGTGACGTTTTTTTCGATGGTGCCGTTCAGGCCCTCGGCACCGCCGTCGATGCCGCCATGGCCGGGGTCGATGACGACGGTGAACCGATGGCCCGGATTGGAGACCGGCCCGGTGCCGACCCGCCCTCCCTTGTCGGTCGAAACGGTCGATCCGGTGGTCAGCGCCTGATTGGCAAGTGCGGCATCGAACTCGCGTTCGGATGCCGCCGACATATCGATGGCAATGCGGTAGCCGGTTCCGTCCTCGTTCTTGAGCACGTCGAGCTTGTCGACGGCAAAGGGTCCCTTGCCGGTGAGGATCAGACGCGAAACGCCCTCGCCGAGTTCGCCCAGGCGCACGCCCTTGACCAGGCCCCGCGCCTTCAAATCCTTGGCATCCACGGCGAATCTCGTATTCGCGAGATCGATGACAAGACGGTTGGGACCACGCAGCAGGAACCATTTGATATCGGGTTCGCGGTCGAAATCCATGACGATGCGCATCTTGGTGGCATCGCCGGCCATCTTGTAGCCTTTTGCCACGAGCGGAGCGTCGGCGGCACTGGCATTTGAAGACAAGACGGATGAGGCCGCCAGCAGCAGCAAGAGGCAGAAAGAGGCCAGGATCCGGCCGCCGACACGACATCCCTTGTCTGTGAAGTCCGCCAATCCCATCTCTCTTGCAGTCGCTCCCGGTTTGGCGCCCGGCGCCCGGTCGTTTCGTCGGAATGCCGGTTAGGCCGCGAACTCGATTAACGATTGGTATCCAGAGAAGGTTAACCAAGCCTTTTCATGCAGGGCCGCAAGCCTGGCTTTACGCTACGGAACGGCTTTTTGCCGGCATCGGAAATCGGGGTTGCCTTCCACCCCGCCAAATCATAAAAGCGATGGTGGATCACTGCAATCCTGGAACCGCCCTCCTCCGCAGCTTCTTGCTACAGGGTCAGACGTAAAGGCGGCTCCTTTCGCTTCAGGCGAAAAGGGTTCAGGTGATCGCGACGAATTTCGCAGGCGTGCTCCCGTGGCGGGGGAATCGCCTGCGTGAGGAAAACGGCCGGGTTTGTTCCCGTGCCGGCTCTGTATGAGCAAACAAGCTGGTCCGGTTCGTCCGGGCTTTGGTTCAAAAGGTTCTGTTGGTGACGATGGCTTCAAGCGCAATCATGGAAAGGTCCGCATCAAACCGCGCCATTATGGCTGCGGGCGGCACCGCCATGGCGCTCAAGCGGCGGCCGACGGACGTTCAAATATCCGGCACCCACATTCCAGACACGCAGCAGCAGGCTTTGCCTCGCAAGCTGCGGCTGACGGCTGCCGGGGGGAAACGAAATAATGCCCAACAAAATGCTGATAGACGCCTCCCACCCGGAGGAAACACGCGTTGTCGTCATACGCGGTAACCGTATTGAAGAATTCGACTTTGAATCCCAGGACAAGAAGCAGCTCAAAGGAAACATCTACCTAGCCCGCGTAACGCGCGTAGAGCCCTCCCTTCAGGCAGCCTTTGTCGAATATGGCGGCAACCGTCACGGTTTTCTCGCCTTCAGTGAAATCCACCCCGATTACTACCAGATTCCGGTCGCCGATCGTCAGGCACTGCTGCGCGCGGAAGCGCAGGAGGCTGAGGACGAGGAGAACGAGGACGGCGACGGCGATGATCGCCAGAGCCGCGATCGCGGACGGCGCGGCCGCAGGCGCGGCGGCAAGCCCCGCGACCGGGGCGAGCACAAGCGCGATGCAGCCGATTCCAGCGAGGCGAGCGACGCTGCCGACGAGGCAGAAGAAGGTGCCGACGCTGGTGTCGAGGACATCTCGCATACGTCCGAGATCATCGAACATGCGGCTGATTCGTCCGAACATGCAGATGCGTCCGAGCATGGCGAGGATTCGGCCGAACAGGACGAAGGCGAAATCCGCGAAGGCGGCCCGACGTCGATCGCCGCCTCGGTCGAGGCCGATGTGATTTCCGAAGCCGTCCCGCTGGCCGAACAAGGCGGCGAAGCGACCTCCGGCGACAATGATCGCGGCATGCTGGAAGAAGTGCAGTCCTCGCATCCGGACGATCACGAGGTCGAATCGGTCGGCGCCGAGGATGCGCTGGAAGAAGTGCGCAACCGCCGCAAGCCGGTGCGCCGCCAGTACAAGATCCAGGAAGTGATCAAGCGCCGGCAGATCCTCCTGGTGCAGGTCGTCAAGGAAGAGCGCGGCAACAAGGGCGCGGCGCTGACCACCTATCTGTCGCTGGCCGGCCGCTATTCGGTGCTGATGCCGAACACGGCGCGTGGCGGCGGCATTTCGCGCAAGATCACCAGCGCGGTCGACCGCAAGCGGCTCAAGGAGGTCGTCGCCGATCTCGAAGTGCCGCAGGGCATGGGCGTCATCCTGCGCACCGCCGGCGAGAGCCGCACCAAGGCAGAGATCAAGCGCGACTACGAATATCTGATGCGGCTTTGGGAAAATGTCCGCAATCTCACCTTGCAGTCCACGGCCCCTGCCTTGGTCTACGAGGAAGGCAGCCTGATCAAGCGCTCGGTGCGCGACCTCTACAACAAGGATATCGACGAGATTCTTGTCTCCGGCGAGGAAGGCTACCGCGAGGCCAAGGACTTCATGCGCATGCTGATGCCGAGCCACGCCAAGGTGGTTCAGCCGTTCCGCGACACGACGCCGATCTTCGTGCGCAACGGCATCGAGGCACAGCTCGACCGTATGCTGCAGCCGCAAGTGACGCTGAAGAGCGGCGGCTACATCATCATCAACCAGACCGAAGCGCTGGTTGCCATCGACGTGAATTCGGGCCGTTCCACCAAGGAGCACTCGATCGAGGACACCGCGCTCCACACCAATCTGGAAGCGGCCGAGGAAGTCGCGCGTCAGCTCAGGCTGCGCGATCTTGCCGGCCTGATCGTCATCGACTTCATCGACATGGAGGAGAACCGCAACAACCGCTCCGTCGAGAAGCGGCTGAAGGATCACCTCAAGAACGATCGTGCGCGCATCCAGGTCGGCCGTATCTCGCATTTCGGCCTGATGGAGATGTCACGCCAGCGCATCCGCGCCAGCGTGCTGGAATCGACCATGAAGCCTTGCCCGCATTGCGGCGGCACCGGCCATGTGCGCTCCGATTCGTCGGTCGCGCTGATGGTGGTGCGGGCGATCGAGGAATTCCTGCTCAAGGATTCGCGCAGCCACATCACGGTGCGGACGCCGGCGGCGACAGCACTCTACGTGCTCAACCACAAGCGCGGCACGCTGGTGGAACTCGAAAGCCGCTTCGGGCTGACGATCACCGTCGAGGCCGACGATTCGGTGGGTTCGCAGCACTATGCGATCTTCCGCGGCGCGTTGGCTGAGAAGCCGGAAGGCTTTGTCGAGGCGCGCAGCTTCCCGGCCTATGTCGAGCCGGACGAGCCCGAGGATGAGATTGCCGTCATCGAGGAAGACGACGAGGCGCCGATCCAGGCAGAACAGCCACGCCAGCAGCCGCAGCAACAGCAGCCGCGGCCCGCTGCCGGTGGTGAGGAAGGCGAAGGCCGCGACCGCAAGCGCCGCAAGCGTCGGCGTCGGCGTGGCGGCAAGGATCGCGATCGCGAACATGGCGCCCCTGCGGACGGTGCTTCCGTCTCGGCTCCGGCCGGCGAGTTTTCGGACTCGGACTCGGCAGCCGGAGATGGCGACGCGGAAGCGGACGACAATGCCCCTGTTGGTGTTTCCGAAACTCCTGCCACAGCTGAAGCTTCGGACGAAGGCCAGGGCAAGAAGCGCCGGCGCGGCAAGCGCGGCGGCAAGCGCAACCGCCGCGAAGACGGTGAAGGCGAGGCTGAGGCAAGTGCTGGCGAAGCAGCCGACGCGTCCGAAGGCGAAGTCTCGGCAACCGAGGTGATCGCTAGCGAGCCGGTGGTTACCGCAGCGGCCGAAGAGCCGGTGGTGCTTGCTCCGGCCAATGACGACGCGCCGAGCACGGAGAAGCCGAAGAAGCCACGCCGTGCCGCCAAGCCGAAGAAGGCCGCAGCCGAAATCGTCGCCGAAGAGCCGGCTGCCGAGGCGGAAGCACCGGTCGAGACGCCGGCCACGGCGTCCGACGAAGCAGCGGCTGTCGAGAAGGCACCGAAGGCCCGCCCGTCGCGGCGCAAGCCGGCGGCGGTGAATGCGCCGGTCGAGCCGGTGGTGTCTTCGACCGTAGCGGAAGAACCCGCGGCCAAGGCCGAGGACAAGACCGACGACAAGACCGACGACAAGCCGAAACGCGGCGGATGGTGGCAGCGGAAGGGCTTTTTCTAAGCCTTTCAGCCACCTGAGCTAGTTTGTTGACAAAAATCCCGCGCCGTCTCGAAGACGGTGCGGGATTTTCTTATCTGGCGCTATTCCGGATCGCGAAAGGCTAAAACGCTTCTTTGATTTTTATGCATGTCGTTGTCCCAAAACCGCTGCGCACTTTTGGGCGACATGCATCACGGCGCGAAGATCGACCAGTTCATCATCCTGGCCAGCTTTTCCAGCGCGATCGACCCCAGCTTGGAGTTGCCGTTGGCATTGAGGCCGGGCGACCAGACGGCAAGCGACGCCACGCCCGGCACGATGCCCAATATGCCGCCGCCGACGCCGCTCTTGCCGGGGATGCCGACGCGGAAGGCGAAATCGCCGGAGCCATCATAGTGACCGCAGGTCAGCATCATCGCGCCGATGCGGCGTGCCCGTTCGGCCGACACCACGGAATGCCCGGTCGCCGGGTTCTTGCCGCCATTGGCGAGAAAGCGGCCGGCGAGCGCCAGTTGCCGGCAACTCATTGCGATGGCGCAATGGTGGAAGTAGACGCCCAGCGCAAGCTCCGGCGCATGGTGGAGATTGCCAAAGGATTTCATGTAGTTGGCAAGCGCGAAGTTGCGATAGCCGGTGGCCCGTTCGGACGCCGCGACCTCACGATCGATGATGATCGTTTCGTCGTCGGCGAGGAACTGGATGAAGCGCAGGATTTCGCCGATCGCCTCGCGCGGCTGGTGGCCGGCAAGCAGGATGTCGGAAATGACAATGGCGCCGGCATTGATGAACGGGTTGCGCGGAATGCCGTTCTCATGCTCGAGCTGCACGATCGAGTTGAATGGATTGCCTGACGGTTCGCGGCCTACCCGCTGCCAAAGCGCGTCACCGACATTGCCGAGCGCCAGTGTCAGCGTGAACACTTTCGAGATGCTCTGGATGGAAAATGCCTGGTCGGCATCGCCGGCCATCAGCACGCGGCCGTCATTGGTGACCGCCGCGATGCCGAACTTCTTCGGATCGACCTTGCCCAGCTGCGGAATGTAGGAAGCGACGTCGCCGCGATCGGTGCGCTCGGCCATTTCGGCGGCGACTTCGGCCAATGCCCGATCAAGTTTGGGGGCCTGTTCAAGTTCCGGCATGGTGCTACCTCAACCAGCGTTCGATGCGCACCATTGCCTCGACCATGTCGTCGTGACTGCCGGCATAGGAGAAACGCATGGTCCGGTGCCCAGCCTGAGTGTCGAAGTCGCGACCGGGCGTTGCTGCAACATGCGCCTCGGCCAGCATCTTTCGCGCGAAGGCCATGCTGTCATTGGTATGCCTGGTGACGTCACAGAACGCATAAAAGGCGCCGTCCATGGGCGCCGCCAGCGGAAAGCCGAGTTCCGGCAGGCGTTTCATCAAGAGCTCGCGATTCCAGGCGTAGCGGCCTTTTACCGCCTCCAGTTCCTCGGTCGCCCTGAACGCTTCGATCGCGGCAATCTGCGATAGCTCCGGCGGCGAGATGTAGAGGCTCTGGGCGACGCGCTCGACCGGCCGCACCAGTTCCTGCGGCAGCACCATCCAGCCGATTCGCCAGCCGGTCATGCAGTAATATTTGGAGAAGGAATTGATCACCGTCACATCGCCGCCATAGGCAAGTGCCGTGGTGTCGGGGGCGGCATAGGCCAGCCGGTGATAGATTTCGTCGGAGATGACGGCGATGCCGAGGTCCTGTGCCGTCCTTACCAGGGCCGCCAGTTCATCGGCTGGTATGACCGCGCCGGTTGGATTGGCGGGACTGGCGAAGAGAACGCCTTTCAGCGGCTTTTCACGATGCGCGGCTTCCAAATGGCCGGCATGCAGGTAGGCGGCGTCGCCGAGCTCGATCTCGACCACCTCGATGCCGAGTGCGGCCATGATGTTGCGGTAGGCAGGGTAACCGGGTGCCGCGATAGCGACGCGGTCACCCCGATCGAACATCGCCAGGAAGGCAAGATTGAAGGCGGCCGACGATCCGGTGGTCACCGCGATCCGGCCGGGCTCGATATCAAGCCCATAGTGATCGGCGTAGTGTCCGGCTATCGCCTTGCGCAAACCTGCCAGTCCGAGCGCGTCGGTGTAGCCGATGCGCCCATCCTGCAGCGCCTTGGCTGCTGCGGCGCGAACCAGAACCGGTGCGGGATCGGAGGGTTGGCCGACGGCCATCGAAACAACCGGCACGCCCTGGGACTTCAGCCGGTTTGCCTCTGCCAGAATGTCCATCGCATGGAAGGGCTCGACATTGCCACGGCGTGAGAGCGAAACGACCATTTAACCAGTATTCCCGATGACTGACGGCGCCAGGCACTGGCGCATGTGCCGCACAAATGCCCGATTGATGTGAGGATCACAAGTTGAGGAAGTTTCCGGCGCCGACTTTTCATCTTTCGCCCGCTCGTCTACCAGTGGACACATCATGTTGAGCCGACCCAGATCGACGATTGCCCAGGCAGCGCGCGTCTTCGCGACGCTTTCGCTTGGCCTTGCCGTTGCAATGTCGAGCTCGGTCAGCGCCTTCGCCCAGAACGTGCCGGTGGTGCGCGACGCCGAGATCGAGGCGCTGGTGCGCGATTACGCGCGGCCGATCTTCAGGGCGGCCGGCCTGGCGAATGACGGCATCGACATCGTCCTGGTCAACGACCAGAGTTTCAACGCCTTCGTCACCGGGCGTCGGCTGTTCATCAACACCGGCGCGCTGATGACGGCTGAAACGCCCAACGAGATCATCGGCGTCATCGCGCACGAAGCCGGTCATATTGCCGGCGGCCACCAGCAGAAGCTGCGCGACCAGCTCGAACGAGCCAAGACGATGGCCGTCATCGCGACATTGCTTGGCGCCGGCGCCATTGTCGCCGGTGCCACAACCAGCAGCCGCGGTCTCGCCGGCGCCGGCATGGGCGTGGCTGCCGGCGGCGGCGAAATGGCACAGCGCAGCATCCTCGCCTATCAGCGCACCGAGGAGATGACGGCCGACCGCTCGGCGATCACCTATCTCAACGCCACCGGCCAGTCCGGCATGGGCATGCTGAAGACATTCCGCCGCTTCCAGACCGCACTTTCGCTTTCGGGCGCCCAGGTCGATCCGTATCGGATCAGCCATCCGATGCCGCAGGACCGCATCGCCAATCTCGAAGTGCTGGTGAAACAGGACCCCAATGTCGACAGGCCGGACCCGCCCGCGCTGCAGCAGCGCCATGACATGATGCGGGTGAAGATCGCCGTTTACATGGAAGGCCAGGCGGCCGCGTCCCGGCTGATGCGAAAGATGCAAGGAACCCTCGCCGCCCAGTACGGCGACGCCCAGTCGACCTACCTGTTCGGCAACATCGCCGCCGCCCTCGCCAAGACCAATGCACTGATCAAGGCGCAACCGAAGAATGCCTATTTCCAGGAACTGCGCGGCGACATCCTGATGAAAGCCAACAAGCCCAAGGAAGCCGCGGACGCCTATGCCAAGGCGGTCAGCCTCGATTCGGCTCGGTCCGGTCTGCTGCCGGTGTCCGTGGGCCAGGCGCTGATGGCCGTCGGCACGCCCGACTCCCTCAAAAAAGCCGTCGTGCAGATCAACAATGGCCTCGGTCGCGACAAGGAAAATTCAGCCGGATATCGCTATCTGGCGCAGGCCTATGGCGAGTTGGGCGACATACCTGGCGCTGAACTTGCCACCGCCGAAAGCCATTTCTATTCCGGCAACTACAAGGATGCGAAGATTTTCGCCATGCGGGCGCAGCAGCAGATGAAACGCGGCGAGCCGCGCTGGCTTCGCGCCCAGGATATCATAAACTACAAGCCATCAACCAAGATCAAGTGAACCTTCCGGCCCCGCGCCACGACATAGCCAGACCGGAAAACAGGCAGAAGGAACAGGAACGATGAAAAAGGCACTGCTGCTGGGCACCACGGGGGTTGCGGTCGCTCTGGCCATGCTGGCTTTCGGATTCGTTGCCGGAAACCCGCAGATCGCCAAGGCCGGGACCGCACAGCCGGTCGAGACGGCGGCGGCCGATACCAAGATCGACCGCACCGAGGTCGAAGGCATCATCCGCGACTATTTGTTGAAAAACCCGGAAGTTCTTCTGGAGGTCCAGGACGCGCTTGAGGCCAAGCAGAAGGAAGAGCAGCGCATCGCTCATCTCGGCGTGATCAAGGATGCCAAGGACCAGATTTTCAACTCCGCCTTCGACGGCGTCGTCGGCAATCCGACCGGCAAGGTCACCATCGTCGAGTTCTACGACTATAATTGCGGCTTCTGCAAACGTGCCATCGACGACATGAAGGCGCTGACCAAGACCGATCCGGACCTGCGTTTCGTGCTCAAGGAATTCCCCATCCTCGGACCGGATTCGCAGAAGGCGAGCGTGGTCTCGATGGCCTTCCACCTGATGCACCCGGAAAAGTACGGCGAGTTCCACAATGCGTTGCTCGGCGGTCAGGGACGCGCCACCGAGGCGGCGGCCATGAAGGTCGCGCTGTCGCTCGGCGCCGACGAAGCGGCGCTGCGCGAGAAGATGAAGGACCCGACAATCAACGAGGCCCTCGCCAAGACCTACGATCTTGCCAACAAGCTGGCGATCACCGGAACGCCGTCCTATGTCGTCGGCAACGAGGTGGTGTTCGGGGCGCTCGGGCAGGAAGTGCTGGCTGAAAAGATCGAGGCGGCGAAAGCCGCGCTCTGATCTTGCTCGCCAGCTATCTCTCACTGGCACATTTCCGCCTGTTGTGGACAGTGAAAGAACGCACTTGCGCTCTTTCCGCGGGCGGCTATGCCCATTATAGAGGGCCCAGCGCGCCGGCTTGATGACGGCGCCGGGAAAGGTCGGCTTTTTTGAAAACGGTTTTCGTCCTGAACGGTCCCAATCTCAACGCGCTCGGCAAGCGCGAGCCGGGCATCTATGGCGGCAAGACGCTTGCCGCGATCGCCGACGACTGCAAGCAGGCAGGCACGGCGCTGGGGTTCGAGATCGATTTCCGCCAATCGAACCATGAGGGCGACCTTGTCGACTGGATTCAGGAAGCCGGCGACAAGGCTGTCGGCATCGTCATCAACCCGGGCGCCTACAGCCACACCTCGATTGCCATCCACGACGCCATCCGCGCCGTCGCACCGTTGCCGGTGGCCGAAGTTCATCTTTCCAACATCCATGCGCGGGAACCATTCCGCCACGTCTCCATGGTCGCGCCGGTCGCCGTCGGCATGATCTGTGGCTTTGGGCCGCTCGGCTATACGCTGGCGCTACAGGCGCTGGCCGCACGCCTATGACCGGCCAACAAACAGAAGGCTCGAAAATGTCGATAAAGAAGACCGGTGTTGACCAGCAACTGATCCGCGATCTGGCGGGCATACTGAACGACACCAACCTCACCGAGATCGAGGTTGAACTGGGCGACCTGAAGGTGCGCGTCTCGCGGCAGGCGCCGGCCGTCCATGCAATCGCGGCGCCGCAACCGGCCTATGCGCCGGCAGCAGCGCAGGCTGCCGCCGTTGCCGTGCCTGTGGTGGCGGACCTTTCCAAGAATGCGGTCACCTCACCGATGGTCGGCACGGCCTATTTGGCTCCGTCGCCGGACGCCAAGGCATTCATCGAAGTCGGCCAGAAGGTCAAGGAAGGCCAGACGCTGCTGATCATCGAAGCAATGAAGACGATGAACCAGATCCCCTCGCCACGCGCCGGCACGGTGACCGCGATCCTTTTCGAGGATTCGCAGCCGGTCGAATATGGCATGCCGCTCGTCGTGATCGAGTAGAGCGGGCCTGATGTTTCAGAAGATCCTCATCGCCAATCGCGGCGAAATCGCCCTCCGGGTGCTGCGCGCCTGCAAGGAACTCGGCATCCAGACGGTGGTGGTGCATTCGACCGCCGATGCCGACGCCATGCATGTGCGGCTCGCGGACGAGAGCGTCTGCATCGGTCCGCCGCCATCGCGCGACAGCTATCTCAACATCCATCAGATCGTTGCGGCCTGCGAAATCACCGGCGCCGACGCCGTGCATCCGGGCTACGGCTTCCTGTCGGAGAACGCCAAGTTCGCCGACATACTGGCCGCGCACAACATCACCTTCATCGGTCCGTCCGGCGACCATATCCGCATCATGGGCGACAAGATCGAGGCCAAGCGAACCGCCAAGCGCCTCGGCATTCCGGTTGTGCCCGGTTCGGACGGCGCCGTCACCGACCAAAAGGAAGCCAGGCGCATTGCCGCCGAGATCGGCTATCCCGTGATCATCAAGGCATCGGCCGGTGGTGGCGGGCGCGGTATGAAGGTAGCGCTTACCGAGGCCGACCTTGAGGTCGCCTTGCAGACGGCGAGCACGGAAGCCGGTGCGGCCTTCGGCGACGATGCGGTCTACATCGAGAAATACCTGGAAAAGCCGCGCCATATCGAGGTGCAGGTGTTCGGCGACGGCTTTGGCCGCGGCGTGCATTTCGGCGAGCGCGACTGTTCCTTGCAGCGCCGCCACCAGAAAGTCTGGGAAGAGGCGCCCTCGCCGGCCCTCAATGCCGAAGAGCGCGCCCGTATCGGCGGCATCTGCGCCAAGGCGATCGCCGACCTCGGCTATTCCGGCGCCGGCACGATCGAGTTCCTCTACGAAAATGGCGAGTTCTATTTCATCGAGATGAACACGCGCCTGCAGGTCGAGCATCCGGTGACGGAAGCGATCACCGGCATCGATCTCGTGCATGAGCAGATCCGCGTCGCTTCCGGCGGCGGCCTCTCGGTGAAGCAGGAGGACATCAAGTTCAACGGCCACGCCATCGAATGCCGCATCAACGCCGAGGACCCACGCACCTTCACCCCCTCGCCCGGTACGATCACCCATTTCCACACACCGGGTGGTCTGGGCATCCGCGTCGATTCCGGCGTCTATTCCGGCTACAAGATCCCGCCCTATTACGACAGCTTGATCGGCAAGCTGATTGTACATGGGCGTAACCGCGTCGAGTGCATGATGCGCCTGCGCCGCGCCCTGGACGAGTTCGTCGTCGACGGTATCAAGACGACGCTGCCGCTGTTTCGCGATCTCGTCGGCAATGCCGACATCGCCAATGGCGATTATGACATCCACTGGCTGGAAAAATACCTGGCCAAGGAAGAGTAGCGCGGAGACGCGATGACCCGCCCCTATGCGCCCGGCTATCGCATCCCCACCGACCTGCTGCTCAAGGCCTACGCCTCGGGCGTCTTCCCAATGGCAGAAAGTGCCGGCGACCCGGAGGTGTTCTGGGTGCGGCCGGAGACACGTGGCATCATCCCGCTTGACGGCTTTCACACGCCGAAAAGTCTCTGGAAAACGATCAAGAAACATCCCTTCGACATCCGTTTCGATTTCGATTTCGAGGCGACCATCGACGGCTGCGCCGAAAAGCGCGCGGAGCGGCGCTCGACCTGGATCAATGCGCCGATCCGCGAAGCCTATATCGAGTTGCATCGGATAGGCCATTGTCATTCGGTCGAAGCGTGGCGTGAGGACCGGCTGGTCGGCGGCCTCTATGGCGTGTCGCTCGGCCGGGTGTTTTTTGGCGAGAGCATGTTCGCCAGAGAGACGGACGCTTCCAAGACCTGCCTCTTCTACCTCGTCGAGCGCTTGAAGGCGCGGGGCTTTGCTCTGCTTGATACGCAGTTCACCACCGAGCACCTCAAGCGGTTCGGCGCGGTCGACGTGCCGCGCGGCAAGTATGAGAAGATGCTCGCCGATGCGTTGAAGGGCGAGGCAATATTCTATCCCTGAGGATTGAGCCTACTTCCCGGTAGCGGCTTCCAATGGCGTCTGCGAATGGAACATCATCTTCCAGCCGTTGGCGCGATGGACGTAGCCGGTGCTGACCAGCGCGGCATAAGCCTCGCCATTCTCCCGTGTCGCACGCGCCTCGTAAGTCAGCATGATGATGTCGCTGCCCGGCTCGATAATGCCCTTGAGATCCATCTGCAGGTTGCGCCAGCGGTTGGGCTTGGCCGCGGTCTTGGCCAGATCCGCATTGTCCATCGCCTGTGCCATCTGCGGAAATGCCACCAGGCATTCGGTGTCGGCGTTGGCCGCGTAGTAGGCGGAGTCGCCCGTCCAGAATCCCTTTTCGAGTTCCAGCAATTCGGCCTTGCTAGCCGTGATCCGTTTGCTGTCTGACATCGGAAGATCCTCCTTACGCATGAATGTGCGCTCGTCCGTGGCCCAACGCATTGTGGCCAGGACGGTTCCGGGGGATCAGTTGGTGTCGGTAGTATCGGGTTCCGAAGCGTCCGGCTCCGTCACATCAGGCGTTGTGACGTCCGGAGTGGTCGCGGCTTCCGGTTTGGCTGCGGCGGGCTTGGGAGCCTCCGCTTTGGTTGCGTCAGCCTTGGCTCCGTCGGGCGCCGGCACATCCGACTTCTGCTTGCAGGCCTTCAGCCAGACGTCGTAGACGGCATGCTCGACGGCGTTGAGGCCGGGGCTTTCGGCAAACATCCAGCCGGTGAAGATGCGGCGGATCTTGCGGTCGAGCGTGATCTCGTCGACCTCGACGAAGGAATCGGTCTTCGGCGCCTCCGCCTGCGGCCGCGAATAGCAGACGCGCGGCGTCACCTGCAAAGCGCCGAACTGCACCGTCTCGTCGATATAGACATCGAAGGTGATGATCCGGCCGGTGATCTTGTCGATACCGGCAAACTCGGCAACGGCATTGGTAACCCGGTCCGCTCCCGCGGGCGGCGCCGGCGCGGGTGCCGCGGGCTCAGGCGAAGCGGCGAAGGCCACGGTGCTGACGGCAAGACCGGCGGCTAGCGCCAGACTGGCCGATATTGAGTAAGAAAAGCTCATGCAAAGATACCGGTGGTTCGCGCCCGGGCGATTCTGTCGATCGCCAAGGCTAGTCGCCGTTTTCTGATCAGCAAGCAGCTAAACACCAATTGTGGCGATAAAGGACCGGCTTGCACCCTGTCGCTACGACCCGGGTGTCCAGGCATCGTAGTCGCCGGTGACCTGCGGGCGATGCTGATTGGTGAGCACCGAGCCCTTCGGGCGATAGGCCGCCGGGCTGCCGGTCAGATTGGGCTGATGCGGCTTCTGCCAGTCGCGTGGCTTGTAGTCCTCGCTGGACGGCGCGACGTCGACACGGTGGTGCATCCAGCCGTGCCAGCCGGGCGGTATCGCCGAAGCTTCCGAATAATTGCGGTAGATGACCCAGCGGCGCGTGCGGCCTTCCGAATCGATGCCGCCTTCGTAGTAAAAATTGCCGGTCTCGTCCTGGCCGACCTTCTTGCCATACCGCCACGTGTGCAGGCGGGTTCCTATCGTCTGGCTGTTCCACCAGGTGAAAAACTGCGTAAGGAAAGTCTTCATCTCAAAACCCTCGCGCCAGCAGCGCCCGTTTCCTGCTTATGGCGTCAGGCCTTGCCGAAGGCAAGGCTTTTGCCACGGCGTGTGCGCAAATGGCTTTCCTGAAACCCGACACAAGCCGGTGATCCTGCCGGTGGCTGCATGCACGCTTGCCAAGCCTTTGCGGTGTTTCTAAAGCTCTGCGCGCCCATGCTTGTATCCAGCCCGGCTTGAGGCCAAAGGAGGTGACGATTGGCCACGGAATTGCCGACCACCGACATGCGCATCAGCGCCGAGGCGATTCGCCACCGCAAGGGCGGCACGCCGATCGTTTGCCTGACCGCCTACACCTATCCCATCGCCCGTCTGCTTGATCACCATGTCGATCTGCTTCTGGTCGGTGACAGTGTCGCCATGGTCCTCCATGGCCACAAGACGACACTGGGTGCCTCGCTGGAGATGATGATCGCGCATGGGCAAGCCGTGATGCGCGGCTCGGCCAGTGCCTGCGTCGTCGTCGACCTGCCGGCTGGCAGCTATGAGGTCACGGCAGCACTTGCCGTCGCCTCGGCGCGGCGGGTCGTCGACGAAACCGGCTGCCAGGCGGTGAAGCTCGAAGGCGGCGTCGACATGGTTAGCCAGATCGCGGCCATCGTCGCCGCCGGCATTCCGGTCATGGGGCATATCGGCCTCCAGCCGCAATCGGTCGAGAAGGACGGCGGCTACAAGATCAAAGGCCGCACCGAGGGGGCTGTTGCGGCATTGCTTCGCGATGCGCTCGCCGTCGAGAACGCCGGGGCTTTCTCGGTGGTCATCGAAGGCACGGTCGAGAGGGTCGCCGCCGATATCAGCCGCCGCCTCGCCATTCCAACCATCGGCATCGGCGCCAGCGGCGACTGCGACGGCCAGATCCTGGTCATCGACGACATGGTCGGGCTGACCGTCGATCGCGTGCCGAAATTCGTCAAGGAATACGCCGACCTGCGCAGCGCGATCTCGCATGCCGCAAAGAGCTATGCAGCAGAAGTGCGAAACCGGACCTTCCCGGGCCCCGGCCATGTCTTTTCGGCGACAAACAGCAGGGATGACGCATGAGCCAACCCGTCGTCGTCGACAGCGTTGCCGCACTTCGCACGCAAATCCATGACTGGCGCCGTGACGGCCTTCGTGTCGCCATGGTGCCGACTATGGGCGCTTTGCACGACGGGCACATCTCGCTGGTCAGGATCGCGCTCGAAAAAGCCGAGCGCTGCGTCGTGTCGATCTTCGTCAACCCGACACAGTTCGCGCCGAGCGAAGACCTCGACAAGTACCCGCGCCAACTCGCCCGCGATCTCGACCGGCTCGGCGCGGCAAAGGCCGACCTTGCTTTCACACCGACGGTTGGCGAGATGTATCCCGCCGGCTTCGCCACGAAAATCTCGGTCGGCGGCCCCTCCGCCGGGCTCGAATCGGACTTTCGGCCGACCTTTTTCGACGGCGTCGCCACCGTGGTGGCAAAGCTCCTCCTGCAGGCAACGCCCGACTTTGCGGTCTTCGGCGAGAAGGACTACCAGCAGCTTTGCGTGGTGAGACAGCTCTGCGGCGATCTCGACCTGCCCGTCGAGATCGTCGGCGCCCCGACGATACGCGACGCGCATGGTCTCGCCATGTCGTCACGCAACGCCTATCTCGATGAGGCCGAACTGAAGGTCGCCCGCCAACTCAACGTGATATTGCGCAAAACGGCTGCGGCCCTGGCGGCAGGCGCCCACCAAACCGACGCAACCGAAGAGGCCAGCCGCGACCTCATCGCCGCCGGTTTCCAGAAGGTCGACTATGTCGAGGCACGCGAAAGCCTGACGCTTGCGCCATGGCGTCGAAACCGCGAAGGGCGTCTTCTCGCAGCAGCATGGCTCGGCAAGACCAGGCTAATCGACAATGTGGGGGTTCCCGCTGCCTAGCGAAGGCTCGATCCTCCGCGGCGGATTGCTGCCGCGCCTAGCTCTCGCTCTTTTGCCGGCCGGCCCTGACGATCAGGTGTCCCGCGACGATCCCAACCACCCCGGCAAAGGCTTTCACCAATGCATCGATGAGGCGTGCATGGCGACCGGGATCAATGAGCTGAAGCAGTTCCAGCATGCCGGCGATCACAGCCACAAAGATCACGACTTGATACAGTCGGTTGGGGAAGCCGACCGCGAGGGCGAAGCCCAGCAGGACATAAGCCAAGGCACGCTCGACATTTGCTTCAGCGAGATGCGGCCGCATCTGGATCGGCGACAAGGTCGCGAAAATGATGATGGCGAGCAGCGCCAGCGCCGCAGTGCGGAACAATTTGGTCATGGCCCTTGCATATCCGTGGTGAGCCGGCACGGCAAACGCCGCGATGACGCATGGCCGGGTCGCGGCCGCCATTGCTGCCCGCCAGTGGCCTTCGCCGAACTATTCCTCCGTCGGCATATGCAGATACATCGACTGGATGCCGACACGGCCCGGTCCGGTGAATCGGTTGACGATGAAATTCATGTTGGCGCCGAAGAAGCCGCTCGACAGGCGATCGATCTTGGTTTCCATCCTGACCGAGGCATCCTTGAACAGCCAGCCGCCTGGTTCGATGTCGATGGTTTCGCCGGCGGCGAGCGTCTTTTCGAAGACGTTGCCATAGCCGTGCAGCCAGACGATGCCATCGCCGGAATCACCGCGAAAGCGGTCGATGAAAAAGCCGCTCTGGCCGAACAGCATCGTCGCCAGGCCGCGCACCCGTTCGAAGGTGTAGTCGACATTGCCGGTGGCGGCGAGAAACTGGTGCTCGCGCACCTGGATCTCTTCGCCGTGCCTGAGATGGATCGGCACGATGTGGCCCGGCCCATCGCGGCTGAAGGCAATGATGCCCGCCCCCGACGCCTCGGTGACGAAGATCTGCATGCCGGCCATCATCCGCTTCAGCGCGCCCTTCAGCGATTTCAGGCCGATGGTGATGGTGGAATTCTTCCACAAAAGGATGTGGTGCTCGAAATAGACCGGCATGCGCGTGACATCGACCGAAAGCACCGGCACCAGCTCGCCCGCTATATGATAGGTGACGCCGCCAAAGGTCTCGTCCGACACCTGTGTCGGCATCAGTTCCGGCAAGCTTGGCATGACGATTCCCCAAGCTGCCTCGCATGCCACCGGTCAAACACCGATCATGGCTGGGGTCAGCGGCCACAGCTTTGCGCTCGATATTTGCGCCGTCAAATGAAAGCCGTGTGCTCGAGGGTCCACTCGCAACAACGTGATGCAATCGCGCGATCATCGAGCGCTCAGGCGGTCAGCATCCGCTCAAGAATCAACGCAGCAATACCGGACTGCGCCGGCCCATAATTGTCGGCCCGGCCAATCTCGGCAAAACCATTGGCCAGATAGAAGGCGACCGCACGCCTGTTCTGCTCCACGACCTCGCTGCGTAGAGAGCGGGCTTCCGGAAAATTCTCGATCACCTCATCGAGCAACATCCCGCCGATGCCCCGGCCTTGCAGGTCTGGTGCGACATGGAGCTGTTGCAGGTCGACCACGGTGCCGCCTTCGACGCTTTCGGCATAGGCGACGCCGCCGATGCGCTTGCCGTCGTCGGCGACCAGGAATTCGGCATTCGGCCGCTCAAGGCTAGCTCTCAATTTCGCCGGCGAACACCAATCCTCGATGATCCGGTCGATCCGATCAGGGCCATAGACCGCGTCATAGGTCGTGTGCCAGGTTTCGACCAGCAGCGCCCGGATGGCCGTCAGATCACGTTCACCTGCGGTGCGGACAAACACCGCGCTACTCGATGCCCAGCTTGGTCTTGACGAGGTCGTTGACCGCTTGTGGATTGGCCTTGCCGCCGGTCACCTTCATCACCTGGCCAACGAACCAACCGGCCATGCTCGGCTTGGCGCGCGCCTGTTCGACCTTGTCGGGGTTGGCTGCGATCACCTCGTCTACGGCCTTCTCGATGGCGCCGGTGTCGGTGACCTGCTTCATGCCACGGCTCTCGACCAGCTGGCGCGGATCGCCGCCCTCATTCCAGACGATCTCGAACAGGTCCTTGGCGATCTTGCCGGAAATGGTGCCGTCCTTGATCAGATCGATGACCGCGCCAAGCTGATCAGGGGAAACCGGAGCGTTTTCAATGTCTTTTCCGGCCTTGTTCAATTGCCCGAGCAGATCGTTGATGACCCAGTTGGCGGCGAGCTTGCCGTCGCGGCCGGCGGCCACCTTCTCGAAATAGTCGGCGATCGGCTTTTCCGAAACCAGGATCGAGGCGTCATATACCGACAGGCCGAGCGACGCGATCAGCCGCGCCTTCTTGTCGTCTGGCAGTTCCGGCAATTCCTTGGCCAGCGCATCGACATAGGCCTGGTCGAATTCCAGCGGCAAGAGGTCCGGATCGGGGAAGTAGCGGTAATCATGCGCCTCTTCCTTGGAGCGCATCGAACGCGTCTCGCCCTTGACGGCGTCGAACAGCCGCGTCTCCTGGTCGATCTTGCCGCCATCCTCGAGAATGGCGATCTGCCGGCGCGCCTCGAAGTCGATGGCCTGGCCGATGAAGCGGATCGAGTTGACGTTCTTGATCTCGCAGCGCGTGCCGAACTCGCCGCCCGGCTTGCGCACCGAAACGTTGACGTCGGCGCGCATCGAACCTTCGTCCATGTTGCCGTCGCAGGTGCCGAGATAGCGCACGATGGTGCGCAGCTTGGTGACATAAGCCTTGGCTTCGTCGGCCGAGCGCATGTCGGGCTTGGAGACGATCTCCATCAGCGCCACGCCGGAGCGGTTGAGGTCGACATAGGACATGGTCACATGCTGGTCGTGCATCGACTTGCCGGCATCCTGCTCCAGATGCAGCCGCTCGATGCCGACCTCGATGTCCTCGAATTCGCCCTGGCGATCGGGGCCAACGGAAACGATCACCGTGCCCTCGCCGACGATCGGCTGCTTGAACTGCGAGATCTGGTAGCCCTGCGGCAGGTCTGGATAGAAGTAGTTCTTCCGATCGAAGACCGACTTGTGGTTGATCTGCGCTTTCAGCCCAAGGCCGGTGCGGATCGCCTGCTTGACGCATTCCTCGTTGATGACCGGCAGCATGCCGGGCATCGCCGCATCGACCAGGCTGACATTGGCGTTGGGCGCCGCGCCGAAAGCGGTCGAGGCGCCGGAAAACAGCTTTGCTTCCGATGTAATCTGGGCATGGACCTCGAGGCCGATGATGATCTCCCAGTCGCCGGTGGCACCGGAAACAAGGCGCTTGGCGTCGGGCGTGCGGGTGTCGATGAGGGACATGGTGGCCTGCGTATTGGAACTGCGGATAATGCGTTTCGCACACTTTGGTGTGCAACTTCGCTAGTGCAAACCGCCAAAAGAGACAAGCGCCCAAAAAACACAAGCGCAAAGCCGCGGACTGGCCTTTTCAGCCGCGTTCGCCTATAGGAGGTCCATTCCAATGGAGAGTGGATGTCCACTTACGCTCTGTCCCGGTAAGGCCCTGACCTCCTGGCGAGGCAGGGCAGAAAACCTGAAACCCCGTGCCGCGAAGCTTCGCGGCGGCGGCATTTTTTGTTTTCCCGGAAAACTCTCACATGGATATTTCGCGCAGCGCATGACCCCGAAAATCGGTATCGATTTTCGGAAAGGATCATGCGCCAAATCATAAGTGCCACAGCGTCCTTTGCGCGTCCAAGAGGACGCGCGGCGCTGTGGAAACAGCGCATCCTGCACCTGCTCGCGCAGGGCGGACGCATTGAAATCGAAAAGAACGAGAAGAAACGGATCGCCTCCGTCAAATGCCTGACCCGCGACGGCTGGCATTATCCGGGCGTCGATCTCGAGCTGTTTCGAAAACTGAAGCGGAAGAAGGCTGTTTCTTCGTCTGACGGTGGACCCTACCGCATCACCCGGCGCGGGCTCGCACTCGTCCGCTCCGAACTCGACAACAGGTAACCACGGCTCCGCCGGTCGGTTCTCCGGCCGGCGGTTCGCCTCACCGCTCAGGCGGTGGCGATGTAGGCTCTGATCTCGTCGGCCTCGCGCTCGACATCCTCGATGCGGCGCTTGACCACGTCGCCAATGGACACGATGCCATCGAGCATGCCGTCCTTTTCCACCGGCAGATGGCGGAAGCGGCCTCGGGTCATGATCTCCATCACCTCGTTGACGGTGTGGTTTTCGTTGCAGATCTTCACTTTCGGCGTCATCGCCGAACGCACGGGGATATCGAGCGCGGCTCCACCTTCGCGGGCGACAACCCGGACGATGTCGCGCTCTGACAGGATGCCGACGATCTTGCGATCGCCATTGGTGATGACCAGCGCCCCGATCTTGTGCTCTGCCAGGATACGGATGGCTTCGCTAAGCTTTTCGTTCGGCCCGAGCGTCAACACGTCATGGCCTTTTCTCTCGAGAATTGCCTTAACCGTCATGGCGTCCTCCTCTGCTTTGCCTGCCGGTTCCTGCCCTGACCGGCCTTCACGTAAGAGTGAACATCGTGCGCCGTGATCGGTTGCATTTCAAGTGTGGTGGTCGGCCGTCTCCCATTCGGGCGCCTGCCATCGCCTGTCGAACCAGCGCAGGCCGAGGAAGCCGGCGACAAAGCCGCCAATATGGGCCTCCCAGGCGATCTGGCCGTCTACCCCCGGGGCAAAACCGAGCAGGCCGGTGGCGAGATTGATGACCATCCACATGGCAAGGAAAATCACGACACCGCGTAAGCGCAACACGAATGCGATCGGCAGCACCGGGCCGGCGAAGGCGGCTTTGCCGGCCGAACGATCGGTGCGGAAGCCAAAACGCGCCGCAGCCCCCATCATGCCTGATATCGCACCGGAAGCCCCGACCAGCGGCGCCTCACCGTAAGGATGCAGTGCCCAGAAAAGCGCGACCGAAGCCAGCCCGGTTGCGGCAAAGAACAGCGCGAACCACAGCGTTCCCAGACGGTTTGCCAATGGTGAACCAAACGCGGCGAGCCACACCATGTTGATGGCGATATGGGCAAAGCCGCCATGCATGAACGCGTAGGTGAAGGGCCGCGAAAACAGGAACCAGTCGAAGCCGTATTGCCCGGTGTAGAGAACGGGGATGAAGGCCCCGTCATACAGCAATGTCATCTGCTGGGATTCGCTCAACACATATTGCTGCAACAGATAGACGACGACGCAGATGCCGATCACCGCCAGCACGACGGGCGGCAGGTTGAACACCGGCTCGCGCCGCGGCTCGGGCGCGCCCTCGAGCGGGTCGGCTTCCGAGGGAATTGCCGGTTCACTCATTTGAAATTGCACTCCCTGCGGGATTCCAGGTTCGAGCATCTAGATTAACGCGGACCGAACAGCAAACCGCGAATCATCTGGCGCGAATCAAAAAAGAAGCCGTTCAAGGTTTCCCTTGAACGGCCGGTCGAGCCCCCTGCTCCCCTAAAACTCTGACTGAAGTGCTGCCGATCGTCGCGAAACGACCGCTTCTGGAGTGGTTTTTGTGTGCCACGGGGCTGGCTCAGACGCAACGTAAACCACTTGTTAACCTTAACGACCCCGACCCGTGAACAAGTGTTAACGACGCTGGCACGCTTCCTGCTCCGCAACGCATGTAGGTCCTCGGAGGGCGCCCTTCTGTTCACCGATGGGACATCAGACGACAGATTGCGCGGAGCAGCATAGCATGAACCAGAATGGATCGATCACGCTGTTCCAATATTGGAACCGCCTGCGTGATGGACGCCCCGCCCCGAAGCGTTCGGAGGTCGAACCGGCCGACATCAAGTCGCTGCTGGCCGACACCTTTATCCTGGAACGTGACACGCGCGGACAGGCCGTATTCCGGCTGGCCGGCACAAGGCTTTGCGCCTGCTACGGCCGCGAGCTCAAGGGGTTTTCCTTTCCATCGCTGTGGCGCGAGAAGGACCAGCGGCTCGTCTCGCGCCTGATCCATGGCGTGTTCGAGCAGAAATCGGTCGTGCTCATCAGCTATGAGGGCTTCAGCCGCAACGGGCGCTCCAATAAGTTCGAACTGCTTGCCCTGCCGCTGGACGGCGGCGTCGAAAATCCGCGCTGCCTGGGCGTCATCAGCGCCGTGGAGAAACCCTTCTGGCTGGGTGCCGATCCGATCACCGATGCGTTGATCGATTCAATCCGCGTCATAGATCCGGAGAAGGAGCTTCTGAACAATCGCCCGGCGATCGATGTTCCCTCGCTTGTTCCCGATGAACTTGGGGCACCCGAGACGATCTCGGCGCTCGGCCGGGTGCGTCGCATCCGTCATCTCGTCGTCTTCGATGGCGGGCGCGAGGAATAGTCCGCTGTTTTTTGAGACCTGATGCACGTCGCCCAAAACTGCGCGGCGGTTTTGGCACCACGGCCTGCAAAAAGGAAAACGCTGGAGCGCCCGCTTTTCCCCTTTGTTAACCCGCTTTGTTGTACTTCTGTGATGAAGTTCCTCGCATCGGCGCGCGGGATGCCAAACGGGGTGTAGGCAGTCATGAGGTCAGCGGCGGTCGACTATGCGCCGTCCCAAGCTGAAAGGCGAAACTTTCAGCGCGTCCGGGTTAAAATTTACGGACGCTTCATGCTGGAAGACCGCACCGAACATCCCTGCCAGGTCGTCGACATGTCACCGGGCAATGTTGCGTTTCGCACCGACCGCATCGGCATGCCCGGCGAAAAAATCATCGCCTACATCGATCATATCGGCCGCATCGAAGGCGTCGTCACACGCACCCTGCAGGACGGTTTCGCGATGACCGTCATTGCATCGGATCGCAAGAAGGACAAGCTGGCCGCGCAATTGACCTGGCTGGCCAACAAGCATGAACTCGACCTGCCGGAAGATCGCCGCCACGAGCGCGTCGCACCGCGCAATCCGACAAGCGTGCTGCAGCTCACCGACGGCCGCCAGTACCAGTGCCGCATCATCGACCTTTCGCTCTCCGGCGCCGCTGTCGAAATCGACGTCAAACCGGCGATCGGCATCCAGGTCATGCTTGGCACCATGCGCGGGCAGGTCGTGCGTCATTTCGAGGATGGCGTCGCCATCGAATTCGCTGTGATCCAGCGTCCCGAAACGCTTGATTCCGAATTCAACACGCCACGCGCCTGAGCAGGCCCGACAGCAACATTCCAGGAACCGGCCCTTGCGGCCGGTTTTTTGTTTCTGGGAGCTTGTTTCTGGGAGCGCTCCGCGCCCGAGGTGGGAGCCTTCAGATCCAAACGAATTAATACTCAAATTATTCAAATTTTACGTTTATTCTATTGGAGTTTTACTCAATATCTACTTCGCGCTTTTGCGTCAAATAAATCCACACGTGGCAATGTCTCCTTCGAACGGGGAGACTACAACAATGAAGAAAACGAGGGGCAAGCTGTTGCTGGCGGCAATGGCGATGCAGCTTTCCGCTTGGGGATCAGCATATGCCGCGGGACCGGCCTATATGCACACCGGTGGACGCACCACCCAGCCTGTTGGTCACTATGAGTTCTGCCAGCGCATTCCCGGCGAATGCAGCGAACGGACCCCCAGGGGTGCGCCGGTCGAACTGACCCGCAAGCTGTGGGCGACGATCGTCAACATCAACAATTCGGTCAACACCCGCATCAAGCCGCGCACCGACATGGAAAACTACGGTGTCGAGGAATATTGGGCCTATCCGGCCAATGGCTATGGCGATTGCGAGGATTACGCGCTGGAAAAGCGCCGCGAGTTGATGGATGCGGGCGTCCCCGCCGGCAATCTGCTGATGACGGTGGCGCGCCAGCCGAATGGCGACGGCCACGCGGTGCTGACCGTGCGCACCAGCCTCGGAGAATTCATCCTCGACAATCTTGAGACCAAGGTCCTGTCCTGGACGGACACCGACTACACCTATCTCAAGCGCCAGTCGGACCAGAATTCCGGCGTTTGGGTGACGATCAATGACGGCCGCTCCGACGCGGTCGCCAGCGTCCGCTAAAACAGAGCTCAAGCGCGCCGCGTGAATGCGAGGCGCTTCAGGAGAAACCCGGTCGAGTCCCCACC
>NZ_JBVVQG010000001.1:66199-181699 GCF_055811095.1 Mesorhizobium sp. WSM4833
CCCCGCGCCACCCCGGCGCGCCCCCCCCCCCCCCCGGCCCCCCCCGCGGGGGTCACTGGCCCGGCCCCCGCCCCCGGGCCGGCTCCGCCATTTCTGGCTATGGCCGTTCGAAAACCAATCAGGTTCCGAGAAATCTGCGTTGCAAAAGGTCAGCTATTGCGGTGCGGTGGGCTTGTCCACCAGCCTCTCAACCAGTCGCCTGAGTTCCGAAGGTGTCGTGTGACCGCCGACGATCTCATGGTAACTGATGCCAGCACGTCGCAGCGCTTCCTTTTTGACCGCATCACGTGCTGCTGCTGTGCCTTGGTGATGCGCATGGCCTTGGTATTCGAGCGCATGTCGAGGCAGACAAGTCTCGTCCACAAGAAGAAGGTCCACTCGTTTCGAGTTGATGCAGCTGTAGGCGTCAGCGTTCGCGCTGCGCAAAATTTCGCCCAGTGACACTTGGGCCATCACCTGCCATCCCGGATTGCAGCTGATCACCATGCGATCAAGTTCCTTGAAGACGCGCACTTCACTCCTGTTGAGGAGCGGTTGAATAGTGAAGCTCGCACCCATGACGATCCGCAACTGGTCAGCAGGATCAGTCGGTTTCGGTGGCGCGGAAACAGGCTTCGGGGCAACCCATAGGCCGCTAAGAATGTCGCCCCCTCTGCGCTCTCTCGCCCAGCGCCTGCTATTGCTCTCCCTCCATGCCTGCCTCCGTTTCCTCGATAGGAGACGTTCCAAGGCCATACCAATGAAGACGCCAGCTAACAGAATGCAAATTAGCGAAAGAATTTGCTGCGTTTGCTCACTGAGCTGGAATGGCATGCCGGAAAGCTACCTCCGCGATGCAGATTATTATTCAGCGATGACTTATATCAGCAATCCGTGAAATGGTATGCGCATCGTCGACCTACTGGACGCATCGGACGACCGCCTTTCCACGCGCAGGGGATCGGGGCAATATAGGCCGTTGGTTTTCGCCTTCTGGAACACGGCGATGTTGGAAATCCCGGAAGATCGATGCGAGCGTCATCGCCTCTTCAAGGCGATCGACGATGCCTTCAAGGCCGGCGACTTCGACGGCCTCGGTCTAGCCTTGGGCGGCTCTTCCCGATGGTTCGACGAGCGCATGCCGTTTGAGTTCGGCCTTGGGCATCCGCTGGAATATGCGATCTATTGGAGCCCCGTCAGCTTCATCTCGATCTTGCTGGAGGCGGGCTCGGATCCGAATTATCAGGATCATGGCGGGTTTCCGTCCATCATTGCGGCGCTGTCCACCGATCGCGCCAATAGGCTGGACATCGTGCGGGTGCTGATCGAAGCTGGCGCCGACCCCAACATGCGGGGCGTCAACGACTGGACTCCGCTGCACTATTCGGTGGCCATCCGCAGTGTCGATGCGATCCGCCTGCTTTTGGCGGCGGGCGCCGACCCGGCGCTCGAAACCCGCATCGATGACTACAGGACCGCGATCAAGGAAGCCGAGATTGCCGGCTTTGAAGCCGGTGCTTCCTTGCTGCGCGATGCGATGGCTGGGCGCAACTGACGGACAGTGAGTTGAGGCGCTAAGAAACCAGCAAATGCCAGGCTAGCCTCAAACCTTCTTCAACCCCGCCTTGAAGCGCTTGCCGTTGGCGACATAATGCGCCGCCGAGTCGCGCAACCTTGCCACGGCCGCGTCGTCCAGCACCCTGATCGCCTTGGCGGGCGAGCCGACGATCAGCGAATTGTCCGGGAATTCCTTGCCCTCGGTAACCAGCGCGCCGGCGCCGACCAGGCAATTCCTGCCGATTTTCGCGCCGTTCAGCACGATGGCGCCCATGCCGATCAGGCTGTTGTCGCCGATCGTGCAGCCATGCAGCACGGCGCGGTGGCCGATCGTGCAGCCTTCGCCGATCGTCAGCGGAAAACCGGGATCGGTGTGCATGACCGTATGTTCCTGCACGTTGGTGTCGGCACCGATGACGATGGGCTCATTGTCGCCGCGGATGACGGCGCCGAACCAGAAGCCGGCATCGCGTCCGACCCTGACGTCGCCGATCAGCGTCGCATCGGGTGCGATCCAGTTCGAGTCCGCATCGGCGAAGCTGGGCTCTGTTCCATCGATCGCATAAAGCGGCATTTCTGGTCTCCGAATCGTCTCAAGCTGGCAGCTCGGACCCTAGGAGACGGACCGACCATGAGGCAATGGCAAGCACGACGACGCCCAGCGCCAAGGTCCACGCAATTGCCGTGCAGCCGCAGGACATCAGCGCCAACGTTGAAATGCGGCGCTGACGCCGGGCATCGATGGCGTCGTTGACCAGCATGAACGGTCCCGCACAGGCCGTGGCGAGCAGCGAGCGCAAGACATGTGACGGCGACACATAGGGTTCGGTGAAGGCGACCTTGCGGCCCGACACCAGTTCCATGGCCGATCCGGCCAGCCCGCAGGCCGTCAACCCGACGGCAAAAGCAAAGAGTGTGAGTTCCAGCGGTCCCATCTTAACTTTCCGTTTACCATGAAATTGCACAGTCGTTCCATGCAGGCTGCAAGAGCCATGCCGTGCGATGTGTGCCGCCCGGGGACACTGGAGGCGGACGGGCGGCCCGAGATCCGAGGACTGAGATGAAGCAGGCAGCGCTCGCCAACGAACTCACCGTGGTCGATTCCAGGCTGATGAAGCGGGTGCTCTACGGGTTCGCGGTGCTCGCCCTGTTGTCGGTGGCGATCAGCCTTGCCGGCAAATGGTTCGGCCATTCGATCGCCATGGCCGGATACACCGACGACGCAACAGCCCACCAGGTGGTGATCGGCAACAATGTCATCACGGTCCCGGCCAATGCCATCCGTTTCGCCCAGGCCCGGCGCGACGGCATCGCCTCGCGGCTCGACCTCTATCTGCGCTATCCTCAGATGGACGGCTACAGCGAGGCCGCGCGGGATGATTTCAACCATACGGGAACAGCCAAAAGCATCGTCTTCCTGTCCTTCGAACAGCAGATGATGTCGCGTGACATGAGCGGCCGCTTCGCGCCGATCTACAGCGCGCTGATCACCCGACCCGGCACTGCCGGGCCTGGCGGCACGATGATTTATGGTTTCAACGAGAAATCAGGCTATCTGAACGAGGTGCTGGTTGTCGGCAATCGCCCCGGCAAGGAGCCGTTCGTGGCCCGTTGCCTGAGCGGGCCGGGTGCCGACCAATCGCTGGCGCCTTGCGAGCGCGACATCCAGGTCGGCGACGAACTCAGCCTCACCTATCGCTTCCCAAAGGAGTTTCTGGGCGATTGGCAGGCGCTCGATGCGGCAATCGCCACCGAAGCCGGGCGCGTTCTGAAGGCGGGACGTTAAGAACGCTTCAAGGGAACCGGCTGGCCGGCCGCATGAAGCCGGCCGACCGCAAGATTTTCTGGCTCAGGCCAGATCGATGTCGAGAATCGCCATCGAAAAATTGTAGTCGCCGTCGTCCTCGTCCTTGAAGACGATGCCGAGGAATTCGTCGCCGACATAGACCTCGGCCGAATCGTCCTTGCGCGGCCGCGCCTTGACCTCAAGCTTGGGGTTTTGGAAGACGCGCTTGAAATAGGCGTCCAGCTTTCTGATTTCGTCCGGCTTCAACAGTCTTCTCCGATCATCGGGCTTGCTCGTTCGAACGCGCTTCTGGCACGTCGACAATGGCGATGTAAAGGCAAGCGGCCTGATTAAGGTCTGTTGATATTCACGTGAGGCCGGCCTGCAAATGGCGGTTTCCTGCGCTTCCCCGTTCTACCGCGTCGCGGTAGAACTGTGCTCACGTACCCAAACGTACGCTCCGCTCCGGTTCTCGGAACCCACCATTTTCGGCTCGGCCTGACCTGAATCTCAAAAGACCTTGGGCGAGAACAATCGCCCATGTCTGCCCACGGCCTCAGGCAGCGGACATATGACAATCAGATGTCGAAACTGACGACCTGATCCATCGTCTGCGACGGCAAAAGCTGGTCCATCTGGCGCGACGGCTGATCGCAGCCGGTCTCGCCGACGACGCGGGCCGGCACGCCGGCAACCGTCTTGTTGTGCGGTACGGGCGACAGCACCACCGAGCCTGCCGCGATCTTCGAGCAATGGCCGATTTCGATGTTGCCGAGGATCTTGGCGCCGGCGCCGATCAGCACGCCGTAGCGGATCTTGGGGTGGCGGTCGCCGCCGGCCTTGCCGGTGCCGCCCAGCGTCACGCCATGCAGGATCGAAACATCGTCCTCGATGACCGCGGTCTCGCCGACCACGAGGCCGGTTGCGTGGTCGATGAAGATGCCCTTGCCGATGCGGGCGGCCGGGTTGATGTCGGTCTGGAAGACCGAGGACGAGCGGCTCTGCAGATAGAGCGCGAAATCCTTGCGCCCCTGGTTCCACAGCCAATGCGCCAGCCGATGCGTCTGGATGGCGTGGAACCCCTTGAAATAGAGCACCGGCATGATGAAGCGGTCGCAGGCAGGATCGCGATCGTAATAGGCCTGGATGTCGACACGTACCGTCGTCGGCCACTCCTTGTCGTCGGCCAGCATGGACTTGAAGGTCTGGCGGATGAGATCGGAGCCGATGTCCTGGTGCGCCAGCCGCTCGGCCAGCCGATGAATGACTGCCTCTTCCAGGCTGTCCTGGTTGAGGATGGTCGAATAGAGAAATGCAGCGAGCAGCGGGTCGCGGTTGACAGCCTCCATGGCCTCGTCCCGGATCGAACGCCAGATCGGATCGACCGGCTTCAATGCGCTGTGTCGGGAAATGCTGATGCTGTTCATCGCCGTCTCGTCCTGCGTCCCGCCTGGCCTGCCTGTTGTGCTTGCCTGTTGCCTGGCCGCACATATAAGCCAGATCATAGCACGATTGAACTCAATTTTCCTTAGTGCTTTGTCAAATGGATTTGGTTCGCGGGAATTCAAGCAGCCATGGAAAACGAACCCTTGATCGACGACGCGCTGAAAAGCGAGCTCTCAGGGCTCTACCGGGCACAGGGCCGCCACTACCACAACCTTGCCCATATCGAGGCGATGCTGGCGCTGGCTGGCGACTATCGAAGGTTGCTGGCCGATCCCGAGGCGATCGAAGCGGCGATCTGGTTCCACGATGCCGTCTATGACAGCAAGGCCAAGGACAATGAGGCGCAAAGTGCCGCCCTTGCCGAAAAAAAGCTGGCGGGCCGCGCAGATCCTTCACGTCTCGACCGCATCTCGGCAATGATCGTCGCCACCGCCACGCACCAGGTCCCGCCGTTCGACGACGCGACGGCCACACGAGACGCAAGTCTTTTCTTGGATATGGACCTGTCGATCCTGGGTGCCGCACCGGACGCCTTCGACGCCTATGAGCGCGCCGTGCGGCGCGAGTACCACTGGGTGGAGGAGCCGATGTGGCGAGCCGGACGCAGTGCGGTCTTGAAGAGTTTCCTCGCCCGCCCGCATATCTTCCACACGCAAGAGTTTCGCCAGCGCTTCGAACCGCAGGCCCGGGAAAACATCGCGCGATCGCTGGCGGCCCTTGCAAACGGCTAAGGACAATCAGGATAGGCGCCTATCACGATGCCAAGCAGCCTCGTCCCCGACTACGGCACTGCTTCTCGCTGCCCTGGCCCTCCGCTCAGAGCGGATTTTCGGCATAGAACTCCAGCACGCGCTGCTTGAAGGTCTTGTCCCCGACGGCCAGCATATGGTCCCGGCCCTCGATATGAAAAGCGCTGGCGTTCGGCATCAACGCTGCAAGCTCATCGGGCGAGCCGCCTATGTCGTCGGTGGTTCCGACGGCGACCAGCGTCGGCTGGGCGATGCGGGCAACATCCTGCTCGCTCAGCAATTCGCGCGATTTGGCGATGCAAGCCGCCAAGGCACGGCGATCGCTGCGGGTCTGGTCGGCGAAGGCGCGAAACGACCGGCCGCGCGGATGGCTGGTCGCGGCCGGATCTTCGGCAAGCAGCGCGTCGGCAATCGGATCCCAATCGCCGACACCGTCGATCATGCCGATGCCGAGGCCGCCGAAGACCAGCGTCGCCACCTTGTCCGGATCGGACAGCGCCATGAACGCCGCGATGCGCGCGCCCATCGAATAACCCATGACGTGGGCGCGCTCGATGCCGAGATGGTCGAGCAAGGCAGTGGCATCGGAGGCCATCTTGACCGGCGTATAGTCCGCCTCATCATAGCTCTTGGACGACGCGCCGTGGCCGCGATTGTCAAAGGCGATGGCGCGGTAACCGGCATCGTTCAGCGTCTTGAACCAGCCGGGCGACACCCAGTTGACATAGTGGCTCGAAGCGAAGCCGTGGATCATCAGCACCGGATCGCCCTCGCCCGATTCCGGCTGGCGCTCGAGGAAAGCAAGGTCGAAGCCGTCATGGGTGAAAGACTGCATCTGCGATCCCGCCTGTGTGCTCAACCGCCACCGCCATTGGGTGCATCGCCATTGTCGGCTGGTGGCATGCCGGGGCCGGACACCGTGCCCACCGCCGGATGGCGCAAAAGGTCGCCATACTCGATGCCGTTCCTGGCGGCAGTGCCTGCCTTGAGCTCAAGCACGAAACGCACCGGTACACCAGGCGAAATGACGGCGTCTGATTGCGGCTCGCCGTGCTTGACCGCCCGGATCTTGCCATCCTGGCCGACAAAAATCAGATCAAGCGGCATCGGGGTGTTGTGCATCCAGAAGCCAACCTGCTGCGGGACCTCGAAGACAAACAGCATGCCGTGGTTGTCCGCCATATCCTGGCGATACATCAAGCCAGCCTCGCGCTCCGCGGCGGTGTCGGCGACTTCGATGGAGAAAGAGCGATCACCGCCTTTCGTCACCACGACCAATGGCGCTGGATCGGCCGGAAGGATCATTGCCCGGCTGTCCGCCGAGGTTGGCTTTTCGGAATAGAAGTAACCACCGGCGGCGGCGACGAAGGCAATCGCGCACATCGCGCCCGCGGTCAGCCAGTTCCTGTAAGCCATTCGAGATCCTCGGCCGGAAACGCCCTAGTGCGAGACCGGCAAGGTCCCCATATCGGGGTGAATTTCGGCGGCCATAAGGCCTTTGTCGCCGCGCCCGAAACGAACCAGCACGACCTGTCCGGGCCGAAGCTCGGTGATACCGTAACGGCGCAAGGTCTCCATATGGACGAAGATGTCCTCGGTACCCTCGCCGCGGGTGAGAAAACCAAACCCCTTGGTGCGGTTGAACCATTTTACCAAGGCGCGTTCGAGACCGCTCTCCGGCGTCACAGCGACATGGGTGCGCTGCTCCTGCATCTCGGCCGGATGGACCGCGGTGGTGACATCCATGGAGAGCACACGGAAGGCCTGCAATCCGCGCTCGCCATGCTTGACGAGGCAGACCACGCGTGCGCCTTCCAGCGCCGTCTGAAAGCCGTCTCTTCGAAGACATGTCACATGAAGGAGGATGTCGCCCGAGATGCCGTCATCCGGGAGGATGAAACCATAACCCTTGGCCACATCGAACCACTTGATGGCGCCGGCTACTTCGAGCAGATCAGAAGCGTCGCCGCCTTCGTCACGCTGCAAGGCGTCGCCAAGGGTTCCGTCCCGCCCCATGAAAGAGGCCTTTTCCCCCATAAGAATGCCCCCTCTTTTCAAGAACACCGCAACTGATTCTTGCCAACAGATTAACACTGCGGCTTCCGGTGTGTGCAAGACCTGCCGTGCCTTTTTTCACGGTTCATTGGGGCAATACCGGATTTGTTCTTTGCCGGCATTGCGCACCGCCGCACGATTGCCCTTTGACAGGGCCGACCCTATGTTGCGCCGCAACGCAATTTATCGAGGAAATCACATGCGCTATCTGCACACCATGATCCGCGTCGCCGACGTCGATGCCTCGCTCGACTTCTACTGCAATAAGCTCGGCCTCAAGGAAGTGCGCCGCTACGAAAACGAGCAGGGCCGCTTCACGCTGATCTTCCTCGCCGCACCGGAAGACGAGGAGAGCGGCATCAATGAAAAGGCACCGCTGGTCGAACTGACCTACAATTGGGATCCCGAAGACTACAAGGGCGGGCGCAATTTCGGCCACCTCGCTTATGAGGTCGACGACATCTACGCCACCTGCCAGCATCTGATGGACAATGGCGTCACCATCAACCGGCCGCCGCGCGACGGCAACATGGCTTTCGTCAAGTCGCCGGACGGCATCTCGATCGAGCTTTTGCAGAAAGGCCCGGCCAAGGCCAAGGCCGAGCCTTGGGCTTCGATGGCGAACACCGGAAGCTGGTAGCCGATCACGCTGTCTTGAGCGGACAATGCCAGGCTGACGGCCCCGCTACCGTTTGGTTTTTCAGGGGCGGCGCCTATCTGTCTGGCTGAGGCGCCAGGCTTGGGCCGGCGCCCAGCCATGCAAAAGGGCGCTTGCCCAGGAGAATTCATGCCGACCAGCCATGCCGACGTCGCCACCGAACATGCCAGCCGCTACTTGCAGCAGTTGTGCAAGCACTGGGCACACAAATTCCCGGTCGAGTTCGATCCCACCCATGGCACCATCGATCTCTCAATGGGCCGTACCGTCATGGCTGCCGATGCCGCAGCGCTGCATATCACGGTGTCGACTGAAGAAGCAGGATCGATCGAGCGCCTGGAAAGCGTTGTCGCCGATCACATCAAGCGCTTTGCTTTCCGCGAAGAACTGACTTTCGACTGGAAGCCAACTCCCGCCTAGCCGGCCAACTACTTCTCACCGGCGTGTGCGGCCATCTCCAGCAGCGCCTGCACCGAGCGCCAATTGCGCGCGGTACCCGGCACTTTCAGCGTGCGCGGGATCAGCCCGGCAAACACCGATTTGCCCAGCCCATTCGGTGCGCTGAGGTAGAGCACATCGCCCTTGATCTCGAAGCGTTCGGGGCCGGTGCACTTTTCGGTCAGCCGCGCCACCTCATCGGCGGTCGGCTCGCGTTCCAGCACATAGGCGTGCAGCTTCGTGTGGTCCGCGGCAATTTCCGGATAGGGATTTTCGCGCACCAGCTTCTCGAACCAGGAGAGATCGCGCACCATGATGCGCGAATGGAACCCCCATTTCGTCTCGAAGGCTGCTTCGAGCAGTTTCGCCAGTGCCGCCGCGTCGCCTTTCTTCGCCCGGAACACGGCATTGCCGCTCTGCACGTAGGTGGCGACGTCGGAAAAGCCGAGGCCCTCGAAGAACGACCGCAGCTCCGCCATCTTGACGATGCGGTTGCCGCCGACATTGATGCCGGAAAACAGCGCGACGAAGATTTTTCCCGGATCAATCATCCGATCGCTCATATGATGAACCCGGCCAGTGTCTCGTTGTCGGTGATGTCCTGATACTGAACGCCCTCGGCCTCGAACTTCGCCTTGAGCCGATCGAAATTGCGACGGTCCCTGGTTTCGATGCCGATCAGCACCGAACCAAAATTGCGCGCCGATTTCTTCAGATATTCGAAACGGGCGATGTCGTCGTCGGGTCCGAGCAGTTCGAGGAAATCGCGCAGCGCGCCCGGCCGCTGCGGAAAACGGATGATGAAGTATTTCTTCAAACCCTCGAAGCGCAACGCCCGTTCCTTGACGTCCGGAAGCCGCTCGAAATCGAAATTGCCGCCCGAAACCACGGCGACGATGGTCTTGCCCCTGATCTCCTTCTTGGAGAAATCCTTGAGCGCATCGATCGCCAACGCGCCAGCCGGCTCCAGCACGACGCCTTCGACGTTGAGCATCTCGATCATGGTGGCGCAGAGCCTGTTTTCCGGGATCAGCCGCACCGTGTCGGCCGGAAAATCCTTGAGATGACGCAACGGCTCGCGGCCGATCTCGGCCACCGCGGCGCCATCGACGAAATTGTCGACCTTGGCGAGCTTGAGCCGTTTCCCCGCCGCGAGGCTCTCGCGCAGGCTCGGCGCGCCTGCCGGTTCGCAGAAGACGAAGCGTGCTTCCCTGCCCTGATCGGCGAAATAGTGGGTGACGCCCGCGGCAAGTCCGCCACCGCCGACCGGCAGCATGACGATATCGGGCATGCGGGCGCCCGGCATCTGGTCCGCGATCTCGTAGGCGACGGTTGCCTGGCCCTCGATGATGTCCTTGTGATCGAAGGGCGGCACCATATGGGCGCCGGAACTGTCGGTGAATTCCAGGGCAGCGCGATAGCAATCGTCGAAGAAATCGCCGACCAGTCTGATCTCGATGAAATCGCCGCCGAACAGCCTGGTCTTGTCGATCTTCTGCTGCGGCGTCGTCACCGGCATGAACACGACGCCTCGCCTGCCGAAATGGCGGCAGACGAAAGCAAAGCCCTGCGCGTGGTTGCCGGCGGACGCGCAGACGAACAGTTCGGCCTCGTTGCCCGCAGCGAGCGTCTTGCGGAAGAAATTGAAGGCGCCGCGGATCTTGTAGGAGCGGACCGGCGACAGATCCTCGCGCTTCAACAGCACCCGCGCACCGGTCTTTTTCGACAGATAGTCGTTTTCCTGTAGCGGCGTTTCAGGGAAGATCTGGCGGATCGCGGCGGCAGCGGCAGCAACGCGGGAAGAGAAACTGTTCATCGGAAACCACCCCTGGGGAAAATCACCTTGCGTTGCATGCTGTCCGCGGATCTCTATCATTAATCGGGTCGCGAACGTTCGGTTGTTGAGCGCCATGACCAGGTGCGGCGCGAGCCCGCCTATCACATATCCGGCTCCGCAGCGCCATCGTCCATCATTTACGTCCTTCCGGGCGGAAATTTTGCGAAATATTTTCAGCTACTTGCGGGTGCATTCTCATGCCCCCTCGCATCGGGCGGTATGAAATCGCTATCTCTGCGGGGATTGGAGGGCCGGCGGCGACGCCGCTCATTGCGCACATCACGCAGCCGTTTCCCGCCATTTTGGCTTTCGCGCAACACTGCGATGGCCGCAGCGGGGCGCCGATCACATTTCGACTCGACAGGACTTAGTTCTGCCGCACTCTGCCTGTCCGGGAGGTATCGTGAGGATAGACAGGCCTTTCGGCCGGAGTTGGAAATTCAGGCGTGCCTTTGAAGAAGATTTTTACCGTTGTCCTGGCCTTGTTCGTCGCCGGCTGCGCCGGCCAGCAAACACAGGAATTGCTTGGCAGCGCCATGGTGTCCGCGCCGGTGACGGAGATCGCCGGCAACCACTCGATCTTCATCGCCACGACGCGCAAGAAATCCGACGATCCCAACAAGGTTTTCGACGGCGAACGGTCGGCGACGCTGAACTATGCCCGCGTCAACGTCACCGTTCCGGGGCTTCACAAGACCGGCCAGATCGAGCGCCGCTCGCGCGGCAAGTCGGACGACCCGGCCAAATATTTCATGGCCTCCGAGGTCGTCGGCTACGACACGCAGCCGAAATTCTCCAGCGCGCTCAACGCCGACATCGCGGCGCGCGGCGGCCGCGTCATGGTCTTCGTGCATGGCTACAACACCGGCTTCGATGCCGCCGTCTATCGCCTGACCCAGATCGTCCATGATTCCGGCTATCCCGGCACGCCCGTGCTGTTTTCCTGGGCATCCGGCGCCAGGACCACGGACTATGTCTATGACAAGGAAAGCGCCAGCGCTGCCCGCGACCAACTGGAAGTGACGCTCAGGATGCTGGAGCAGTCCGGCGCGCGGCGCATCGACATCGTCGCGCATTCGCTCGGAACCTGGGTCACCATGGAAACGCTGCGCCAGATGGCCATCACCGGCGATCGCGATCTCGGCGGTAAGCTCGGCGACGTGGTGCTGGCCTCGCCCGACATCGATGTCGACGTGTTCAAGAGCCAGATGCGGCGCTATGGCAAGCCCGACAAGCCGTTCATCCTGCTGTTGTCCGACGACGATCGGGCGCTCAGGCTCTCCGGCCTGATCGCCGGTTCGCGGCCGCGCGTCGGCGACTACAAGGATGCCGCCGATCTTGCCTCCTACGGCGTGACGGTCGTCGACCTCTCCAAGGTCAAGGGATCGGACAGCTTCAACCATACGAAATTCGCCGACAATCCGGCGCTGGTGAAGATGATCGGCCAGCGGCTGCGCGAGGATGACGGCTTTGCCAGCGACCGTGATGTCACCGACCGCATCAGCCTGCTTGGCCAATAGGTGCGGTCTCGCGGCCATGCCTGCCCGGCATCGCGGACGTATGGATTCACTTTGAACTGGACCGCGCCGGTCTCTGGCCTTATCGGAATAGCCAGCGACGTCACGCGTTTGACGTCCCCTTTTGCGGGAGCCTGCGTGTGACCGTGCGTTCGAAGAGCTACCTCGTCGTTGCATTGGCGCTCGCTGTCACCGGCTGCGCTGGCGGGAAAACGCACGACCTGCTCAACAGGACGACGGTCTCGGTGCCCGCATCCGACATCGCGGCCACGCATGAAATCTTCGTCGCCACCACCCGCCAGAGGGCAACAAAAGAGCCGCGACAGGTTTACGACGGCGATCGCTCGCTGACCACCAGCTTTGCCCGTGTCGACGTCACCGTTCCCAAAAGCCATCAGGTCGGCGCCATCGAGCGGGCCAAGGGATCGGCAAACAGCAATCCTGCCAAGGATTTTACCGCCAAGGACGTCACTTTCTATGAGGGCGCGCCCCAGTTCGCCAAAGCGGTCGGCGCCGACATTTCCATGCGCGGCGACCGTGCGCTGGTTTTCGTGCACGGCTTCAACAACGGTTTTGACGACGGCATCTACCGGCTGACGCAGATCGCCCACGACACCAAATATCCCGGCACCCCGGTGCTGTTCTCCTGGGCTTCGAGCGGCAAGACCACGGGTTATATCTACGACAAGGAAAGCGCCAACGCAGCGCGCGACGACCTCGAGGCGACGCTCCGGATGCTGGCCAAGACCAAGGTCAAGAGCATCGACATCATCGCCCATTCGATGGGAACCTGGGTGACCATGGAGGCGCTGCGCCAGCTTGCCATCACCGGCGACCGGGATCTCGGCGGCAAGCTCGGCTATGTCATCCTGGCCTCGCCCGACATCGATGTCGACGTCTTCAAGAAGCAGATGATCCGCTACGGCAAACCCGACAAGCCGTTCGCCATCCTGCTCTCTGCGGATGACCGGGCTCTCAAGCTCTCGTCCCTGATCTCGGGCGACAAGCCGCGCGTCGGCGACTACGGCAACGCTGCAGACCTCGCCAGCTATGGCGTGTCGGTGGTCGATCTTTCCCAGGCCAAGGGCGGCGACCGCCTCAACCACGCCAAATTCGCCGACAACCCGATGCTGGTGCAACTGCTCGGCGACCGGCTGCGGGCGCCGGCGGGCCTCGCCTCGGACGAACCCGACCCGACACAGCTCAACAATCTCGGCCAGGGCCTCGGCAAGGCCGTCGGCTCGGTCGCAGAGATCGTCATCACCACGCCGTTCAAGGTGCTGACCATCGCCACCGGCGGGTGAGCCAGCGGGCGGCATTGGCCCTAGGATTGTTGAGATTCGGGTCAGGCCGAGCCGAAAGTGGTGGTTTTCGAGAACCGGAGCGGAGCGTACTTAAGTACGTGAGCACCGGAAGCGCAGAAAATCGCTACTTGCAGGCCGGCATGGCCTGAATATCAACAATCCTAGACGAACAGATCGACCTTCTGGAATGTCGTCACATCGATCAGGCCGACATCGGAGATCCTGAGCTCCGGAATGACGACCAGCGCCAGCAGCGAGTGCTGCATGTAGGCGTTGTTCAGCGAACAGCCCATCTTGCGCATCGCCTCGGTGAGCTTCTCGGCCTTGGCCGCGACGATTTCCGCCCGTTCGTCCGACATCAGGCCTGCGATCGGCATTTCGACCAGCGCCAGTTCCTTGCCCTTGGAGAACAGCACGACGCCGCCACCGACCGCGCCCAGACGGTTTACCGCCAGCGCCATGTCCTGCTTGTTGGTGCCGACGCAGATGATGTGGTGGGCGTCATGCGCCACGCTGGACGCCATGGCGCAGTCGCCCATATAGCCGAAGCCCGAAACGAAGGCGTTGGTGACGCCGCCCGTGCCCCTGTGACGCTCGACCAGCGCGATCTGGCAGATGTCGTTGCGGCGGTCCATGGCGACCAGCCCGTCCTCGACCGGCAGATCGGCCTCCAGCGCGCGCGTCGGCGCCTGGTTCTCGATGACGCCGATGACACGCACCCGAACCTCGTTGGCGCCCTTGGGGGCGGCGATATCGAAGTCGTCGCCCTTCAACTTCTTGCCGAGCTTGACGGTGTTCTTCGCCGTCCGGGGGTAATCATAGGCCGGAATGTCGATTTCGAGCTTGCCGCCCTTGGCCACCCTGACGCCGCGTGCATAGACCTCGTCGATGGTCATTGCGGCGAGATCCGAGACGATCAGCAGGTCGGCCAGCCGGCCCGGCGCGATCGAGCCGATCTCGCGCTCCAGTTTGAAATGCTGGGCGGTATTGAGCGTCGCCATCTGGATCGCCGTCACCGGTTTCAATCCCTGTTGGATGGCGTGGCGCACCACGCGGTCCATATGGCCTTCCTGGACCAGCGTGCCGGAATGGCTGTCGTCGGTGCACAGGATGAAGTTGCGCGGGTCGATTCCGCCCTCCGTCACCGCCTTGATCTGCGAGGCAACGTCGTACCAGGCCGAGCCCAGCCGCAGCATCGCCTTCATGCCCTGGCGCACGCGGGCGATGGCGTCCTCGGCGCGCGTGCCCTCATGGTCGTCCTCGGGGCCGCCGGCGACGTAGCCATGGAACGGCAGGCCGAGATCGCGCGAGGCATAATGCCCGCCGACCGTTTTGCCTGCATGAACCGTCGCCGCGATCTCGCCCGACATCACCGGATCATTGGCGACGACGCCGGGAAAGTTCATCACTTCGCCCAGGCCGATAATGTTCTCCCAGGTCATCGCTTCCGCGACATCGGCGACCGTCAGCTCGGCGCCGGCATGTTCCAGCCCCGGCGCCGAAGGCACGCAGGACGGCATCTGCACATGCACGTTGATGGGCATGGCGACCGCTTCGTCATGCATCAGCCGCACGCCGGGCAGACCCAGAACATTGGCGATTTCATGCGGGTCGATGAACATCGAGGTAGTGCCGTGCGGAATGACGGCCCGGCAGAACTCGGTCACCGTCACCATGCCGCTCTCGACATGCATATGCGCGTCGCAGAGGCCGGGCACCAGATAACGCCCGCCGGCATCGACCACCTTGGTGCCCTGGCCGATTGCATGGCTGGCATTGGGCCCGCAATAGGCAAAGCGCCCGCCGGCAATGGCGATGTCGGTGCCGGCGATGATCTCGCCCGAATGAACGTTCACCCAGCGGCCGTTGCGCACGACCAGGTCAGCGGGTTTGCGCCCCACGGCGACATCGACCAGATGTGTCGCCATCTCGGTCCACGGTCTGGGTTTTGCGGGCGTTGCTTTCGTCATTGGCGATTCCTCGGTTGCCGCCAGTCTCGCAAATGTCGGCGGGCGCCGCCAGAGCCGTCGGTCCGACACACCGCGTCAGGGCGAGCTTGTTGACTAATCCGGCTGGAAGGCGATGCTGACCGCGAACCGAACCATATGAGGGAAGACATGACCCGTTTTTGGAAAGCGTTCGCCATCGTTATCTTGTTCGCAGCGTCGACCACTTCTGCCGTGGCCGAGGAGCGTTGGCAGACCTTGCCGGAACCAGCGGCCATGCCCAAACCCGATCAGAGCGGATACGCGCCGGTGAACGGCATCCAGATGTACTACGCCGTTTTCGGCGCGGGCGATCCGGTGCTGCTCATCCACGGCGGCCTCGGCCACGGCGACATCTGGGCCAGCCAGGTGGCCACGCTTTCCAAGACGCACAAGGTAATCGTCGCCGACAGCCGTGGCCACGGCCGCTCCACCCGCACCGAGCAGCCCTATGGCTACGACTTGATGGCATCGGACTATCTGGCGCTGCTCGACCACCTGAAGATCGACAAGACCGCGCTTGTCGGCTGGAGCGATGGCGGCATCATCGGTATCGACATCGCACTGCATCATCCGGAGCGGCTGACAAGGCTGTTCGCGCAAGCCGCCAACGTAACCACCGACGGCCTTGATCCGGGCGTGATGACCAACAAGACCTTTGCCGCCTACATCGACCGCTCCGGCCGCGACTACAAGAAGATGTCGAAAACACCGGACCAGTATGACGCCTTCGTGGCGCAGATGAGCCACATGTGGGAGAGCGAGCCGGCGTGGAGCAAGGAACAGCTTGCCCAGATAACCACGCCGACGGCGATCGTTGCCGGCGACCACGATGAGGCGATCAAGCGCGAACACACCGACTATATCGCCTCCGCCATCCCAGGTGCGAAGCTGATCGTCCTGCCCAACGCCAGTCATTTCGCCATGCTGCAAGCGCCGGATGAATATAGCCAGGCTGTGCTGGACTTCATCGATGCCAAATAGAGGATTCTGTACGGCGACAGGGGGATTGCGATTGCGGCGAATGCGGTTATCCTTCTGACGAGGATCTTTCTGAACCGTCATTTCGGGGAGTTCGATGCGTCGATTGATGGTCGCTAGTGCCGGTTTCCTTGCCGTTCTGGCCGTGCCGGCTTTTGCAGCCGACCCGGCGGTCGACGTGCCGATGACCGCGCCCGGATTCGACTGGACGGGCTATTACGCTGGTCTGCAGGCCGGCTATGGCTGGGGCCAATCCGATGTATCGGTGACAGAAGGTGCGCCATTTTCCATCGCGCCCGACATTGACGGCGGTTTTGTCGGCGGCCACGTCGCCGGCCTGTGGCAATTCGACCAGGCGGTGCTCGGCGCCGAGGCGGACCTCAACTATTCCTCGGTCGGCGGCACGACGGTATCGGCGCTGGGAAGCACATTCGGCACCGACATCAAGTGGTTCGGGTCGGTCAACGCCAAGGCGGGTTACGCCATGGACCGCCTGCTGGTCTACGGCATTGGCGGCGTCGCCTTTGCCGGCATCGAAACATCGCAAGTCGCGGGTCCGGCGTTCGACAGCACGCGCACGAATGTCGGCTGGACCGTGGGTGCCGGCGTCGACTACGCGCTGACCGACAAGTTCGTCGTCGGCGCGCAGTATCGCTACTATGACTTCGGCTCCGAGCACTACGAGGTGGCAGAACCCTTTAACGATCGCGATCAGAACGTGAAGCTGAATACGGTCGGGATCAATTTGAGCTACAAGTTCTGACCAGGCCCACAATCGCGACGCTGCCGGCCCAGGCGACCACTTGAGGGGCTCTCTTCATGGAAGGGTGGCCGACGCTCCCAGTGGGCGGGGGGAATGGGTTGGGCCTGAGAGGCGCCGGCCTTGGCGGATCAAATCCACCACACAGGCATCCTACCACTACCCGCCGCGCCGATAATTCCGTGATCGCGCCAGTATCATCAAGCCGCCCGGTCTGTTTGCACGTTCGGCGAACGCTCAACAACACGACTTGACGGCCTGTGTCTGGCGTCTGAAAAGGGCTGGCCTGCGGACGTGGCGGAATTGGTAGACGCAAGGGACTTAAAATCCCTCGATCTCTGATCGTACGGGTTCGATTCCCGTCGTCCGCACCACCCTTCGCTCTTCGAGCTTCGGGTGGCAGGCCACCTGAAGCTCGGCAGGTTCGTTCAGGCGCACCAATTTCACCGGCTACAGCTTGTCGGCATCTCTACGCCTCGAACACTTTCTCAGTGAACCATTCCGCCAACCTGGCAAGCTCCGGCCCCAGCACGCGATCGGCGCCGACAGGCGGCACGATAGCTCTGATTTGATCGACGAAGGAACGCAGTGTCGGCGGCGGCGTCCGTTCGGTGACGTGCAGCGCCTGCGAGGCGATCATTGCCAGCATCGCCATGGCGGCATCGACGCAGCGGCCGGCGGTCGCTTCCTTGGTCCATGCGAAGAACGCCGTCGTGGCGACGTCGTCCTGCCCCGCGCCAGCCGATTCCGTGCCCGGAATGAAGGTGCGCTGTGCGGCCAGCTTGGCCTGCTCGAGATAGCCGGTGATCGCCATCGGCACATAGCCGACATTGCCATGGCCATCGCTGTCGGCTGAGTTACGTCCGGTCATCAGCAGATCCGGCAGCAGCGACACCTTGCCGTTCAGAAGCTTCGAGGCGTGGCGGTCGCAGAGCAGGCAGATGTCGGCCCATATCGCCGCCAGATCGTCCAGCGCCGGCGTTGCCATCGCATTGTGATAGCCGCCAGTCGAGATGCAGCGGCCGAGCCGATGTGCATCGTCGGGCGGGATGTAGACGGGATTGTCCGATACCGAGGCCAGCGACACATTGGCCGCCCGCTCGGCCGTCGCCAGCGCACGATGCGCCTGGCCGAGGACGCGCGGCACGATGCGGTAGCTGACCGGCGCCTGATAGTTGCGTCGCCCATCGCCGGCGCCAACCAGAAACTCCCGCAATCCCTGCAGGGCAGCCGTTTCATGCTCATCGCCCCAGAGCGTGTCCAGCGCCGCGTCATAGTGCTCGAGCGGCGCGCGAAACGCTTCGATCGACAGCGCGAACACTTTTTGCGCCATGCGGATGCGGCGGCGCCCCGCGAGCGCTGCGTCGGCCACCAAAGCGGCGGCGCAGGGCGAGCCGTTGATGAGCGAGCCGCGTTCCTTGACCTCGAGGTCGAAGCGCGTCGAAAGTTCTGCAAACAAGGGATAGAGCGCCAGGATCTCACCGGCGCCGCCCTGGCCGGAGGCCGGCACGACAGGCATCGGCTCACCGTCGAGCATCGCGGCCACGGCTAGCGCGATGCGCGGCGTGGTGGCGGCGTTGCCCTCGATGAAGTTTGTCAGACGGGCAAGCGCGATCGCCCTGACCACGCGATCCGGCAAGGGATCGCCGAACGAGGTGGCGGCGGCAAACGCCTTGATGCGCGCATGGCGATCACGCTCGTCAGGTTCGAGCTTTCGGCTTGCCAATTCCCCCATGGCGGTTGTGACGCCATAGATGACCGGTGGCGGATCGGATTCAATCAGCTTCAGAAACGAGGCGCGGCATTCGGCGATGCGCTGCAAGGCCTTCTCGCTGATCTCCACCGTGTCCTTCTTCCAGGCGACGCGGAAGACAGTGTCAAGGTTGATGTCGTCACGCGTCGACAGGCTAACTGGCATGCTTCACACCATCGGAAATAAGGGACCTAGTAGAGTGGTTCCTCGAACAGCGTCTTGTCGCCGTCGACCAGCGCCTTGATCTGCGCGGTGCCGTCGCCGGCGAGCGCAAGACGGATGCCGAATGGCCGCACCCGCATGTCGTTCTGGATCGCCATCCCCTCGCCTTCCGGCAGATAGAAACGCTCGATGCCATAGTCCGGCGCGATGGTCGCCTCTTCGCCGCGAAGGTCCCAGCCTTCGGCGATGTGGCCTAGAATATCGGCCTCGTCGGCGGTTGCCATCGTTGGCGCCTTGCCGAACCAGGCGGCCGTCGGCTGCCAATAGCCGTCGGCGCCCTTCTTCAGGCGCACCACAATCGACGTATCGTCGCTTGAAAATTTGTCGGGCGGAATGTTGGCGATCATTTTCACCGCTATGCGCGAAATCTCGTAGCCCAGGATAATATAGTCGCCGCGCAGAAGGTCGCGCGGATCGACGGGTTCGATCTTCAGCAGCACTTCCTTGCCGTTGCGCAGGATCGCCGCCCGGCCGGCGATGATCCAGCTCAGGAAGCCTATCTGGACGAGCGCCAGCACCAGCGCCGAGATGACAAGCCTTTTCCCGGTGATCATGCCGTGGCTCCCTTGGCGTCTGGGCCCTTCATGCGTTTTTCCACGCGGATGATGACGATCGCGAGGATGCCGAGCAGCACCGCGGCGGCCAGGAAGAAACCGGCCGTATCGAGCATCGATTGCAGGGTCACGACATAGATGATGGCGAGTTCGAAGGCGAAGCCGAGATAGGCAAGCCAGCGTAGCCCACGGCTCTCCCGTCCTGCCAGCACAATCGCGGCGACAACACCGACCAGCGCGATCGCCGAAGCGAGGGCAAAACCGCTGTTGTAGGTGCTCTCGTCGGCGAGTTCGAACTGGATCATTGCGAGGCCGGTGAGGAAGCCGAGCAGCGCGTGCAAGGGCAAGCGGCCGCCGAGTTGCACGACCCGGTCGACCGGGCCAGGCGCGAAGACCGAGGCCGCGAACAGCAGCGCCGAGGCGACGACCAGCGGGATCGCCACCTGCAGCGTGTCGTGGTTGGTGACCAGCAGCATGAGATAGAACAGCACCGACAGGATAATCAGGTGGCGCGCGGCCTGGCTGCGGGTCCAGAACGAGACGGCAAACAGCACGATCGCCATCACGACGAAGCCGTGCGGAAAATCGCTGCGGCTGTAATAGTCGAAGCCTTTGAGGAACAGCCAGGCATCGGCGATGCCGACCGAAGCCACCGTCAGCGGGTTCGATCGCAGCGCAACCGCCGCCAGCGCCGTGCCGGCGCCCCAGGTCACCAGAGCCGAGGCCTCGTCGCCCGAGAGATGATACATCTGGCCGATCAGCGCGATCGAGCCGCCGAAAGCCGCGGCCGCCACGATCCACAGCGCTTCCCCGATTGCCGCATGGTCGCGGGCCTTCAGCACCGCGCCGCCGACATAGCCGCCAAGGATGACGGCAAACAGCGCCCCCACGCGCGCCAGCCTCGGGATCGCGTCCCAATTGGCGGCGACGAAAATCAGGATGGCGGCGCCGAACAGCAAGGCGGCCATCATAGCCAGGATCGAGCCGAAGCTCAGCGACTTGCGCTCGTTGGCCTCGACATCGCGCGCCAGCGAATCGGCCGTCGCGGGGTCGATCATGCCGGCCTGCTGCCAGCGCGCGATATCCGCCCTGACCCGCGACGAATAGCTCGCCATGCTGCTTCTCCCCCCAGTTTGGTCTTTTTTGCAGCCGATCCGGTCAAGCCGTTGGCGCTAAGGCATTTTTCGATTCGGGTTTCTTTGTGTCAGGTCCGTGAACGCGCGTTAATGCTGCATTGCACAATTTGCATTGCTGCCATGCAGCCATAGCGCTTTTAAATCGATATGGGTCCGCCTATTTATAGTTCGTACACAAACGGAATGATCCGCAAGAAAGACGAAACGAGAACTACCATGAACCTGATCCGCAACTACCGCAACTGGCGCCGCTACAGGGACACCGTGTCCGAGCTGAGCCGCCTGAGCAACCGTGAACTGACCGACCTCGGCATCAGCCGCAGCGACATTCCTTACGTCGCTCGCAAGGCGGTCTAATTCTTCGGACCGCGAATGGTCCGAACCAGTTTTGAAAAAGAGAACGACAATGAACCTGATCCGCAACTATCGTAACTGGCGCGTTTATCGCGAGACGGTTACCGAGCTGGGTCGCCTTTCGAACCGCCAGCTGCATGATCTCGGTATCGTCCGCGACGAAATCAAGATCATCGCCCGCCAGGCGATCTAGACAGAATTTCGCCAGGGTCGACCTCCTCCCCGATCTTGACGAATACGGTCACCCCTTACCTCCTCCCAAGGGTTGACCACCAAAACGGCGCCCGCCGCACCTCCTCCCGCGGCGGGCGTTGTTTCCCGGCAAATCGAATTTTGCCCCAAAGGTTTCGCTCCTTTTCAAACAGCGAAAGAGTTTTCGTCAAAGCCGACCTCCTCCCCGGCGATGACGAATCGGCCCGACCTTCACCTCCTCCCGAGGGTCGGCCACAAAAACGGCGCCCGCCGCACCTCCTCCCGCGGCGGGCGCTGTTTCCCAGGGGCAAGACGAATTTTGCTCCAGAGGTTTCGCCCCTTCTAAAAATGGCGAAAGGAATTTCGTCAAAGCCGACCTCCTCCCCGGCGATGACGAATATGGCCGGCCTTCACCTCCTCCCGAAGGTCGACCCCAAAAACGACACCCGCCGGACCTCCTCCCCCGGCGGGTGTTGTTGTTTTCAGGAGGCGCTCCCATCAGCAGCTGTTTGCCCCGCACCGCGCACGGCAATTGCAATCGCCGCACCAAGCGATTATTCCGGCGCTCATGAGCAAAAACCCAATCCACATCATCGGGGGCGGCCTCGCCGGTTCCGAAGCCGCCTGGCAGGCAGCGCAAGCCGGCGTGCCCGTCATCCTGCATGAAATGCGGCCCGTTCGTGGCACCGATGCGCACAAGACCGATAGCCTGGCCGAGCTCGTCTGTTCCAATTCCTTCCGCTCCGACGACGCCGACAACAACGCGGTCGGCCTGTTGCACGCCGAAATGCGGCTGGCCGGCTCGTTGATCATGAGCGCCGGCGACGCCAACCAGGTTCCGGCCGGCGGCGCGCTGGCCGTCGATCGCGACGGATTCGCCGATGCCGTGACGAAAAAACTCGAAGCACACCCGCTGATCACCATCCAGCGCGAGGAAGTGCCAGGTCTGCCGCCGACGGATTGGGACCAGGCGATCGTTGCCACGGGTCCGTTGACCGCCCCCGGGCTTGCCCAGTCGATCGCGGAAGCGACCGGCGCCGATGCGCTCGCCTTCTTCGACGCCATTGCGCCGATCATCCATTTCGACACGATCGACATGAATACCTGCTGGTTCCAGTCGCGCTACGACAAGGTCGGGCCAGGCGGCACCGGCAAGGACTACATCAATTGTCCGATGGACAAGGACCAGTACCTTGCCTTCGTGCAAGCGCTGGTCGACGGCCAGAAAACCGAATTCAAGCAATGGGAAGGCACGCCCTATTTCGACGGCTGCCTGCCGATCGAAATCATGGCCGAGCGCGGTGTCGAGACGCTACGCTACGGGCCTATGAAGCCGATGGGGCTGACCAATGCCCACAATCCGACGGTAAAGGCCTATGCCGTCGTCCAGTTGCGGCAGGACAATGCGCTGGGCACGCTCTACAACATGGTCGGTTTCCAGACCAAGTTGAAGCATGCCGAGCAGGTGCGCATCTTCCGCACCATACCGGGTCTCGAAAACGCTGATTTCGCCCGTCTCGGCGGCCTGCACCGCAACACCTACATCAACTCGCCGACCTTGCTCGACGCTTCGCTGCAACTGAAGTCGCGGCCCGGCCTGCGTTTCGCCGGCCAGATCACCGGCTGCGAAGGCTATGTCGAAAGTGCGGCCATCGGCCTGCTCGCCGGCCGCTTCGCCGCAGCGGAGCGGCTCGGCCTTGCTCCGTCCCTGCCGCCGCTGACCACGGCCTTCGGCGCTCTGCTCAACCACATCACCGGCGGTCATATTGTCTCCGATGACGAGCCGGGAAAGCGCTCATTCCAGCCGATGAATGTCAATTTCGGCCTGTTCCCACCCATCGAAGCTCCGAAGGCCGAGGGCAAACGCATGCGCGGCAAGGACAAGACCGTTGCCAAGCGGCACGCCATCACATCGCGCGCACGCGCCGATTGCCGGCACTGGCTGGGACTTCCGGCGCAACCGGAAACGGCCGAAGCGGCGGAATAAACAGCTTCGCGTTCTGATTGGACCCCATGATCCGGGACAAAGTCGAAGACGGCTCCTTCGGTTCGGCCAGTGAAGTCATCCGCGCCGCCCTGCCTTCCAGCGCGAGGAGGAAGAGCACGCTGAACGCATGGCGTCCATCAGGGCGCGGGTGAAGGCGTCGATCGAAGACAAAAGACCCGCTGTTCCGCTCGATGAGGCGATCGACCGGGTAAAGAGCCGGATTTCGCAACTGACGAGGGAGAGCGATGATCCAGCGTCCCGCCGTCGTTCTTAGCGAAAGCGCGATCTCCGATCTTGAAGCAATTGGCGCCTACATCCTTGAGAGCAGCGGCAGCGAAAACATCGCCAACGGTTTCGTGGATCGGATAGAAGAGCGCTGCCAGAGTATCGGCAATGCGCCTCGTGGCGGTCGCTCGCGCGACGATATCGTTCGGGGATTACGACCCGTCCCATTCCGAGCATTCCGCCGTCATCACCACCTGACCGAGAACGATGTCATCCGCATCGTCAACATCTTCTATGGCGGTCGCGACTATGAGACGCTGATGCGCGACGGCGGGTCGAACGAACCATCCTGAGGCGATATTATTCAGCCGGCTCGACACCAGCCATCGGCAATCCCGGCTTTCCCGCCTCACCCGGATTTCGCCTGACATAGGCCGCCTTCAAACTCTCCGAGGTTTCGCGCGAGCCGTCATGGCTCCAGCCGGGCGGCTTGATCAGATAGTTCAGGCGATCGCTGAGCGAAAGACCCGGCGCAAAGGCATCCCGGAACATGCCGATCCACTCGTGAAAAGCCACCTTCAGCGGATTGAAGGTGCCGAGATTCCTGACGATGCCGTAGCGCGGCCTGTCCTCCTCCAGTTCCCCGACGAACGTGCCGAACATCCGGTCCCAGATGATCAGCGTGCCGGCATAGTTGGCGTCGAGATAGCGCGGATTGGTGGCGTGGTGGACGCGGTGGTGTGAGGGCGTGTTGAAGACGAACTCGAACCAGCCCCACATCTTGCCGATGGTCTCGGTGTGGATCCAGAATTGCCAGACCAAATTGAAGCCGAAGGTGAAGGCAATCACCGCCGGGTGGAAGCCGAGCAGCACCAGCGGCGCCTGCAGCATGAACATGAAGGTGAACAGGCCCGTCCAGCTCTGCCGCAGCGCTGTCGACAGATTGTAGTGCTGGCTGGAATGGTGGTTGACGTGTTCGGCCCAAACCCAGCGCACCCGGTGCGCGATGCGGTGATAGAAATAGTAGCGCAGATCATCGAGCAGGAAGGCCACCAGAAAAATCCAGATCGACAGGCCGAGATTGAAGACGCGGAACTGCCAGAGCCACAGCAACGCCCAGTAGGACACGACGCCAAGCAGCAGCCCGGCAACGACATTGCCGGTACCCATCATCAGGCTGGTCAATGTGTCGCGCGTTTCGAACGAACCCTTGGCACGGCCGGTGCGCACCAACCAAAGCTCGATCAGGATCGCGACAACGAAGAACGGGATGGCCAGTTGAGTGACCTGCGGAAAATTGTAGTCGTCCATCATGCCGCCTCTCCGCCGAAACTCTGCGGCTCAAGCGCCTTCAGCAAGCCTTGCGCATCCGTTGCGCTGGCAAAGCGGAAGCGGCCGCCCTTCCAGGTGAAATCGGCGAGCCGCAGCGAGACCGTATTCCCGTCTCCAGCGTCCAAAATCGTGACATCTTGAGGCGTGACGATGCGGGTCAAGAAGCAGTCGCCTACGCTGTGAACGATCCCGAAGCGCCCTCGCCCGATATCCAGGAACGCGGTCCCGGCATCTGCTGTCAGGCGGACCGCCGCCACGATCTCGTCGGGAAAATCCTCGGCGAATCGGCTCACTGCCTGATCGGTGCCACTGAGCGTCGCCGTCTTGCTGCCGCCGGTGAAATGCACCGCCGCAACCGACAGTGCGATGCCGAAGGTAACGATCGCCACCAATATGGGTAAGCTCATTCATCTCCTCCGAGCCGGTCTGTTGTCTTCGGCAACAGTTTGGCGCGGGGACGTCTTAACATGATTGACGTTTACGTCAAAGAGCAGGCCAGCCCCTGCTCGCACGACGCAGCAGCAGCCAATGCCGGCGCAAGGCCGACAGCCGCGCCACGCCTTCGAGCGGCGAGCCATTCTCCATCTTGCCGAGATAGGCGCGTGACAGGGCAAGTGGCAGGAATGCCGGGCGCAGCGAGACCGGGAGAGCCGGTGCGCCTTGCTCGAAGGCGGAAAGATGTTCCCGTGCCAGCGCCATCATCGCCGCCACCGCGCGTTTGGCGCCGGGTCCGCCGTCGCCGGTGACGAATTCTTCCGGCGACGATCCCGCTGCCGCCAGAATGTCGGCCGGGACAAAACATTGTCCGCGCTGGCGGTGCAGCGGCAACAGCAGCAGCAGGCCGGTCATCGCCTGTGCGCAGCCTGCCCTGCCCGCCAGTTCGGCAAAGCGCGGCGCCTCGCCGGGGTCGAGCACCATCGCCGCAAGCTGGATGAGTGCTGCGGCCGTCTCGCCGCAATAGCCTTCCAGATCGGTGCGCGACGGCATCGGGTCGTCGTAGAGGTCGAAGATGCGCGCATCGAGCATGTTCTCGAAGGCCGGCTTCGGCAGGCCGAATGTCGCTATCGTAGCGTTCACGGCTTCGGCAGTGGGATGGCCGGCGCCGGCCTCGCCGCCGGCGGCAATGACATCGCGCCACCATTGCAGCCGCACCTCGCCCGGTAGCGCCTCATGGATGCGATCGCGAATACCTGATATCTCCGCGTTGAAGGCGTAGAGCGAAAACAGCGCGTAGCGCTTGCCGTCCGGCGCGTAGAGCGCGGTCAGATAGCGATCATGGTCGGCGGCACGCACCGCGTCCATGACGATTTCAGCGCTTCGAGGCATATCAATCGACGGCAATGAGCGCGGCGGCCACGGCGCGCTCTTCCGCCAGAAGGACATTGTAGGTCCGCACCGCGGCACCCGTCGACATCGGGTCGGATGCAATGCCGGCGGCCTTCAGCGCGGCCCGCAATGCAGCGGGCAACGGCCGAAGATCCCTGCCCATGCCGACCAGCAGGATCTCGATCTTGTCGGCCTCGGACAGCAGCCTGTCAAAATCCGCCACCGTCAGCGCCAAGGGATCCACCGGCTCCCAGCCATGGATGCCGGATGGCAGACAGAGCAGCGAACCGCGATGCGACATGTCGGCAAAGCGGAATCCGCCATTGCCGTAGGCTTCGATCGGCGCGCGGCCCGGGAAATGCGCCTCGCGGATGACGATGCCTTTGCTGGTCACCGTTAAACCTCTTCGGGGGGGCGCGTCAGGTCGCGACCGCCTTGCCGCCATTGACCGGCTTCTCCTCGTCGGCTGAAGCCTGCGGCCGCAGCTTGAACAGGATCAGCAGCGGTGCGGCGATGAAGATCGACGAATAGGTGCCGAAGATCACGCCGAACAGCATGGCCATGGTGAACGAGCGGATCACCTCGCCACCGAACAGAACCAGCGCCAGCAGCGCCAGGATCGTCGTCACCGAGGTCAGCGTCGTTCTCGACAGCGTCTCGTTGATGGCGTTGTTCAGGAGTTGCGGCAGCGGCATGCGCTTGTATTTTCGCAGATCCTCTCGGACACGGTCATAGACCACGATCGTATCGTTCAGCGAATAGCCGATGATCGTCAGGATCGCCGCCAGTGACGACTGGTTGAACTCCAGCCCGGAGATGACGAAGAAGCCGAGCGTCATGACCACATCGTGCACCGTCGCCACAATGGCGCCGACCGCGAACTGCCATTCGAAGCGGAACCAGACATAGATCAGGATGCCGAGCAGCGCGATCAGCATGGCGATCGTGCCTTGCTTGGCGAGCTCGCCGGACACGGTCGGTCCCACCACTTCGACGCGGCGGAAGTCATAATTATCCTGCAGCTCGCCGCGCACCTTGTCGATGACGGTCTGCTCGGCATTTTCGCCACCATCCTGCGTCCCGACGCGGATCAGCACGTCGTTCGGCGTACCGAACTGCTGCACCTGGACTTCACCGATGTTGAGTTCGGTCAGCCGCGCGCGGAGGTCGGCGAGATCGGCATTGCCGCTCTTGGCCTGCACTTCGATCAGCGAACCGCCCTTGAAATCGATGCCGTAGTTGATGCCGACGGTCATGAACAGCACCACCGACAGGATCGAAAGTGCGCTGGACAGCGTGAACGTCCAGCGACGGATGCCCATGAAGGGGATCTTGGTGCCGGGCGGAACGAAGGTCACCGGCGCCTTCGGCAATTCCTTCGGGCGAGCCCGGCGCAGCCAGATCGAGACCAGCAGACGGGTGAAGGTGAAGGCGGTGAAGACGGTCGTCAGGATGCCGATGGCATAGGTGATGGCAAAGCCCTTCACCGGACCGGTACCAAGATAGAACAGGACCACGGTGGCGATCAGGGAGGTGATGTTGGAATCGACGATGGTCGCCAGCGCCTTGGTGAAACCGGTATCGATCGCCTGGATGACCGAGCGGCCGGCGCGCCGCTCCTCGCGGATGCGCTCGTAGATCAGCACGTTGGAATCGACCGCCATGCCGATGGTCAGCACGATACCGGCGATACCAGGCAAGGTCAGCGTCGCGCCAAGCAGCGAGAGCACGCCGACGATCATCGCCACGTGCACCGCCAGCGCGATGTTGGCGAGGAAGCCGAGGAAGCCGTAGGCGACGAACATGAAGGCAACGACGAGGATAGAACCGATGATGCCGGCGACCTTGCCGGCATGGATCGAATCCTGGCCAAGGCCCGGACCCACTGTACGTTCTTCGATCACCGTCAACGTCGCCGGCAGTGCGCCGGCGCGCAGCAGCACGGCGAGATCGTTGGCGCTCTGGGCGGTGAAATTGCCGGAGATTTGGCCGGTGCCGCCGAGGATCGGCTCGCGGATCTGCGGCGCCGAAATCACCTGGTTGTCGAGGATGATGGCGAACAGCTTGCCGACATTTTGCGCCGTGGCCTGGCCGAAGCGCGCCGCCCCCTTCGAATCGAAGCGGAACGACACCACCGGCTCGTTGTTCTGCGAATTGTAGGTCGCCTGCGCATCGACGAGGTTTTCGCCCGAGACGATGACGCGGTTCTCGATCAGATACGGAACCGGCGGATCGTCCTGCGAATACAGCACCGACGAGCCGGCAGGCGGACGGCCGTTGAGCGCGTCCTGCACCGGCATCGACTGGTCGACCATCTGGAAGGTCAGCTTGGCGGTCTGGCCGAGGATTTCCTTCAGCCTTTGCGGGTCCTGAAGACCCGGCACCTGGACAAGGATACGGTCGTCACCCTGCCGCTGCACGATGGGTTCGGTCGTGCCGAGTTCGTTGACGCGGCGTTCGACCACCTCGATCGACTGCGTCAGCGCGGTCGACGTGCGGTATTTAATGCCGGCATCGGTGACGTTGAACTTGAGCAGGCCGGGCTCGGAATCGTCGAGCGTCATTTCCTGCACGGAACCGCCGGTGAACAGGCCGGCGGCGACCGGATCGGTCAGCGTCTTCAGCGCCGTCTTGGCGGCATCGATCTGGGCGGGATCGGTAATGCGAACCTGCAGGGTCCGCCCGGTGCCGGCAAGGCCGGTATAGCCAATCTTGGCGTCGCGCAGCAGCGTGCGGATTTCGTCGCGCGTCGTCTCCAGCCGGTCCTTGATCAGATCGTTCTGGTTCATTTCCAGCAAGATGTGCGAACCACCCTGCAGGTCGAGGCCGAGCGTCATCTGCCGCTTCGGCACCCAGTTGGGCAGCTGCGCCAGCGTGCTGGCGGAGAACAGGTTGGGCGCGGCGAGGATCACCGTGATGGCCACGGCCACCCAGATCAGGATCATCTTGAAGCGCGAGAAATACAACATATGGCGTCGTCCGTCAGAGCGTGTCCGCGGATCGCTCCGCCTAAAATTGGATTATTTCTTGGCGTTCTGGTTGGCCACCGGCTCGCCCTTGACGCGCACATCGGCGATCGTCGAGCGCAGCGCCGTCACCTTCAAGCCATTGCCGAGGTCGACCTCGAGCTCGTTGTCGTCGATCACCTTGGTCACCTTGCCGACGAAGCCGCCGCCGGTGACGACCGTGTCGCCGCGACGGACCGCGGCCAGCATCTCGCCGCGCTTCTTCAGCTGCGTGCGCTGCGGCCGGATGATCAGAAAATACATGATCACGAAAATCAGGACAAACGGCAAAATGCTGATGAACATGTCGGGAGAAGCGCCGACGCCTTGGGCGTATGCCGGTGTCACGAACATCGAGGTACTCCTGAATTTTGAAAACAGCCGCCAATCTGGCGGCCCCTTGAAATTTGGCCGGAATATAGTCGGTAAAGTTGTCAATGCAACTGCGCGGCCGGCCAAATCGGCTGCTTTTCCGGCCTGTTGAGCCGTGTTAGAGCATGATCGCGAAAAGATCACGCTCGAACAAAAGGTTGCAACCGGTTTTGTATCAGGCGGAATCGGGCAGCTTCACGCCCCAAGACATCAAAAACGCGAAAACAAAAGACAGACATGACCGACAGCAGCATTGAGGCCCTGAACCAGAAACTCGACCGGCTGATCGAAGCAGTGAGCCGCCTCGCTCCGCCGCCGGTGCCTCAAACCGACCTCCGCGAGGCCGATTGCTTCGTTTGGCAGGCCGATCCGGGCTATCTGGAACCGGTGCACAGGGTTAACCGCGTCGACATCGGACTGATCCGTGGCGTCGACCGTGTCCGCGACATCCTTGTCGACAACACCGAACGCTTCGCTGCCGGCTACCCGGCCAACAATGTGTTGTTGTGGGGCGCGCGCGGCATGGGCAAATCGTCGCTGGTCAAGGCCGTGCATGCGGAAATCAACGCCAAGGCCAGGTCCGACCTGCCGTTGAAGCTGATCGAAATCCACCGCGAGGACATCGACACGCTGCCGAAGCTGATGGGTCTGCTGAAGGCGGCGCCCTTCCGCTTCATCCTGTTTTGCGACGACCTCTCCTTCGACCATGACGACACCTCCTACAAATCGCTCAAGGCAGCGCTCGAAGGCGGCGTCGAGGGCCGTCCAGCCAATGTCATCTTCTACGCCACCTCGAACCGCCGCCATCTGTTGCCCCGCGACATGATCGACAATGAACGCTCGACCGCGATCAACCCGTCCGAAGCGGTCGAGGAAAAGGTGTCGCTGTCCGACCGGTTCGGGCTATGGCTCGGCTTCCACAAATGTTCGCAGGACGAGTATCTCGACATGATCGATGGCTACGTCCGCCATCACGGGCTGACAATCGATCCCGACACGCTGCGCGCCGAAGCACTGGAATGGGCGACCACCCGCGGCAGCCGCTCGGGCCGCGTCGCCTGGCAGTTCACCCAGGATTTGGCTGGCCGGCTCGGCAAACCGCTGAAGGACTGATGCGTTGGATAGCGTCGCCAACGCCATCCGATGACAAGATCATTTGGGCGGCTGCGACCGCCGCAAATCACGCGGCGTTTGGCCGATCTCACGCCGCATCCAATGCGCCAGATGTGACTGGTGCGCGAAGCCCGTCAATTCCGCCACTTCGCTTGTGCTGAGATCGCCTTGCTGCAGCAGGACGCGTGCGCGTTCGACGCGACGCCGTAGCACGTAGCGGTGCAGGGTGAAGCCGGTCGCCGCCTTGAACCATGTCCGCAAGTGCGAACTGCTGGCGCCGGCAACCCGGCTCAGTCGATGGATCGAGAGAGGCTCGTGCAGCGCAACCTCGATATGCTCCAGCACGCGCTTGAGCTGAGTATCCGACAACCGGTTCGCGCGATCGATATCAGGTTCATCGAGGCCAAGCAGCCTCACAGCGAGCGCGGCGCCGATGCTGTCGACAAACAACGACCCGCCCGGCGCCTTCGCATTGAGATCGCTCTCCAGTGCTCGCGCGAGGTGTTCGATGCGCTGGTCACGAAGCAGGTGACGTGTGCCGAGCGGCAATGCGCGCGCCTTGCCGCCAAGTTCGGCTGCCACCCTTTCCATCAAGGCCGGTTGTAACGCGATCTCGATCGTGTCGAACGGGGTCTCAGCCTCGAACCCACCCTCCTGACCGGCGGGCACCAGGTCGATATCGCCGGCGCGCCTGACGAAATATCGTCGAACCTCATGGCAGTAGGAGCGCGTCGCGGCACTTGCATGCACCATGATGCGATGGTGTGGCGCCCGGAGCAGACGATGGACCCCGGCTTCGACATGCCGGGAGGCCAATGTTACGTCGGACGGGGATCGGGCCGGGGCGACTTGCGAGAGCATGCTTTCTCGATTCATGGCAAAACCTGTTCAAGACTTGGCAATTCCCGCGCGATTTTCAATGCCGTGGCTATGTACCTACGCCTCTCCATAAAACTTGGATGAGAGGTTATGCCATGAGTTTCTATGTTGTTGTGGGAGCAGGCCCGGTTGGTCGCGAGACCGCGCGGCTTCTGGGCGAAGAAGGCCATGATGTTGTCTTGACGAGCCGGAGTGTCGGTTCGAACGCGCTGCAAAACGTCCGGACCGTGCAGTCCGACGCCACCAATGCCGCGGAACTGGCGCGTATCAGCCGAAACGCCGACGCGATCTTCATGTGCGCCATGGCTGCCTATCACCGCTGGCCGACCGACTTTTTCCCAATCATCGACGGCACCGTGCGGGCTGCCGAAGCGGTCGGAGCGAAGCTTGTGGTGCTCGGAAACCTCTATGGCTATGGCAAAGATGCCGAAAGCCCGCTTCACTCCGACCTGTCTCTGGATCCGACTTCGAAGAAAGGAACCGCGCGGACGATCATGTGGCAGCGGGCGGTCCGTGCGGACGTGCCGGCCGTCGAAGTGCGGTCCAGCGATTATCTTGGACATGGCGCGATCAGCTCTTTCTCACTGGTCGCGCTGCCCTCCATAATCGAAGGGAAACCGACGGCTTTCATTGGCGACCTCGACGCAACTCACGCCTGGTCCTTCACGAAGGACGTGGCCAGGACACTGGTCGCTGCCTCGCGCTACACGGGCGAATGGGGACGGGCGTTCCATGTTCCATCGCAACACGCCCCATCCCGGGAACTCATCCGGGCGACCGCGGCAATGCTTCACCGTGAAATTCCAGGAACACGCTCCTATTCCATCTCCGAAATGGAAGCATTGGGCATGCATGAGCTTATCGAGATGAGCTACCTCTTCGACAAACCCTTGCTGGTCGATTCCTCCGACGCGGAGACGCTTCTCGGCGTCAAGGCCAGCAGCCTTGGCGTCATGATCGCCGACACTCTGCGCGACCATCTTTGAAGCTTGAAGACTGGCGCGTCGCACCGGAACTGAAAAAGCCCGCTCCTTTCGGAACGGGCTGAGCCGGCGGGCCGGACTGGAGGTCAGACGGCCCGCAAATTGCTTTTTTTCTTCTATTCGAAACAGCCCCGACTATTCGAGATAACCGGAGGGATCGACTGGCGCCGAATTCTTGCGCACTTCGAAGTGCAGCTTCGGCGAGTCCGTCGTGCCGCTCATGCCCGACAGCGCGATCTCCTGGCCGCGCTTGACCTTCTGGCCGCGCTGCACCTCGATCGAGCTGGCGTGGCCGTAGACGGTGACCAGGCCGTTCTCGTGGCGCACCAGGACCGTGTTGCCGAATTCCTTGAGGCCGTCGCCGGCATAGATGACGACGCCGTTCTCGGCCGCCTTGACTGGCGTGCCCGTCGGCACGGCGATATCGACGCCGTCCTTGCCCGAGCCGAAACCGGAAATCACGCGGCCGCGCACCGGCCAGCGCATCTTGCCGATGCCGGTGGCGTCTGGCGCGACGGCATCGTCGGCCTCGGCCTGCTGGATGACCTTCGAATCCTTTTTCGGCGGCGTGTAGGACGCCAGCGTTTCAGACGGCGTGGTCTTTGCCGCGGGCTGCGTGGTGGCCGTCGTCACCGGATCGACCTTGGCCGGCTTGGCAGCGGCGACGGTCGCGGTTCCGCCGGCCGGCACCTTCAGGGTCTGGCCGATCTTGAGCAGTCCGTCCTTCATCCCGTTGGCCTGCTTTAGAGCAACGACGCCGACGCCGGTCTTCCTGGCAATCGAAGACATCGTGTCGCCCGACTGGACCGTGTAGGTCCCGGCAGCGCCGGTCGTCTTGGCAACCTGCGGCTTGGGCTCCTTGGGCTGGTTTGCTGCGGCCGACGCGTCGACCTGAGCGGCGGACTTGCCTTCCTTAGGCTTCGGCTGCTGCGGCAGAACGGCGACCTTGTCCGGCGCAGTGGCCGGCAGGTTGTGCTTGCCGTCTTTCGCCGGCTTGGCATCCGCGACCTTCGCCTCGCCTTTGCTGGAATAGGCATAGGCCGGGATGACCAGCTTCTGGCCGGTCTTCAGCCCCTTGGTCGCGCTCAGCCCGTTGACCTTCATGATCACGTCGGACGGCACCTTGTACCGCTGCGCCAGGCCGCCGATCGTTTCGCCGTCCCTGACGACGATCTCGGTTGCATGCGGAGTGCCGGAAGCAGCCACGCGGGGTTCGTCAGGTTGCGAAACCTTGAAAGGCGACGCCGCCGGAGCGACGGTGCCGGTCGTGGTCCTGTCGACATGCGGTGCCGGGGCCAATGCGGTGCGCACCGGCTTCGATGCCGGCGCCTGCTGCGCTTGGGCAACGGGCGGCGGCAGCGGCCGCGTCGAGACCGGCTCGAGGCTGGAGCGGCTGACCGATTGTGTATGGCTGCCATCGATCGGAGCGGCGGCGACATCGCCCGGATAGGGCTGCTGTACGGCATCCTGCTTGTTGATGATGGCGCGCTGATTGTTGGTCGAGGATGTAAAGACGTCGTCGACGCCATTGAACCGCGAAACCTGGGAACTGCACCCCGCAGCAGCACCCGCGACCATCAGAATGGCGCAGCCTCGCGCCAGATTGCGACCGTTTGTCTTCAAAACACTGAGTTGCATCGCACTAACCCGCACATACCCGGTACAAACTAGGCATGATTAAAGCGCGTTAATGTTACTCGACGGTTAACCTCATGGAATCCGACGCAATTTTTCTTAAAATATTAGAGAGCGAGCCGTGCGAAGATTTCGGGTCAGGCCAGCCGGGGTCGAAGACGGGCGCACGACGCGGCCGAACATCGACATCCGCGCTAGATAATAGCGGCAACACCGCGCAGGATCGGCTGCAGGCGAACGAGGCCGATGTCTTCACGCTCGAAGCGGCTGCCGACCTTGGTCAGCTTGGCCAGCACCTGTTCGCCCTCTTCGGGGCCGATCGGAGCGATGACGATACCGCCGCTCGACAACTGGTCGAGCAGGAAACGCGGCAGGCTGTCGAAGGCGGCCCAGGCGACGATGCGGTCAAATGGCCCTTCATTCGGCAGCCCGCCGGAACCATCGGCGTGGCGCACGATCACATTGCCGATGCCGAGCGCCTCGAAGCGCTGCCGCGCCTGCTCGGCGAGCGTCTTGTAGCGATCGGTGGTGATGACCCGAGCGGCCAGCCGCGACATCACCGCCGAGGTGTAGCCCGAGCCGGTGCCGATCTCGAGCACGCGGTTGCCCTGCTCGATGGTAAGTGCGGCGATCACCGCCGCCTGCATGTCGGCGCCTTCGATCGCCTCGCCGCATTCGATCGGCAGCATGCGGTCCGACCAGGCGATCTGATGGAACTGGGCCGCCAGGAAGCCGCGCCGCGGCGTCGCCTCGAAGGCCGCGATCAGCGCCTTCGGCACAGTCCCCCGGCCGCGCAGACGCAGCAGAAAGGCGGCAAAACCTTCGCGGTCGTCGATCGGGAGGCCCTGGTTCATGCGAGCGCCTTGCTCAGTTGGTCACGGATTTCATGGGCGGTAAGGTCGAGCTGCAGCGGCGTCACCGACACCAGCCGGTTGCGCAAGGCGTAGAGGTCGGTGCCTTGCTTGCCTTCGACCGGCTCGCGGCCGAAACGCAGCCAGTAGTAAGGCAGGCCGCGCCCGTCACGGCGCTCGTCGACCCACAGGGAGTGCACGAGCTTGCCCTGCGAGGTGACCACCGTGCCTGCGACTTCCTCGGGCGTGCAGTTGGGAAAATTGACGTTGAGCAGCACGCCGTCGGGCAATGGCGTCGCGACAAGTTTCTTCAGCAGCGCCGGCGCCAGCGCCTCCGTCGTCTCGTAGGGCACGACGCGATCTTCGCCGACATAGCTGTACCCCTGGCTGAGCGCGATCGAGCGAATGCCGAGCAGCGCGCCCTCCATGGCGCCGGCGACGGTGCCGGAATAGGTGACATCGTCGGCGATGTTGGCGCCCGAATTGATGCCGGACAGGATCAGGTCGGGTGCGCCAGGCAGGATCTTCTTGACGCCCATGATGACGCAATCGGTCGGCGTGCCGCGCACGGCAAAATGCTTCTCGCCAATCTTGCGCAGCCGCAGCGGCTCCGAGATCGACAGCGAATGCGCATAGCCGGACTGGTCTTGCTCGGGCGCCACCACCCAGACATCGTCGGACAGCGTACGTGCGACGCGTTCGAGCGACGCCAGGCCCTCGGCATGAATGCCGTCGTCATTGGTCAGGAGGATACGCATTATTTCGCTTCGATCTTTTCCAGACCGCCCATGTAAGGCCGCAGCACTTCAGGAATGGTTACGCTGCCATCCTCGTTCTGGTAGTTTTCGATGACGGCGATGAGCGCGCGGCCAACGGCTGTGCCCGAGCCGTTGAGCGTGTGGACGAAGCGGTTGCCCTTGCCGTCCTTGTCCTTGTAGCGGGCGTCCATGCGGCGTGCCTGGAAATCGCCGCACACCGAGCAGGACGAGATTTCGCGATAGGCGTTCTGGCCGGGCAGCCAGACCTCGATGTCATAGGTCTTGCGTGCGCCAAAACCCATGTCGCCGGTGCAGAGCGTCATGGTGCGGAACGGCAGGCCGAGCCGCTTCAGCACTTCCTCGGCGCATTGCGTCATCCGCTCATGCTCGGCAAGTGAGGATTCCTGATCGGTGATCGACACCAGCTCGACCTTGTAGAACTGATGCTGGCGCAGCATGCCGCGCGTGTCGCGCCCGGCCGAGCCCGCTTCCGAACGGAAGCACGGTGTCAGCGCGGTGTAGCGCAGCGGCAGTTTTTCATGCGCGGTGATTTCCTCACGCACAAGGTTGGTGAGTGGGACCTCGGCGGTGGGAATCAGGCCAAGCCTGCCCTCCCCGTGCGGCGTGAAGAACAGATCTTCCTCGAACTTCGGCAATTGGTTGGTGCCGAACAAAACATCGTCCTTGACCATCAACGGCGGGATCACTTCTTCGTAGCCGTGTTCGGTCGTATGCAGGTCCAGCATGAACTGGCCGAGCGCGCGTTCCATCCGCGCCAGTCCGTTTTTCAGCACCGTAAAGCGCGAGCCCGACAGCTTTGCCGCGCGCTCGAAATCCATCATGCCGAGCGCTTCGCCGATCTCGAAGTGCTCCTTCACCCAGTTCGGCCGCGTCGGTACCTTGCCGACGATGTGCTTGACGACATTGTCGTGCTCGTCCTTGCCGACAGGCACGTCGTCGAACGGTACGTTGGGCAGCACCGCCAGCGCGTCGTTCAGCGCCTTGTCGAGCTCGCGTTCGCGCGCCTCGCCGTTCTGGATGAAGACCTTGATCTCGCCGACTTCGGCTTTCAGCGTCTCGGCCAGGGCGGCATCGCCCGAACGCATGGCGTTACCGATCTCCTTCGACGCGGCATTGCGGCGCTCCTGCTTGGTCTGTAGCTCGGTAACGTGTTCGCGCCGCGCCTCGTCCGAGGCGATCAGCCCGCCGACCGTGGACTGCGCCTCGTCAGCCGACCACGAGCGCTTCACCAGCGCCTCGACAAGGGCCTTCGGGTTGTCGCGAATCCATTTGATGTCAAGCATGGTTTGAACGCTCCGGGGTAGCATGTCGCCCAAAGTGCGCAGCGGTTTGGGACAACGACATGCTTCAAACAAAACTGAAACGCATCGCTTTCAGTGCGATGCGTTCCAGAGGGCGTAAACCGCATCCTCGATCGATGCAAGATGGGGCATGGGGAACGCAAGCATGCGATCACGCTTTGACGCGCTTTCGGCTGAGGGCGGAGGAGAGCCTGAAATGAAAAACCCGCCTCTACGGCGGGTCGCTGGCGCAAGTCGGCACCATACCGAGAATCATAGCATAGCTGCCCTCACCAGGTCAAGAAAAAATTCCTATCGAGGCTGACCAGACGCGGCGGCGCCGTTCAGGTGGAGGACGCGTCCGCCGGCTTCTTCTCGGCGACCTCTTCCGCCGCGTCCTGCTTCTCGCGTGCCACGCGCTGCTTTTCCTGATCGCGCTCGATCAGCCGGGCAGCCCAGATGGAGACCTCGTAGAGAAGGATGGTCGGAATGGCGAGGCCGATCTGGCTCATCGGATCGGGCGGCGTCAGCACCGCCGCGACGACGAAGGCGATGACGATCGCCCATTTGCGCTTCTCGGCCAGCCCCTTGGACGACAGCATGCCGACGCGTGTCATCAGGCTGGTCACCACCGGCAGTTGGAACACCAGGCCGAAGGAGAAGATCAGCGTCATGATCAGGCTGAGATATTCCGACACCTTTGGCAGCAGCGAAATCTGCACCTGATCGTCGGTGCCGGCCTGCTGCATGGCGAGGAAGAACCACATCACCATCGGCGTGAAGAAGAAATAGACCAGCGACGCACCCATCAGGAACAGGATTGGCGACGCGATCAGGAACGGCAGGAAGGCGTTGCGCTCGTTCTTGTAGAGGCCGGGCGCGATGAATTTGTAGATCTGCGTGGCGATCAGCGGAAAGGCGATCACCATGCCGCCGAACATGGCGAGCTTGACCTGCGTGAAGAAGAATTCCTGCGGCGCCGTGTAGATCAACTCGACCTTGTGCGGATCGAGGCCTGCCCACTGCGTCGCCCATTTGAACGGGACGACCAGAAGGTTGAACAGCTTCTTGGCGAAGAAGAAACAGACCAGGAAGGCAACGAAGAAACCGCCCAGCGACCAGATCAGCCGCCGGCGCAGCTCGATCAGATGCTCCATCAGCGGCGCCGACGATTTCTCGATCTCGTCCTTTTCGGTGTCCGAAACGCTCACTTGGCGGCTCCAGCCGTCTTCTTGGCCGCCGGCTTCTTGGCCGCAGCAGGTTTCGGTTCGATTTTCGCCCCCGTCTTGGTCGCTACGGTCTTGGACGCGATCACCTTGGCCGCAGCGGGCGTCTTGGCCCTGGGCGTTTCAGGCATTGCCGCCGTCGCGGGCTTCGCTGGCACCTTGGGCGCAGGCGTGGCCTTAGCGGTGACCGTTTTTGCAGGAGCTTTAGCGCCATTTGCCGAAGCCTTTATAGCCGGCGTCGCCCTTGACGGTGCAGGCTTGGCTGCCTTCTTCGCCGTGGACGCCTTCGGCGCCACGACGGGTGTCGTCGGCACTGATGACGTCACCACCGATTCGTCGGTCATCGCCGGGAAAATCGGCGCTGCCGGCGCTGCTTCCGGTCCGTTGACGCCGGGCATGGTCGTTGCACCGTTCTTCAGCGGCTCGGCCGCCTGCGGGGTCGAAGCGGCTGGCGTTGCCGGATCGGCTACCGGCTTCGGCTTCATCGCCGCGTCGACGCCGGAGCGAACGTCGGCCGCGGCCTGTTCGAACGGATTGAGCTGCTTCCTGATCTCGGCCATCGGGCTCATGCCCCTGAGCTCGTCGACGGACTTCTTGACGTCGTCGAGCTCGGCTTCCTTCAGCGCCTCGTTGAACTGTTTCTGGAAATCGGATGCCATGGCGCGCAGCTTCGCCGTCGTGCGACCGAAGGTGCGCAGCATATTGGGCAAATCCTTGGGCCCGACGACCACGATCATGACGATCGCGATGACCAGCATTTCGGTCCAGCCGACTTCAAACATGACACTCTGTTCCGACTAGAACCTTTGGGCTCAGCTCTTGCTGGCCTTTTCCTTCGCGGCCGCAACGGTCTCGTCGGCACGATGTTCGACGGTGCGCTTGTCTTCGGCAACGTCGTCGTCGGCCATGCCCTTCTTGAAGCTCTTGATGCCCTTGGCCATGTCGCCCATCAGCTCGGGAATCTTGCCGCGGCCGAACACCAAAAGCACGATCACCAGCACGATCATCCAGTGCCAAATCGAAAATGAACCCATAGCAAATCTCTCTCGAATGTTTTCCCTGGCGATGATCTATGCGTTTTCGCGTTGGGATTCAAACACAACTGCGACAGAGTTTATGAAAGGGTGGCGGATGTCACGCATTTTCGACGCGGCGGCCCCGCTACGAATCCGCGCATCCTCGACAGATCGGCCGCCAATGCCAGTCAATCTTCCGTGACGCGCGGCGTCAGCAGGCCGAGTTCCTCGAGATCGATATCGGTCAGCGCATCCTCGTCGTCGGTCAATGCATCGGGATCGGCCGGAGGCTGCGGAATGGAGAAATTCGACGGCATGCGGCCCGAAAGCAGGCCGGCCCCCTTCAGTTCCTCCATGCCGGGAAGATCGCGGATCTCTTCCAGCGCGAAATGGTCGAGGAAGGTCTCCGTGGTGCCGTAGGTGACCGGGCGTCCGGGTGTCTTTCGCCGGCCGCGCATGCGCACCCATTCCGTTTCCAGCAGCGTGTCGAGCGTGCCTTTCGAGGTTTCGACGCCGCGGATGTCCTCGATCTCGGCACGCGTCACCGGCTGGTGATAGGCAATGATCGCCAGCACTTCGAGAGCCGCGCGGGAGAGCTTCCTTTGCTGGACGGTATCCCTGCTCATCAGGAAAGCCAGGTCGCCGGCGGTGCGGAACGCCCAGGCATCGCCGACACGCACCAGATTGACGCCGCGCCGCGCATAGATCTGCTGCAGTTCGGCCATGGCCAGGGCGATGTTGATGCCGTCCGGCAGGCGTGCCGCAAGCTGCTTTTCGCTGACGGGTTCGGCGCTGGCGAACACGATCGCCTCGGCCATGCGCACAGCCTCGGCCAGATGCAGCCGTTCGGCCGGGTTTTGTAGCTGCTGCTCGGCCGGATCCTGGGAAAGCGGGCCCTCTTCGGGTTCATCGCCGATCTTGAACGGGACAACCGAAGCGTTGGCGCGTTCGCTCATGATGCCACCTCGACTGCCTTGATTGTCTGCGTTCGGCCGCGCAGGTAGATCGGCGCGAACGTCTGATCCTGCCGTACATCCATCTTGCCTTCGCGCACCAGTTCCAGCGTGGCAGCGAACGAGCTCGCGATCGCCGTGCGCCGCTCCTCGGGACTGGTCATGTACGCGATCAGAAAACTCTCCATCGTCGTCCAGTCGCTCACGGCTCCCACAAGGCGGGTCAGGATGTCGCGCGCGTCCTTGAGCGACCAGACACCGCGCCTGGCGATGGTCACATTGTTGATCGCCTGCTTCTGGCGCTGCTGGGCATAGGCGGTCAAGAGATCGTAGAGCGAGGCAGAATAGGCGTTGCGCTTTTCGATGATGACCATTTCCGGCATGCCGCGCGCGAACACGTCGCGGCCGAGCCGGTTGCGGTTGACCAGACGCGCCGAGGCGTCGCGCATGGCTTCCAGCCGCTTCAGTCGGAACTGCAGCACCGCCGCCAGTTCCTCGCCGCTTTCGCCCTCGTCGCCTGGCTGCTTGGGGATCAGGAGCTTGGACTTGAGGAAGGCCAGCCATGCCGCCATCACCAGATAGTCGGCGGCAAGCTCCAGCCTGAGCGCCCTCGCCGTCTCGACAAAGGTCAGATATTGCTCGACCAGCGCCAGGATCGAAATGCGCGCCAGATCGACTTTCTGGGTGCGGGCAAGATGCAGCAGAAGATCGAGCGGACCTTCGAAGCCGGCCACGTCGACGACCAGCGACGGGTCGCCGGTGACGCGTGAATCGTCATTTTCGGCCCACAGACGGTCCATCGGTGCGGCCTTCGCGGCCTTGCTTTCCAATGTCTCCGCCACTGCCTGTCACTTTCCCTTGCTATGCCACCGCATCGAAGTAGGTGGCGAATTCGGCGCGTATTTCGGTTTCTTCGACCGTGTCACGGTCCTTTATATAGGTCAGCGCCCGCTTGGCGCGCTCCAGCGACGTGCCCTCAAGCCCAGTGGTGCGCGATGCGATGCCGGCCATCTCCTCGAAAACGCCGTTGCAGTGAAGGACCAGATCGCAGCCCGCCGCAAGGATCGAGGCCGCCTTTGTCGGGAAATCCCCAGAAAGTGCCTTCATCGATGTGTCGTCGCTCATCAGCAGTCCGTCGAAGCCGATTTCGCGCCGGATGATCTCGTCGATGACCTTGCCGGAGGTGGTCGCCGGATTGTTCGGGTCGATCGCGCTGTAGACGACATGCGCTGTCATCGCCATCGGCAGGTGGCTAAGCTCCTTGAACGGGGCGAAATCATGCCGCTGCAGATCACTGAGCGAGGCATTGACCACTGGCAGTTCAAAATGCGTGTCGGCAAAGGCACGTCCATGGCCCGGAATATGCTTCATGACCGGCAGCACGCCGCCCGATATCAGCCCTTCCGCGGCTGCGCGGCCGAGCTCGATCACGGGTCGCGGGTCCTTGCCGTAGGCACGCGCGCCGATGACATCGCTGGCGCCTTCGATCGGCACGTCGAGCACCGGCAGGCAATCGGCTGTGATGCCGTAGCGTAACAGGTCGAAAGCATGCAGCCGCGCCATCAGCCAGGCCGCGCGGGCGCCGGCATCATGATCGTCGCGCCACAGCGCGCCCAGCGCGCCGCCGGCTGGATAGTTCGGCGCCAGCGGCGGCCGCAAGCGCTGCACACGGCCGCCTTCCTGATCGATGAACACCAGCGCGTCCGGACGCCCTATGCAGTCTCGCATCTCGGCGACCAGATCGCGGATCTGTTCGGTCTCGCCGATGTTGCGCGCAAACAGGATGAAGGCCCACGGGCATTCATTGCGATAGAAATTGATTTCTTCGCGGGTGAGCGATTTCCCGGCGCAGCCGAGGATCATGGATTTTGATTCGGTCATGTCGGCAGTTTAGGGCTTTGTGCGATCAAAGGGAATCGCCAGGGATTCATCCAGGGCAACGCCGGATCTGCTTTCCCCATGAAAAAAGCCGGCGCGGTGGACCGCGCCGGCTTTCAATCGGTTGGCTCCGGCTTTAGCGCGAGACGAAGCAGTTGCCGCCGGCGGCCTTGTAGCTGGTGCACAAATTGATCGCGTCATTGCGTGACTGGGCCGGAACGCGCACGCGGTAGAACGTGCCTTTGCCGGCGATCTCGGCCTTGACGATGTTGGCGGTACGCCCGGCAAGCACGCTGCCATAGCGGCGCTGCAGATCCTGATAGCTGGACTGGGCGCTTTCGACGGTCGGCTGCGAGGCGATCTGCATCGACCACGAGCCACCGCCGGCCGCGGTCGATGCCGGATCGATGGACGCAACCTGATCGGGCTTGACCTCGCCGACGACATCGACCGGCTGGTCGGACGGACGCTGCGGCGCGAGCGGAACCTTTGCCGGCGTGTTGGCCGATTGGGCCTTGGCCTCGGCCTTCGGCTTGGCCACCGGCTTGAGGGCCGGCTCGTCGTCCGCCTGGGCGGCGGCAGGCGCCACGGTACCGGTCTGGTCGGCATCGGCTTGCGCCGCCGGGGCGACATGCTGCGGCGCCGGATCGACCGGCTCGGTAGCGGCCACTTGCGGAGCGGCGGGCGCCGCCGGATCTTCACGCGGCACCAGCGAACCGTCCGACTTGACCACCATAGTCCTCACCTTGCGCGGTGCAATGGCGACGACATCGGCATTTGTACCCTTGTCTGCATCCTGCAGCACCTGCGCGATGCGGTCCTCGGACTTGGGAGCTGGCGCCGTATTGTCGGCCAAAGCAGCGCCGGCCATCGGCGCGGCATTGCCGACATCGGTTCCAGCGCCGGCTGCATTCTGGTCCGGCGAAAGATCGATGGCGCGGGCCGGGTCCTTCGCCTGCACGTCCACCGGCTCTTCGGTGTTGGTGACCAGCTTTTCCTGGACCGGCTCGGCGGGCTTGGCGCCCCTGACCGCGTCGTAGACCTTGTTGTCCTGGTTGGGCACCACGGCGCCGCCCGGATTCTCCGGCTTGACCTTGATCGGCGCGTTGTCGGCCTTGACGATGACGGGCGCTTCGCTGCCGCCCTTGCCGCCAAAGGACAGCGCAAAGGCACCGAGACCGCCCGCGACCGCGACCGCGCCGACAATCGCGGCGATGAACAGGCCGCGTCCGCGCGACGGCCTTGCGGCCTCACGCTCGCCGAGACCCGGAACAGCCATCTCCTCGTCGAGTTCGGGATCGTAGTCGAGTTCATCGACGGTGAAATCATCGGCTTGGGAAGCCGGCTGGCTCCCCGGCAGGTTGTCGAGGTCGTAGCCCGAGGCGTCGGCATAACCCGTGGGCGGCGCCGCGCGGGCAGACATTTCCATCGGCCGCGCCGCATAGGTTCGCGCTTCCGGCTCATAGCCCGACTTGATCCCATCATAGCCCGGCTTGACCCCGTCATAGCTCGGCTTGACCCCGTCATAGCCCGGCTTGAGGCTGTCATAGCCCGGCTTGAAGCCCGCGGCATAGGAGCCATCATCGTAAGACGCGCCGGCCGCGTTGCCTGTGGGAGCGGCAGCGACCTCCACCGCGTTCATCTCGGAGAGAAGGCTGGAGAACTCGGCATCGAGATCGTCATAGCCAGGCGACGCCGGCTGGTCTTCCTCGAAGTGCAGTTCGGGGATATCGAGATCGTCCGCCAGCGCCACGACACGCTCGGGCACATCGACCGTCTCGACATCGGGCATGTCTTCGTAACGCGCCGGCTGGCGCGATTGCGGCGCCGATACTGGGGCAGCGGGAGCCAAGGTTTCGACCGGCTCGGACGAACCATAGGACGTCATGGCGGCGACTGCCGGCGCTGCGGCCATGGATGATGCCACCGAAGCGGCCGGCTGAGCGCTAAACGTAGGCTGCGTGCTGAATGACGGCTGCTGCGGAACCGGCGTCACGCGGCTCCACGAACGCGTCGGCTCTGTCGGTTGGGAACGCTCCGCAAGCCAATCGAAAGAATCCGCCGAATTGTCCCGGGGAGCGGCTTCGTCACGCGGATCAAGGCCCTGGGCCAAAGCCGCGTCCAACGCATCATCGTCGAAATCGACATCGCCAATGGTGTCCGAGTTCGGATCCTGGAGTTCATCAAGCATAAGATCGTCAATATCCGCGTCGGCCGCTTGGGCCGTGCCAACATGTCGATTCTGCTCAGGCGTGGTTTCGTCAAGATCCCAGTCGAGGTCGCCGACAAGGTCGGCCGGTTCCTCGGCAGGCTCGGCAACAGGCGGCGGGGCAGCGACAGCCGGCTGAGCCGTGACCGACTCGCTGGCCGCCGGCGCCGTTCGGGAAGTCATGGCGCCCAGCAGCGCATTCAACTCGTCTTCCAGGCTCCGTTCGTCCGCAATCGGGGCGTGCACCGCCGGCGCGACATTGGCTTCTGGCGCCGCCGGCTGGATCGTAGCGGCAGCAACTTCGGCGACCGGCTCTTCGACCGTTTCGGCGAACGAATCTTCAAAGTTCAGGTCGAAGGCATCGTCCGACAGGCCTTCAGGGCTGGAAATCTCGCTTGTTGAGTCCGCAGCATCGGCAAGCACTTCATGCGCTTCCGGCTCGTCGAAGGCGATCGGCTCATCCGCGCGAACGTCGAAATCCATGTCGACATCGGCCATGGCATCGTCGAGGCCAGCAAAGCTCTCGTCGGAGATTGCCTGGCCGTCAAGCGCCGCCGCCTGCTCCGGCATGGCATGCTCGAGGGGATCTGCGGCCATGAATGACTGTTCCGCCGCCGAATGGTCGTCGAGCATCAGCTCGTCTTCAAGCGACATTGCCACCGCATCGTCGAATTCGTCATCGGAGGCAACCGGCTCGACAGAAGCGGGCGTATCGGCAACGCTGTACAGGGCCTCTTCGGCTTCCTCATCGATCCGAAGGTCCTGGTCGAGCGAGGCGGCAAGCTCGTCCGCCATCGACTGATCGTCCTCGAAGGGGGACACGTCCTCGAGCGAACCGGCGACGGCAACGCCAATATCGGACGCGAAAGCGGGCTCGACGGACGGCACGGCCTCAGCGGCGACCGCATGGCTGGCGCCGGCGACGTGGTCGTCGATCTCAGCCATGTCCAGTTCGAAATCGTCGTCGAGCGACACCGAAAGCTCGTCGTCCATCGCGCCGGCGTCAGCCGCTTCGAATGCCGGCTCATGCACGAAAGTCGGCTCATGAGCCTGGACAACCGGAGCGGCGTCGCTGTCGTCAGCGCCGAACTCGCCCATCATTTCTTTCTCGAGATCGATATCGAAATCGCCCTCTTCGAGCCCGTGATCGGCGGCTGGGGCCTGCGGCTGGGCGGGCGATTGCGGCCTGACCGGCTGGCGCGGGTCGAATCCCATGATCCTGGTCAGTTCCGCGAACGGATCATCCTCAGCGATGTCGTTGTTGTCGGCTACTCTCAGCTGGGTTCTGTCTGCCATTATTGTTCCCGAACTCGCACTCATTCGGACGCCATGGACGTCGCGTAGGGTTGGCCCTTACCAGCGCAATGTGGGCAAAAGGTGACAGGTTATTTAGTCAAACCTAACGCATTTCAGTGGGCGCGGCGGCCCCGATCAACGTCAGGCCGGACGTCAAAACGTCCGAAACAGCCTGCACCAGCCCTAGTCTGGCATGCGTCAATTGTCGGTCGTTAACCTTAACAAAACGTAAGTCCGGATTATCCGTGCCACGGTTCCAGTGCCCGTGGAAGCTGGAAGCCAGATCATAGAGGTAAAATGCCAGCCGATGCGGCTCGAGCGCAAGGGCGGCGGACTCGATCAGCCGCGGGTATTCGGCAAGCTTGCGGATCAGGCCGATCTCGCCCTCGTCGGTCAGCAATGCCGCGGCGGATGCCAGGCTGTTGCGGTCGAAATTGGCTTCGCCCAGTTGCTCGCTCGCCTGCCGGAACACCGAATGACAGCGCGCCGAGGCGTACTGGACATAGAACACCGGATTGTCCTTGGACTGCTCGGTCACCTTGGCGAAATCGAAATCCAGCGGCGCATCGTTCTTGCGATAGAGCATCATGAAGCGGATCGCGTCGCGGCCCACCTCCTCCACCACTTCGCGCAGCGTCACGAAATCGCCCGACCGCTTCGACATACGCACCGGTTCGCCCTCGCGAAACAGCTTGACCAGATTGCAAAGCAGCACGGTGAGCTTGACCTCTTCGCCGGCAATCGCCCGCGCCAGGGCTTCCAGCCGCTTGACGTAGCCGCCATGGTCGGCGCCGAGCACGTAGATCAGGTCGACGAAGCCGCGATCGACCTTGTCCTTGAGATAGGCAACGTCGGCGGCGAAATAGGTGAATGAGCCGTCCGACTTGACCAGCGCCCGGTCCATGTCGTCGCCGACCGCGGTCGAGCGGAACAGCGTCTGCTCGCGGTCCTCCCAATCGTCGGGTTTCTCGCCCTTGGGCGGCGGCAGCTTGCCCTTGTAGATATGGCCCTTCAGCGTCAGATCGTTGATCGCGGAGCGGATCTTCCTGGCATTGTCGGCGTGCAGCGTGCGCTCGGAGAAGAACACGTCGTGATGCACGTTGAGCATCGCCAGGTCCTCGCGGATCATCGCCATCATCGCATCGATGGTGCGGTCCTTGACGATGGCGAGCGCCTCGTCATCGGGCATCTGCAGAAGCGAGCGGCCGAATTCCGCGACCAGCGCCTGGCCGACTGGCACCAGGTAATCGCCCGGATAAAGCCCGGCCGGAATCTCGCCGATGTCGTCACCCAGCGCTTCGCGGTAACGCAGGAATGCGGAACGGCCGAGCACGTCGATCTGCGAGCCGGCGTCGTTGATGACGTATTCCTTGGTCACGTCGTAACCGGCGAAGGCCATCAGATTGGCAAGTGCGTCGCCGACGACAGCACCCCGGCAATGGCCGACATGCATCGGTCCGGTCGGATTGGCCGAGACATATTCGACATTGGTCTTCCTGCCGCCGCCAACCGTCGAGCGGCCATAGTTGCGGCCCTCGCCGAGCAGTGCGGTCAGATGTGTCTGCCAGAAGCCGTCCTTCAGCCTGAGATTGACGAAACCGGGGCCGGCCACCTCTGTTGCCGCGACATCCTTGTCGTCGCGCAGCGCCTGCGCCAGTCTTTCGGCCAGCGCGCGCGGGTTCTGGCCGGTCGGCTTGGCCAGCACCATTGCCGCATTGGTCGCCAGGTCGCCATGGCTGGCGTCGCGCGGCGGCTCCACGGCAATGCGCGACAGGTCAGGCGAAATGCCGTCTTTGTCTTTCAAATCAAGCGCTTCGACGGCTTTTATGATTCGCGCGGTGAAATCGGCGAAGATGTTCATTTGTCTGACTCTGGGGTCTGGCTCTGGCGGCTTTGCAGCGAATCCGGCCCGTTGGCCGGCAAAATCGAGCCCGCCCTAGCCCAATTCAGGCGTATGGTCAAACAAACGCCGGTGTTCCTTGAGCGCGTAGGTGTCGGTCATACCCGCCAGGAAGTCGGCGACGCTGCGCGCCTTGATGCGATCATCGGCCCGATCCAGCCCCTCGCGCCAGCCGTCCGGCATGGCGCGCGGATCGGCGAAATAGGCGTCGAACAGATCCTTGACGATCTGCTCGGCATCCGCGCGCACCCGCATAACCTCCGCGTGCCGGTAGAGGTGCTTGTACAGAAAGGCCTTCAGTTCCTTCTCCAGGGCAGCCATTTCGGCCGAGAAAACCACCATCGTCTCGCCAGCTGCCCTCACTGCATCGGCGCTCGGCGGCCTGATGCGATCGAGATTGGCGGTCGTCGACCTGATCACGTCTTCGACCATGGCCGTTATCTGCCGCCGCATCAGTTCGTGGCCGGTGCGCACGGCATCGAGGGAGGGATAGCGTTCGCGCACGCCTTTCAGGATCGTTCCCGGCAGCGAAACCGTCTCCAGCATGTCCAGCGTCAAGAGCCCTGCCCTCAACCCGTCGTCGATGTCATGCGTGTTGTAGGCGATATCGTCGGCGATCGCCGCGCATTGCGCCTCGATGCCGGCGAACCGGTCAAGTTCGAGATCGTGCAGTTGCGAATAATCACGGATCGCCTGTGGCACCGGCCCTTTCAGACCCTTGCCGTTGGCATCCGTCAGCGGCCCATTGTGCTTGACCAGGCCTTCCAGCGTTTCCCAGGTCAGGTTGAGCCCGTCGAATTCGGCGTAGCGCGCCTCCAGCCTTGTCACGATGCGTAGCGATTGGGCGTTGTGGTCGAAGCCGCCCCAGGCGGCCATCTTCTCGTTGAGCGCGTCCTCGCCGGTGTGGCCGAAGGGCGTGTGGCCGAAATCATGCACCAGCGCCACCGCCTCGGCCAGATCCTCGTCGCCGCGCAGCGCCCGTGCCAGGGCGCGCGCTATCTGCGCCACTTCGATCGAATGGGTCAGCCGGGTGCGATAGTGGTCGCCTTCATGGGCGATGAAGACCTGCGTCTTGTGCTTCAGCCGCCGGAAGGCCGTCGAATGGATGATACGGTCACGGTCCCGCTGGAATGGCGTGCGGGTCGGGCTCTCCACCTCGTCGAACAGCCGTCCGCGCGAGTTTGCCGGATCGCAGGCATAGGCGGCGCGTGGCCGATAGCCGAATCCGATGTCGCCCAACTCACTGGTCATGGCTGATGCTGCCGCGTTTGACTTAGCCAGGTTGACTTGGCCCCTCGCGCTTCATACCTATCATGTGAAACCGAAAGCAAGGTGACGCCCATGGGCGCTGATGCCAAGACTGCCATGAAAGTCGATATGACCGAGGCCGCCGCCAAGCGGATCGCCAGGATTGTCTCGAACGAAGCCGGCAAGACGGCGCTGCGCGTTTCGGTCGAAGGCGGCGGCTGCTCGGGCTTTTCCTACAAGTTCGATCTGGTCGATACGCGCAACGACGACGACGTAGCCATCGAGAAGGACGGCGCCACCGTGCTGATCGACGATTTGTCGCTGGTCTATATGGGCGGCTCTGTGATCGATTTCGTTGACGATCTGATGGGCCAGTCGTTCCAGATCCGCAATCCGAACGCCGTCGCCTCCTGCGGCTGCGGCACGAGTTTCTCCATATAGAATGCCTGCCATCGGTGCGGTCCGTCAGATCGCGCTGTCGGCTGGTCGTGACCTCGACGTGACGCTGGCTTTCTGGCGCGACGTGCTGGGCATGGCTGTCCATGCACGCTTCGATCCGCCGGGCATCGCCTTCATCATGGCCGGAGAAATCAGGCTGCTGTTCACCGACGGCGTACCGGCCGGAACCGTCTATCTCGACATATCGGGCCTTGATCAGTTCCATGCCTCGGCTGCTGCCGCCCGCGTGCCTTTCACCGCGCCGCCAACGCTTGTCCATCGCGACACGGACGGCCAGTTCGGTCCAGCGGGGGAAAGCGAATGGATGGCCTTCCTAAAGGACCCGGCTGGCAATACGATCGGCCTCGTCGAACGCCATCCGCCGCAAGAGCCCAACTGAACAGCATCGAGACCGCCATGAAAATCGTCACCTGGAACATCAACGGTGTCCGCGCCCGCATCGGCAACCTGACCCATTGGCTGACCGAGAGCGCACCCGACATCGTCTGCCTGCAGGAGATCAAGACGGTCGACGAGCAGTTCCCGCGCGCCGAGATCGAGGCGCTTGGCTACAATGTCGAAACCCATGGCCAAAAGGGTTTCAACGGCGTCGCGCTGTTGTCGAAGCTGCGCTTCGACGAGGTGATCAGGGGCCTGCCCGGCGACGATGCCGATGAACAGGCGCGTTTCATCGAAGGCGTTTTCTCAACCGACAAGGGCGCCTTGCGTGTCGCCTCGCTCTATCTGCCGAACGGCAATCCGATCGATGACGAGAAGAAGTTTCCTTACAAGCTGTCCTGGATGGCGCGGCTTGAGCGCTGGGCCGAAGAACGGCTGAGACTTGAGGAGGCTCTGGTGCTCGCCGGCGACTACAACGTCATTCCCGAGCCGATCGACGCGCGGTTTCCGGAGAATTGGCTGGGCGACGCCCTGTTCCAGCCGCAGACGCGACAGGCCTTCCGTCGGCTGCTCAATCTTGGTTTCACCGAGGCGGTGCGCGCGGTCACCGACGCGCGCGACACTTATACGTTCTGGGACTATCAGGCCGGCGCTTGGCAGAAGAACAACGGCATCCGTATCGACCACCTGCTTTTGTCGCCGGAAGCCGCCAACCGATTCTCATCGGCCTCTATCGAAAAGCATGTGCGCGCTTGGGAAAAACCGTCCGACCATGTCCCGGTGGCGATCGATCTCGCGCTTCAGCCGGCTTGAGAGAACCCTCGCCGGGCCCGTCTGCGCTGAACCCTCATATCGCCACATTTCGCGCCGTTCATTGCAGACCAGCATGGCGGCTGGGGTTCCATGAGCACACGATTTCATCTTTGTCCCATTGGCCTGGCATTTGCCATGGCCGTTCCTGGTACGGCATTTGCCGACCAGGAATGCCTGGCCAATGGAAAATCCTACCAGATCGGTCAGGTCGCCTGCCTGACGGTGGCCGAGCAGAGCCATCTGGCCCGCTGCGATATGGTGCTCAACAACACCTCGTGGACGAAGATCGGGGATAGCTGCCCGGAAAACACGCTGGCGCCACACCCCCATGTCACGCCGATCTCGACGCCGGCGCCCAGCATGGTGCCGACGGAGCCGATCGCGAACTGAGCCAATCTCCCGCTTCGTGGGGGAGATCGGCAGTTCAGCCGCCAGCAAAACTACTGGTCCGCGTTGTTGCCCTTGGTGAGGATATCATCGGCCAGCGAGATGGCGGTGCGACGGTCGGCCTCGCCGGCGGTGGCAAATGCCTCTTCCTGCATGCCGCGGATCCAGGGCTGGTCAGCCGGCGAAGCGCGTTCGAGCGCTGCCGTCATCATCGCCAGGCCGCGAACGATCTTGCCGCTCTGGAACAACAGATGGCCCAGCGTCGCCTGGGCGCCGGCATGGCCTTTCTCGGCGGCGAGTTGGAACCAGCGCCCGGCCTGCTTGACACTGGCCTTCACCCCGCCCTCGCCCTTCAGGAACATCTGCCCCATCTCGAACTGTGCGTTCGGGTTACGGTAGTTGGCAGCCGCGCGCATGTAGTATTCCTGGGCCGCCACCTCGTTCTCGGTGACCGGGCTGCCGGGAATGCCCGTGCGCAAATAGTCGCCAAGCGCCACCAGCGCATCGGAGACATAGCTTTCCTCGGGCGAGCCGGGCTCGACATCCTGGTCGACGATCTCGGAGAAGAACTTGAACGCCTCATAGTCGTCGCGCGCCACGCCGTCGCCCTCGGCATACATGCGGGCAAGCTTCCAGGTGGCGCCGATCTGGCCGTTTTCGGCGGCGTATTTGTAGGCCTCGGCAGCCTGCTCCTTGTGGCCGTTCTTGTAGGCGGAGAAGCCGAACTGGAAGACCGCCCAGGGGCTCGATTGCGGCTTCACCCCGGTCTTGTCGTCGAACACCTTGTCGTCGAAGGCCATGGCCTGGCCGACGGCGCCAAAGGTCGCGCCAAACGTGGCGGCCACGACCAGTGCCGAAAAGACAGATGACCTCAACAACTCAGATGTCCGCATAACAGTGTGTTTCTTTCGCACCGCCCGGATGGGTCACCGCGCCATCGCGCGCCGGCCCTACCGTCTGTGCATATTTCCACATCGCGCCCGACTGATAATCGGTCGCGCGCGCCTTCCATGTCTTTGCCCTCGCCGCCAGTTCGCTATCGGACAACGCCACATCGATCGTGCCGTTCACCGCGTCGATCGAGATCACGTCACCATCCCTGAGCAGTCCGATCGGGCCACCCACGGCTGCTTCGGGGCCGACATGGCCGATGCAGAAACCGCGCGTCGCGCCCGAGAAGCGCCCGTCGGTGATCAGCGCCACCTTGCCGCCCATGCCCTGGCCGTAAAGTGCTGCCGTCGTCGACAGCATTTCGCGCATGCCGGGGCCGCCGCGCGGTCCTTCGTAGCGAATGACGAGAACCTCGCCTTCCCTGTAGTTGCGATGCGTCACCGCCTCGAAACATTCCTCTTCCGAATCGAAGCAGCGGGCCGGACCGGAGAATTTCAACTCCGCCATGCCGGCGACCTTCACGATCGCGCCTTCGGGGGCCAGGTTTCCCTTCAAGCCCACGACACCGCCGGTTTGGGTAATGGGTCTGTTGGCCGGGCGGACCACATCCTGATGCTCATTCCAGACAACGTGCTGCATGTTTTCGGCCAAAGTGCGGCCAGTCACCGTCATGCAATCGCCATGCAGATAGCCGTGATCGAGCAGGGTCTTCATCAGCAGCGGAATGCCGCCGGCCTCGAACATGTCCTTGGCGACATATTTGCCGCCCGGCTTGAGGTCGGCGATGTAAGGCGTCTTCTCGAAGATCTTGGCCACGTCGAACAGGTCGAACTTGATGCCGGCCTCGTGCGCGATCGCCGGCAGATGCAGTGCCGCGTTGGTCGAACCGCCGGTAGCCGAGACCACGGTCGCCGCATTCTCCAGCGCCTTCAGCGTGACGATGTCGCGCGGCCGGATATTTCTGGCGATCAGCTCCATGATCTTTTCGCCCGAGGCGAAATTGAACCGGTCGCGCATTTCATAGGGTGCCGGCGCGCCGCAGGAATAGGGCAGCGCCAGGCCGATCGCCTCGGCGACGGTCGCCATGGTGTTGGCGGTGAACTGGGCGCCGCAGGAACCGGCCGAGGGACACGCGACCTGCTCGATCTCAAGCAGTTCGTCATCGCTGATCGTGCCGACTGAGTGCTGGCCGACCGCCTCGAAAACATCCTGCACGGTGATCTGGCGGCCGCGATAGCTGCCGGGCAGGATCGAACCGCCATAGATGAAGATCGACGGCACGTTGAGCCGCACCATGGCCATCATCATGCCGGGCAGCGACTTGTCGCAGCCGGCGAGCCCAACCAGCGCGTCATAGCAATGGCCGCGCATGGTGAGCTCGACCGAATCGGCGATGACCTCGCGCGACACCAACGACGACTTCATGCCCTGGTGACCCATGGCGATGCCATCGGTGACGGTGATGGTGCAGAATTCGCGCGGCGTGCCGCTGGCGGCCGCGACGCCCTTCTTGACCACCTGCGCCTGGCGCATCAGCGAAATGTTGCAGGGCGCCGCCTCGTTCCAGCAGGAGGCGACCCCGACCAGCGGCTGCGCAATCTCGGCCGCCGACAAACCCATGGCATAGAGATAGGAACGATGCGGCGCACGCGCCGGACCGACGGTCACATAGCGGCTAGGGAGCTTAGCCTTGGAGATGACTTTGGCGTCCATACTCTTCCTTGCCCCATCTTCCCTGCAAATGGGGCGGAGCGGCCTGCCCCCTCGCCGAGCCTTTTGGCGCGTGTCCCGAGACAAGATCGAGGTGCGCCGGGTTTATGGCGGGAAATGGGCAATTTCCTCAGCCCGGCTTCCAGCGCAGGGGTTGTTCAGAAACTGTTGCCAAAACGTCACAATAGCAGGAGGGCGGCAACAGCGCGGCTTATGTGCACGCGGCCTATAGGAATGGCGCACGGGCAAGAGCCGCCCAAATGAAAAAGGCCGGGTATTGCCCGGCCTTTTTGTAAAATTCTCAACAGGTTAGAACTTGATCTTGATACCGCCAGAAATTGCCGTGACCAGATCGTTGCCGAAGTCATAGCTGTCATCGGTGCCCGCGATGTAGCCGTTCTCGCCAGCCAACTCCCCTGAGTGGCCGCTGGTCAGCACACCGACCGCGCCTGCCAGACGAACCTCGATATTCGGCGTGGGCGTATAGGCAACGCCACCACCCAGCGTCCAGGTATCGGTCTGTGCACCATAACCATGCGACGTGCCACGATCCCAGGAAAGCTGCCCGGCGGCACTCCACTGATCATTGAACTTGTGGCCGATACCGCCCGTGACAGTCCAGCCATCACGATACATCAAGTCGAGTGAAGTTAGTTGGCCCAGACCATTCGTTACGCAGAATGAGGAAGGTGTACCTTGGGCACAGATCGGAACGCTTTGCAGGACGCTCCAATTGACCCACTTGATCGAACCGAAAGCGAGCCAGCCGGGTGCGATGCCCGACTGCAGTTTCAATTCGAGTGAATCCGGCATTGACTCCTCCGCACCGTAAATCGGTACAGATACGATGCCGCCGATGTTCAGAGTACCGGAGATATTGTCGAGCTTCACTTGTGAATTGTAGACAAGGCTGGCGCGCAGCGCGATATCTGGAATTTCATAAGCGACGCCCGCACGCCAGCCCCAGCCATCTGCCTCCAGATCGACACGACCGACCATCGTGCCGAAGCCGATATCTGTGTAGTTCTCCTTGAAGCCATAGATCTTCTGGTAGAAAACGCCGCCTATGAACCGAAGCTGGCCCTTGCCGGCGTCCATCTTGTAGGAGCAGGTAGCCGCGTAGTTGTCGCTCTTGATATCGGTTTCGATATTCGAAAACGCACCGTTCCACGCATTTCCCGGCGCCGTATGTGCACCCCAGGGCTGCGAATAGTCGACCATGCAGTCGACGCCTTGAACAACTTGGACCTTAGCTCCAATGCGCGGAACCCAATAGCCTTCGGCTCCGTCGGCCGAGGTGCCCAAACCGAGATCGGCTCCGCCCGGACCGCGCGCATTCTTGTACTTGCGATCCGGCATCACATAGGTCGCTTCCGCTTCGGTCGCGAACGGAGCCGGATCGAACAACAGGTCGATATCGTAGCCAGCACGCTCCAGGCCGCCGGCATGTGCCGGATTCATCGCCGTCCCGATCAAAGCCAGCGAAAAGCAGCCCGCCCCCAGCAGCGCCTTCAGTCGCAGAATAGTCATGAAATGTCCTCCCCCGAATTCGAGTGCACCAAGCTAGAACCAATTCAGGTTAACGGTGCAACAACGAATTCGCGGGCGTACATGTACACACTGGCCAGCCGCATTTTCGAGGAAATGCAACCGGGTGCGGCAAGGCCGAAAAATGGTCTGTGAAGGCTGAGCGGCTCTCAAAAAACAGGGAGAACCATCCAAAAAGGCTCGAAAACAGGCCTTTTTTGGGCTCCAGGAGCCCCATTGTTACATTATGGCAACAATGGGGCTAAAACTTCCGTTTACGTCAATATTAACGCAACGGAATGCTGATTTTCGAGGCTGAAAACCAGCATTTTAGAGGGGTCTAAAGTCTCGCGAATCTATCCTCAACCGGCGTCGCGAACCCTGGCCAACGCGATCGACAGCTTGTCCTGTGCATCGCGGTATTCGGCGAGCTTTTCACGCTCGGCATCGACGATCTCGGCCGGCGCGCTGGCCACGAACCTCTCGTTCGACAGTTTCTTGTGCAGGCGTGCGATCTCCTCGGTCACCTTGGCCAGTTCCTTCTGCAACCGTGCAGCCTCGGCGGCGAGGTCGATCAGGCTGCCAAGCGGCAGGCAGATCGTCGCCTCGTTGAGCACGATCTGCGCCGAACCCTTGGGCGCGACATCGGCAAGCGAGATGTCGCCGACCCGCGCCAGCCGCTTGATCGCCGAATCCTCGCGAACGAGGCGCTCGCGTGTCACATCGTTGGCGCCGACCACGACGAGCGGTGCGATGGCTGCCGGCGGCACGTTCATCTCCGAACGCACGGAGCGGATGCCGGAGACGAGGTCGACCAGCCAATTGATGTCCGCGGCGGCCTCGGCGTCTTCGAAATCCGGCGACGGCCACGCGGCATGGCACAGCAGCGAGGGGCGTTGCTTGCCTTCGCCAGCGGTCTGCGCCCACAGTTCCTCGGTCATGAACGGCATCATCGGATGCAGCAGCTTGTAGATCTCGTCGAGCACGAAGGCGACACAGGCTCGGCTTTCGGCCTTGGCCGCCTCGTCGGTGCCCATGAACACCGGCTTCAACAGTTCCAGATACCAGTCGCAGAACAGGTTCCAGACGAAGCGGTAGGCGGCACCCGCCGCCTCGTTGAAGCGGTATGAGGTGATGCCGTCCGTGATCTCGCGCGCCGCCCGCGTCAGCTCGGTGAGGATCCAGCGGTTGACCGCCAGTTTGGCGTCGTTGAGCCAGAAATCGTCATTGCGCGCGACCTCGTTCATCTCGGCAAAACGCGTCGCGTTCCACAGCTTGGTGCCGAAATTGCGATAGCCGGCGATGCGCGCCGGATCGAGCTTCACGTCGCGGCCCTGCGCCGCCATCACCGTCAGCGTGAAGCGCAGCGCATCGGCGCCGTATTCGTCGATCAGGTCGAGCGGATCGATGACGTTGCCTTTCGACTTCGACATCTTGGCGCCGTTCTTATCGCGCACCAGCGCATGGACATAGACGGTGTGGAACGGCTCCTCGTCCATGAAGTGCAGGCCCATCATCATCATGCGGGCGACCCAGAAGAAGATGATGTCGAAGCCTGTCACCAGCACGTCGGTCTGGTAGTAGGTCTTCAGCTCGGGAGTCTCATCGGGCCAACCCAGCGTCGAGAACGGCCACAGCGCCGACGAGAACCAGGTGTCCAGCACGTCCCCGTCACGGGTCAGGATCTCGCCCGGCTTGAAGTTCTCCAGCTTGTCCTCGACCCAGGCCTTCCACGGTCCTTCCAGCGCCAGATAGAATTCGATCGCGGCGCTCAGCGCCTCTTCCTCGGTCTTCTCGACGAAGACGCGCCCGTCCGGCCCGTACCAGGCCGGAATCTGGTGGCCCCACCAGAGCTGGCGCGAGATGCACCAGGGCTGGATGTTCTCCATCCAGTCGAAATAGGTCTTTTCCCAGTTCTTCGGCACGAAGTTCGTGCCACCTTCGCGCACTGAAGCGATCGCCGGTTTGGCCAGCTCCGCCGCATTGGCATACCATTGCTCGGTCAGGAATGGCTCGATCGGCACGCCGCCGCGATCGCCATGCGGCACCGCGTGGCGATGCGGCTCGACCTTTTCGAGGAAGCCGCCCTCTTCCATCAGCTCGACGATCTTCTTACGCGCGACGAAGCGATCGAGGCCGTCGAGTTCGTCCCAGACCGCCTGGCGCTCCGGCGTCACCTCGAGACCGGCAAGGAAATCCTCATTGTCCCTGAGACTTACCGCCGCCTCCGTGGTCAGGATATTGATCGCCGGCAGCTTGTGGCGCTTGCCGACCTCGAAATCGTTGAAGTCGTGCGCCGGCGTGATCTTGACCGCGCCCGAACCTTTTTCCGGATCGGAATACTCATCCGCCACCACGGGAATCCTGCGGCCGACGATCGGCAGGACGATGTTCTTGCCGACAAGATGCCGGAAGCGCTCGTCGTCGGGATGCACCGCGACGGCCGTATCGCCCAGCATCGTCTCCGGGCGCGTCGTCGCCACCGTGATGAAGGTTTTCGGGTTTTCCGGGTCGAAGACCTTGCCTTCGACGGGGTAGCGGAAGTGCCAGAGATTGCCATTGACCTCCTGCTGCTCGACCTCGAGATCGGAGATCGCGGTGAGCAGCTTGGGGTCCCAGTTCACAAGACGCTTGTCCTTGTAGATCAGCCCTTCCTTGTAGAGCGTGACGAACACTTCGAGCACCGCCTTGGACAGGCCTTCGTCCATGGTGAAGCGTTCGCGTGACCAGTCGGCCGAGGCGCCGAGCCGCTTCAACTGGTTGAAGATGGCACCGCCGGATTCGGCCTTCCACTCCCACACTTTCTCGATGAACTGTTCGCGGGTCAGGTCGCGGCGATGGATCTGCTTTTCCATCAGCTGCCGCTCGACCACCATCTGCGTGGCAATGCCGGCATGGTCCATGCCCGGCTGCCACAAGACGTTCTTGCCGCGCATGCGCTCGAAGCGCACCAATATATCCTGCAGCGTGTTGTTGAGCGCGTGTCCCATATGCAGTGAGCCGGTGACGTTCGGCGGCGGGATGACGATGGTGAAGGCCTCCGCCCCCTCCTCGGCCCCGGCACCGGCGCGAAACGCGTCGGCCTCTTCCCAGACTTTGGCGATCTTCGGCTCGACGGTTTTGGCGTCGTAGGTCTTTTCAAGCATGGGAAAATGGTCCGCGCTGTCGGGAGTTTTGCTGGTCCGGTGTAAATCGGAAGGTTTTGGCCAAGTCAACCGCAAGGGCTGTCTCGGACCCTCACAACCAGATAGGCGCGGCCTCAGTCATTTCAACGCAAAGCGATCCGTCGTCCTGCCGACAACGACTTCACCAAAAGAAACGGCGCCACGAAGGCGCCGTTTCCTCTGGGCAATCGGCATGGGGAACTACTGCGCCCCGCGCGCCACGCGCTCGATCTCCTCGCGCACCAGCCTTTCGACCAGTGTCGGCAGATTGTTGTCGAGCCAATCCTGCAGCATCGGCCGCAGCATCTCTTCGGCCATCTCGTCGAATGTCTTCTTGCTGCGGCTGGCAAACGCGTCGGAAAGCTCGCCAAAGGCAGCCGCGACCTGACGGCCGGTGTGCTCGGAAACGATCGCCGGACGCGGCGCGTCGCTGGCCGCCACCGGCCGCACCACGCTTGCATCCGGACGAGACGGCTCGGTAGCCGGTTTCGCGGTCGGTTCATCCCCTGGAGCCTCCATCGACGGCTGGGCAGCCGTCTTGCGGGCTTCGCTCCGGTCTGGCACCGCCGCCCTCGCCTGCTCGCCAACCGCGGCGATCTCGCGACGCCAATCGGCGATGGAAGCATCGGCGACAGGACGCGATATTGGCGCTTCAGCCGTGATTGGCTCCGCTGCAACGCCGGCGCTGACCTCGGCGAGTGTCATCGATGGCCTTGCCGGGCTGGGATCGGGGCGCACCGGCGTTTCCATGCGCGCCACCACCGGCTCGGCCGGCGGCAGCTGTGACTGGACTTCCGCCAGCGTGACAGGCTTCCTGCCCTCGGGGGCGGCATGCAGGTCGGCACGAAAAGCTTCCACGTCGGGGGCTGCATAGGCGCTCGACGCGCGCTCCAGATCCTGGCTCAGCTCATCGGCGTCGCCCGGCTGCTTGCGGCCGCCGTCGCTGTCCTCGATGATCCGCCTGATGGAAGCCAGTATCTCTTCCATGGAAGGTTCGCGCTGTGCGCTGCTTGCCGTTGCCATCGTCACATCCGCCGCCCTTGTGACCCCTGTTGGGTTTTCCGCTCCGGCAGAGCCGGATCGAATCATGGCCACAGCGTAACCGACGGATCGCCGCACGAGAATCCCCAATCTGGGGACTTGTGGGATTTCAACAGATTAGCGCCATCTGAACCCGAGAGCCGCAGCGCGAAAGATCCTGCTCAAACCGGGAACACGGCCAGTTCAGGCCGAACGCCTCAGCGGCCGTCCGGCGTGCGCAGTCCGTACCACTTGTCCTTGACCGCGTTGTAGTGCTCTTCAGGCTTGTATTTCGCTACCTGCAAGCCAAGGCGGTCGACGGACAGACGGCCGGTCGCCTGCAGGATGGCGTAGCTCGCCACCACCACATCGTGTTCGTAACCGGCTTGGTTGATCTGGGCGGTGATGACCGTCGCCTGCGCATTGAGGACGTCGAGCGTGGTGCGCTGGCCGACATTGCGCTCTTCGATGACACCGTTCAGTGCCAGCTTCGCGGCTTCGATCACTTGCCTGTTGGCCGTCAGCTGCTGCTGCGCGGCGGTGTACTCGGTCCAGGCGGCGGTTACGGCCTGGCGCACCTGGTCGCGGCTGACGTCGACCTGGATGCGGGCCTGGCTGAGTGATTCCTTGTTCTGGCGCACGATCGCCGAGGTGCGGCCACCTGAATAGATCGGGATGGTCAGCGTTGCCCCGACACTGGCCGAATTGGTCGTGCCATCCTGCGAACCGACGCCTGGCAAAGGCGAGGTATTGCGATAGGCGCTCGAAACGCCGGCGGAAGCCGACAGCTGCGGCAACAGCGCGCCTTCGGCCGACTTCACCGAAAACGCGGCGGCGTCGACCAGATGCTGCGTGGCAAGGATGGCCGGATGCTCGTTCGAGGCCACCCCGACGGCGGCGGCGAGGCTCGACGGCAACAGCTTTGCCACCGGCGAAGCGCCCTTGAGCTTGCCCGGCTCGTCGCCGACGATCTGGCGATAGAGCGCCGCACTTGCCAGCGCCTGCGCCCGGGCAGCACTCAGCGATGCCACGGCGGCGGCGCGTGAGGCGTCGGCCTGGGCGACATCGGTGCGTGTGCCTTCACCAACTTCGAAACGCGAACGCGCCGCGCGCGCCGTCTCGGTCAGGAACTGCAGGTTCTGCTCGGTCAGCACGGCGACCTGCCGGTCGCGAATGACGTTCATATACGCTTGCGCCGCGCTGAACAGGATGCCCTCTTCAGTGTTGCGCAGGCTTTCGACCGAGGCCCGGACCTGCGCTTCAGCGGCAGCAACATTGTTCCTGGTCTGAAAGCCGTCGAACAGCGTCTGGTCGATCTGAACGCCAAAATTGCCGGTGGTCAGCCGCACGCTTGAATTGGTGCCGTTGAGATGGCTGCTCGAATAATCGATATCCGCCGAGCCGGTGACAACCGGGCGGTAGCCCGACTTGGCGATGGCGACCCCCTCATCGGTGACGCGAACGCCGGCACGGGCCGAATTCAGTGAAGAATTGTACTGGTAGGCCTTTGCAAGCGCGCCGGAGATGGTTTCGGCTGAAGCGGCCAGTGGGGACAGCATGGTCGCCGAAACGAGGACGGCGGTGAAAAGTGACTTGCGTAAAGACGGCACGGTTAAACCCTCATTCGTTTTCCATGGGAACCGCGCCGCGCCTGCTTCTCTCATAGATCAGCCGGCGCCGCGTGTTCGTGTTCCCTGCTGCTCACCCCCAAAGTGCCCCCAGTTTGGCATCAGCAGCGATCGTTCAAATGCAAGCGACCATGACAAAGCCTCTGCTGCAAGGCCAAATCATTCAGAATTCGAAAGCACGAATGCGTTCAAACCCCGGTAGTGGCTTAATTGCCGCATTAAATGCACGTCTTCCGGTTACAACCCCCCCGGCCTTGAAAAAGAGACGGGCCACGCCGGAATTGCCCTGCCCTTCGACGGCGACGAGTCGGCCGCCTTCGGCAAGCTGGTCGAGCAACGGGGCCGGCACTTCCGCGACACTGCCACCGATAAAGATAACATCATAAGGCGCCTTGGCGGCATGCCCCTGCGGCAACGCGCCCTGGACGACGGTCACATTGCCGCAGCCAAGCGACGAAAGCGTCGATCTGGCGGTTTCCGCCAGCGCCGAATCGTTTTCGAGCGCCACTACGGACCCGGCCAGCCGCGACAGGATGGCCGAGGCGTAGCCCGTTCCGCAACCGACATCGAGCACCGAATCGGTCGGGTTGATCTCGGCCAGCTGGATAAGCTTGGCCAACGGCGACGCTTCCATCAGGTAGCGCGAACCGTCCGCGCCGGCTGCAATGCGGATGTCCTCGTCGATATAGGCGAGATCGCGCTGGGCGGCGCCGACAAACATCTCTCTTGGGACGACAAGCATTGCATCGAGCAGCGGCGCGCTGGTCACATCTGTGGTGCGGACCTGGCCGTCGACCATCTTGACGCGTAGTTCGGAGAAATCAGCGCTCATGTCCCAACCAGTCCGCTTGCCGCGCCAGAACCGCGGTCCATTGTGTCAGGAACTTCAGGCCCCTGCGCTGCCGCGCGGGGGCCCGGGCATTGGAGGCCTCGCCCGGAATCGAACCGGGGTGCAAGGATTTGCAGTCCTCTGCGTAACCACTCCGCCACGAGGCCTCATTGCTCCCGGCGTTCCACCCGGTTCCAATAGGTTGCGGCGAAAATGCCGTCAAGCGGCCACCTTGCATTCCGAACGGTTTCCTCGCGTCAGTCCGGACGGCGTCCGGCAAATCATCGGACCGCTTTATTAGCGGACAGTTAAGCATAGCCTGATGGGAGAAGAAACGCATCCTGTCGCCGCATGACAGGGCAAGGCTTGCCTCGGCCGCGGCTGTTCTCAAGCAGATCCGTGAGGCACTGGAAGAGCAGGCCGCCCACTGAAACACCACCTTGCGCTATCGGCGGTCAATCGGGCCGGCGACGCCGTTCCCACCAGACGACAAAGCGACGCCGGTGACGGCGGACCATGGCGAATTCATAGGACAGCACCAGCAATCCGAGCGGAACCATCCAGAAGCCGAGGATCGGCAGGAAACCGAGGATGCCACCGATGGTCAGCAGGATGCCGATCGTGATTCTGAGCCCGCGCGAGCGCGGCATTTTGAACTCGCGCCCGAAAACGGAGATTTTGCGCGCCGGCATCTGGTTGTCTTGTGCTGTCATCGTCTCGAAAGATTGACCCGTTTCGATCGTTCGCAAGCATGCTCAAACCAAAGCCGCCGCCGCGCTTTCGGTTCCATATCCCTGCCAAGACGGCTAATATGAGGGCATCCTTCGACGATTGCGAGAAAGGCCTGCGCGAAAAAGCCTCGGAAAAATGTGAAAAGCTTCTTTGCAAAGCCGAAAAGGGCAGCTATAGGCTGCGCCACTCACATAAGAGCCTCCGTTCCCCGGTAGCTCAGTGGTAGAGCAACCGGCTGTTAACCGGTTGGTCGCTGGTTCGAATCCGGCCCGGGGAGCCAAATTCTTCAAAGCGTTGAGACGGTCAGGTCGCCCATAGGGGCTGATCTATGGCATGTCTGGAAAACCGCAGGCAGCCGCAGGTTGATCCTCAACTTGACCTGGCGCCGCTATGCAGCGCGCTTCGATCACGGCGATCTCTTCACCGCGATCTCATCAGGATTTCATCTCTTGTCACCGTTCGGGTTGGGTGCCGGTGCCTCTCGCACATCTCGTGGTGGCGGGTCGACATGTTCAAGCTCTGGCGGGGCTTCTTTGTCCCGACGTCGGACAGGTAGCTTCTCCGGTTCGGGCTTCGATGGTGGTTCTTTGATCTTGCTCGGCATAATCGAGTTAACCGCACTGCCGGTCCCTTGTTCCCGCAGCAAGCCGAAAACCTGAATGGGGGAACCGGGAGCGCCAAAAAGCGTTTTCTCGCATGCTCAAGAAGATCGCCCTTGCCGCCGTGCTGGTTCAGGTTGCCGCGGTTTCGGCTCTCATCACTCAGACGGTCCTCTTCGCGTCCACGGCCACACAGGCCGCCAACGCGCAGCCCGGCGACGTAGTCGCTGTCACTGCCGACAAGGAACCGGACAAGGCGGCGCAGCCTGCTGGTGCCGACCAATGCCCAACCCGGCTTGTGACGAGCAAGATTTTCACGAGCAACGTAATTACGGCGCAACGATAGTTCGCCATCGATGCCGGCCATCCGTCGATCCCCCCAATTTAAGTCAGGGCAGTGTGCTTGAAAGCGCAATGATTCCTGTTACTTGCGGCATGGGGCGAGTGCGTTTGGGTTGGGCAAGAATTGGGTATGACTTCATCGAATATGGAATGCCTGCGCTGTCATGGCAGCGGCAGGATTTTCGACTGCTCCAAATGGTATGCGTCAAACGGGCACTGCTGCCCGCAGGGAACCCATCGGGGTGGCTGCCCCGGAAAAACGGGGGCCTGCACGGAATGCGACGGCCTGGGGACAATGGCGGAGCCTCCGCTGAGGGCCGTGGCATAATCTGCGATAGTGTCGCATGCCGCTGATGGCGACGCGGACGCGCCCGCCAAAAAACCGTACTAACGGCGCGAACAACAACCGCCCGCCAAAGGTGAGCTGGCAGGGCAGCTCACCTTGTAGCGATGCGGAAACGACGACCATGCAGCCGGACCATCCTGATGGGGCCGCCCCTTATCAAGGCTAAGCGATTACCCCACCACGACCTGACCTTGTGCCGTCCATCCAAGGGAATTGGGCAAGCGGGTCCTGCAAGATTTTGACGGATCTTGCGAAGCCGGCGACGGCATCGCGCGCCACCGTCAGCGGAACCTGGCCGTCGTGAGCACGCTGGCAAGCTCGAAAGGCCGTTTCGAAAATCGGACCTCGCCGTTCCCTTGGCCACTCCTCAAAGAAGTCGAACGCATCGTCGAGGCACCCTATTTCTTGAACGAACTCGCCATTCTTGACCAGGACCGGTCGGTCGAACGTCCTGTAACTCATGTGATCCTCCATTCCGCAGGTGGGTTGTTGCTGGCTTGGGTCATCATGCGATTGCATGCTCCGGCTCGGCCAACATGCCGCCGCCTCCACGCCCGGGCGGCACCGTCGCAAAGGCCGGGATTGGCGGCGGATCATCATCGTCATCTCGCCAGGGGCGCCGCATCCAACCGAGCCGGCTCTTCTTGCGGCGTCGGTCGAAAGACAGGCTGACGGTTCCCGACTCCTTTGAAACACGCGGTTCCCGCCCGGTTTCGTCCAGAAGGCGGAGGGCGCGAAGTATGTCGCTGACTTCCACGATGGCGCCGTTGTCCAATTGCCGCAACGCGGGATTGTCAGGAACCGCATGAACGTCGGAAGCCCAGAAAGCGAGCAAAGCCCGCTTTGCACCGATCGTCATCGTCTCCTCGTTCAGCACATCATCTGTCCGCAATCCGGCGGATTCCGCGGCAAGATTTTTCGGTTCAGGTTGGTGAAAACTGTAAGTGTCGGTTCTCATCTCCATTCTCCGCGATCTGTGCCTCCCGGCCGAACCGGGAGGCGGACCGTAGATTTAGGTCCAGGGAATCAGGCGACCTCGCGTTGAGGCTCCGCATCCGAGTCGATCAACTGCTTCTTGCCGGGTTGCTCGAGCGAAACCGCTTTGGCTTCGGACCCTATCTCAATGCGCCGAGGCTTGAGTTCCTCGGGCACTTCGCGGACCAGGTCCACTGACAGCAAGCCATTCTCGAGGTTGGCCGCCTTGACCTTTACGTGGTCGGCAAGTTTGAACACCTGCTTGAAGTTGCCCGTCGCCAAGCCGCGATGAAGGACCTCCCGATTTTCCTGGTCGGGTTTCCTTTGGCCGACGACAGACAATTCGGGGCCGTTCTGCATGAGTTCGACCTCATCGAGAGCGAAGCCGGCGATAGCCATCGTAATGCGATAGTCGTTCTCGCCGGTCTTCTCGATATTGTAGGGAGGCCAGTCGGAGCGTACGCTTTTTTCGAGCATATCGAAGAGACGGTCGAAGCCGACCGTTGTGCGGTAAAGAGGGGTATAATCAGAGCTTCTCATAGCCATATCCTCCGTGAAGCAACATGGATTACGAGGCTGTCGCAGCGTCGCTGCGACGCCAGTATGTCGAGCCGAAGCCTCGACGGAAAACGATCTGGTAATCGTGTTTTTTTCCTTCAAGAGGGGCGACAAAAATATTTTTGGCCGGCAGGCAGGTGCCCAAGGCGCTGCCTTGCGTGCTGGTGGCCACTGCGCGATGTTGACGCCAGGGGTGGATGCGAATCATGCGAAAAATTTTGATGTCCGGACTGCTGCTCGCGGCAGCCTTTTCCGCGAACCCGGCCCACGCGCTGGACAGCAGCGGCACGCCTGTCGTCGTGACCCCTCTTGCGTCGCGCACGACGACCGCGTCCGGCCAACCGATCACGCTGCCGCAGAAGAACGTGCAGGTGCTGGTCTCGACCTACGACATCGCGCCGGGCGCGACCTTGCCGGTCCACAGGCACCCTTTCCCGCGCTATGCCTATGTCCAGGCCGGCACGCTGAAGGTCACCAATGTCGAGACCGGCGACAGCAACACCTACAAGGCCGGCGATTTCATCATCGAAATGATCGGCCAGTGGCATCAGGCCACCAATATCGGTGATATCGAGGTGAAGCTTCTGGTGATCGATCAGGTCGAGCAAGGCGCCAAGAACACGGAATTGCGCCAATAACCGCGAAGTCCGTGCCCGGCGCGAAAGTCTGTTCGCGCTTTCGCAGCAACCGGCGCGGTGGTAGGGCTGGCCGGGAAATCATGGAATGGATCGCCCCTTGACCAAAGCTCTCCGCCTGCCGCTGATCGAAATCTGTGTCGAAGGCATTGACGGCCTTCTCGCGGCGCAAGCCGCCGGCGCCGACCGGGTCGAACTGTGCGCCAGCCTCGTCGAAGGCGGGATTACGCCAAGCCTCGGCACGATCCGCGCCGCCATCGAGCAGGCAAACGTGCCGTTTCATGTCATGGTGCGGCCGCGCGGCGGCGATTTTCTCTACAGTGAGACCGAATATGCCTCGATGCTGGCAGATGTCTCGGCACTGCGCGAACTCGGCGTGCCCGGCGTGGTGTTTGGCTGCCTGAACGCCGATGGCACCATGGACGAGGCGCGCATGAGCGAACTGACGCAGGCCGCCGGCCCCTTGAACGTCACCTGCCACGCGCCTTCGACATGACGCGCGAGCCGGCCGAGGCGCTCGAATCGCTGATCCGCAGCAAGGTCGGCCGCGTGCTGACCAGCGGCCAGCGTGACACTGCCATCGAAGGCTTGCCGCTGTTGGCGGATCTGGTGCGGCAGGCCGGCGACCGCATCGTCATCCTCGGCTGCGGCGGACTGGATGTGCACAACATTGCCGAAGTGCGCAGCAGAACCGGCCTGTCCGAAATGCATTTTGCCGCCCTAAAGGATGTGCCGAGTGCCATGGACTACCGCAATCCCCATGTCGGCATGGGTGGTTCCGATCTCGATCGCGAGTACCGCAACACGCTGACCGACACAGCGCTGGTAGCGGCAACGATCGCGGCAGCCAAGGCATGACCTCGAGCCCTGCCCCGATAGCCCGTGTATCGGCCCAAGACGAAGCGGCGATCCTGGCGCTCAACAACGAGCATGCCGCCGAACTGTCGTGGCTGGAGGCTGAGCGGCTGTCCTTCCTGCTTGGCGAAGCATTTTACACCAGGCGCATCGGCGATCTCGAAGCCTTCATCATGACCTTCGACCAGGACGCCCGCTACGACAGCCCGAATTTCCTGTGGTTCCGCGAACGCTATGAGCGCTTCGTCTATGTCGACCGGGTCGTCGTGGCGGCGCACGCACGCGGCCGCGGCCACGCCCGCCGGCTCTATCAGGACCTGTTCGGCCATGTTGAGCGCGCCGGCCACACGCTGGTCACCTGCGAAGTCAACACCGCCCCGCCGAACCCCGCCTCGGATGCCTTTCACGCCGCGCTCGGCTTCGTCGAGGCCGGCGACGCCGTCATCCATGGCGGCAAGAAAGCGGTGCGCTATTACGTCAGGCAGATCAGCGCCTGACAGACCAGGCAGATCCGCGCACGAAGACGAGGACTACTGGAACAGGGCTGTCGCACTCACCAGCGTCATCCAGAACCCCCAGACCAACGGGATGCCGACCAGCAGCCAGGCCAGCGTGAGTTTGATCGAATTCTCGTTGTCTTGCGCCATGGTCGGTCTCCTCAGAGCTGATCCCGAAAGTGGACTCCGGTTTTCGGAAAAGATCATGCTCAAACAATAAGATAGAGCCCATCCCGATTCTATCGGGATGGAACTGACTCTAAGCCACCGCTGGTTCGGTCTTCATGTGGAAGCGCGCATTGACGGGCCGCATCATCAGGTTGAGCAGGAGGCCGACAACCAGCAGGCCGGCCATGATGTACATGGTGACCGTGTAGGCGTCGGCCTTCGCAACGCCGCTGTCGATCTGGTACTGCCTGATATAATTCACCAGCACCGGGCCAAGCACGCCCGCCACCGACCACGCGGTCAGCAATCGGCCGTGGATGGCGCCGACGTAACGCACGCCGAAGACGTCGCGCAGGTAAGCGGGAATGGTGGCGAAGCCGCCGCCATACATGCTGAGGATGATCCCGTAGAACAGCACGAACAGGAAAACGCTGCCGGTCTGGCCGGTCCACGGCACCGCCGCATAGAGGACGACGCCCAGCGCGAAGAAGATGGCATAAGTTGTCTTGCGGCCGATATAATCGCTGGTCGAGGCCCAGAAGAAGCGGCCGAGCATGTTGAAGATCGACAGCAGGCCGACGAAGCCGGCGGCAGCGGCAGGCGTGATGCGTCCCGGAAACATCTCCTGGCTCATCGCCGAGGCCTGGCCGAGCACGCCGATCCCTGCCGTCACATTAAGGCACAGCACGCCCCACAGCAGCCAGAACTGCGGCGTCTTCAACGCATCGTCGAGATGGACATTGGACGTCGTCACCATCGCATTCTGTGCCGCCGGCGGCGTCCATCCGGCAGGCCTCCAGCCCTCCGGCGGCACCCTGACGATAACGGCGCCGATCAGCATGAAGACGAAATACACGATGCCCAGCACCAGGAAGGTTTCGGCGACGCCGATGTGCTCAGGCGTCGAAAACAGCTTCATCAGATAAACCGACAGCGGCGAGGCGATGAAGGCGCCGCCGCCGAAGCCCATGATCGCCATGCCGGTTGCCATGCCCGGCCGGTCCGGAAACCAGGTGATCAGCGTCTTGACCGGCGAGATATAGCCGAGGCCGAGACCGATGCCGCCCAGCACGCCGTAGCCGAGATAGATGATCCACAATTGGTGCAGATAGACGCCGAGCGCCGAGACTATGAAGCCGCCGCCGAAACAGCAGGCAGAAGCGACCATGGCTTTGCGCGGACCAACGCGATCCAGCCAGCCACCGCCGAACGCCGCCGCAATGCCCAGGAACAGGATCGCGATCGAGAAAATCCAGCCGAGGCCGGTCAATTTCCAGTCGTCGGGCGCCGAGTCGGTGATGCCGATCAGCTTAGACATCGGCAAGTTGAAAACGCTGAACGCATAGGCCTGGCCGATGCAAAGGTGGATGCAGAGCGCCGCCGGCGGCACCATCCACCTGCTGAAGCCAGGCTCGGCGACGGTGCGTGAGCGGTCGAGCCAGCCGCCCACCCTTTCCCCGGTCGTATCCATTCCATCCTCCCAGATGCGTCTTCGAACCATCTTCTCAGATGTGTCCTGCGAACAAACTAGGCGGTAAGCCGGTGAGGCAATAAGGAATGCCTGCCATAAGACCAATGTCTAATGAGACTGGCCTAGATCGGAAAGCAGGTCATTGCTTTCCCGAAAGTTAAATTAGAAACAATTAATTGACTGTCTGCTTATGAAGCGCGATCCCTCCTCCTGCACTCACGATCATCTGGCCGGGCACGACGGCATTCACCAGTTACGGTTGAGCCATTCGCGCGCCGGGCGCTCTATGAGGTAGTAGCTGCAGGCCGCGCAAGCGAAGACCGCGGCCAGCATCGGTATCGGCGCGCTGCCTTGCTCATAGACGAATTTGTAGAACGGCTGCTGCCATAAATAGAGCGAGTACGACCACAGCCCCAGCGTCGCCATCGGCCAGGACGACAGCAATCCGGAAAAATACCGTGGGCTGAAATCGAGTGCGTTGACGGCCAGAGCCAGCAGCGGCACCGCGAAGAGATAGTGCATCGGCGTCGGCACCCGATCCAGGAACAGGACAACGGCACAGACCGTCGCCACCAGGGCCACATGCTTGCCTCTCAAAAACGCCGGCAGCCTGCCGTCGGCCTTGAGCAGGCAGATCGAAGCCGACAGCAGGATCGACGCGATGTGCACATCCGTGCGCCAATAAGTGGTTTCGTAGTCCATCCCCAAGACCCAGTACGAAACCGCGCCATTGGCCATGGCCAGCAAGGCCAGCGCCAGGAGCAGCACGACCACGCGAGAGCGACTTGAGACGATGACGCTGATCAGCGCCAGGATGATGTAGGCGTGCTCCTCGATGCAGAGCGACCAGATATGGTCGAGCGCCCCTGCCCGAGCCACGAGAATGCCGGCATAATTGTAGGTGAATGTCAGCGCCGTCAGCGCGGCCTTCCATTTGAAGGCGAGGAACGTGCCGGAGAGCGCGATCATCGCGACGACTACGAAGACCAGAAGAGCCGGATAGATGCGGGAGAAGCGGCGTTTGAAGAATTTTTTCAGCGGGTAGCGTTCGATGAACAGGATCTCGCCCATCAGCCGGCCGCTGAGCACGAAGAAGAATTCGACGCCCAGCACGCCAAGATTGATTCCCGGAACCGGAAAGAAATGGCCGATCAGAACCAGCGCGATCGAAAGCCCGCGCCAGCCGTCGAGATAGGCCAGTCTTGTTCTGGTTGATCTGTCGGCGGCGGATCGGGACGGAACGACATGCGTCGCGGAAATGTCGGTCATGCCGATCCTCTCGCAATAGGTATGCGAAGGGTACGACGGTACATTTCGAACCCAGCTCGCATTCCCGCCCAGTCCATATTGCAGTGCAATATGAATTTGTGCAAGTGCGAGATTGCTGCCGGATCAGGTCCGGCCTCCGGCTCGGCGGGGATTTGCTTCAAGCAGTGCGGCAGCGATCCATCAGCAACTGAACGGATGCAGGCCGCCGCACGAGAAAAAGGGGTCACGGAGGCCCCTTGCCTTGTCTGCGACTGATCGTATTAGAAACTGTTTCGAAACTCGCCCTGGCGAGTCATATGGTGGTGGTTTCGAGAACCGGAGCGGAGCGTACTTTTGGTACGTGAGCACCGGAAGCACAGAAAACGCCATCAGATGGCCGCCGGAGTAGAGTTTCCAAACAGTTTCTCAGGCGTTGGCTGCCGCAACCGCGCGCTTGGCCATCACCGCGATCAGATTGGCGCGATAATCGGCCGAGGCATGGATGTCGGTCATCAGATTCTTCGCCGGCACTTTCACACCTTCCAGTGCCGAGGCCGCGAAATTCTTGGCCAATGCTGCCTCGATCTCCTTCGAGCGGAAGACGCCGTCATCGCCGGCTCCAGTGACGGCGACGCTGACGCCATCCTTGCCCTTGGCAACGAACACGCCGACGATGGCGTAGCGCGATGCCGGATTGCGGAACTTTTCATAGGCCGCCTTGGCCGGCGCGGTGAAGGTGACCGCGGTGACGATCTCGCCTTCCTTCAACGAGGTCTCGAACAGACCCTTGAAGAATTTGTCGGCAGCGATCTCGCGCTTGTTGGTGATAATGGTGGCGCCCAGCGCCAGCAGCGCCGCCGGATAATCGGCCGCCGGGTCGTTGTTGGCGATCGAGCCGCCGATCGTCCCCTTGTGGCGCACCGCCGGATCGCCGATCAGTGACGCCAGATGGGCAAGCGCCGGACAGGCCTTCTTCAGCTTCTCGTCATTGGCAACGGCGTGATGCGTGGTGGCGGCGCCGATGGTGACGGTCTTGCCCGACACCTTGACGCCCTGCAGCTCCGCGATCCGCGACAGGTCGACAAGGTCCGACGGCGCGGCAAGCCGCGTCTTCATCGCCGGGATCAGCGTCATACCGCCCGAAAGCAGCTTGGCGTCGCCTGTCTTGACCAGCTTGGCAGCATCGGCGACCGAGGCGGCGCGGTGATAGTTGACTGCGTACATGGAATTCTCCCTTGGGTGAATGGGCGAATAGGGAGTAGCGAATAGCGAATAGGATCTATCCAGTCGCACCGCCTTCTCTTCCCTATTCGCTACTCCCTATTCGCTATTCGCTTTCAGTGTTTCGTCGCGCGGATCGCGGCCCAGACGGTGGACGGCGAAGCCGGCATGGCAAGATCGTTGCTGCCGATGGCGTCGGTGAGGGCGTTGATCACCGCCGGCGGCGAACCGATGGCGCCGGCCTCGCCGCAGCCCTTGATCCCCAACGGATTGCCCGGGCATGGCGTGTTCGAGGTCGAGACCTTGAACGACGGCAGATCGCCGGCGCGCGGCATGGTGTAGTCCATGTAGCTCGCGGTCAAAAGCTGGCCGCTATTGTCATAATGGGCGCCTTCGAGCAGCGCCTGGCCGATGCCTTGCGCCAGCCCGCCATGCACCTGGCCCTCGACGATCATCGGGTTGATGATGTTGCCGAAATCGTCGGCAGCGACGAACTGGACGATCTCGGTGACGCCGGTTTCCGGGTCGACCTCGACCTCGCAGATATAGCAGCCCGCCGGGAAGGTGAAATTCGACGGATCGTAGAACGCCGTCTCCTTCAGCCCGGGCTCCATGCCGCCCGGCAGGTTGTGGGCAGTGTAGGCGGCCAGCGCCATCTGGAACCACGGCACGTTCTTGTCGGTGCCGGCGACCTTCAGCGCGCCATTCTCGATGACGATATCGCCTTCGTCGGCTTCGAGCAGGTGTGCCGCGATCTTCTTGGCCTTGGCCTCGACCTTGTCGAGGGCCTTGACGATGGCCGACATGCCGACTGCACCCGAGCGCGAGCCATAGGTGCCCATGCCCATCTGCACCTTGTCGGTGTCGCCATGCACGATCGAGACCGAATCGAGCGGCACGCCGAAGCGCTCGTTGACCAGTTGCGCGAAGGTCGTCTCATGGCCCTGGCCGTGGCTGTGCGAGCCAGTCAGCACCTCGATCGTGCCGACCGCGTTGACGCGCACTTCCGCCGATTCCCAAAGGCCGACACCGGCGCCGAGCGAGCCGACGGCAGCAGACGGCGCGATGCCGCAGGCTTCGATGTAGCAGCTCATGCCAATGCCGCGCAGCAGCCCCTTCTTGGCGGCGGCGGCCTTGCGCTTGGCAAAGCCGGCATAATCCGACGCCTTCATTGCCGCATCGAGCGAAGCGGCATAGTCGCCGGCATCATAGCACATGATGACCGGCGTCTGATGCGGAAACGCTGTGACGAAGTTCTTGCGCCGCAGCTCGGCCGGCGAGACGCCGAACTGGCGGGCCGCCGTCTCCATCATGCGCTCCATGACGAAGGTCGCTTCCGGCCGCCCTGCCCCGCGATACGCATCGACGGGCGCGGTGTTGGTATAGATCGCCTTCACATTGGCGTGGATGGCCGGGATATTGTACTGGCCCGACAGCAGCGTCGCATAGAGGTAGGTAGGCGTCGCCGACGAAAACAGCGACATATAGGCGCCGAGATTGGCCTGGGTTTCGACCTTCAGGCCGAGGATCCTGTGGTCCTTGTCGAAGGCCATTTCAGCATGGGTGTGATGGTCGCGGCCATGCGCGTCGGTCAGAAAACTCTCGGTCCGGTCAGCCACCCATTTGACCGGCACGCCGGTCTTCTTCGACGCCCACAGGCAGACGATCTCTTCGGGATAGATGTAGATCTTCGAGCCGAAACCGCCGCCGACATCGGGCGCGATCACGCGCAGCTTGTTTTCCGGCGCGACATTGTAGAAGGCGCTCATCACCAGCCGCGCCACATGCGGGTTCTGCGAGGTCGTCCAGCAGGTGTAGTGATCCTCGGCCTTGTCGTAATGGCCAAGTGCGGCGCGCGGCTCCATGGCGTTAGGCACCAGCCGGTTGTTGATGATGTCCATCTTGACCACATGGGCTGCCTTCCCGAAGGCCGCTTCCGTGTCGTCGGCATTGCCGATGTCCCAGTCGAAGATCAGATTGTTGTCCGCTTCGGGGTGGATCTGCGGCGCACCCTTGTCCATCGCCTTGGAGGCGTCGACGACGGCCTTCAACTCCTTGTAGGTGATCTCGACCGCCTCGGCGGCGTCACGCGCGTGCCCCTTGGTCTCGGCGACGACAATGACGACGGCGTCACCGACATAACGGACCCGGTCGAAGGCGAGTGGCGACCATGCCCCCATCTTCATCGGCGAGCCGTCCTTGGAGTGGATCATCCAGCCGCAGATGAGATTGCCGATGCCATCGGCCTTGAGTTCCTTGCCGGTCAGCACGCCGATGACGCCGGGCATGCCTTGGGCCTTCTTCACATCGATCTTCTTGATCTGCGCATGCGCGTGCGGACTGCGCACGAAGGCGGCGTGCTTCATGCCGGGAACCACCATGTCGTCGACATAGCGGCCGGCGCCCGTGATGAATCGTTTGTCTTCCTTGCGCGCGACCCGAGCGCCAACACCTTCAATGCCCATCAGAAATTCCTCCCGAGATTGTAGGGGAGTAGGTGAGTAGGGCAGTACGGCAGTAGGGAAAAATTGGCTCCGATTCCCTACTGCCCTACTGCCTTATTGCCCTACTGCCTCGTTCAAGCCGCTTGTTTCGCCTTACCCTTCGACCCCTTCATCGTCGTCGATGCGGCGAGGATCGCCTTGACGATGTTGTGGTAGCCGGTGCAGCGGCAGATGTTGCCGTCGAGCTCGGCACGCACCGTCGCCTCGTCGAGCCCTTCGGGGTGGCGACCGATCATGTCGGTCGCCGTCATGATCATGCCCGGCGTGCAGAAGCCGCACTGCAGCCCGTGATGTTCCTTGAAGGCGGCCTGCACCGGATGCAGGTCGGCGCCATTGGCCAGGCCCTCGATCGTCAACACGGTCGAGCCGGAGGCCTGCACCGCGAGCATCGTACAGGATTTGACCGCCTTGCCGTCGACGTGGACGACGCAGGCACCGCATTGCGAGGTGTCGCAACCGACATGCGTGCCGGTAAGGCCGAGATTTTCCCGCAGGAAGTGAACCAGAAGTGTTCGGTCCTCGGCAGCACCGCTGACCCGCTTTCCGTTCACCATCAACGAAACGTCCGACATGGTCCCTCCCTGGGTATCAACCTTGGTCATCACGTTGCCAACGCGGCGTTGGCGCATCGGCCATGCGTTATTGGTACACCGCACATCGGACAAAAAACAGCACGTCGCAAACGCGGCACATTGTACTTTCGGTCATGGCCGCGCCCAAACATGCGGTGCCGGTGGCCCCATTGCCAAACCGCCGATTGAAGGCAACAATGTCGGTCGACGCCCGCGCGCCAGAAGCATTTAAAACAGCCGCGCACAAAAAGCGTCGGAGGAAATGCGGAGAACATCGCTGGCCAATTCACAGACGCGCTATGCATGCGGCCTGTCGGCGCTCACCACGGACGAGCCCGACATGGAGGCGTTCGCCAAGGCGATCGCACTGGAAGCAGCCGCCATAGACGCGGGCTTTGCCCTGCTGTTCTTTTCCCAGAGCCTGGTCGAAGCCAGCGCCCTTTCCCAGGCGCTCATGACCCACGCGCCGGCGCTCCACCACGCCGGCTGCTCGACTGCCGGCGAGATCACGCCGCAAGGTCTCGAGGATGGTCATGTGCTGGCCATGCTGCTTCCGTCCCCCGCGTTTACCGCCGTCAGCGTGATGGTCGAAAATCTGTCCTCGTCGGGTATGGACAGGATCACCGGCGAGGTCGAGACCCTGCGGCGATCGCTGCGCGCACGCCTCGGTTGCGATCGGACCAAAGGCACTTTCGCGCTCTGCTTCATCGACGGGCTCTCCTATGCCGAAGAAGCGGTGAGTTCAGCCATCCACTGGGGCCTCGATGACATTCCGCTGCTTGGCGGCTCCGCCGGCGACGATCTGAAATTCGAGACGACGCGCCTGATCTCGAACGGCAAGGTCACCTCCGACAGCGCCATCATCGTGCTGATATCGACCGAAATTCCCTTCCATGTCTTCAAGACCGACAATTTCGTTCCCACCGATGAGAAACTGGTGGTGACGGCTTCCGATCCAGATCACCGCATCGTGCGCGAGTTCAACGCCACCAATGCGGCGCAGGAATATGCCGCGTCCGTCGGTATCGTCGCGCAGATGCTGACGCCACTGAGCTTCGCCTCGCATCCCGTGGTGGTGAAGGTGGGCGGACAATATTATTGCCGGTCGATCCAGAAGATGCATGCCGACGGCTCGCTGTCGTTCTTCTGCGCCATAGACGATGGCGTCGTGCTGTCGATCGCTCAGCCCAAGGACATGGTCGAATCGACGCGCGCCGCCCTGCGCGACGTCGAGGAGAGGCTTGGCGGTATCGACATGATCCTCGGCTTCGACTGCGTGCTGCGCCGGCTGGACGCACGCAATCGGCAGGTGTTTCGCGAGATCTCGGAACTCTACCGGGTCAACAATGTCATCGGCTTCGGCACCTATGGCGAACAGTACCGGTCGATGCATCTGAACCAGACTTTCACCGGCATCGCCTTCGGCGAGCGCCAGGCGGCGGAATAGGACGGCGCAACGAGATGCCGCTGAGGGACATAAACGATCTTGAAAAGCTGAAGAAGATCAACGCGGCACTGGTCAGCCGCGTCGAGCGCTCGATGGACCAGCAAGGCAACGCCTTTTCGCTGTTCCAGACCACGATCTCGCTGGAAAACCGGGTGCGTACACGTACCGAGGAACTTCACTCGACCTTGCGGCGGCTGGAGCAGTCGAACATTGACCTCAGTGCCGCCAAGGAAAACGCCGAACTGGCGAACCTGTCAAAAACCCGTTTCCTCGCCGCTGCCAGTCACGACGTGCTGCAGCCGCTGAATGCCGCCCACCTTTCGGTTTCGGCCCTCGCCGAAGTTCAGACCAGCGACGAGGGCAAGAAACTGGTGCGGCAGGTCGAGCGCTCGCTGGAGACGATGGAGGACCTGCTGCGAACCCTGCTCGACATCTCCAAGCTCGATGCCGGCGTGGTGCAGCCCGACATAAGCGACGTCAGCCTGGAGGCGCTGTTCTCGTCGCTCCGCTCGGATTTCCTGCCGGTGGCGGAGATGAAAGGCCTGTCGCTGAAATTCCGGCCGGTCCATGCCGTGGTCCGCTCCGACCGCACGCTGCTGCGCCGTATCCTGCAGAACATTCTCTCCAACGCGCTGGGCTATACACGCTCGGGCGGCGTGCTTGTCGGCACCAGGCATCGCGGCGACACCATCCGCATCGACGTCGCCGACACGGGCTGCGGCATTCCCGACGACCAGCGCGAGGCGGTGTTCGAGGAGTTCCACCGCGGCACCTCGCCGGCCAATGCCGAACTGGACGGTGGCGGTCTCGGGCTCGGGCTCGCCATCGTGCGCCGCATGGCCAGCGCGCTCGGTCATCCCGTGACATTCTCGTCGAAGGTCGGACGCGGCACGATCTTCCACATCGATGTACCCGTCGGCATCGGTGCGCCAGCCGATGCCATCGCCAGCGTTGCCGACATGGAACGGCCGCGCGGCTATGGCCTGTTCGGCACCAAGGTGCTGCTGGTCGAGAACGATATCGAAGTGCTGCAGGCCATGACCTTCCTGCTCGAACGCTGGCAATGCCTGGTGCGGGCCGCGACCTCGACCGACGATGCGCTCGACATGCTTGGCGACACCGACTGGGTGCCCGACATCGTCATTGCCGACCAGCATCTCGACGGCGGCGATCTCGGTACCACGACCATCGCCGAGGTCCGCGACTATCTCGGCCGCGCCGTGCCGGCGCTGATCGTCACCGCCGACAGTTCGGAAGCGGTCGCCAAAGCCGCCCGCTCCGGCGGCATCGAACTGATGCGCAAGCCGCTGAAGCCGGCCCAACTAAGGGCGCTGCTGGCGCATTTGCTGGCCTGATCACTTCTCACGCGCTATTCCGATCGTCTTGAAAGGAGCGCGTCCTCCGGCGGACAGGTCGCCGACGCGCGCTTTGTTTCGACCACCACCTACAATGCCGTGTGCGGCCTGCCGGAAACGAAGACAGACCCGAATGGTCTCGTCAAAACCTTTACCTATGACGCCTTCTGCCGCACCTTTGTGTGGGACGAGGCCAATCGCCTCAAGACGGTCACCCGCGCCTCCAACACCGTCAATTTCGCCTATGGACCTGATGGTGCGCGGGCCAAGAAGTCATCGAGTTTCGCCACGACGCTCTATCCCGACGCCAATGTCGAGATCAATCCGGCAACACCGGGCGCGGAGATCTACACGCGCTATCCGCATCCCGACATCAAGGTCGTCGGCACCACCAAATACTTCCTGCACCGCGAACATCTCGCCTCGGTGCGCCAAGTCACCGACATGTCGGGCACCGTCGTCGACGCCACCAGCTACGCCACCTATGGCGAAAGCCTCAACACCGGCTTCCAGACGCAGAAGAACTACATCGGCGAACGCTTCGATCCCGAGACCGGCCTGCTGTATCTCAATGCTCGGTACATGGACCCGGTGCTGGGGCGGTTTATTTCACCGGATGACTGGGATCCGACCAAAGCAGGCGTCGGCACCAACCGGTATGCGTATGCCCAGAACGATCCGGTCAATAACGCCGACAACAACGGGCACGTCGCTAGCACACCATCATCCGCGCAAGTCGCCAAGGACAGAGCGGCGGCAGAGAAGCAAGCCCGTGAACAGGACAAGCAAGCGGACAGGCTGGCGTCAGCTCTCCGAAACGCCGACGGTGACCTCAGCGTATTAGATGGCGCTTCACCGGAAGTTACCCGAAAGGCCTTGGGAAAATACAACCTTAGCAGATCAGGAAGAGCCGATACAGCTGATGGCGTTTTGGCGTCATACCAGGCGGGCTTGGGGTTAAGGCGCTCGCTACCGTTTCTGAGTTGACGATAGCCAAAACACTTGCGTCAAAAGCGGCGCTCTCTGCCGAATCTTTGGGGGTTAAGCAGGGAGCGGCATCATTCGCGGTATCGTCCGAAACCGGCGCTGCCTATCCAGGACTAAGTTTGCGGGCCGCTGAAAAACTTGGGGTTCAGCGATCAACAAATTCGACAGTGGACGAGGCGTTCGCAAATGTGACACAAAAATCACAAGCGCATGGCTGTTGCGGCGAAATTGACGCTATATCAAAAGCAATGAATGCAGGAGAAAACCCCCAGAACCTGTCGGTAGGTACCGCATCCATCGGCAGGACCCTGCCTGGACCGACAGGGGCGCAAATGGGACCGTGTTCATCGTGTCGCAGCGTGATGAATTCTCTGGGCGTCAAATATTAAGCCGGCGATGGGTCGTAACGGGAAAACAAAAATTGGATATAGTAGATATAGTAGGTAAATTTCCTATCGAGATCGTTGTCAGAGAAACTGTCGCAGAAATTCTCGCGGCAATCGATATTGGCATATCTGAAGTAGAAAGATTGAGATACTCTGTATTTTTGGATTTCATACGTTCAAACTTGAAATCTGAATTTGATGAGGATTCTAAGGAAAAATACGGCGAATTCGTTGATTTATTTTCCCGGAAGATATCCCACGAATATTCATACGACCGTAGATTTATTTTTCTACTCTGGGGTCTTGTAGTGAGGAAAAGGTGGATGGACGGACCTGAGTTCGCGAATTGGGTCCTTGAGGTTGTTGAGAGTTATTTTGAGAGTAGGGGCTGGGAAATTAGCAACGTCTACAACAATGTTTTTAACGCACTTTCGAACCGAAAAATGGACTGACTTTCTGGCAATTGCGAATTGCGGTGACAGTGCACTTTTAACCACGCTCGCTTGACCATCGCTTTGGGCGAACCCAAAACCCGGCCTGATCGCGAAACAGCTCCGCTTCGGCGCCGTCGCGATGGACGAGAAAGCGGACATTGCTGCGCGGCAACCGAACCCGATGGCGACTGTCGGCGTTTGTGGGCAATGAGCTTTCGAGTCGAACCGCTTTCTCGACAGAATTGGCCGGCACTCGTGGATCTGTTTTCGGCGAGCGGGCCTGTCGGTCGTTGCTGGTGCATGTATGGCAGGATCGGCCCGGCTTACCGAAAGCAGCCGCCCGATCGGAATCGGCACGAATTTCAGCAAGCGGCGCTATCGGGCGATGTGCCTCAGGGCCTTTTGGCCTTCGATGGAGAAATGGCCGTCGGGTGGTGCCAAATCACGCCCATCGAAGCCGTGCCTTACCTGAAGAAAAGATGGATCGGGGCAGAAGATCGCAGGGAAGAGACATGGTTCATCTCCTGCTTCTACGTCCGCAAGGGCTATCGTCGCCGCGGGATGACGCGAACGCTGATCGAGGCGAGCATCGCTCACGCAAGACGACATGGCGCGAAGGCGATCGAGGCGATGCCGCTCGATGGCGGCAAGTCGCCGAGCGCAACGGGTAGCGGCTACGTGTCGACCTTCGAGAGCGCAGGTTTCCAAGCCATCGCGCACCGCGATGCGGCCCGCCCGCTGATGAGACTTTCGCTGTCATGAGCCATGACGGTGGACGCCCGCCCTCAAAACCCAGCCTGATCGCGAAACAACTCCGCATTGTCCAGCTTCGACACCTCGATCACCGCTTGCGTGCGGCTGTAGACATTGAGCTTGCGCAGGATTTCCGAGACATGCGCTTTCACCGTGGTCTCTCCCACCTGCAGCTCGTAGGCGATCTGCTTGTTGAGCAGGCCCTGGCGCAGCATCTGCAGCACGCGCAGCTGTTGCGGCGTCAGTGTCGACAGGCGCTGCACCATGTCGGCGCGGTCGGCGCTGTCGGCATCCGGCGGCCGGCCTTCATAGGTCTCCGGCACATAGATCGCGCCTTCCATCACCGAGCGGATGGCTGCGGCGAGGTCGCTCTTGCGCGCCGATTTCGGGATGAAGCCGGCAGCGCCATAGGACAGCGCTTCGGAAATGATCTTCGGCTCCTCGTAACCAGAGACGATCACCACGGGCAGGCGCGGATAGCGGGTCCGGAGTTGCAGCAGGCCGTCAAAACCGTGCACGTCGGGCATCGAGAGGTCGAGAAGCGCGAGGTCGAACGGCTTGGCATCGGCCAGAAGATCGAGCGCCTCGGTGATCGAGCGCGCCTCCACCGTGTCGACTTCCGGATAGGCCATCTGCACGGCGCTGTGCAGCGCCTCACGAAACAGCGGATGGTCGTCGATGATCAGGAACCGGGCGCGATCGTGGGTTGCGGTCATGGGGTTCATTTCAGTTCGTGAGCGATTAGAATAACCTCTCCACCATGGCCAGATTATTGCCAAATAGTATATCGCCATCTCCGGCGGAAAGTGCCGCCGGCACTTTCTCGACCAAATCGCCTTGTCCAGGCCCCCAAATCGGTCGAATGTTCCGGCAACCAAGCAGAGACCCTTGATGACAGAATTCGTCCTTCCCCTGCCCGCAACCGCATCGGTGGCCGTTGCCGGCTCGTCCGATCGTTTTGCGGTGCGCCGTATCTACTGCGTCGGCCGCAACTACGCGGCGCATGCCCGCGAATTCGGCAATGACGAGCGTGATCCGCCCTTCTTCTTCACCAAGCCGGCCGACGCGGTGGTCGATTCCGGCACCGCTATCCCCTACCCGCCGCTGACGGCCAATCTGCACCACGAGATCGAACTGGTGGCCGCGATCGGCAAAGCCGGCTTCCGCATTCCCCGCGACAAGGCGCTGGACCATGTCTGGGGCTATGGTGTCGGCATCGACCTCACCCGCCGCGACCTGCAGGACGAGGCCAAGAAGGCCGCCCGGCCCTGGGACTGGTCGAAGGCCTTCGACCGCTCCGCCCCTTGCAGCCCGTTGGTGCAAGCGCACGAATCCGGCCACCCACAGAAGGGCCGCATCTGGCTCGCCGTCAACGGCAAGGTCGGGCAGGATGCCGACCTCGCCGAACTGATCTGGCCGATACCGGATATCGTGTCGATCTGCAGCGAGGCGATGGAGCTCGAGCCCGGCGACCTGATCTTCACCGGTACGCCGGCAGGCGTCGGCGCGGTTGGCCCCGGCGACACGATGACCGGCGGCGTCGACGGCATCGGCACCATCGAAGTGACCATCGGCCAGCCGAAGTGAGCGCATGAGCAAACTCGTCCTGCACAACTACTATCGCTCCTCCACCTCCTACCGGGTGCGGATCGCGCTGGAGATGAAGGGGCTGAGCTACGACTACATCCCGCATCATCTGCGCCATGGCGAGCACCTCGAACCAGCCTATCTCGCGGTCAATCCGCAAGGGCTGGTGCCGGCGCTGGTGCTCGGCGACGGCACGCTGCTGACGCAATCGCTGGCGATCATCGAATTCCTCGACGAGACCAGCCCGGAACCACCGCTATTGCCAGGGGATGCGGCCGGTCGGGCACGGGTCAGAATGCTGGCGCAGATGATCGCCTGCGACATCCACCCGGTGAACAATCTGCGCGTGCTGACCTCGCTGCGCACGCTGTTCGGCGCCGGCGACGAGGACGTCGTCAACTGGTTCCGCCACTGGGTGAACGAGGGCTTTCAGCCGCTTGAAAAGATCCTGGCCTTGTCGGCGGAGACCGGAACATTCTGCCATGGCGACGCGCCGGGTCTGGCTGACATCTGCCTCGCCGCACAGATTGCCAGCAATGCCCGCTTTGGCGTCGATCTGACGCCCTACCCGACGATCGCGCGCATCAACGCCGCCTGCATGGCGCTGCCGGCCTTCCAGAAAGCGGCGCCCCAGAACCAGATCGATGCCGAATAGAGAAGCCACCGATCCAGAGGAAGTAAAGGCGCTTGCCGACATCGAGGCCTATGGCTGCCATATCCTGTACGTGCTGGAGGAAGGCGACCTGGCGCCCTTCGCCTATTCAGTCGGTATCGAGCACAATTTCGGGGCTCCAGAATTGGTCGTGATAGGTCTGAGGCCTGAAATCTCGCAGTCCATCATCAACGAGTATTGCAGACGGGTCCACTCAGGCGAGGTTTTCGAACCAGGACAGCGAACGTCCGGCTTCGTCAAAGACTTCGACTGCCAGTTCGGCGCTGTTCATATCGAGCACTACCCCGAGCATTTCGGCTGGGATCTCTGGTTCTACGACGGCCCGGATTTCCGTGTCGTGCAGCTGATTTTTCCGACGACTGAAGGCATCTGGCCATGGGACGCCGAGGCCGACGACTGGTTCCGAGCCTGGCAGCCGCTGCTCGACACGGCTCCCGCGTCCCAGGCCTGATCGACAGCATCAATTTCGGACTCGCCGCGCCAAGGAATCGGCTATCTTCGCGCTTCGATGCGCGTGGTCCGTGAAATTATTTGGAGTTATCGATGAAAGCCGTCGTCTTCGAGAAATTCGGCGAAGCGCCGAGGATCCAGACCATTCCTGATCCGAAGCCGGCAGCCGATGGCGTCGTCATCAAGGTCGAGGCGACCGGTCTGTGCCGCAGCGACTGGCATGGCTGGATGGGTCATGACGAAGGCATCACGCTGCCGCACGTGCCGGGCCACGAACTTGCCGGCATCGTCGTCGCCGCGGGCAAGCAGGTCACGCGCTGGAAGGCCGGCGAGCGCGTCACAGTGCCGTTCGCCGTCGGCTGCGGCCGCTGCTTCGAGTGTAATTCGGGCAATCACCAGGTCTGCGAGCACCAGACACAGCCTGGCTTCACCGGCTGGGGCTCGTTTGCCGAATATGTCGCCATCGAACATGCCGACACCAATCTTGTGCGCCTGCCCGACGAGATGGAATTCGCCACCGCCGCCAGCCTCGGCTGCCGCTTCGTCACTTCGTTTCGAGCCATTGTCGACCAGGGCCGAGTGAAGCCGGGCGAATGGGTCGCGGTGCATGGCTGCGGCGGCGTCGGCCTGTCGGCGATTATGATTGCCAGCGCCATGGGCGCCAATGTCATCGCCATCGATCTCACCGACGAGAAACTGGATTTCGCCAAAAAGATCGGCGCCGTCGCCACCATCAATGCATCTACAACGCCGAACGTGGTCAAGGCGGTCAAGCAGATCACCAATGGCGGCGCGCATATGTCGATGGACGCGCTCGGCCACCCCACCACCTCGTTCAATTCGATATCCAATCTGCGCCGGCGCGGCCGCCATGTGCAGGTCGGCCTGATGCTGGGCGAGCATGCCCGGCCGCAGGTGCCGATGGACAAGGTGATCGCCTTCGAGCTCGAAATCCTCGGCAGCCACGGCATGCAGGCCTACCGCTACCAGGCGATGATGGACATGATCCGCAACGGCAAGCTGAAGCCCGAACTGCTGGTCGGCAAGAGGATCAGCCTCGACGAGGCGCCTGCGGCCCTGATGGCGATGGGCGGCTTCGAGGGCATTGGTATTGGGGTGGTGACGAAGTTTTAGGCGAGGACGGCACCGTCGTCAGGCAATCGCGCGTCGTGGCAATTCCTGCTTCGCGAATCGCTTGGCGCCTACGACGCAAAGCACGACGCCAAGCGTAACGACCACCATCAGCGGGCTGACCTGCTCGTGCAGCAGCGTCGCTGCCAGTGCCAGCCCGAAAAATGGCTGCAGCAGCTGCAACTGTCCAACCGCGGCGATGCCGCCTTGCGCCAGCCCGCGATACCAGAACACGAAGCCGATCAGCATGCTGAACAACGAGACATAGGCAAGCCCCATCCACGCACTGACGCCGACGCCGTCGAACGACGGCGGCATGGTCATCAGCGTCAGCACCAGCATGACCGGGAGCGACAGCACCAGCGCCCAGCAGATCACTTGCCAGCCGCCGAGCCTGCGCGACAGCGCGGCGCCCTCGGCATAGCCGAGGCCGCAAGCGATGATGGCAGCCAGCATCAGACCGTCGCCGACCGGCGAGGCAGTCACGCCCTGCGTCAGCGCAAAGCCCGCGACCAGCGCACTGCCTATGCATGAAAACAACCAGAACGCCGGGCGCGGCCGATCGCCGCCGCGCAGCACGCCGAATATCGCAGTGGCCAGCGGCAGCAGGCCGACGAAGATAATGGAATGGGCCGTGGTGACGTGCTTCAGCGCCAGCGCGGTCAGCAAGGGAAAGCCGACAACCACGCCAAGTGCCACGATCACCAGCGACAGCAGATCGCCGCGCTCCGGGCGTTTCTGCCGAAACAGGAGCAGCAGCGCAAGGCCAAGCAGTCCGGCAATCGCCGCCCGGGCCGAGGTCAGGAATGTCGGATCGAATTCCCTGACCGCCACGCGCGTTGCCGGCAGCGAGCCGCTGAAGATCAACACGCCGATGAATCCATTCATCCAGCCACTCGCGGTCTTGTCCATCGTATGCTCCGTTTGTCGGCTCCGTATCGCGCGGAGCCGGTAGTATCGCCAGAGACAATGCGGTACAATTATGCAAAACTGTCATGGTCAGCAGAGCAGTACGGATGGACAAGCAGACTACAGGAAGCGAGAGCGGCGGTACGCTGGTCGAAGGCGTCATGGCGACGATCCGCCAGCGGATCGCGGCGCGCAGCCTGACGCCGGGAGGGCAATTGCCGTCGATCCGCGCCTTTGCCAAATCCATGCGAGTGTCCAAATCCACCGTGGTCGAAGCCTATGAGCGGCTCGCCGCCGAAGGCGCGATCCGCTCGCGGCCGGGCTCCGGCTTCTATGCCGCCGGATCGCTGGCGCCGCTGTCGCTGGCCGAAATCGGCCCCCGCCTCGACCGCGCCGTCGATCCGCTCTGGATCTCGCGCCAGTCCCTGGAGGCCGGCGATGACATGCTGAAGCCCGGCTGCGGCTGGCTGCCCGCTTCATGGATGCCACAGGCAGGGCTGCGCCGGGCACTGCGCACGGTGGCGCGTGCCGACGATGTCGCACTGGCCGATTACGGCACGCCGCTCGGCCTGCCACCGCTGCGGCAATTGCTGGCGCGGCGCATGGCCGGGCATGGCATCGAGGCCTCGCCCGAGCAGATCATGCTGACGGAATCAGGCACGCAGGCCATCGACCTCCTGTGCCGGTTCCTGATCGAGCCCGGCGACACCGTGCTGGTCGACGACCCCTGCTACTTCAACTTCCACGCCCTGTTGCGCGCTCACCGGGCTAAGGTCGTCAGCGTTCCCTACACGCCGTCGGGGCCGGATATCGATCTGTTCGCGCAGGCGTTGGCCGAGCATCGGCCACGCCTCTACATCACCAATTCCGGCATCCACAATCCGACCGGCGCGGTGCTGTCGCCAGTCACCGCGCACCGGCTGCTGAAACTCGCCGATCAATCGCAATTGACCATTGTCGAGGACGACATCTTCGCCGATTTCGAACATGCGCCCGCCCCCAGGCTGGCGGCGTTCGATGGTCTCAACCGCGTTGTCCATATCGGCAGCTTCTCCAAGACACTGTCGGCATCGGTTCGCTGCGGCTTCATCGCCGCACCGCGCGACTGGATCGAGCCCCTGACCGACCTCAAGATCGCCACGACCTTCGGCGGTGGCCGGCTCGCGGCCGAACTGGTGCTGACGTTGCTGAAGGACGGCAGCTACCGCAAGCACATGGATTTGCTGCGCGCGAAGCTTGCGCGCGCCATGGGCGAGACGGCCGCCCACCTGAAAGCGATCGCCATCACGCCGTGGATCGACCAGCCGGCTGGCCTCTTCCTGTGGTGCAGCCTGCCGGACGGCGTCGATGCGGCCGAAGTCGCCCGCCGCTCTCTGGCCGACAACATCGTGCTGGCGCCCGGCAACGCATTCAGCCTGTCCGGAACGGCTGGCCGTTTCCTGCGCTTCAACGTTGCCCAATGCGCGGACGAGCGGATTTTCAGGGTGCTCGAGGCGGCGATGGCGCGTTGACGCGCATCAAGCTGATCCTGTTGCCTGGGCAACCTTCGGCTGCTAGGGAAACGCGAGCGCACTCGAGAGAATGTCTGCGCCGTCATTTTCCGGGATAGCGGTTATGGGAACCAGCAAGTCAGCAGACAAGTAGGCCGCAACAGCACTTCGTTGTTGCGGCGGCCCGTCATTTCCCATCTTCAGTGAGAACGGCAGATCGCCGCCAAATGTAGCCATTTGAGCGGATGTTCAATCATGCCTCTTCCAAAAAACCCGACATGGACCACTTCCCTGCCAGCAGCCATGGTGCTGATGGCGCCCTTCGACATCCTGGCCTCGCTGGCCATGGACATCTACCTCCCGATTGTCCCGGCGATGCCGGGAATCCTCGAGACATCGCCTGATGTCATCCAGCTGACGCTGAGCCTCTACATGATCTGTCTTGGGCTCGGCCAAGTCGTCTTCGGCCCGATTTCCGACAGGATCGGCAGGCGCCCGGTGCTGATCGGTGGCGCGCTTTTGTTTTCAGGCGCTTCCTTTCTGCTCGCCAGCACCTCGCAGGCCGCTGTCTTCGTCGTCCTGCGCGTCGTGCAGGCCATTGGTGCGTCCGCCATTCTCGTTGCAACCTTCGCAACGGTTCGCGACGTCTATGCGCAAAGACCCGAAAGTGCCGTCATTTACGGCCTGTTCAGCTCGATGTTGGCTTTCGTGCCGGCGTTGGGGCCGGTTGCCGGTGCGTTGATTGCCGACAATTTCGGCTGGCGGGCGATCTTCCTGACGCTCGGAGTCCTGGCCACGGCAGCTACCCTCAACGCATGGCCGAAATGGCACGAAACCCGCCCCTCGAATGGCGATACCAGGCGAATGGCGCTTCGACCCATTCTCTCCAGTCTTGCCTTCTGGACCTACACGCTTGCATTCAGTGCCGCCATGGGCGCCTTCTTCGTGTTCTTTTCGACTGCGCCACGGGTGCTCATGGATCGCGCCGGCTTTTCACAGTTCGGCTTCAGTCTAGCCTTCGCCACCGCGGCGCTGGTGATGATCGTCACCACCCGCTTCGCCAGAAGGTTCATTGCAAGCTGGGGCATCGCCGGCGGTGCCATCAGAGGCATGGCGATGCTGCTGTTCGGCGCAGCGCTATTGGCAGTGGGGCAACTGTTCGCACAGCCGTCCTTCGCGACATTTATCTTGCCGATGTGGGTCGTTGCCGTGGGTATCGTCTTCATTGTCTCAGTCACCGCAAACGGTGCACTCGAGGCGTTTGGCGATGTCGCGGGAACCGCAGTCGCACTCTACTTCTGCATCCAGAGCCTTGTCGTCGGCATCTTCGGCACGTTGTTCGTCGTCCTGCTCGGCGGAGACACGGCGTGGCCGCTGGTCGCCTACTGTTCGGTCATGGCGACGCTCACACTAAGCGCACTGAGGCATTTGCAGAAACGCCAAACCGAATAGACTGGACAGATGAGAAGCCTGGGCGGTTGGCGCAGGCTTCTCATCGTTGTTAGCGCGACGCCGCACACACCTCCCGCACACAGTCGCGCAACCAGCGTTGCGCCGGATCGGCATCGAGGCGCGGATGCCAGAGCATGGAGATGGTGACTTCCGCGGTGGCAACCGGCAGGGGAAAACTGCGCATGCCGGCGCGTGCGCCCTCGGTATGCCGCTCCGGAACGCTGGCGATCAGGTCTGATGTGCGGGCCATGGCAAGGGCTGCCGAGAAACCGGAAACCATGCACACGACGGTCCGCCGCAGCCCGAGCCGGTTCAAAGCCTCGTCGATCGGCCCTTTCTCGCGGCCACGCCGTGAAACGCTGATGTGTCGGCCTGCGGCATAGCGCTCAGGCGTCACCGCGCCCTCGGTCAAGGGATGGCCCGTTCGCACAGCGCCGATGAAGCGGTCGCGAAGCAACGCCTGGATGCGCACCTCCGGGCCGGTCTCGCCAGCGACGCCTATGTCCAGATCGATCGCCGCGTCGCGCAGCGACATGACGTCCCGGTCGGACTTCGGTGCAAAGCGCAGCCGCACGCCGGGCGCATCGGCCTGGATACGGGCAACGAGACGAGGTGCGAACTCTTCGACGAAGCTCTCATTGGTGCGCAGCGTGAAGACCCTGTCCAGGTTCGGGAGATCGAGCAAGGTGGCAGGGCGCAGGATCGCCTCCGCATCCTGGACGACAGGGCCTACCTGCTGTCGCAGTTCTTCCGCACGCGGCGTAGCCACAAGGCCTCGACCGGCGCGAACCAGCAGCGGATCGCCCGTCGCCTGGCGCAGTCGCGCCAGCGTGCGGCTCATCGCCGAAGGGCTGAGGCGTAGGCGGCTGGCGGCGCGCGCCACGCTGCCTTCGGTCAGCAGGACGTCGAGAGGGAACAGTAAGTTGAGATCGGGTGATGTCATCGGCAGATCATGACATGATATGGCGCCAAACGCACGAATAAGATGCAAATGCTGCGCCTTCCGCCACATTGGCCAAGGAACTAGATCTCCAGCAGTTCCGGTTGTGGGACTGATGGAAGGAGATCGCCGTGGCAATCGCTGAGCAAAATCCGGACGCGCTGACATCGGCGCCACCACGGATGCAATCCGCCGGCTGGGCGTTGGCAAGCCTGTCGCTCGCCACACTGCTGTCGTCGCTGGGAACCAGCATTGCCAGCGTCGGGCTGCCGTCGCTGATGCAGAATTTCGGCGCGACGTTCCAGGCCGTGCAATGGATTGTTCTGGCCTATCTCCTCGCCATCACCACACTGATCGTCAGCGCCGGCCGGCTGGCCGACATGTTCGGGCGCCGACCGTTGCTGCTTGGGGGCATCGCGCTGTTCACGTCCGCATCGGTGCTCTGCGGCCTGGCGCCGACACTCTGGCTGCTGATTGCCGCACGCGCCGTGCAGGGACTTGGCGCAGCGCTGATGATGGCGCTGACGCTGGCCTTCGTCGCCGAAACCGTGACCAAAGACAGAATCGGCGGCGCCATGGGCCTGCTCGGCGCCATGTCCGCGATCGGCACGACACTTGGCCCCTCGCTCGGCGGCCTTTTGATCACCGGCTTCGGCTGGCGGGCAATCTTCCTCGTCAATGTCCCGCTGGGAGTGCTCACCTTCGTTCTTGCCTGGCGTGCCCTGCCGGCACGCAATAAAACCGCGCGGCTCGACCGAGGCACGTTCGATGTCGTGGGCACCGCCCTGCTGGCCCTGACGTTGGCCGCCTATGCGCTGGCGATGACGCTGGGCAGAGGCAATTTCGGCACGCTCAACATCGGCCTGCTGATCGCCGCCGGCACCGGCGTTTTTCTTTTCGCCGCCGCGCAGGCGAGAGTGAAAAACCCCTTGATCCGGCTTGCCAGCTTCCGCGATCTTCAGCTGAGTGCCAGTCTCGCCATGAGCCTCGTCGTCGCCACGGTGATGATGGCGACGCTGGTGGTGGCTCCGTTCTACCTGTCGCGCGGGCTCGGGCTAGATGCTGCAATGGTGGGTGTGGTGCTGTCGACCGGCCCGCTCGTCTCGACCTTGTCGGCGTTGGTGGCCGGACGCCTGACCGACCGCTTCGGCGCTCATAGGATGATGGTCGCAGGCCTGCTCAGCCTCACGACAGGCACGTTCCTGCTGTCGCTCGCCGTGACCAGATTCGGCATTGCCGGCTATGTCGTTGCGATCACCGTCACCTGCATCGGCTACGCGCTGTTCCAGACGTCGAACAATGCAGCCGTCATGACCGGCGTTGACGCGGGTCAGCGCGGCGTCGTCTCCGGTCTGCTCAACCTTTCGCGCAATCTCGGGCTCATCACCGGCGCCTCGTTGATGGGCGCTATATTCGCCGTCGCATCGGCCGAAGGGCACGAAGGCATTGGTCTTCTGAGTTCCGAGGCCGCCGCCCGGGGAATGCAGGTCACCTTTCAGACGGCGACGGTGCTGGCGCTGGCTGCGCTGTTCCTCGCACTGCTCTCGGCCCGCGCCACAGGCCGCGCAGAATCCAGGGCTTCGTGACGCGCACACCGCTCAGAGAGTAGAATTCCAAACAGGCTCAGGCACCTGCCCGCTTGCGGCGTTCATAGAGCATGACCAGCGTTTCCGCCGTCAAGGCAGGCTTTTCCTCGCCTTCGATCTCGACCGTGTTGGCCGCCTTCATCAGATACTGGCCCGGGCCCCTGTCCTCCATGGACAGCAGCGTGATGCGCAGTCTGATGCGGGCGCCGACCCTGACCGGCGCCAGGAAGCGTACTTTGTCGAAGCCATAATTGAAGGCGGCCTGCGTATTCTCGGGCACGATGCCCATGCCGAGCGCCAGCGCGCCGATGATCGACAGCGTCAGATAGCCATGCGCGATCGTCGTGCGGAACGGGCTTTGCCGCCGCGCCCTTTCAGGGTCGACATGAATCCATTGATGGTCGCCGGTGCATTCAGCGAACTGATCGATGCGGTTCTGGTCGACCGTCGTCCACTCCGACACGCCGAGTTCCAGCCCGGCCATCGTCCTCAACTGCTCGTAGGTAGGCGGCGTTTTAGGCCGTATTTCGTTCATTCCTGGTTTCCCGATCGCTTCCAGAGCCTCCGGACCACGAACTGACGGCCTCTGTCAATTCGCTCTACGCGAATCCGTTCCGTCGATCTCGGCCGCAATCGAGCCACGCCGCCGGCGCAGTCGCAGGCCAACTCGGGCTTTCCGGGCTTCAGGGCGGCCGGCAGCCATGAACCGGTCCCGGCCACATCCGCTACTTCTTCTCGTAGCCGGCGCGGATTTCCTCCATCGCCTCCTTGATGCGGGTGCGCAGGATGTCGACCGATTCGGCACCGGATTTCTTGACCAGTTCAGCCACTTCGCCGGCATTTTTCAACGCGGCCTCGAAGGACTTTCTGGCAAACTCCGTCTGTTTGGCCATCAGTTCCTGCGGATTGCCCGGCGCCCTGTAGCTTTGCGCCATATCGGTGACCTCGCGCAGCGTATCCTGCAGCATCTCGCGCTGCCGGGACAACAGCGAGGTGGCGCCGGCGGCACCGGCTCGTGCCGATTTCTCCAGCGCTTCGAGGTTCTTGCGATGATGGGCGAGGATCGCCTCGACATCGACATTCGGCACCTTCAGGTCGCGGCCGAACCTGCCGAACATGTCCATGAAGGAATCGGATTCCGGTTGTTTTGCCATGCTTGTTTGCTCCCCTTTGCCGCGGATGCGGGCACCCTCGGATGGAGAATAACACTCGCGTGCCGTGAGTCCATTCGGACGCGGAGGAATGAGCGCCAGTCTGGCCGCGCATCAATTCACGAGGAACAGCCGCTCGGCCACATAGAGCACGACACCGGCGAGGCCGCCGATGATCATGCCGTTGAAGCGGATGTACTGCAGGTCCCGGCCGATGTTCATCTCGATCAGCCGCGTCAGTTGCGCGAGGTCCCAGCGTTTGACCTGGTCGGCGATGAATGTCGACACGCCGGCCTTCTGGCTCTCCACGAACGACGCCAGCGCCACCACGAACCCCTGGTTCATGTCGGCCCGGATCTGCGCATCGCCGGCAAGATGCCGGCCGACCTCGACGAACATGTTGGCGAGGTGCGCACGGATGACCGAATTCGGCGCCTTGGCATCCTGCTCGATGAACTGGCTGAGGCTTGCCCACATGTCGCCGGCCAATCCCTTGACCTCCGGCCGGCCCAGGAAGTCGCGCTTCAGCTTTTCGGCCCGTTTGGCGTATTGTTTCGATGTCCTCAGCTTATCGATGAAGCCTTGGGCGAAGCCGTCGAATTCGGCGCGCATCGGGTGGTCGGGATCGGCCCTCACTTCGTCGAGCAGCGAGCCCGCCGAGGCGACGATCTTCTTCAGGAGATAGGCGTCGGCGCGGAACAGGTTGAACAGCGACGGCAGTTCCTCGCGGATTTTTTCGCGCATCGTTGCCAGCGCTTTTTCGTCATTGAGGAACCGCCCGATCACCTTGGTGAATTCGTCGAACAATTTCTGATGGCGGCGATCATCGGTAAGCGCCGAGAGCAGTTCGGCGGCCAGCGGCGCCAGCGGCACCTTTTCGATCTGTTCGAGCATGCGGCTGGTGACGAAGCCGCGCAGGCCGGATTGCTCTATCGCCGCAAGCGTCTGCGGCACCAGCCGCACGATGAAGCGCGACAGGCCGGCGGCGCGCTCCGTATCGGCCAGCCAATCGGCGACGAGTGCCGAGAAATCGACCTCGGCAAGCTTTTCACGCACCGGTTCGGGCGCCAGAAAGTTGACCTCGATGAAGCGGCCGAGATTGTCGGCGATGCGGTTCTGGTTCTCGGGGATAATGGCGGTGTGCGGGATCGGCAGCCCCAGCGGCCTTCGAAACAGCGCCACCACCGCGTACCAGTCGGCGAGGCCGCCGATGGTCGCCGCCTCGGCAAAGGCAGCGACGAAGCCGAGCCACGCATGGATGTGCTCGAACGATTTGGCGAGCGCAAACACCAGTACGCAAAGCGCCAGCGCGGCCGCCGCGAGGAATTTCGTCCGCCGCAACGCGGAAAGCTTGGCATCCGCTTCGGCATCGAAACGGACCGGCGTCAAGGGCGAAGCCGATTGTGACATGGGTGAGCCGCTCCTCGTCGATCTCAGCCTATCTAGTGTTCCGACGGCCGAAATACCCGCGACAGCCGGTTTCGCCCGGCATCTTGCCCGGCTGCGCACACAAAGTTGAGGAGAAAATTCATCTATCGCGCCAAGCTAGTCTGGAATTATTCCAAGGTATAGGCCATATTCCGCCTGGGCCAATGTGGCGAATCCGGAATTTCGGGTCAAAGCCGCATCAGCAAAATTTCCAGATCTGGCGTGGGTTGCACCGCCCCAGTGCCTTGTGAGGACAATATGCGGCTTACGCGCCAGACCAACTATGCCATGCGCATCTTGATGTATTGCGCGGCAAATGACGACCGATTGAGCCGTATTCCCGAGATCGCGGCCGCCTATTCTGTATCGGAGCTTTTCCTGTTCAAGATCCTGCAGCCGCTGGTCGAGCACGGCCTCGTCCAGACCGTGCGTGGCAGGAATGGCGGCGTCAAGCTTGGCCGGGCGGCCGAAGCCATCAGCCTGTTCGATGTCGTGCGCGTGACGGAAGAGAGCTTCGCCATGGCCGAATGCTTCGAGAACGATGCCGCCGAATGCCCGCTCGTCGACAACTGCGCGCTGAACTCGGCACTGCGCGAGGCCCTGAATGCGTTTTTCGCAGTGCTCGCCCGCTATACGATCGCCGATCTGGTAGCGGCGCGGCCGAATGTGCGCAACCTGCTCGGCATCGACATGCTGATGGAGCGCCGCGCCCCGGCTGCCTAGCGTATTTCTCCCCGTTCTACGGAGAGAAATGCCCGGCAGGGCAATGAGGGGCGGCGCCGACTTCGACAATTGGCGGGAGAAGCGCAGGAAACCGCCATTCGCAGGCCCGGCCTCACCTGAATATCAATAGACCGCCGACTGGGGCAGCACGAACGGCATATTGCCCGCCGGCAGCACGCCGACCCTGAGCCGGCAGTCGAACACTTTCTCGATCAGATCATCGCTCAGCACGTCCCGCGGCGATCCGGCGGCGGCCAGCCGGCCGCGATGCATGACGAAGATCCGCTCCGCATACATGGCCGTCAGATTGAGGTCATGCAGGATGGCGACCACGCCACCGCCCCTCCTGGCGAAGTCGCGGGCAATGTTCATGATGATCAGCTGGTGCTTGATGTCGAGGCTGGACACTGGCTCGTCGAGGAACAGAAAGCGCGGCTTGCCGTCGAGCACCGGCGCCCAGACCTGGCACAGCACGCGCGCCAACTGAACGCGCTGTTGCTCCCCGCCCGAAAGCTCCTGGTAGAAACGGCCGGCAAAGCCGTCGAGATCGACACGCGCCAGTGCCCGTTCCGGCAGCCGCGCATCCTCGCCCGGCAAGGCGCCCGAACGGCCGCCGACAAGACCAAGCTTGACCACTTCCCGCACGGTGAACGGGAACGACAGCGTCGTCGCCTGCGGCAGCACCGCGCGATGGACGGCTGCCTCGGCCGGCTTCATCGTCGAGAGATCTCGGCCGTTGAGGGCAACGCGGCCGGTATAGGCGAGCTCGCCGGAGAGCGCTTTGAGGAAGGTCGTCTTGCCCGAACCATTGGGGCCGACGACGGCGGCGATCTCGCCGGGCCGCGCGTGGAAATCGACACCACTGACGATAGGCTTGCCGGCGATATCAACCGAAACATCCTTTGCCTCGATCATCAAGCCTCACAAATCAACCACGCCGCGCTTGCGCAGCAGGATCCAAAGGAAGAACGGCGCGCCCGCTATCGCGGTGACGATGCCTATCGGCAGTTCGGCCGGCGCAACGATGGTGCGTGCGACCGCATCGGCCAGAAGCAGCAGCGAGGCGCCGAGCAGCGCCGACGCCGGCAGCAGATAGCGATTGTCCGGACCAATCAGCAGGCGCAGCAGATGCGGCACCACGATGCCGACGAAGCCGATGCCGCCGCTGACGGCGACGGATGCGCCGACCGCGGCGGAGACGCCGACGATGGCCGTGTATTTCAGCCGCTGCACCGGAATGCCGAGATGACCGGCGGTCGCCTCGCCAAGCGCCAGCGCGTTGAGGCCGCGTGCCAGGAACGGCATCGCCGCCAGCGCCAGGACGATGATCGGCCCTACCGACGCGATCTTCGCCCAGGTCGCACCACCGAGCGATCCGAGTTGCCAGAAGGTCAGGTCGCGCAACTGGCGATCGTCGGCCATGAAGATAAGGATGCCGGTCAGCGCCATGGCGAGCGCCGCCAGCGCGATGCCCGCGAGCAGCATTGTGGCAACCGAGGTTTGCCCCCGCCGCGTCGCGACCTGATAAAGCACCAGCGTGGTGGCAAGCCCGCCACAGAAGGCCGCCAGCGGCAGGGCAAGCGTGCCGAGTAAGGCTGTCACCGGAGCCAATATCGTCGCGCCGAGCACGATGACGGCAACCGCGCCGAGGCTGGAGCCGGCCGAGACGCCGATCAGGCCGGGGTCCGCCAGCGGATTGCGGAACAGCCCCTGCATGACCGCGCCGGAGACGGCGAGCGCCGCGCCGACCATCATGCCGAGGATGACGCGCGGCAGGCGGATGTCATAGACGATCAGGCTGTCGCGGGCGCTCAACGCGGCGTCGTCAGGCACTGCGCCGAACAGCCAGCCCCCGATGACGTTGGCGGCCGATGCGTCCGAAGCCCCCGATGTCAGCGACAGAAAAACGGCAGCCGCGAGCCCCAGGCACAGCAGAAGGATGACGATGCGGGCGCGGCCCGACCGGTCGCCTTCGGATACGCTTGCCATCACCGGGCCGGCGATCGATCGATCGACCATGATCTGCCTGCTCAGTCCGTGACCTGCCCGCCATAAAGCGAGACAGCGAGGTCGTGGATGGCATCAGCCGTGCGCGGCCCGAAGCCGAGCAGATAGGCGCCGTCGATGCGGATCAGCTTGTGCGCCGTTCCGGCCGGCGTGGAGGCGATCGACGGATTGCCGAACAGTTCGTTGTCCGAAACCGGAGGCCCGGCATTGCTCATCATCAAGATCACGTCAGGCCTGGCGGTTATGATCGCCTCGTCGGACATCTGCTTGTAGCCGGAAAAGCCCTCGACCGCGTTGACGCCGCCGGCCAGCTTGACCATGCCGTCGGCGGCGGTCTCGCTGCCGGCCGCCAGAATCTTGCCACCCTGTATCGACAGCACGAAAAGGATGCGCTTGCGCTCCTTGATCGAGGCCGTCTGCTTCTCGGCGGCCGTGAGCTTGGCATCGAGCTCCTTGGCCAGCACCTCGGCCTTGGCGTCGACGCCGAGCGCCTTGCCGACGATGCGGACCTTCTCGAGAATGCCTTCGTGGCTGTAGTGCTCGGGCACCTCGATGAACGGCACGCTCGTCTTCTTCAAGACATCGACTGCTTCCTTGGGGCCGCTGCCATGCAGCGCCAGGATGCCGGTCGGATCGACCGACAGCACACCCTCCGGCGACAGCGCGCGCATATAGCCGACATCGGGCAGCTCAAGCGCCGCCTTTGGGAACCGGCTGGTGGAATCGCGTGCCACCAGATGCTTTTCCTGGCCGAGAGCATAGACGATCTCGGTGATCGAGCCGCCAATGGCCACGATCTTTGAAGGATCGGCAAACACGGCCGTGCCTTCCGCGGCGCTGGCGGGTTGCAGTGCGATAGCAGCCATGGAGAGACCGATCACCGGCCCCAAAATAAATTCGCGCACAGCCGACAATCTTGGGAAAACACTCATAGCATTTTTTCTCAGGCTGCGGTCGGGCTTGGGATGCGCGGCAGGTTTTCCGCCAGGAAGCGCCAGTCGTCCCGCTCGCTTTCGCCTTCATGACGCTTGCCGAAGAACTGGATGATCATCTTGCCGTCGGCGTCATAGACCTCGAGCGAGGTGACATGACCGTCCTTGGTCGGCTTGCGCACGGCCCAGACCTCGTGGATGTGGTCGGTGCGCAGATGCAGGTGGAAGGTTTCGTCCAGCACGTTGATCCATGGTCCCATCGGCTTGATCGACTTGATCGGACCGGAATGGATCTGGATGCAGCCGCGGTTTCCCACAAAGCACATGATCGGCATCTCGCCCTCCGCGGCATGATGAAACATGGCCCGGACCGCCTCATTGTCGAGCTGCCAGGCATAGTCCTGCCCAACCAGGCGCACCGCCTGCCGGCGGCTTAGTTTCAGCGTCTTCAGCATACCAAAGAACTGGTGCACGTCGGTCAGCCGGCTCCAGCGGTCACGCAGATCGTCGAGATTGGCGGCCGCTTCGTCGCCATGGATCTCGTCATCGGGGAGTGGCCCCGAGATGTCGACCGTCGGTTCCTGGTTGGACGATTCGAGCGCGGCGACCAGCTTCTGATAGGCATAGAGGCTGGAGGCCGGCCGCAGATGCACCTTGTGCACGGCCTCGCCTGCCGCATCGAAGAACTGGAGGCTGCGGCGGATTTCGTCGCCGTCGCGCTTCTCGACGGCAAAGCCGTGTGCCCAGACCTTCGGGAAGATGCGCAAGTCGATGTTTTCGCCAAGCACCATGGCATTGTGGGTGCCGGTGACGACCTTGTCATAGACGCCGATCTTCTCGTGCACCGCGCTTTCATTGCGGGTCAGCGCCATGACCTCGCCGACGGCCTCGAGGCCGGTCAGAAGATCGTTGACGCGCGGCTCGATGCGGACGACGCCGTCGCCGCAATGCGCCGCGACCAGTTCGGCTTCCGAAATGCCGAGATGGGCAGCCAGATCACGCTCGCGCGTCTTCGGATTGTCTGTCCGTGCCCGCCGGATTTCATGCGGGGCGGATTTTACGCGCTGATCCATGTCTCGGTCCCTGTTGCCTTGTCTTACTTGTTGAGAATGAGCTTGCCCTGGCGGGTGATCTTCAGCCGGTAGAGTGCACCGTGATGCTCGATGCCTATCTCGTGCTCGCCCTGGAACAGGGTGTTGCTGGAAAGGGTTCGTACCGCCAGCGGAACCCGGTCGAAACGGGGGGAGGCATCGTCGGAACGGCGGACGCGATAGCGAAAATCGTTGGGATTGTGGGTGTTCATCTGGATCGATCCCTTTCCTGTGCCGGGCGTCTGGCTAGGCGTTGCGTAATCCGATTCATTTCTTGACTTGAATAATCATGTTTACTAGTCAGTGCAATACCGGATTAAATGAGTCAACATTTAAGACGTCGCGACGATCAAAAATGCCAGCCAGCCCCGGGCCAGCCAGCATGAAACCTGGACTTTGGAGTTGGGGCATGGGGTTTGTGACTTGGGAATGGCGCGGCCGGTCGGCGGCGAACGGCGCGGCGGCATTGCTGGCAAGTGTGGCGGCGATTGCCTTATCGGCGCAACTGGCCAACGCCCAGCAGGCGGCGCAGACGACAGATCAAACGAAGAAGGCTGAAGAGGAAAAGGCAGCACCAGCGGGAGCAACGCTGCTCGACAAGATCCTCGTCATCAGCCGCACCGGCGAGACGGCGATCGAATCGCTGGCATCGGCCAGCCATGTCGGCCAGGAACAGCTCGACCGCCGCATGGCGACGACGCCCAATGAGATGCTGCTCGGCGTGCCCGGTGTCGCGGCGCAGGCCGACGCCAGGCGCGTCAGCACCAGCATCAACATCCGCGGCCTGCAGGATTTCGGTCGCGTCGCAGTCATCGTCGACGGCGCACGACAGAATTTCCAGCGCTCCGACCACGGCACGCAGTCGACCTTCTACATCGACCCCGAACTCGTCAAATCCGTGGATGTTATCCGTGGTCCTGTAGCCAACACCTACGGCTCGGGCGCCATCGGCGGCGTCGTCTTCTTCGACACCAAGGATGCCGAGGATTTCCTCAAGCCTGACGAGACATGGGCCGGTTCCGTCACGGGACGCTATGAGAGCAACGGCAAGGGCTGGACCACAAGTGCATCCGGCGCCTACCGCATTAACGAGAATTGGGACGTGCTGGGCAACATCGTCTACCGCGACTATGACGACTACAAGGATGGCGGCGGCGACACCGTCAAGGGCACCGGCTTCGACGTGCTGAGCGGACTGCTCAAGACCAGCATACGCCCGACCGACAACAGCGAACTGAAGCTCGGCTGGGTCGGCTCAAGCGATGGCTGGAACGAGATCAGCGGCGGTGCGCCGGTCAATGACGTCGACCTGAAGTCGAACACCTTCACGGCGCGCTACAACATCACGGATGAGGACAAGAGCTGGCTCGATCTCCACATCAACACCTCCTACAACAAGACCAACCTCGATCTGACCAGCCTTGTCCCGCAAAACCGCTTTGATCCGGTCACCGGCCTTCCCGTTGTCTTGCCGGCTGGCTCGACGTCGACATTCGACATCGGCACGACCAGCATCGACCTCTGGAACACGTCCCGGTTCGAGACGAGTGGGATCGCGCACGAGCTGGCCTATGGCGGCGACTGGGCCGGCGACAATGTCAAGACAGGCGGCGCGGCTGGTGGCGACAGTTTCTACACGCCTTCGGGCAAGCGCAACGTTTCGGGCGCCTATGTCCAGGACAAGCTCACCTGGCAGTGGCTCGAAGTCATCGCCGGGCTGCGTTACGACAACTACAGCCTCAAGGATGACACACACGAAACGTCGGGGGACCGGTTGTCGCCGCGCATCACCGTCGGCGTCTCCCCGTTCGAATCCGCAGGCCTTGCCGGCCTTCAGTTTTATGGCACCTATGCCGAGGGCTATCGCTCGCCATCGATCACCGAGACGCTGATCAGCGGCAATCATCCGGCAGGCGTCAGCTTTCCGTTCCTGCCCAATCCCAATCTGCGGCCGGAGACTGGAAAGACCGTCGAATTCGGCGTCAACTACAAGCAGAACGACATCCTCGAAGCCGGCGATGCGCTGCGCATCAAGGCAGCGTATTTCAACAATGATGTCGAAGATTACATCGATGGCGTTACCCTGTCGCGGTTTGACCCGACAGCCGGTTGCCCGAGCGGACCCGGTATCCCGATATGCTTCCAGTACCAGAATTTTGCCAAGGCCAAGATCGACGGCTTCGAACTGGAGGGCGTCTATGATGCCGGATGGGGCTATGCCGGGCTCTCGGCTTCAATCACCAATGGTCACACCATTTCCTACAAGGGTGTGGAAGCGGATCTCGCCACGATCCCATCATCCCAGGTCACCGCGCAGCTCGGCTTGCGCTTCCTCGAGGACAAGCTGACCGTCGGCGGCGAAGTGCAATACAATGGCAAGCCCAAGGGCAATCCGATCGCCGAGGACTACACGCTGGTCAATGCCTTTGCCAGCTACCAGGCGACGGACAATTTGAAGATTGATTTCCGCGCCGACAATCTGTTCGATGTCAAATACGCCAACCCGCTCAACCTGACCACGGCCGGCCAGCCGCCGCAGCCGGTTTTCGCGGCCTACGAGCCCGGCATAACGCTGAAGCTGGCGGCAACGATGCGGTTTGGAGGCTGATTGCCATGACGAGCTTGACGACACCCCTTCGTCTGCTGACCTCGATGCTGGCGATGTCGCTTGCGATGGTTTCGGCGTGGGCGCAAGAGTCCGCGCCGGTCCCCGCGCTCACCCTGGAACTCAATGGTGCGCAACCTTCCGACAAGGGTTGCCGCCTGACGTTCGTGGTCAACAACAATCTCGGCAAGGCTGCCTTCGAGATCGCCTTGTTCAACGAGGCAGGCGTCGTCGACCGGCTGACCGTGCTCGATTTCAAGGAATTGCCGGCCGGCAAGACCAAGGTGACGCGTTTCGATCTGGCCGGCACCGAGTGCTCGAAAGTCAGCCGCGTGCTGATCAACAGCGCGACCGAATGCACCGGTACCGGCGTCGAACCGAACGCCTGCATGCGAAAGCTGAAGACGGACACCAAGACCGATATCGCCTTCGGCGTCTGAGGTGGGACTGCATCCCGCATTCCTGCAAAACAAAGCGGCGTGGCCAGCTGCCGGCCACTGCCGACTGCCGCTGCGAGCGAACGATCTTGATTTGACAATTCTGCTCTTGTCGCTGCAGGTCTCGCGGCGAGACATGCAGGATATCAGCCCCCTCCCCGAAGCCGGCGCCGAGCTGGCGATAGAGCCAACCGAGCCGCTCGCGCTGCCGCGGCCATCGGCCTGGAACCGCAAATGGACGGCGGCGATCGTCGTCTCCTGCGCGCTCCACGCCGCCGTGGCGGCGGCTTTTCTGATCTCGCCTTCGGGGATTTCGAGTTCCCAGAATGCCGAGCAGCCGGAAGGCAGTGATCAGTCGGGCACCAACGTGGTCGGCAGCGCGCTGGACAAGGACCCGACGGCAATAAACGTTGCACTGGTGCCCAGCCCGCAACCGGCTGTCGCCGTTCCAGAACAGCCGCCGATCCCCAGCGCGAGGCCCAGTCCGGCAGCTGCCCCTTCAAAGACGGCGGATGAAAAGCGCGGCACGGCGGATGGCCAGGACCTGTCGGCGCAAGCGGCCAGCAAGGGCAAAAGGCAAAACGAGGCAGGCACTGCCGCGGAAGATAACTACCGCGGCGATGTCTTTAGAAAGCTCGGCAGCGTCAATCGCACTCTGCCGCCGTCCCTACAACTGGCAGCACGCAACAATGCGGTTGTTAAATTCGTCATAGGCAGGAAGGGCAACATAAATAAGTTGCGCATCCTGGAGACCTCAGGGTCGGCGGCTTTCGATCAGGCGGCGCTTGGCATTATCCGCAAAGCGGCCCCCTTCCCTTCGATTCCACCACAGGCAGCAAGCGCAAGTTTGGAGTTCGAAACCGAAATCGGCCCATTTTGAATGTGCGCAGAACAAAACGCTGCGGCCGCAAATCATCAACATCCCTGTGAGAGGAAACCACCATGTACATCGCCATGAACCGCTTCAAGGTGCAGACCGGCTCGGAGAACGATTTCGAGGCCGTGTGGAAGAACCGCGATTCCAGCCTTGCGGAGATGAAGGGGTTCCGCGAATTCCACCTGCTGCGAGGCCCGGTCAACGAGACCGAAGGCTACACGCTGTTTGCATCGCACACGGTGTGGGCGAGCCACGATGATTTCATCGCCTGGACCAAGTCCGAGAATTTCCGCGCCGCCCACAGGAATGTCGGCACGACGAAGGTCCACTATCTCGGCCACCCCCAGTTCGAGGGTTTTTCGGTCGTCGAAGGCGCGTAATGCATGTCGCCCAAAAGTGGTCCCGTTTTGGGACAACGACATGCATAAACCGAAAGAGATAGAGCCATTCACCGTTTCCACGAAACGGTGAATGGCTCTAACGACCGGCCGGAGTCAGGCTCCGGCCAGCAAGCTCGCATTGCCGCCCGCGGCGGTGGTGTCGACGCAGACGGCCCGCTCATGTGCATAAGCCGCCGGGTTCAACACTTCGCTGACCAGCGGCACGATCGGGCCTGAGCGATCAGCGATAACCCTGCGCACGATGCGCGCGGCCTCTGGTGTGCCGGAAAAAGCAACGATATCGACGCGCAGCGAGCGTGCCTCGACCGGATCAGGCCGCCCGTCGAGGGCGGCCAGCGGGAGGCCCTTGCCGGTCAGAGCGGAAAGGGCTGCCGGTGCACCCGGCGCAACGGCCAGCACGGCGTTGCCGGCGGCGAGCGCCTGGATCGTCTGCGCCAGCAGCGTATCACCATCGGGACCGAGGCACAGCACCCGTCCACGTGGCGACAGCGAGAGCGTGTTGGCTTCGCCGGTCGGCCCGGGCAGGTCGACCTGGCCGAAATCGATGCCGGCGGCCGCACCAATGGCCGCAGCACCCTTGCCGCGCAGATGCTTCCTCAGAATGGCGATTCGGTCCGGACGCGTCGACCAGCCGCCAAGTGTGGGATCAGGCAGATTGTCGGCAAGCTCGGTCGCCGTGACCTTGTGGCCATCCTGCACATGGGTGCCGGCCTCCGGCCCCTTGCGGAAGCGGCGGAGATAGTGCGGACCGCCGGCCTTCGGCCCGGTGCCGGAAAGCCCCTCGCCGCCAAACGGCTGCGAACCGACGACGGCGCCGATCTGGTTGCGGTTGACATAGATGTTGCCGGCATGGATGCCATCGACGAAATGCTGCACGCGGCCCTCGATGCGGGTGTGCAGGCCGAAGGTCAGGCCATAACCCTTGCGGTTGATGGCGGCGATGACGGCGTCGATCTGGTCGGCGTCGAAACTGGCGACATGCAGCACCGGCCCGAACACCTCGCGCTCCATGTCCTCGATACCCTTGACCCGGAAGACATGCGGCGCGACGAAGCGACCTTCCCTGGGCGCCTCGAGCTTGGCGATCAGCCTGCCCTGCAGGCCCATCTTCGTGCAATACTCGCGGATCGAGCTTTGCGCCTCGTCGTCGATAACCGGGCCGACATCGGTCGAAATCCGCCAGGGATCGCCGACGTTGAGCGCCTCCATGGCGCCCTTCAGCATCTCCAGCATCTTCTTCTCGACGTCCTTCTGCACGTAGAGTACGCGCAGCGCCGAGCAGCGCTGGCCGGCACTCTGGAAGGCGGAGGCGAGGATATCGCGCACCGCCTGTTCGGGCAGCGCGGTGGAATCGACGATCATGGCGTTGAGGCCGCCGGTCTCGGCGATCAGCATGGCGTCGGGCGCGGCCGTCTCGGCCAGCTGCTTCTCGATCAGCTTGGCAACCTCGGTCGAACCTGTGAAGCAGACGCCAGCGATGCGCGGATCGGCGGTGAGCGGCCCGCCGACCGATGGGCCGTCGCCAGGGAGCAACTGGATGACGTCTTCCGGCACGCCGGCCTCGCGCAGCAGTTCGACGGCGCGGAAGGCGATCAGCGGCGTCTGCTCGGCCGGCTTGGCGATCACCGAATTGCCGGTAACGAGCGCTGCCGCGATCTGGCCGGTGAAGATGGCGAGCGGGAAATTCCACGGCGAAATGCAGACGATGGCGCCGCGCGCTTGCGTGCCCGTCTCCGCATTGCCCGCCTCGGTGGCGTAGTAGCGCAGGAAGTCGACGGCTTCACGCACCTCGGCGACGCCGTCGGCCAGCGATTTGCCGGCCTCGCGGGTGGCGAGTGCAAAGAACTCGACGGCATTCGCCTCATAGAGATCGGCGGCACGGTTGAGGATGGCGGCGCGCTCGGCGACGGGACGCTTCGCCCAGGCCGGTTGCGCTTCCACCGCAAAGCGCACGGCGGTCGCAACTTGCTTGGCAGCTGCTTCGCTGACCGTGCCGACCACTTCGGAAGGCTTTGCCGGGTTGACGATCGGACGCTGCTTGCCATAGCCGGCGGCCCCCGTAATCGGCTTGGCATGCCAGCGATCCGGCCCGGCGAAGGCCGCCCTGGCCTTGTCGATCGCCGCCAGCGTCACCGTGTCGGTGATGTCGAATCCTTTCGAATTGCGACGCCCGGCTCCAAAAATCTGGGAAGGCCGGGCAATCGCCGGATTGGCTGCCGGACCCTGGCGTTCGACCGTCTCGAGCGGATCGCGCGCAATGTCCTCCGGCTCGACATCCTCATCGGTCAGCTGGTGCACGAAGGAGGAGTTGGCGCCGTTCTCCAGCAGCCGGCGCACCAGATAGGCCAGCAGATCGGAATGCGCACCGACCGGCGCATAGATCCGGCAGCGCGTGCCTTCGGACCGTCGCACCGTCTCGTGCAGCGCCTCGCCCATGCCGTGCAGGCGCTGGAACTCGAAGGAATCGCGGTTATTATCAGCCATCGACAGGATGGCGGCGACGGTGTGGGCATTGTGGGTGGCGAACTGCGGGTAGATGCGGTCGGTCATGCCAAGCAGCTTCTTGGCGCAAGCCATGTAGGAGACGTCGGTGTTGGCCTTGCGGGTGAAGACGGGATAGCCGGTGAGTCCCAACGTCTGCCCCCGCTTGATCTCGGTGTCCCAATAGGCGCCCTTGACCAGCCGAACCATGATGTTGCGGTCGTATTTTTTGGCCAGCGCATAGAGCCAGTCGATGGCGAAGGCCGCGCGTGGCCCATACGCCTGCACCACCACGCCAAACCCGTTCCAGCCGGCAAGTTCCGGCTCGGCCAGCACCCGCTCGATGACGTCGAGCGATAGATCGAGGCGGTCGGCCTCCTCGGCATCGATGTTGAGACCCATGCGCGAGTGGCGCGCGGCCAGCGCCAGCGACAAAAGCCGCTCGGCCATCACAGGCAGCATCTCTTCCTTCTGCGCCACCTCGTAGCGCGGATGCAGTGCCGAAAGCTTGACCGAGATGCCGTGGTTCTGCCTGATATCAGGACCGTTGGAGCCGGAATCGAGCGACGAAATCGCGTCGGCATAGGCCTTGTGATAGCGCAAGGCGTCGGCCTCGGTGCGGGCCGCCTCGCCCAGCATGTCGAAGGAATAGAGATAACCCTTCTGGGTCATCGGCCGGCCGCGCTTGACGGCTTCAGTGATGGTGCGGCCGAGCACGAACTGCTCGCCCATCTCGCGCATGGCGGCGGCCACCGCCTTGCGGATGACCGGCTCGCCCAGCCGCCGCACCATAGAACGCAGCGTGCCCTCGATGCCGCCCTCGCCTTCGTCGAGGACGCGGCCGGTCAGCATCAGCGCCCAGGTCGAGGCGTTGACGAAGATGGAGCTCGAACCGCCCGAATGCGCCGACCAGTCGTGCGGCGCGATCTTGTCGGCGATGAGGTCGTCCATCGTCTCGGTATCGGGCACGCGCAGCAGGGCCTCGGCCAGGCACATCAGCGCCACGCCTTCCTTGGTGGAGAGACCGTACGCGGAGAGGAAGACTTCCATCAGCCTTGGATCCGACGAGCCGCGCACCGCGCGCACCAGATCGGCGGCGCGAGCCGAGATCGCCTTGCGGTCTTTCCCGGAGAGCCCCGTCGCCTCGGCAAGCCGCTTCACGGCCTCGTCTTCGTCGGGCAGGTAGTTGGCGCGGATCTGCTGGCGGATGGCATCGAGCGCTGGCATGGCGGTCCCGTGGATCGAGCAAAGGGGATCGGGCCGGCGGTCACCGGACCGAATGGCGCAAGCTAGCACAAGTGCAAAATTTCGGCCGGTCCAAAGAAATCGACATTGTAGGTCATTTGATCTATCATAGCGGCATATAATTGACATTTGGACTGCAATTTCGATGGCAGAAGACCAATTGGACCGCATAGATCGGAATATCCTGGCCGCACTTGCAAGCGATGGCCGGCTTTCCATGTCAGAACTGGCCGCAAAGGTCGGCCTGTCGAAGACGCCGGTGCAGGCGCGGGTGAAGCGGCTTGAGAAGGACGGCTATATCAGAGGCTACCAGGCGATCGTCGACCGCGAGCGCATGGGCGAAGGCCATGTTGCATTCGTCCAGGTGAAATTGTCCGACACCAGATCCGCCGCGCTCGACGCCTTCAACCGGTCCGTACAGGCTGTGCCGGAGATCGAACAGTGCCACATGATGGCGTCGAGCTTCGATTATCTGCTGAAAGTCCGCACCAGGGACATCGCCGCCTACCGCCGCGTCCTCGGCGAGCGCATCTCGGCCCTGCCCCATGTCGCCCAGACCTCGACCTTTGTGGCGATGGAGACCGTGAAGGATCGGTAGATCACTCCGAAAGCGTCTTCAAGAACGCCACCAGAGCAGCGCGTTCTCGGTCTGAAAGCTCCAACGGGTGAACCTCTGATACCCCTTCGACGCTGGGCGCGGCCTTCGCATAATGCGCCACGACCTCGTCGAGCGACGAAAACTGCCCGGCATGCATATAGGGCGGTCGCGTTGCCGCACCGCGCAGAGACGGCGTCTTGTAGGCGCGGATGAGTTGTGGCGCATTCTTGACCATGAAGCGCAGTTCGCCGCAGGCGGCAACGTCGCCGTCCCGATAGGCGCCAAGGCAGTTGAACGGGTCGGCCTCGACTTGGTGCACGGCATCGATGCGGCCGCGATCCGGCGGCAGGCCCGCAACAGGCGGCACGCCGGTGTTGTGAAAGCTGTTGTCGGTGAAGCGCGGGCCGTTGTGACAGGTCACGCAATTGGCCTTGCCGATGAACAGTTTAAGCCCAAGGATTTCTTGTTTGGAAAAGACAGCATCGCCCTTCGGCTCGGCACCGGTGGCGAGGTCCAGCGCAAAGCGGTCGAAGCGCGCGGGCATGGGCGCTATCGAGCGTTCGAAGGCGGCAATCGCCTTGCCGATATTGACGAAGACACCGTTGATGGCGTCGCGCTGCGCGCTGCTCATGGCATTCCAGGCTGCTTTCTCGGCATCGTTTCCAAGTGGGCTGGCATTCAACGGCATGCCGGAAAAATCGGGCAGCGGCCCAAAAATGCGCTCATAGCGCTCGCCGAAGCGCGCCTTGATGTAATGCGCGTAGGCAGCGCGGTTTCCCGCCTGCTCCAGCGGATTTTCGAGCGGCGTCAACGCTTGCGCCCACAGGCTGTCGCGACGGCCATCCCAGAAGAACCAGGGATCGTGCGCCACGCCGGCCAGCGGCATGGTGCGCCGGTTGGTGTGGCCGACGCCGACCGCCTGCGGCAGGTCGTCCTGGAACTGGCGGTCGATCTTGTGGCAGGTCGAACAGGATACCGACCCGTCACCGCTCATGCCCTGATCGAAGAACAGCGTCGAGCCGAGTGCGGCGGCGGCCGGCACGTCGGCAAAACGATTGGTGGTGTCGGCCTTGAGCGCCGGCAGCGACGACAGCGCCAGCGAAGCGATAGTCTTCTTTTCTGCGTCGGAAAAATCAGGCTTGCCGCAGCCCACGAGGACGACGGCGACCATCAGCGCCAGAAAGCGGAAAAGGCGCTTCATCGATCGCTCACAGCACCACGTTGAACAGTACGGTATCGGAGCCGGCGCCGGATGAGATGGCGAAACGAAGTTGCCACCAGCCGCTCATGGTGAATTTCAGCCCCTCGATGCGGTAACGGCCTTCGCCCAGGTAATCGGTGACCTGCGGGCTGGTCGGCAGGCCGTGATTGTGTTGCGGCATGCCGCCGGAGATGGCGATCGCGGCGCGCTCCACCGAAGCCCCTGTCTTTGTTTTCAGGGTCAGCAGCCAGGATTCCAGTTCGCCCTGCCGCACCACGCCCCGTTCCGGCACGAAACTCGCCACGTACAGCCCGTTGTCGGTTTTCTTCGTCCGCGCGACATCCGGGCCGGCTGGCAGCGACGAACGCGGCGCCGTCAGGAAGACGACCGCGAGAATGCCGACCAGCAAGGCAGCCAGACCAAGACCCGCCAGAAGATAACGCCATATCGATGCCAAACCGGTTCCTCTTCTGCAGACAACGCTCTGCCGAACGGATCGCATCCCGCCAGCCTGTGGGAAAACGCTGTGGCGGAAAAAACCCTGCTTGCCAAGCATGGCGCTGCCGATGGCAAAAAGCTACAGCACCGGGAAGCACTGGAGGATTGTAGATGGCGGGAACCGGCGTCGCCTCGATCGGCGAATGCATGCTCGAACTGTCGGGCCAGACCGGACCGAACTGGCGCATGGGCTTTGCCGGCGACACGTTCAACACGCTGTGGGCGCTGCACGCGCTGAGCACTGAGCGGCCGGCAACCTATGTCTCGGCCTTCGGCGACGATCCGTTCTCGCAAGCCCAGATCGATTTCTTAGGCCAGAACGGCATCGGCATCGGCTCCAGCCCGATCATAGCGGGCGCACGGCCTGGCCTCTATGCCATCACGCTGACCGGGGCCGAGCGTTCCTTCACCTACTGGCGCGGCGACGCCGCCGCGCGGCAGCTCGCCTCAGACCCAGCTGCATTGTCGAAAAACCTGGTAAATCAGGCGCTTGTCTATTTTTCCGGAATCACTTTGGCAATTCTGGATGAGGCCGCGCGCGCCGTATTGCTGGCGGCCGTCGCCAAGGCGCGCTCGGCCGGTTCACTTGTCGCCTTCGATCCCAACTACCGGCCGCGGCTTTGGCGCAATCGCGAGGATGCACAGGCAGCGATCGTCGAAGCCCTTGCCGCCACCGACATCGCATTGCCGACTTTCCCCGACGAGCAGATGCTGTTTGGCGATGCAACACCGCAAGCGACCGCAGAGCGACTCAGGCAACTGGTTAGCGAGGTCGTCGTCAAGAACGGCGAGCAGCCCGCCCTGATTGCCCAAGGAGAAACACTACGCGAAGTCCCGGCGATCCATGTCGTTGCCCCCGCCGATACGACCGGCGCCGGCGATTCGTTCAACGGCGGCTATCTTGCGGCTCGTCTTGCCGGCCACGACCCGCAGGAAGCCGCGCGCCGTGCGCATCGTGTCGCCGCCGCCGTGGTGCAAGTGCGCGGCGCGCTGGCGCCGTTCGAGACGCTGCGGGCGGCTTTCGAAGGCTAAGGTCGGAAAAACTAGGGCAGGCGGAACCTGTATTCCGTGACGTGGTGGTAGATCGCGCCCGGCCACAGCGTTGCTTGCGGGAAATAAGGCCGGTTCGGCGCGTCCGGCCAAATCTGCGGCTCCAGGCAGAAGCCGCAAAAGGCCTTGTAGTTCCGCGCTTCCAGCCCGGTGCGCGGCGTCACATACTGGCCGGTATAGAGCTGGACGCCGGGCTCGGTGGTCCAGACCTCCATCTCGACACCGGAACTGGCGCCTTGCGTCCATGCCGCCTGCTTGAGCGGCCCGCGTGCCGAAGCAAGGCAGAAATTCTGGTCGTAGGGCAGTTGATCACCCTCGGTTTCCATGCGCAGCGGCCGCGCCTGGCGGAAATCGAATGGCGTGCCGTCAACCGGCTTGACCACGCCTGTGGGGATCATGTCGCCATCGACCGGCAGGTAGGCGCCGGCATTCAGCATCATCCTGTGGTCGAGAATGTCGCCTGCGCCGCCATCATCCAGGTTGAAATAGGAATGCTGGGTGAGATTGCACAGCGTCGGCTCCTCGCAGGTGGCGGTCAGCTCGACGCTGAGCGTGCCGGGGATCTTCAGCCGGTAGGTGCAGGTGACGTCGAGCGCGCCGGGAAAACCCATCGTGCCGTCGGGATCGTGCAGCGTCAGCGTGACGAAATCCCTGCCATGCAAGGAAACCGTCCACGCCCGGTGGGAGTAACCTTGCGAGCCGCCATGCAGCGTATGCTTGTCGAGGAAGTTTTGCTCGGTCTGGTAGCGGCTGCCGCCAATGGTGAAGCGGCCGTCGCGGATGCGGTTGGCATAGCGGCCGACGACCGCACCGAAGAAGGCCGTATCCGTCTCGTAGCCTTCCAGACTGTCGTAGCCGAGCACCAGCGGAGCATCGTGCCCGGTCAGGCGCAAATCCTGGATGATCGCGCCCAGACCGATGATGTTGGCTGTGATGCCGCCGCCCCTGATCGTGAAGCGACGCACCTGCTCGCCAGCCTGCGTCGTGCCGAAAACCTCGCCGTCCTTCATCGCCATGCCCGTAAATGCCAGTTGATCCAGAAGACTTCGGCTGGTTTTTCCATGAGAGATGGGCAGGCCATCGGCCTCCCCATCTCAGGGATAGCCTATCAGAGGCCGAGGCCGCCGATGCAGACATATTTGGTGTCGAGATAATCCTCGATGCCCTGATGCCCGCCTTCTTTGCCGAGGCCGGATTCCTTGACGCCGCCGAACGGCGCTTCCGGCGTGGTGATGAGGCCTTCATTGACCCCGACCATACCGTATTTCAGCCCTTCCATCACTCGGAAGGCGCGGCCGAGGTCACCGGTGTAGAAGTAGCAGGCAAGGCCGAATTCGGTGTCGTTGGCGAGGGCGACGGCTTCCTCTTCGGTCTCGAACTTGAACACCGGTGCGACCGGGCCAAAGATCTCTTCCTTCATGAAGCGCATCTTGGGTGTCGCGTTGGCGATGACCGTCGGCTGGAAGAACGAACCGCCGAGCGCATGGCGCTTGCCGCCGGCAACGATCTTGCCGCCCTTTGATGTGGCGTCGGCGATCAGTTCCTCGACCTTCTCGACCGCCTTCTCGTCGATCAGCGGCCCCTGCTGCACACCGTCCTCGAGGCCGGAGCCGACCTTCAGCGCGTTGCTGGCGGCAGCGAGCTTCTCGACGAACTTGTCATAGACACCTGCCTGGACAAGGAAGCGGTTGGTGCAAACGCAGGTCTGGCCGGAATTGCGGTACTTGGCGGTGATGGCGCCGGCGACGGCACGCTCGAGGTCGGCGTCGTCGAAAACGATGAACGGCGCGTTGCCGCCGAGTTCCATCGACACCTTCTTGACGGTGACCGACGACTTCTGGATGAGAAGCTTGCCGACCTCGGTCGAGCCGGTGAAAGTGATCTTCGACACCAGCGGATTGGCGCAGATCTCGTCGCCGATCTCGCTGGCCGAACCGGTCAGGATGTTGACGACGCCCTTGGGGAAACCGACTTCCTCTGCGAGCGCGCCCCAGGCGAGACCCGAATACGGCGTCTGCGACGCAGGCTTGACCACGGCGGTGCAGCCGGCGGCGAGCGCCGGGCCGAGCTTGCGGGCCAGCATCGAGGACGGAAAATTCCACGGCGTGATGGCGGCGATGACGCCAACCGGCTCCTTGGTCACCAGGATGCGGCGGTCCGCCCATGGCGACGGCACGACGTCGCCATAGGTGCGGCGACCTTCCTCGGCGAACCACAATATGTAGGACGCGGCCGAGCCGATCTCCCCTTTCGATTCGAACAGCGACTTGCCCTGCTCGATGGTCAGCAGTTCGGCCAGTACGTCCTGATTGTCCATCATCGCGTCGTGCAGCTTGCGCAGCAGCTTCGAGCGCTCGAGCGCGGTCGTCTTGCGCCAGGTCTTGAAAGCTTCCGCGGCGGCTTCGATGGCGCGGCGGGTCTCGGCCTTGCCCGACTTCGGCACGGTGCCGATCTTGAGACCGGTGGCAGGGTTGTTGACGTCGACCGTCTGGCCGCTGTCGGCCTGCACCCATTCGCCATTGATGAGATTGGCCTGCCGCATGAAATGGCTGGTTTTCTGAAGCATGCTATCCTCCGTTCGGCGCCCTGACGGGCGGGTCTGTGAAATCTTCGGTGCGCGTGCGCCATGGACTGAGGCCGGCACGCCGGAGCCACTGCTCTTTACCGAGGGCAAGGCACGCAAGCAATCGCAAGATGGCATATAGGGCTTGGGCCAGAGCGAGACGAGAGCAGGCTGACGTGCTTACACCGATGCCTTACCCGAAAACGTGCAAGACAACAGTCAGCCAGAACGCGGTGGTGACGGCGGCGCAGGCCGTGGCGAGGGTCATCTGGTTCGACGCCAGCGCCTGGCCGGTGTTGAACTGCACCGCGATCAGATAGGAATTGACGCCGGATGGCATCGCGGCCACCATCACCGCCACCTTGGCCGTCAAGGGCGGCATGCCGAGCAACCAGACGAAGACCAGCACCAGCGCCGGCATCAGGAACAGCTTCAGCACCGAAAGCGCCAACGCCGGCCGGACATTGCCCGATATGCCGAAACGGCGCAGGCTGAGCCCCATGGCGAACAGCGCCACTGGCCCGGCAGTGTCAGCCAGCGTATCGACCAGCCGCGTGGCAAGGTTCGGCAGCGGCGCGCCGGTTAGGCGCCAAGCCAGCCCGGCCAGGATACCGATGATCAGGGGATTGGTGAACAGTCTTCTCAGAAAGCTCTGGACGATGCGCAGCGGGTGTACGGGCTCACTGCCACCGCGGCCAAATATCTCGAACATGATGATCGAAGCCATCATCATGGTCGGCAGATGCACGGAAACGAGCAGCGACAGCACTTCGAATCCCCTGGACCCGAATACGCCGAGAACGAAGGGAATGCCCAGCAGCACCACATTCGAGAAGGACGACGACACTCCACCGACGATGCCTGCGCGTGCGTCCCGCCCGAAGATCCGCGTCGTCACCAGATGGCCGGCAGCCCATGTCATTGCAACCGCCGTGAAGTAAGCGCCCCACAGCGGCCAAGGCGCCACGCCATGGAAGTCGGACTTCACCATCGTCTGGAACAGCAGCAGCGGCATCGCCACGTTGATGGCAAATTCCGAAATCCCCTCGCCGCTCGCCGGCTTCAGATAGCCGGTGAGCCCGGCGAGGTAGCCGAGCGCGACAAGGCTGAAGACGAAAAGAACGGTTTCGGTGAGCGGAGACATTTTTACCGTGAGGGGCGGGTTCCCCGTGATAGGCGAGCCAGGACCGCGACGCAATCGCGCCTGAATTTGATCATCGTCGGCTGGCAGCGTTATAGAGGGCTTGGATCATCAGGGCGGACACGAACGACAAGTAGCCTTTGTCCGACTCTCGAACCTCAGCTTTTGCAGCGGGCATGGCTGACGGCTTTCGTCGCCGCACTGCTTTGTCTTGCCGCGATCGCGCTTGCAGTTGCCGAGACGAAAAGCGACGCGCGCAGCGTCACCGATCGAGGCCGCATTCACGGCGACGCTGAAGCGTATTCACCAGGGAAGTCTTCCGATGCAATGGCCTTCGCGCAGAACAATCTCGGGGATGTCAGCTGGAATCGGGCCAGCTATGGCGGCGGCAAGGCCGAATATCAAAAGGCGATCGGATTCTTCGAGAACGCCAAGCAGGGTTTTACCGAAGCCGGCTACACCATGCCATCCCTCTCACCGACCAGAAGGTCGATCTGGTGAAGAAGCAGATGGCGAAGAAGTAGGTCTACGCTTCCCGCCGACCGCGCCTTGTCTTTCGGCCGGCTTTACCGTCCCTATATGTCCTGCCACCGGAACCCCTTGCCGGGAACCGCAGAAGGATAGCGGATGATTCGATTTGCCTTGGCGTTGTTCCTGCTTGTTGTTCCCGGCGTGGCGCACGCCACGGACGCAGGCTGGGCGCTGCTGCGCGATGGCGGACACGTCGTGCTGCTGCGCCACGCCATGGTCACCGGCACCACCGATCCGGCCAACTTCGACATCGACAGCTGCGCCACCCAGATGAACCTGTCGGCGCGCGGCAAGCAGCAGGCGAGCAAGATCGGCGCTCTGTTTGCCGCTCGGGCGGCACCGATCGAGCGCGTGCTGTCCAGCCGCTATTGCCGCTGCCTCGACACCGCCCGCATCGCCTTCGAGGCCGACCCGGAACTCTTTGCACCGCTCGATCTCCTGAAAGGCGACGAGACGCGGAAGGCCGCGCAGATCGCTGCGATCCTGAAGGAAATCCGCACCTATTCCGGCTCCGACAATCTGGTCATGGTCACCCATCTGGAAGACATCGTGGCACTGACCGGCATCTCACCGCGCGAAGGTGAGGCCGTCGTCGTCGAGCCGCAAGGCGATGGCCTGCGCGTGCTCGGCCGCGTCACCTTCTGAGCGTGCTGCGCGCGATCGCTGACGCCGAAAGCGGTGTTGCTGAAATGCCACCGTTGAAAGAAGCCGCAAATTCGCCGTGACAATGCCGCTTGCGACAACCCGTCGCAGGGGCTATAGGCGCGCTCCCGGTCACGAGAACCGAAGCGAGCACAACGGTTGGAGCTTTCGTCTCCGCCCGTGCAGGCGGCATTGCCGCCCTGCATACGGCGCCGCTTTGGGGATTGGGATCGCGGATGTAGCTCAACTGGGAGAGCGCCGGACATAATCCGGAGGTTGTGGGTTCGAGTCCCTTCATCTGCACCACGGATAGCTCAGTTTGGTTAGAGCATCAGATTGTTAATCTGACTGTCGAAGGTTCGATTCCTTCTCCATTGGCCTTGAAAAGCCATCCGAAAAACGGTCCGGGGACTGGAATGCGAAAGACTGGACGGGTGACCCAAGCCTTCGGGCGCGGATCATCCCAAGCGTCTTTCGCCATCGGCTCGCGGCCAGGCCCGCGGTGACGATCAAGGCGCGGTGTCGCCGGCAAGGGAGGCTAAGGCCTCCTGCGCCCGCTTCGCTGCCCCGCGATCCGCTCCCGAAGGCCCGCCACGGCTCGATGCCACCAGTCCCCGGATCATTCGTGCCCGGGCTACGACGCAAGAGACGACGTGAAACGAGAAACGAAGGGAAGATCGACGCATGACGTGACGCCTCGCATGGGGCCATGCCCGACAGGAGTAAGACAATGACCATTCTCGACAAGGTTCTTGGGCGCGAGCGCGTCCTCGTAAGGGAAAACGAACGTGCCCTCGCCCTCCACAAGGGGGAGATCAAGGCTGTCCTGCTGCCGGGCGAGCACTGGCTCGCCAACCGGCGCGGCAGCCTCGAAGTGTCTCGGCACGATCTGAAGAACCCGGAATTCGTTTCGGCATACGAGAAGGCGTTGTTCGACAAGCTTCCGGATGTGGCCGCGCGTCATTTCACCGTCGTTCGCACCGGGCGCACGGATGTCGCCGTCATCGAGCGTGACGGCAATCTGCACGCCGTGCTGGCACCGGACCGCAAGCTCGTGCTGTGGACGGATGCCGGCCCGTGGAAGGTGACGCTGATCGACACGTCAGTCGATCTCGCCATCGATGCGGCGATCATGCGCCGGCTCGGCCAGGCCCGGAAGGCGGAATTGATGTCCGTCCATCCGGTCGTCGATGGTCAGGCCGGACTGCTGTTCATCGACGGTGTCCTGGTCAGGACGCTGACGGCGGGCGTGCATGGCTTCTGGAACGTCGGACGCATGGTGCAGATCAAGGTCGTCGACCTCAAGCGCCAGTCGCTCGACGTTGCCGGGCAGGAAGTGCTGACCAAGGATCGCGTGACGATCCGCGTCAACATCGCAGCCGAATACCGGGTCGTCGATCCGGTCAAGGCGGTCAGCATGGTGAAGGACTTCTCCGAAGCCCTCTACCGCGCCCTGCAATATGCCTTCCGCAAGACGCTTGGCGCGCTGACACTCGATCAGATCCTCGAAAAGAAGGTGACGGTCGATGAGGAAGCGGCAGCCAAGGTCCGCGCCGACATGGCCGAGATCGGCGTGGAGGTCAGCGATATCGCGCTCAAGGATGTCATCCTGCCGGGCGAGATGCGCGAGATCCTCAACCAGGTGGTGTCGGCCGAAAAACAGGCCGAGGCCAACATCATCCGTCGCCGCGAGGAGACGAACGCGACCCGTTCCCTCCTCAACACGGCCAGGGTGATGGCGGAAAACCCGGTGATGCTGCGGCTGAAGGAGCTCGAGGCGCTGGAAACCATCGCCGGCAAGGTCGAGCGGCTGACCGTCCACAACGGAACGGGCGGGCTGCTGAACGATCTGGTCAAGCTTCGCGACAGCTGATGCATGTCGCCAAAAGTGTTCCGCTTTTGGAAAAACGACACGCATCGAAATAAGGCTGACGTTGCGTCAACAGAAGGGGGGGGCGGGGGGGGCGCCCCCCCCCCGGGCGGGGGGGGGGGGGCCCCCCCCGCGCCCCCCGCGCCGCCGCCGCCCGGCGCGG
>NZ_JBVVQG010000001.1:181709-566948 GCF_055811095.1 Mesorhizobium sp. WSM4833
CCGCTCCTCGCTTTTGTCCTCCCCCCCACATCTCTGATCTTTTATAAAAAACCCCCCCCCCCCGGCCCGCGCCGCGGGCGCCCCCCCCCCCCCGCCCGCGCCCCCCCCCCCCCCCCCCCCTTCTTGCGTTTCGAAGGAACCCTACCCATCTGCGCCCGGCGTATCAGGCCTTTTCCTGCCGGAAAAAACCGATTAGACAGCGCCCAAACAAGATGCGGACAGATTCCGCCCGCAACCGAAGGAAAAGCCCTTGTCCACCACGTTCGACAAAGTCGCCAAGATCATTGCCGACACCAGCGAGATCGATATCGACACCATCACGCCCGAGAGCCACACGATTGACGATCTCGGCATAGACAGCCTCGATTTTCTCGACATCGTCTTTGCCATCGACAAGGAATTCGGCATCAAGGTGCCGCTGGAAAAGTGGACCCAGGAGGTCAATGACGGCAAGGCTTCGACCGACGATTACTTCGTCATGAAGAACCTGTGCGCCAAGATCGACGCGCTGGTCGCCGCCAAGACCGCCTGACGTCAGTTAAGCGCACGATCTTGACGCGCTCTGCCGCCTGACCCACAAAGCCGCACATGAGCAGCCCCCGCGACGTCGTCATATCAGGTATCGGCCTTGTCTCCTCGCTGGGGGAAGGTCCTGACGCCCACTGGCAGAAGCTCGCGCAACCGGGCCCGCGGCCGGTGCTCGAAGCGACGCGCTTTGCACCCTATACTGTCCATCCGCTGCCTGAGATCGACTGGAACCTGCAGATCGCCAAGCGTGGCGATCAGCGCCAGATGGAAACCTGGCAGAGGCTCGGCACCTATGCTGCCGGCCTTGCACTGGACGACGCCGGCATCAAGGGCGATGACGAACTCTGCGCGACCATGGACATGGTTGTGGCGGCGGGCGGCGGCGAGCGCGACGAGGCGGTCGATGCCGCCATTCTCGCCGCTTCGGAAAGCCGCAATGACCGCGATGTACTGCTCAACGAGAAATTGACCACCGAATTGCGCCCGACACTGTTTCTGGCCCAATTGTCCAACCTGCTCGCCGGCAACATCTCCATCGTCCACAAGGTCACCGGTTCGTCCAGAACCTTCATGGGCGAGGAAGGTGCCGGTGTCGCCGCGGTTGAAACGGCCGCCGCACGCATCCGCTCGGGCCAGTCGACGCATATCCTGGTCGGCGGCGCCTTCCAGACCGAACATTCCGATATGCTGCTCGGCTATGAACTCGCCGGCTATCTGCATCGCGGCCCATGGAAGCCGGTTTGGCAAAGACAGGGCACTGAGGGCGGGGGCGTCGTGACCGGCTCCGGCGGCGCCTTCCTGGTGCTGGAGCAGCGCGAACACGCGATGAGCCGCGGCCGCAAGATCTATGCAGAACTTGGACCGGTCGTCTCCGGCCGCGCCCGGCGGCCACGGGGAGAACTCGACGCCGAGATCGCCGCACTGCTCAAGCAGGCTGCATTGCCGAACGGCAAATTGCTGACCCTGTCGGGCGCATCGGGGGCGCATGCGGCGACAACAGCCGAGAAGGCAGCGCTCGATGCCAATCCGGCGATCGCCGCGCGTGGCTTCTCGACGCTGACCGGGCACATGAAGGAAGCACAGTTTCCTTTCGCCGTGGCACTGGCGGCACTCGCTGTCGACCGCAAGGCCGCCTATCCTGTTTTTGATGCCGCAGCCGAGACGCCGTTCGAAGGCGTTCCCCAATCCGTCCTTGCAACGGCGATCGGCTATCACCAATTCGAGGGCATGGCGCTGGTCAATGCCGCGTAACGCGGCTCCACGATCCATGCTGCAACGATAAGAGGGCTCCCGGATGGCCAATCTCAGAGATCACATGGGCAGGCCGATCGTCGCCGTCACCGGCATCGGCGTGGTGACCTCGCTTGGCGTCGGCAAATCAGACAATTGGGCGGCACTGACCTCCGGCAAGTCGGGCATTCACCCGATCACCCGCTTTCCCATCGATCAATTGAACACCCGCATCTCCGGCATGGTCGATTTCCTGCCGTCGAGCTCGAAAGGCGCCAGCCCACTCACCTATGAGCTAGCCGAGCTTGCGGGCTTAGAAGCGGTGAGCGAAGCCGGTCTTGATTCCAGCGATTTCGGCGGACCGCTCTTCCTCGCATCGCCGCCAGTCGAACTCGACTGGGCCGAGCGCTTCTCGCTCTACAATTCTGACAAGGACAAGGATGACACCGCCGCCGAAAGACTGCTTCGGGTCGCGCGTAGCTTGAAAGAGCTGGATATTTTCGAGACCACCCAGTTCGGTTCGATCGCCGGCCGCCTTGCCGATCGCCTTGGCACGCGTGGTCTGCCGATCACGCTGTCGACGGCTTGCGCTTCAGGCGCCACCGCGATTCAGCTCGGTGTCGAGGCGATCCGACGCGGCGAATGCGACCGTGCGCTGTCGATCGGCGCGGACGGTTCCGCGACCGCCGAGGCATTGATCCGTTTCTCATTGCTTTCGGCGCTCTCCACGCACAACGACATCCCCGAAAAGGCGTCGAAACCCTTCTCCAGGGATCGCGACGGCTTCGTGTTGGCCGAGGGATCCGGGGCGCTGGTGTTGGAATCGCTTGAGACGGCATTGGCTCGCGGCGCGACTATTCTCGGCGTCCTGGGCGGTTGCGGCGAGAAGGCCGACGACTTCCACCGCACCCGCTCCAAACCGGACGCTTCACCGGCCATCGCCGCGGTCCGCGCCGCCCTCGTCGATGCCGGACTGGGTGAAGACGAGATCGACTACGTCAATGCCCACGGCACCTCGACGCCCGAAAACGACAAGATGGAGCATCTGGCGCTGTCGACGGTGTTCGGCGAGCGGATCGGCTCTATGCCGGTCTCGTCGAACAAATCGATGATCGGTCACACGCTGTCGGCGGCGGGCGCTGTCGAGGCGGCTTTCTCGCTGATGACGATGCGCGAAAGCGTCATTCCGCCGACCATCAACTATGACAATCCCGACCCCGCGATCGTGCTCGACGTGGTGCCGAACAAGAAGCGCAACGCCGAGGTCAGCACCGTTCTGTCGAGCTCCTTCGGCTTCGGCGGCCAGAACACTTGCCTTGTCATGGCGCGGGAACCGGTCTAAGCGACCTTTTTCAGCCAGACTGAACCGACAGGCCCCATGCGCGCATTGCAACTTATAGAGGACCGCCGTCTTGAGACGGTGGACCTGCCGCCTCCTCCACCGCCGGCACTCGGCGAAGTCACGCTGCGCATCAAGGCAGTAGCGCTGAACCATATCGACGTCTGGGGCTGGCGCGGCATGGCCTTCGCCAAGCGCAAGCTGCCGCTGGTCGTCGGCGCGGAGGCCTCCGGCGAGGTCGAGGCGGTTGGCCCCGGCGTTTCCAGCCTGCTGCCCGGACAATTGGTGTCGATCTATGGCGCGCGCACCTGCGGCCTCTGCCGAGCCTGCCGCGAAGGCCGCGACAACCTCTGCGAACATGTTTCGGGCGTGCACGGTTTCCATCTCGACGGTTTCGCGCAGGAGAAGATCAATCTGCCGGCCCGCCTGCTGGTCCCTGCCCCGCCCGGCGTGACCGACATCGGGGCGGCGGTGGCGCCCGTCACCTTCGGCACCGTCGAGCACATGCTGTTCGACAACGCCAGGCTTCAACCCGGCGAAACCATCCTTATCCATGCCGGCGGATCCGGCATCGGCTCGGCGGCCATCCAGTTGGCCAAGCGGATGGGCTGCACGATCATCACTACGGTCGGCTCCAACGACAAGATCGACAAGGCCAAGGCGCTCGGCGCCGACCATGTCATCAACTACCGCGACGACCGTTTCGAGGGCGTCGTGCGCAAGCTGACCAAGAAGAAGGGCGTCGACGTCGTCTTTGAACATGTCGGCGCCGACACATTCGCCGCCTCGATGCTGTGCCTGAAGCGTGGCGGCCGCCTGGTGACCTGCGGTTCGACCTCCGGCGTGTCGACGCAGATCAATTTGATGCAGCTGTTCCAGCAGCAATTGAAACTGCTTGGCTCCTTTGGCTGCCGCATGGAAAACATGGCCAACGCCATGCAGAAAATGGCGGCGGGACAGGTCGCACCCGTCATCGACACCGAAGTCGGCTTCGACGGTATCGACGCCGCGCTGAAGCGCATGGAAGGCCGCGACGTCTTCGGCAAGATCATCCTGCGCGTCGGCTAGAGCCTTGACCTCTGTATTCAAGAAGTTCCGCCGGGACCTCAAATTTCGTTACGGCAGGCAACTGCGCCAGCTCAATTACTGGCTGGTGGCGCGGGCAGCGATGATGATCATCTCGGTCCTGCGCCTGCTGCCGGCCGACAGTGCGCTGAATTTCGCCGACCGCGTCGCACGCCTGGTCGGCCCCCGGGTGGGACGCCATCAGGTCGCCGTCGACAATCTGCGCAAGGCCTATCCGGAAAAGAGCGAAGCCGAAATCCAAGTGATCGCCTCCGACATGTGGGGCAACATGGCCCGCTTGGCCGCGGAATACATCTTTCTCGACGCCCTCTTCGACTACGACCCCGCGGCCAGCGAGCCCGGCCGCGTCGAGGTCAAGGGAGCTGACCACTTCGTCGAAATAGCCAGCGAAGAGAAGCCGCATATCGTCTTTACCGGCCATCTCGGCAATTTCGAATTGCTGCCGGTGGCGGCCGCGACTTTCGGCATGAACATCACTGCACTGTTTCGCCCGCCTAACAATCCCTATCTCGCCGACTACATCCTCTCGACGCGCCGCTCGACCATGGGCTCGTTGCTGCCATCCATGGCGGGCGCGTCATTCGCCCTGGCCGGGGTTCTGGAGAACGGCGGCAACATCGGCATCCTTGTCGACCAGAAATTCTCCAATGGACTGGAGACGACATTCTTCGGCCGTCCCTGCCAGAGCAATCGCGTGCTGGCCACCCTTGCCCGCCACTACGACTGCGACGTCTATCCGGCGCGCTGCGTCAGGCTGCCGGGCAACCGCTTCCGGCTCGAAATCGAGGACAAGTTAACCTTGCCGCGCACCGCTGACGGCAGCGTCGATGTCCGTGCTACCACCCAGCGTCTCAACGACGTCGTCGAGCGCTGGGTGCGAGAAGATCCCGGCCAGTGGATGTGGTTCCACAAAAGGTGGGAGATCAGCGGCGGGCGTCGAAAGCGACCGCAGGCAAAGGCGGTCCCAAACGCTTAGGCAGAGCTGCTGGCGTGGGGCTAGCCCAGCGCCAGCAGACAACAGCGAACCTGAACCGCCTTAGTTGGTGACGACAATGCGCGTGTTGCCGAAACCCACTTCCCGCACCATCGAATAGAACGTGGCGGCATTGGCCGTGTGCAGCCTCACGCAGCCATGCGACGCCGGGCGGCCGAGCTGCCTGACGGCGCCGGTTCCATGGATGGCATAGCCGCCATGGAAGAACACCGAATAGGGCATCGGCGACATATGGTATTTGCGCGAATACCACATCCTGGCCGTGCGCTGCGGCCGATAGGTGCCGCGCGGCGTGAAATAGCCGGTGCGGGCGGTGGAGACACTCCACCGGTAAACCGACGCGCCATATCTGACGGTCATCGTCTGCGACGACACGTCTATATTTGCAACGAGGCTGGCTGCCCAGCCCTGCCCCGAAGCACCGAACAGCATTGCAACAAACATGGTTGCCATGAGAACTGTCTTTTTCATGCGATCAAACCCCTTTGATTGCCCCTAACCTGCCTGCCTGATTGTTTTTCATCTTTTTAATGGCAGATGCACGGGCTAACACACACACCTTGACCAATTCGCCAATCCAAAGCAGCGAATTTGAACGATTTCCCGCAATAGTTGCCGCAACGACACGCCGCACCGGCTTGATCGCCGGCGGGCTTGCAAAACCGCTGGGATCGCTGCTCAACTCTGCGCATGAACCAGCGACTCCTCCAGGCAATCGATGACAGGCGCGACGACGTCGTCGCGCTGACCGCCGAACTGATCCGTTTTCCGACTATCAATCCACCCGGCGAGGCCTACCGGCCATGCGCCGAATATCTCGGCGCGCGGCTGAAGAAGAGCGGTTTCGAGACCGAGTTCATCCGCGCCGAAGGCACGCCCGGCGACACCGACCGCTACCCGCGCGTCAATGTCGTTGCCCGTTCCGAAGGCAGGTCGCCGGGCGCCTGCGTCCACTTCAACTCGCATATCGACGTGGTCGAAGCCGGCGATGGCTGGACCGTCGATCCCTTTGCCGGCATCGTCAGGGACGGCAGGGTCTATGGCCGCGGCGCCTGCGACATGAAGGGCGGCCTTGCCGCCTCGATCATCGCAGCCGAGGCCTTCCTGGAGGTCTTCCCCGATTTTCCCGGCGCCATCGAAATATCCGGCACCGTCGACGAGGAATCCGGCGGCTTCGGCGGCGTCGCGCATCTGGCCAGGCTCGGCTATTTCTCAAAACCCAGGGTCGACCATGTCATCATTCCCGAGCCGCTGAACAAGGACCGCATCTGCCTCGGCCATCGTGGCGTCTGGTGGGCGGAGATCGAGACCAAGGGGGAGATCGCGCACGGCTCGATGCCGTTTCTCGGCGACAATGCGGTGCGCCACATGGGCGCCGTGCTGCGGGCTTTCGAGGACGAACTGTTTCCCGCGCTCGACCGCAAGATGACGCGCATGCCGGTCGTGCCCGAAGGAGCAAAACGCTCGACCATGAACATCAATTCGATCCATGGCGGCCAGACCGAGGATTTCCGGCCCGGCCTGCCGTCGCCCAACGTGCCCGACTCCTGCCGGATGACCATCGACCGCCGTTTCCTGCTCGAGGAAGATCTCGACACCGTCAAAGGTGAAGTGACCGGCATTCTCGACCGGTTGAAACGCGAGCGGACAAAATTCGACTATGAAATCCGCGACCTGATGGAAGTGCTGCCGCTGATGACCGAGCGCGACGCGCCGGTGGTCAAGGCAGTTGCGCAAGGCATCATGGCGATCTTCGACCGCGAACCCGACTACGTCATTTCGCCCGGCACCTATGACCAGAAGCACATAGCTCGCATCGGCCATATCTATGATTGCATCGCTTATGGGCCTGGCATTCTCGACCTCGCCCACCGGCCGGACGAATGGGTCGGTATATCGGACATGGTGGAATCGGCCAAGGTGATGGCGATAGGGCTCAACGTGCTGCTGCGCGGCACAGCCACGGGATAAGGTGCGCACCGCGACAAGCTTCGACTGCCGATGCGGTCGCCAGGATAAAAACATTCCCGGCCACGCCAAGGGGCAGAACGAAACGCAATTTACTCCGTGGCGAAATCACGCTTCTATCGCTCGGGTTCGAGCACGTGTCTGAACGCATGGGGAGTTGCACGATGAAATTGTGGAAAACCATTCTGGCGGCCGCGGTGCTGTCGCTGGCCGCCGGCACCTCTGCGTTCGCCGCGCGAACCGACCTGGTCATCGGCATTCCGCTCGAACCCCCGCATCTCGATCCGACCGCGGGTGCCGCCGCAGCGATCGACGAGGTTCTCTATGCCAATGTGTTCGAAGGCCTGACGCGCATCGGGCCGAATGGCGAGGTGCTGCCGGATCTAGCCGAAAGCTGGACCATTTCCGATGACGGCAAGGTCTACACCTTCAAGCTGCACACCGGCGTGAAATTCCATGACGGCACCGACTTCGATGCCGCCGACGTAAAATTCTCGCTCGACCGGGCGCGAGCCGACAACTCCGTCAACGCACAAAAGGGCCTGTTCGCCGCCATCGACAAGGTCGACGTCGTCGATCCGGCAACCGTCAAGGTCACGCTGAAGAACCCGCAGGGCTCGTTCCTCTACAATATGGGCTGGGGCGACGCGGTGATCGTGGCGCCGGAATCTGCCGACACCAACAAGGAAAAACCGATCGGCACCGGCCCGTTCAAGTTCCAGAGCTGGGCCAAGGGATCGTCGATCACGCTGGTCAAATCGGACAATTACTGGGGCACGCCGGCGTCGCTCGACAAGGCCGAGTTTCGCATCGTGCCGGATGCCGCGGCCTATGTGCCGGCGCTGCTCTCGGGCGACATCCAGGCTTTCCCGTTCTTCGATGCCGACAGCGTCGCCCAGGTCAAGGACGACCCGCGCTTCAAGGTGGTGATCGGCGCGACCGAGGGTGAGACCATCCTGTCGATCAACAACAAGAAGCCGCCTTTCGACAAGCTGCAGGTGAGGCAGGCGATCTCTTACGCGCTCGACCGCAAGGCCATCATCGACGGCGCCTCGGCCGGCCTCGGCCAGCCGATCGGCTCGCATATGTCGCCGGCCAACAAGGACTATGTCGACCTCACCGGCCGCTACCCGCATGATGTCGCCAAGGCCAAGGAATTGCTGAAAGAGGCAGGCCTCGAGAACGGCTTCAAGGCGACGCTGAAACTGCCGCCGCCCACCTATGCCCGTCTCGGTGGCGAAATCATCGCCTCGCAGCTTCGCGACGTTGGCATCGATCTGGAAATCATTCCGGTCGAATGGGCACAGTGGCTGGACCAGGTGTTCACCAAGAAGGATTACGACCTGACGATCGTCTCCCACACCGAGCCCAACGACATCGATATCTATTCGCGCAAGGATTATTACTTCAACTACGACAACCCGGCCTTCGACAAGGTGATTGCCGATCTCGGCGTCACCTCCGACGAAGCCAAGCGCAAGGAATTGCTGGGGCAAGCGCAGAAGATCCTGGCCGACGATGCGGTGGTCGGCTTCCTCTATGAATTGCCGAAGATCGGCGTCTGGGACGCCAGGCTGCAAGGCCTGTGGGAAAACGCCCCGATCCAGGCCAATGATTTGACCAAGGTGAAGTGGAGCGAGTGATCCCTCACCTTCCATGACCGCCTACCTCCTAAAACGCCTCGCCATCGCCATCGCCACGCTGGTGCTGGCTTCCATGGTGGTGTTCGCCGTCCTGGAGATCCTGCCCGGCGATCCGGCGCGGCTAATGCTGGGCATGAATGCCAGCGCCGACCAGGTCGAGTTGCTGCGCAACCAGATGGGCCTCAACGCGCCGTTAGCTTGGCGCTATCTGCACTGGGCGGGCGGCCTGCTCAGCCTCGATTTCGGCCGCTCCTACACCTATTCGGTGCCGGTCATCGGTCTGGTGCGCGAGCGGCTGGCCGTCTCGCTACCGCTGGCGCTGATTGCGCTTGCGCTCTCCACCCTCATCGCGATTCCCGTCGGCCTGTTTTCCGCCAGCCGGCGTGGACGGGCCGGTGATACGATTTCCATGGGCGCCGCACAGCTTGGCGTCGCCGTGCCCAATTTCTGGTTCGCGCTGATGCTGATCTATGTCTTCGCCGTCTGGCTGCGGCTGGTTCCTGCTGGCGGCTTTCCCGGCTGGAGTGCCGGCGTCTGGCCAGCCTTGAAGTCGCTGCTGCTGCCGGCAGTGGCGCTTGCCTTGCCGCAAGCCGCGATTCTGGCGCGCGTCACCCGCTCGGCGCTGATCGAGGTGCTGAACGAAGACTATATCCGTACCGCCCGCGCCAAGGGTCTGCCCTACCGAGCTGTGCTGTGGCGGCACGCGCTGCGCAACGCCATGATTCCGGTGCTGACCATTCTGGGCCTGCAGTTCGCCTTCCTGCTTGCCGGCACCATCATCATCGAGAATGTTTTCTATCTGCCCGGCCTCGGCAGGCTGGTGTTCCAGGCGATCACCCAGCGCGACCTGATCGTCGTCGAAAGCGTCGTCATGCTGCTGGTCGCCGCCGTCATCGCCGTCAATCTGCTGGTCGACCTTTCCTATGCGGTCGTCGATCCGCGCCTGAGAAGCCGGCAATGACACTGCACATCGACATATCAGAAGAGACGTTCGGCAGCATCCTGGGCAAGGCGTTCGGGAATACCGCCTTCGTTGCCGGTTTCGTCATCACCCTGCTGATCCTGGCAATGGCTGTCGTCTCCTATGCCTGGACGCCCTATGACGTCACGAAACTGGTGATATCGGATAAGACGCAAGCGCCCTCGCTGGCGCACTGGTTCGGCACCGACCATTTCGGCCGCGACATCCTGTCGATGGTCATGGTCGGCGCCCGCAATTCGATTGCCGTGGCGCTGGTCGCGGTCGGCATTGGCATGGGGGTCGGCGTGCCGCTCGGCGCCTTTGCCGCGGCACGCGGCGGCCTCGTCGACGAGGCGCTGATGCGGCTGAACGACCTCGTCTTCGCCTTCCCGGCTTTGCTGTCGGCGATCATGATCACCGCCATCTTCGGGCCGGGCGCCGTCGACGCCATCATCGCCATCGGCATCTTCAACATCCCGGTCTTTGCGCGCGTCGCCCGGGCCGGCGCGCTGGCGATCTGGCCGCGCGAGTTCATTCTCGCCGCACGCGCCGCCGGCAAGAGCAGCACGCAGATCACAATCGAACATGTGCTGCCCAACATCGCCACGCTGCTTCTGGTGCAAGGCACCATCCAGTTCGCTCTGGGCATCCTGGCCGAGGCCGGGCTTTCCTATCTCGGCCTGGGTGCGCAACCGCCAATGCCGAGCTGGGGCCGCATGCTGTTCGACGCGCAGACCCGCATGGTGGTGGCGCCATGGATGGCGATCTTTCCGGGCATGGCGATCGTTGTCGCCGTGCTGGGGCTGAACCTCCTGGGCGACGGCATCGCCGACATCCTCGATCCGAAATCGCGGCGGCAGCGATGAGCCTGCTCGACATCGAGAACCTGTCGCTGACCATCGGCGACACGCAGATCCTCAAGGGTGTGGAGCTTTCCGTCGCGCCTGGTGAGGTGATGGGGCTGGTCGGCGAATCCGGTTCCGGCAAATCGATGACCGCGCTGACGGTGATGCAGCTTCTGCCCCATGCCGCGCGCGCCAGCGGATGTGTCACATTCGACGGCATCGACATCCTGGCAGCAACCGAGGACCAGATGTGTGCGCTGCGCGGCGACGACATCGGCATGGTGTTCCAGGAGCCGATGACCGCGCTCAATCCGGTCAAGACCATCGGCGAACAGGTTGCCGAAGGCATACGCTGGCACACCAGGGCCAGCCGCGCCGAGGCCGAAGACCGGGCGCGAAAAATGCTCGACCGTGTCGGCTTGCCCGAAGCGAAATTCCCGCTGTCGCGCTATCCGCACGAACTGTCGGGCGGCCAGCGCCAGCGCGTCGTCATCGCCATCGCCTGCGCGCTGAAGCCGAAGCTGCTGATCGCCGACGAACCGACGACGGCGCTCGACGTGGTGCTGCAGGCACAAATCCTCGACCTTTTGCGCGACCTCGTCGCGGAGAGCCGCATGGGCCTGCTCCTGATCTCGCATGACCTCGCCGTGGTGACCGAGATGGCTGACCGCATCACCATCCTGCGCCGCGGCGAGGTGATGGAAGCCGGCGACACCGCACGCACGCTATCCGAACAGCTCCACCCCTACACGCGCCAGTTGGCGCAGGCCTCGATGCATGTGCCGGCGCGCGCCAGGCCGCATGGCATCGAGACGGGCCGCCCTTTGCTTCAGGTCGAGGGCGTGACCCGCGACTATCCCGGCCGGCGCACCTGGCTGTTTAAGCGCGCGCCTGGTATCCGCGCCGTCGACGACGTCTCGCTGTCGATGGCGCCGAGTCAGTCAGTGGCACTGGTTGGTCGCTCCGGCTGCGGCAAGTCGACGCTCGCCCGCATGATCCTGGCGCTGGATCGGCCGACATCGGGCTCGATCCGGTTCCGCGGCGGGACCATAACCGGCAAGAGCGAAGCCGAGCTGAAGCCGGCGCGACGCGATATGCAGGTCGTTTTTCAAGATCCCTATGGCTCCTTCGACCCGCGCCAGAAGGTGGAAAAACTGGTTGCCGAACCCCTGCATGTGCTGGAGAAAAAGCCGACGCGCGCCGAGTGCCGCGAGATGGTGGCGCATGCCCTGCACGAAGTCGGCCTCGGCATCAGCGACATGGACAAATACCCCCATGAATTTTCCGGCGGCCAGCGCCAGCGCCTGTCGATCGCCCGCGCCATCATCACCCGCCCCAAGCTGGTCGTTGCCGACGAGCCGGTCTCGGCGCTCGATGTCTCGATCCGCGCCCAGATCCTCGATCTGTTCGCAGAGCTCAACCAGAAGCTCGGCATCGCCTACCTCTTCATCACCCATGACCTGACCGTGGCCCGCGCCATCACGGACGAGGTGCTGGTCATGCATGACGGCAAGATCGTCGAGCGCGGCAAGACGAGCGAAGTGCTCGACCACCCGCAGTCCGAGGCTGCCAAGGCGCTTGTCACCGCCGCCCCTGACTTGCACCGGGCGATCGCGGAGCGGCTGCGGGAGCAAGGCTGATCAGGAGAGAAGGCGGCCCGATCACTCCTGCGTCTTGACCACATCGACCGGATTGATATCGAGCAGGTCGAGCGTGCGGCGCAGCAGGCGGATCTCGCTCTCGGCCAGTTGCGAATCCGCCTTGGCGATCTCCGCCATATGTTTGGCCAATTGCCGGCGCCGCTCGACGTCGAGATCGCGGAACAGTGCAATCGCCTGCGAGCCATTGGTCTCGTAGCCGAACTCGTTGAGATATTCGATGACGCTGTCGATGCTGCTTTCCGGAATGCCGAAGGCATCCTTGCAGATGCGCCGGAAGGCAACCATTTCGCTCTCGCTGACCGACCCGTCGGCCAGGATCATGCGAAACAGCATCAGCAGTTCCGCCGATAGGACCGGATCGTCCGCCACCTTGCGCACGCCGGGGTCGCCGTCGAATATCTGACGTATCTGGTCCAGCAATGCGAATGCCATCAGGAGCCTCTTTCCGGGTTAACTACACAAACAATCCAGGCGCGATGCGCTGGGATAGAGGTAGCGCGGAATCGATCTTGCGCAAACAGGGCGGCCGTGGTCGAACGCCCGATATTTCAGCCAGCCGGACACCCCCATACATCAGATGATCGACCTTAGCATCCAGACCGTCGCCATGCTCGCTTTCGCCGCTTTTGCCGCGGGCTTTGTCGATTCGATCGCCGGCGGCGGCGGGCTGATCACAGTGCCGGCGCTGCTGCTTGCCGGCTTCACGCCGGTCCAGGCGCTCGCCACCAACAAACTGCAAGGCATGTTCGGCTCGGGCTCGGCGACCATCCACTACGCGTCGAAGGGTCATGTCGACCTGCGCCGGCAATTGCCGTCGGCGCTTCTGGCCCTTGTCGGCAGCGCCATCGGCGCCTTGCTGGCGACGATCGTGCCGGGTGACATACTGCGGGCTGCCCTGCCCATCGTGCTGATCGCCATCGCGCTCTACTTCGCGTTCAAGCCCAACATGAACGATGTCGACCGCGCCGAGCGCCTGTCGCCGTTCCTGTTTGGATTGACCCTGGTGCCCGCCATCGGCTTCTACGATGGCCTGTTCGGGCCAGGCGCCGGCTCCTTTTACATGCTGGCCTTCGTGGCACTTGCCGGCTACGGCGTGCTCAAGGCGACGGCGCATACCAAATTGCTCAACTTCGCCTCCAACATCGGCGGCTTCATCGTCTTCGCGGCCTTCGGCGTCGTCTACTGGAAGATCGGTCTGATGATGGGCGTCGCCCAGTTCCTCGGCGCTCGCGTCGGCGCCAGCCTGGCCATGCGCATCGGCGCAAGACTGATCAAGCCGCTGCTGGTGATCGTATGCCTGGCGCTTGCTGTGAAGTTGCTGGCTGACCCGGCGAACCCGCTGCGGGCCTTGATTGGTGTGTGATCCCGCGCCCTGATAGGATGCCGCTGTTCGAATCATGTTGGAGAGGCAGACATGAATCTTAGCGCACCTACCCAGATCGTTTTTATCATCTCCGTTGTTATCGCCATCATCGGCGTTCTCGCCGCGCTTGGCGTTCTCTCATTCATTCCACTCGCATCGGTGTGGATCGTGCTTATTGCTTTCATCGTGCTTGCCGGCGGCTGCTTGATGCGCGGCGCCTGACCATTTCCCTTGAAGTGGGGACGAGGAGCGCCCGGCCAAAAGCCGGGCGCTTTTGATTCCGGCCCTTGGTCTGTTAGATTTGACTGGCGCGAGGATGGCCGATGCCAGTCAAGATGCAACCCCAGCAAGAGCAGAACCGGTCCGTCGCCGGGCGGTTTGAGATGCGCCGGCGCCTGCCCGATCCTCGACTTCAGGGCATTGTGTCGGACATTTGCGGCTATCGCGAAATGGCGCCCGGCCATATGCGCAACGTCGAATATGCGTCGCTCACCGTACCGCTGGTCATCAGCTTCGCCGAACCCTTCGCCATCGGCCTCGGCAAGGCGCCCGGCGACAATGACCGCTTCGCCAGTTTCGCCGCCGGCCTCTTTGCCGGACCGGTGGTGATCGAATCCTTCGGCGGCGCCTGCTGCGTCCAGGTCAACTTCACGCCGCTTGGCGCACGCCGTTTCTTCCGCCTGCCGATGAGCGAACTGACAGACAGCATGGTCGTCCTCGACGGCGTGCTTGGCGCTCAGGGCTTGGCGCTGCGTGAACGGCTGGGCAATGCGCCGGATTGGACGACGCGTTTCGACATGGCCGAAGCCTTCGTCACCGCCCGTCTCGAGAATGCCGCCGAGACGCCACTTGAAATCGCCTGGGCCTATGACCGCATCATCACATCCGGCGGCCGGACCCGCATTGCATCGATCGCCGAAAGGCTGGGCTGGAGCCGCAAACATCTCGCCGGCAGTTTTTCCAACGCCATCGGCATGGGCCCCAAGACACTGTCGCGCATCGTCCGCTTCAACCGCGCGCTCGGCCTGTCGAGGCAGCAGGCCGTCGACTGGGCCGATATCGCAGCCGATTGCGGCTATGCCGACCAGGCGCATCTGGTGCGCGAATTCCGCGACCTCGCCGGCGAGACACCAACCGGAATCTCGGCCAGGTAACATTTCTTCAAGACGCCGGAACGGCCTTTACCCACAGTGGGGCATCGACAAACCCCACTGAAGGAGATCGACATGACCACCACCACCGAAGCGCCCCGCCTCTACCCCGCCTTGCGCTACAGGAACGCGGCAAAGATGATCGACTGGCTGGGCGAAGCCTTCGGCTTCAGCGTCCGGGCCCGCTATGGCGAAGGCGACGTCGTGCACCATGCCGAACTGGTTTTCGGCTCTTCGATGATCATGCTGGGCACCGCGCGCGACGACGACTACGGCAAGATGGTCGGCGAACCTGGCTCAGGCGGCGGCAAGTCGATCTACATCGCCGTCGATGATGCCGATGCCGCCTATGCCAAGGCCAGGAAGGCAGGCGCCACGATCATCCAGGAATTGATCAACCGCGACTATGGCAGCCGCGAGTTCATCTGCCGCGACCCGGAAGGCAACGTCTGGTCCTTCGGCACCTACTGGCCGAAGGCAGGCGACAAGGGCTGAGCCAACCGCGAATTACCGCGCCAGTGCAAAGATCGCGTCGCAGTCGAGATGGGTCTCCAGCTCGGCTGCGACCTCGTCCAGCGCCCGCTCGACCTCGGCTCGGTAATCGATGCCGCCGCCCTTGATGCCGAGGCTTTCGAGGAATCTTCCGCGAAAGCCGTCGGCGCCAAACAGACCGTGCATATAGGTGCCGATCACCTTGCCATCGGCCGACACTGCCCCGTCATCGATGCCATTGATGACTGCAGACGGCCTCAGCGTATCCGGCCCGGTGGTGCGGCCGAGATGGATTTCATAGCCTTCGAGCGGCAGGTCGAACGGCACCGAACGGGCGCTGACGTTGCGCACCGTCTTTTCCGGCTCCATCACCGTTTCGATGTCGAGCAGGCCGAGCCCTTCGGCTTCGGTGACGCTGCCTTCGATGCCGTCGGGATCGCGCACCATACGGCCGAGCATCTGGAAGCCGCCGCAGATACCGACGACATGGCCGCCGCGCTTGCGATGCGCAAGAAGGTCGCGATCCCAACCGTTCTCGCGGAATTTCAAGAGATCGCCGATTGTCGACTTCGAGCCTGGAATGACCACCAGACCGGCATCGGCGGGCAGCGGCTTTCCCGGCGGCACGAACACCACCTCGACCTGCGGCTCAGCCTTGAGCGGGTCGAGATCGTCGAAATTGGCGATGCGGCCAAGCATCGGCACCGCCACCTTCAACGCGCGCGCTTCGCCGGACGCCAGCCGCTCCAGCACCACCGAATCTTCCGAAGGCAAGCGTGCCGCCGCCTTCAGCCACGGAACGACACCGAAACAGCGCCAGCCCGTGAATGTCTCGATCGACTTCAGGCCGTCGTCAAACAGCGAAACGTCGCCGCGGAACTTGTTGATGAGATAGCCGGCGATCATGCGCCGGTCCTCCTCCGGCAGGATCAGATGCGTGCCGGCTACCGAAGCGATGACGCCGCCGCGGTCGATGTCGCCGACCAGCACCACGGGCACATCGGCGCGCGTGGCAAAGCCCATATTGGCGATGTCGCGGCTGCGCAGGTTGATCTCGGCCGGCGAGCCGGCGCCCTCGACGATGACAAGATCGGCGCCCTCGCCGACCTTGCCCCAGGAGTCCAGAACGGCGTCCATCAGCCGGCCCTTCATCGCCTGGTAGTCGCGCGCCCGCGCTTCCCCGAACATTTTGCCCTGCACGATGACCTGCGCGCCGACATCGGTCTGCGGCTTCAGCAGCACCGGGTTCATGTGGACCGATGGTGCGACACCGCAAGCGATCGCCTGGAGCCATTGCGCGCGGCCGATCTCGCCGCCGCCGGCTTTATCCCCGGGGATGTCGGCGACGGCGGCATTGTTCGACATGTTCTGCGGCTTGAACGGCCGCACCTTCAACCCACGCTTTTTTGCCGCGCGGCAGAGGCCGGCGACCAGCACGGTCTTGCCCACGTCGGAACCCGTGCCTTGCAGCATGATCGCTTTGGCCATCAGTCCCTGCCCTGCGCCACGGTTCCGGTGATGTCGGATTTCTGCGCCAGCGGCCCGCCGCGCCAGATGTACAGCGCCAGCAATGGCTCCTTGCCGGTGCGCATGGCGTGATTGACGTTGGACGCGTGATGGACGACCTCGCCGGCCGTACGCATGCAAAAGCCGCTCTCGCCCATGCGCCATTCGGTGCCGCCGGTCAGCGGAATGTAGATTTCCTCGGCGACGTGATGGTGGTCGGGATAGACGATATCTGGTCCAAGGATCAGCAGGCCGGCGGCGGCCGCGTCATTGGCAAAGTGGCCACGTGTGCCGAACACTTCCAGCCAGCCGTAATTCTCGATGAACTCTTTCCCGAAGTCCGCCTCGCCATAAGTCTGCCCCCAGCGGAAATCATTCCGACGTTCGGCAAGCAGTTGCACCAGCGGCTTGGCATCCGGAGGCGCCAGTTCGGCGGCGCGATCGAGATGGCGCAGGCAGGCAAGCGGACGCGGCTCCAGCGTGCGAGCCGGCATGTCCCAGCCGATCCGGGCCACGGCATCGCGCATCAGGACGTGATCCACGGTCGCTAGGTATGCGTGGAACCGGCCCAGCAGTTCATCGAATTTTGTCGTCACATCTTGCTCCGGACATGCATTGATGCACAGCCGCTCCGCAGGGGATCGGGTTGCGCGGCGGCATCATTGGTCTAGATTGGTGCGCGCGCAAAGCCAAAAACAACAGGCCAGCGAGCTAGCTGGCCAGCACACAGGGAGCACGCCATGGACGCCGCGGTCGATGCGAGCACCAGCCAGTTCGAACTCAACGAGGAGCAGCGCGCCATCCAGGAGATGGCGCAGGCCTTCGCTGCCGACCGTGTCGCGCCGAATGCGCTCGATTGGGACCGCAACAAGCATTTCCCGGCCGACGTGATCCGCGAGACCGGCCCGCTCGGGCTCGGCGGCATCTATATCAGGGACGATGTCGGTGGCTCGGCACTTGGCCGGCTCGACGCCGTGCTGATCTTCGAGGCGCTGTCGCACGCCGATCCGGCCTTTTCGTCCTTCATCTCGATCCACAACATGGTGGCCTCGATGATCGACCGTTTCGGCAATGACGAACAGCGCCAGCGCTTCCTGCCGAAGCTCACTTCGATGGAATGGCTGGCCAGCTACTGCCTGACCGAGCCAGGCTCCGGCTCCGATGCCGCGGCGCTCAAGACCCGTGCGGTGAAAAGCGGCGGCGACTATGTGCTCAACGGCACCAAACAGTTCATCTCCGGCGCCGGCGACAGCGATGTCTATGCCGTCATGGTGCGCACCGGCGCGGACGGGCCGAAAGGCATTTCCACCATCGTCGTGCCCAGAGATGCGCCGGGCCTCTCCTTTGGGGCAAACGAGCACAAGATGGGCTGGCACATGCAGTCGACCCGCCAGGTCATCTTCGAGGATTGCAAGGTGCCGGCGGAGAACCTTCTGTCCGACGAAGGCGCTGGCTTCGGCATCGCCATGGCCGGGCTCGACGGCGGCCGGCTGAACATCGCCGCCTGTTCGCTGGGCGGCGCGCAGTCGGCGCTCGACAAGGCGCTGTCCTACACCGCCGAGCGCAAGGCTTTCGGCTCGAAGATCAATCAATTCCAGGCGCTGCAATTCAGGCTGGCCGACATGGAGACCGAGCTGCAGGCGGCGCGTATCTTCCTTTATGCCGCCGCCTCGAAGCTCGACCGCAAGGCGCCGGATGCCGGCAAATGGTCGGCGATGGCCAAGCGCTTCGTCACCGACACCGGCTTCAATGTCGCCAATGACGCACTGCAGCTGCTCGGCGGCTACGGCTACCTGCACGACTACGGCATCGAGAAACTGGTGCGGGACCTGCGCGTGCACCAGATCCTCGAAGGCACCAACGAGATCATGCGCGTCATCATCGCTCGCGCGCTGATTGGCCGTTGAAGTCAGCAACTCTGGGAGACAGACAATGACGACGATCGCCTTCATCGGCCTCGGCAATATGGGCAATCCAATGGCCGCCAATCTGGTCAAGGCCGGGCATGCGGTGAACGGTTTCGACCTCGTTCCGGAAAACCTCACCGTCGCCAAGGAACATGGCGTGACGATTATGGCGAATGCCTTGGCCGCGGTGAAGGATGCCGACGTGGTGATCACCATGCTGCCTGCAGGCAAGCATGTCCTCTCCGTCTACGAAGACATCGCGCCCAAGGCCAGGCAAGGCGCACTCTTTATCGATTCCTCGACCATCGACGTCGAGTCAGCCCGCAAAGCCCATGCCGTCGCCAGGAAGCACGGGCTGTCGTCGATCGATGCACCGGTCTCGGGCGGCACCGGGGGTGCCGCAGCCGGCACGCTGACCTTCATGACGGGAGGCTCCGATGATGCCTTCGCTGCCGCCGAGCCGATCCTGAAGCCGATGGCCGGCCGCATCGTCCATTGCGGCGGCGACGGCGCCGGCCAGGCAGCAAAGATCTGCAACAACATGATCCTCGGCATTTCGATGATCGGTGTCGCCGAAGCCTTCGTTCTGGCCGAAAAACTCGGCCTGTCGCATCAGGCGCTGTTCGACGTCGCCTCGACCTCCTCCGGCCAGTGCTGGTCCTTGACCACCTACTGCCCGGTGCCCGGCCCGGTGCCGACTTCGCCCGCAAACAAGGACTACAACCCAGGATTTGCAGCCGCCTTGATGCTGAAAGACCTGAAATTGTCCCAGGAAGCCGCGCAAGGTGCGGGTGCTGTAACGCCGCTTGGTGCCGAAGCGGCTCAGCTTTATGCCTTGTTCAACGCCCAGGGACATGGCGGCGTCGATTTCTCCGGCATAATTAATTTTCTCAGGGGTAGCCCGGCGTAACCCGCGAATTTGGCGGATTTTTCCGGTTTCCTTCGGTGGAAAAAATGAAAATTTAGATTTGCTTAAGCTCTCGATAACTCCGCGGTAACGATGTCCCTATAAAACGGACTGTGAGGCGGACATCTCATCCGTCCGGCGCTCCGGATCAGGTCTCGCGTACCGGAGCCCGTAAGTTTCGACAAGTGCCATAAGTTTCGCAAAGTGTTTGCGTAGCGAAGCGCCATGCGTATCTGGCAAAACCGCGTTCCCGATGGAGCGCGGTTTTTGCGTTTTACCCTGCAGCACGGTTGAGACATCGATGAACCGGAAACTGTACTCCGGGATACCTCACATGCGCCCGCGGGCGCCTTCCGGATCATAGGGCGAGTCGGCGATCACCTTTGCCGCGCGGCGCTCGCCGAGGATCGAAACCTCGAGCTCGGTACCGGGCGACACAAGTTCCAGGGGCAGCAGCGCAAGTGCTATGTCGTGACCAAAAGTGTAGGAATAGCCCGCCGAGGTGATGTGGCCGACGAGCTCGCCTTCGCGGTAAACGCCCTCGAAGGCGAATGCGCTCGCACCATCCGTGTCGATCGACAGTGTGGCGATCCGGCGTGTAACCTGCTGCTGTTTCGCGACCAGTGCCGCCCGGCCGATGAAGTCCCTGTTGTCGAGGCTGATGAAGCGCTCGAGGCCGCTTTCCCAGGCGGACAATTCGGGGTTCATATCGCGGTACATGGCCCGGTAGGATTTATCGAGACGAAGCGATTCCAGCGCTTGAAGTCCGACCAGCCTCAGCCCGTGTGCCTCTCCCGATGCCAGAAGCGCATCCAGCAAATGCCGCTGGTAGCAGAGTGGATGATAGAGTTCCCATCCCAGCTCACCCGAATAGTTGACACGCAGCAGCCGTACGTCGCTGGCCATGCCGACGGTGCCGGACTGTACGCTGAACCATGGGAAGGCCTCGTTGGAGAGGTCGATCTCCGTCAGCGGCTGCAGTATGTCGCGCGCCTTCGGCCCAACCACCGTGAAGCTGCCGCGATCCTCCGTGACGTTGCGCAGATGCACGCTGCCGTCCTCCGGCAACAGCCGACCGAGATCGTCAAGGTTCCAGCGCTCGGCGCGCGGCGTCGATATGAGATAGAACAGGTCGCTCTGCAGCCGCGCCACCACATACTCGGCCTGCACGCCGCCAGCCGGCGTCAGGTGATGGGCAAGAGCGACACGACCGGGACGCGGCAGTCTGTTGGCCAGGATTCCGTTGAGCCAGCCCTCGGCGCCCGGCCCGCCGACCTCGAACTTGGTCATTGGTGTCATCTCGACCAGACCGGCGGCCTGGCGGACAGCCTGGACCTCTGCGGCGACGTGGTTCCCCTTGGGGGTCCAGCGCCAGCTGTAGACATTGCGCGCCTCGACACCCGCGGGCGCAAACCAGCTCGGCATTTCCCAGCCGTTCAACACGTCCCATACCGCGCCAAGCTGACTTAGGCGGTCATAGGACGGGGCCGTTTTCTGCGGTCGCGCCGCCGGCATGTCCTGGCCCGGATAGTGCTGTACGGCGTGGGTGCCCCAGGCTTCCCGGACCTTGGCCCGGGTCCAGTTCTTGTTGGCATATCGGCCGAATCTGCGGGGATCCAGCTCCGCCGTGTCGATGCTGTTGCCACCCTCCACGATCCGTTCGGAGAGGTAGTAGCCAATCGCACCACCCCAAAGGATGCCCCCCGGCACCCCTTCGGCGAGCCAGACATTCTCCAGGCCCCACGCCTGCCCCATCAGCGGCAGTTCATCGGCCGTCATCTGGAAAGGTCCTCGCACATTGCGCTTGATGCCGGCGCGCCCGAGCGCGGGAACCAGTTCGGTGGCGCGCTCCCAGTTCCAGGAAACGGCATCGAAATCTTCATCGAGCAGATCGGCGCCGAACCATTCCGGGACGCCGTTTTCGGCGAACAGCTTGAGCTGCTCGGTGCGCTCATAGGGACCGAACATCAGCCCGTCTCCCTCTTCGCGCAGATAGCCCTCGTAACCCTCGTCCCTGAGGATCGGCATCTCCGGAAGACCAAGCCGTTTGCGTTCCACGATTTCGGGAACCGCCTCGGTGATCCAATACTGGTGCAGGATCGGAATCGCGGGAATGTCCAGGCCCAGCATGGCGCCTGTCTGGCGTGCGTAATTGCCTGTTGCAAGGATGACATGTTCACAGACGATCTCGCCGCGTGAGGTTTTGACCCTCCACTCGCCGCTCGGCATCCGCTCGAAACCCACCACCTCGGTATCAAGATGGATCTTCGCGCCGAGGTCGCGTGCACCCTTGGCCATGGCCTGGGTGACATCGGCGGGTGCAATGTGGCCGTCATCGGGATGGTAGAGGGCACCCAGCATGGTGTTGTTGTCGAGCAGCGGCCAGATCTCTCGCGCCTCCGCGGGCGATACGATCCGGGCCCGCACTCCCTGGACCTCGGCAACGTCCATGTAGCTTCTGTACTCGTCCAGCCTGTCGCGCGTGTTGGCAATGCGCAGTTGCCCGCATTTGTGCCAGCCGACGTTCTGGCCCGTCTCCGCCTCCAGGCCTTCATAGATCGCGATCGATCTGGCGATCATGCGGCCGACATTGCGGCTGCGCGCGTAAGAGGGGATGAGCCCCGCGGCATGCCATGTCGAGCCGACCGTAAGCTGTGTTCGCTCCAGCAATGCCACATCGGTCCAGCCGCGCTTTGCCAGGCCGTAGAGAATGCCGGCGCCCACACAGCCGCCACCGACCACGACCGCACGGAAGGAGCTCACCATATGTGCATGCCCTTGTCTGAAATTGCCACCGGTCCACATGAACGCATGCGCATACTGTCAGACAGCATCCGGCTTTTCAGCATATTTCCTTGTCTGGAACGCTGCAGTGGTCACCCGACTGTTGGGCCACGAAGCCGGCCGAACTGTCAGCTGTCGCGCCCGCGTTCAGGCCGCTTTTTTGCGTTTTGCCCAGCTATATTCCGATTGCAGCATTCGGGATCGGGACATGATCTTCGTTGATCAGCACGATCGGCGCATCGGCTCCCTCGACCCTGACGACCAGCAGGCGCAGGCTCCACGTGCCGGCTGTCCGGACAGCCGTCGAATAGGCCGTGCCCTTGCCCCTGGCGCCGTGGACCGGAATGCCGAACTGGGCCTCACCAGCCCCATTCGCATTGACGTTGAGATGGCCGCCGACCCAGAAACTGTCGGTTTGCAACCCCGGTCAGGTCTTGTTGGACAGCCGGCGAAAATTCGCTTTCACGGCACGGCTTGCCGGCTTCAGCGCGGCGCTGATCGAGCGCTCCGCCGCAACCCCGTTGAACAGCGACGGCGTGCGGCCGGAAAAGACTTCCGGCCAGAACCGCGATGCCGATTGCAGGAAAGACATTTGTGCCGCAAACGCGCCTTCGGCCATAGCGGCGGTCTTCTCGTTGACCGCACGCGCCGTCTCCGTACTCCATGGCTGGCGGCTCCCGCCATCCATGGCCATCAACGGCAGCCGCATCATCGCCACCAGCGGCGCCAGCATCAGGTCGCCGCCGATGCTGGCCGCTTCTCGCGTCCGTCGGCTCTTGCCGGTTTTTCTCATGGAAACAAACCCCTTGTGGCGGCCGAATCAGCCGCTGCCCCACACACTACGCGCTTGTGATGGGATTCGTTCCCTCGCCGCTTCGGCATGGTCTCAAGGCTGGGCGCGCCCGCCGAAGAGCGCCCAGCCGAGGGGTCGAGTTCTACCGCTTGCGAAGATCGGCTTGCGCCAGATCCAGCGCCTTCGAGATGCGGTCGCAGGCCATATCGATCGTATCGCGGGTCCAGATCAGCGGCGGCGACAGGATCATCGTGTCGCCGGTGGCGCGGAGCATCATGCCATTCGTGATGGCGTGATCCCGCACGGTCACCGCCGCACTTCCAGCCGGCAGGAACCGCTCCTTGGTCGCCTTGTCCTTGACGATCTCGATCGCGCCCATCAGTCCGATCGAACGGACCTCGCCGACCAGATCATGTCCGGCAATGCGCTCCTGCAACGCCTTGGCGAAGTAAGGGCCGGTGTCGTTCCGGACGCGGTCGACCAGCCCTTCGCGCTCGATGATCTCGAGGTTCTTCAGCGCCACGGCGCAGGCCACCGGGTGCCCGGAATAGGTGTAGCCATGGTTGAACTCGCCGCCCTTCTCGACCAGCGTCGAGGCGATGCGGTCGCCAACCAGCAATGCCGACAGCGGCTGATAGCCCGAGGTCAGCGCCTTGGCCGTGGTGATCGTGTCTGGCTCGATGCCGAGTGTCTGTGCGGCAAACCATTCGCCGGTGCGTCCATAACCGGTGATGACTTCGTCCAGCATCAGCAGGACATCGTATTTACGGCAGATGCGCTGCACTTCCGGCCAATAGCTCGCCGGCGGTATCTTCACGCCGCCGGCTCCCATGATCGGCTCGCCGATAAACGCGGCAACCTTGTCGGCGCCGGCGCCGAGGATCGCCTCCTCGACAGCCCCGGCCGCGCGCAGACCGAAATCATGATCGCTCTCGCCAGGCAGCGCCAGCTCATAGGCATAGGGCATCATCACATGGACGATGTTGGGCACCGCACCGTTGAGCTGCTTGTGCATACCATCCATGCCGCCGAGCGAGGTGCCGGCAACGGTCGAGCCGTGATAGGCCATCTTGCGCGAGATGATGCGGTTCTTCTCCGGCTTGCCCTCCAGCACCCAATAGTGGCGCACGAGGCGCAGCGCGGTGTCGTTGGCTTCCGACCCGGAAGAGCCGTAGAATACCTGGTTGACGTGCTTCGGCGCGATCTCCGCCAGCTTCTTGGACAGCAGCACTGGCGTCGGCGTCGAGCATTTGAAGAAGGAGTTGTAGTAAGGCAGTTCCTTCATCTGGGCATAGGCGGCCTCGGCCAGCTCGTCACGGCCATAGCCGATGTTGACGCACCACAGCCCGGCCATGCCGTCGAGGATTTCAGCCCCCTCGGAATCGTAGATGAAAGGGCCGTTGGCATGGGTGATGATGCGCGACCCGGCCCCGCGCATTTCCTTGTGGTCGGTGAACGGATGCAGATGATGCGCGGCGTCGATCTGCTGAAGCTGCTTCAGCGAATAATTCTGATAGGTCATGTCTGATCTTTCCTCTGGATTCTATCCGGCCAAGCCGGGGCGAATGCTTCAGAGGAAGAGAGGTGGCGAATAGCCGATGCGGGCGCACAGCCGCAAAAGCTCGGCGCGCAGCGTGCGCGGTGACGGCGTCACCGCGACCCGCAATGCGCGAGCCTCAAATGCGTCAATCAACATCCTGACGAGAGCCATGGAAGCCACCTTAGAGCAAAGGCTGCTCGAGGAGAACCACCCTTTGCTTGGCCCATAACTGAATGACTCTAGGCCTTGGCTGTCAGCGCCCTTTGCAGGAAGACATATTTCATCGCCGTCTGCGCCGCCTGCGTCCGGCGGTCGCCGCGCCCGCCATGGCCGCCCTCGGTCTCCTCGAAGAACAGCGTCCTGGCATGGCCGGCTTCCTGCAGGCGGGCGGCCATCTTGCGCGCATGGCCGGGATGGACCCGATCGTCAGCGGTCGATGTGGTCAGCAGCACAGGCGGATAGGCGGCAGCGGCGTCGACATGCTGGTAGGGCGAGTAGGCTGAAAGCCACTTCGCGTCTTCGGGTTTCGACGGATCGCCATATTCGGCCATCCACGAGGCGCCAGGCGGCAATTCGGCGTAACGCAGCATGTCGAGCAGCGGCACCTCGATGATGACGGCGCCGAAAAGCTCAGGATGCTGCGTCAAGGAAACGCCGGTCAGCAAGCCGCCATTCGAACCACCCTGGATGCCGAGCGAGCTTGCTGTCGCGATGCCGCGCTTGACGACGTCCTGCGCGACCGCTGCGAAATCGTCGAATCCGTTTTGGCGATTGCCCTTGAGCGCCGCTTGATGCCAGGCCGGGCCGAACTCGCCGCCGCCGCGGATGCATGCCTGCACATAGGCATTGCCTTTCTCCAGCCACAGCTTACCACGCACGCCGGCATAGCCGGGCAGCAGCGGCACTTCGAAGCCGCCATAGCCGTAAAGCAGCGTCGGCACCGGACCTTTCTGGTCGCGCCGCCTGACGACGAAATAGGGGATCATCGTGCCGTCCTTGGAGCGCGCCTCGAACTGTTCCGAGATGAGCGGCGAGGCATCGAAACGCGCCGGCTGCGACTTCACGGTGGCGAGCGTCTCGCCATTGTCGTCGGACCAGATGATCAAACTCGGGGTCAGGAAATCGGTGAAGGAGAAGGACACGCTCGAGCCGAACTGCTCGGCATGACTGATGCCGACATTGCCATTTTCGGGCAGCGCCACCGGTTTCAGCGACCAGTTGCCATCCATGCGCTCGCAGACGACGACTTTGCCGCGCACATTGTCCATCAGGCTGACGAACAACCGGTCCCGCGTGCGGGCAATGCCGGCTATGGAAACGCGATATGCCGGCTCGAACAAGGTTTCGACAGGCCCGATCGCGCCGGTTGCGACCCAATGTGCAATATCGACCGAATAAAGACCGTCGGGCTTGCAAACCGTGTCGTCGGGCGCCGTCCATGCACTGCGCACGCCGAACACGAGCTGATCCCTGAATATTGCCGTATCGGTCATGTCGTCCGGTAGCGGCAGCTGTTTGTTTTCGCCGGAAGGCAGCCGAAGGAAGATGTGCGAAGCGAAGAAATTCAGCGTTCGAGCCAGGACCAGATAGCGTCTGTCACCGTCGTACTCGACAGCGGCACCAACGGCGAGATCCTCTTTCTGCGCCTCGAAGATCGGCGTCGCGTCTTCCAGCTTGGTATCGCGCTTCCACAGCTTTATGACTCGCGGATAGCCGGACTCGGTCTTGTCGGCCTCGTCGAAAGCGGCCGAAACAATCACGGTGTCCTTATCCAGCCAGCTGAAACCCGACTTGGAAGCGGGTGCACGAAACCCACCCTCGACAAACGACTTGGTCGCGATGTCGAATTCGCGCATCTCGCTGGCGTCGCCGCCATCCGGCGACATACTCACCAGGCAACGGTTGAAGTCCGGATAGAGTCGGCTTGCGCCGCCAAAAACCCATTTTATCCCCTCCTTCGCCGCAAGCTGGTCGAAGTCGATGATCGTTTCCCAGTCGGGCTTCTCGGTCTTGTAGGAAGCGACCGACGTGCGGCGCCAGAGGCCGAGCACATTGGTCTTGTCCTGCCAGAAATTGTAGACATGGCCGGCTTTTGCCGCGCCGACCGCGATGTTGTCCTCGGCCGTCATCAGGTCGAGCGCGGTCTGGAACGACGCCTGATAGGACGGATCGCCCTGCAATTCGCCAACCGTGATCTCGTTCTGGCGATGTACCCAGTCCAATGACTGCTTGGCCGTCCTGTCCTCCAGCCAGAGAAAGGGATCGTCGGTCGTGGGGGCGGAATTCGGCGTCTGGGTGGCAGGCTTGGTCATGAGGTCTCCGATAAACGCGTTGCTTTGAAAAAGCCAACGCCGACAGGCCGTCGATATTCACCATGTTCAGCGCACAATTGAGGCTTTCCGCCGACCAGCGAGGCTCGCAATGGCCAGCGCCAGGCACAGCAGCCCAAGCGTGATCGGCAGTCCGCCGGCGCCCATAACATCCATGGCGCCCCCCGCCAGCGGCGGCACGGCGATGCCGCCGACGCCCCACATCAAGGAAAAGGCCGCATTGCCGGCGACCAGTGCGGAGCCGGTGAAGCGTTCGCCGAGCTCGATGATCGACATCGTGTAGATGCCGTAGGAAACCGCGCCCCAGACAAAGATCATTGGCCAGATCAGCGGCGACTCGATGAGAAGCGGAAGCAGGACGCAGCCGAGCACCGTGATCGCGACGCAGGCAAGCCGCACCAGGCGCGCGGAAAGCCTTTCCGCCAAAAGGCCGAGCGGCACCTGCATGGCGATGTTGCCGGCGATCATCACCGACAGCAGCGCCGACATGCGGGTTTCGGTGATGCCGTGATGGGTGCCATAGACCGGCAGCAACGCCAACGCACCCTGTTCGAAGCCGGCGGCGACTATGACGGCGAACAAAAGCAGCCACGCCAGCGGCACGAAACCCAGGACGGAAACCTGGTGCCCGGCCTCGTCGACCTTGGGCAAACGCGGCAGCACCGAGGCCAGGCAAATGCCACACAGCACGAAGGCGAAAATGCCGACGAGGAAGGGCGGCCAGCCCTCAGTGCCGACTGCAAGCAGGCACAGTGGCCCGGTCGCGAAACCGGCCGAGATGATCGTCGAATAGACACCCATGACGCGGCCGCGTCGGGCCGGCGGTGCCAGCGCGATCACCCAGATCTCGCTCAGCACATAGAGCGGATTGGTCACGACGCCGATCAGGAAGCGCAGGGGAAACCACAAATAGACATTTTGCGTCCAGCCGATCAGCGCCAGCACGACAGCCGAAAGGGCCGCACAGGTGAGCGCGGTGCGCCCTGCCCCGAATCGGCGGGCCAGCGCCGGGATCAACGGCGATGACAGAATGAAGCCAATCGGCGTCATGGCCGCCGACAAGCCGATCATCGCTGGCGAAACGCCCTGGCGCTGCAGGATGAAACTCAGCAGCGGATAGGACAACCCTTGCGCGATGGCGAACACCGAGACGGTCGCGATCACACCGGTGATCGCCGCCCATTGCATCGTCTCGTCCTTGTTCGATTCAACCAAATTCATGTACGCACCGCTGTCGGGCTGCAGGATTAGCGATTGAGTTGCGCAGAGGTAAGCCCCTGGCGGGCGAAAACTGCTTGCTCCAGACAGTGCCTGTCAGGAGGTTGGGCTTATCAGGAAGCTCGGCGCATGGATGAGCGGTACAGCGCGAACATCACCAGCACCGCGTCGAGAGCGGCAATAACCACCGGCAGCCCAAGTGGGCCGATGCCTTGCATGAGCAGGCCCGCACCAGGAGGGCCGACGATGCCACCAACGCCCCACATCAGCGCAAAGGCAGCGTTGCCGGCGACCAGCACAGAGCCCTTGAACCGGCTGCCGAGTTCGACCAATGCCATGGTGTAGACGCCGTAACCGACCGCGCCCATCACCAGCAGCACCACCCAGATCAACGGCGTTGTGATCAGCAGAGGCAGCAAAAGCGCGCAAACGGTTGTTGCCAGTGCGCAGACGATGATCATGGCGCGGCCGCCAAAACGCTCCGCCAGAAGGCCGAGTGGTATCTGCAGCAGGATGTTGCCGAGGGAAAGCGCCATCACCAGCGAGGCCAGAACGGCTTCCGCCAGGCCATAGCTGGCGCCGAAGACCGGGACCAGCGCATAGGTGCTCTGCTGGACCGCCGCCGAGACAAGCACGGCAAGCAGCAGCGCCGGCGCCATTTTGGCAAACCCGACAAGGCCGCTGGCAGGCTGGCCGTCATCCTCGAAGCCGGTGAGCTTTGACGAGACGGCGTGCAGGATCACCGCGCAGAGCGCGAAGCCGGCGACGCCGACCATGAAAGGCGCCCAGCCCGACGTACCGAGCAGGGTCAGCGCGAATGGTCCGGCGGCATAACCGGCGCCCATCAGCGTGTTGAACACGCCCATCACCCGGCCGCGCCGCGACGGCGGTGCCAGCGACAGCGCCCACACCTCGCCAAGGATATAAAGCGGATTGATGACCACGCCGATGATGAAGCGGATGACGAACCACGCCACCCAGTCCTGCAGATAGCCGATGCCCACGAAGCAGAGCGCGCCGATCAGCGAGCAGCCGACCGCCAGGTTGCGCCCGCCGACCAGCCGCACCGCCGCCGGCACGAAGGAAGCCGACAGGATCAGCCCGAGCGGCATCATCGCCGCCGACAGGCCGATCAGCGCCGGCGACATGCCTTGCTTCTGCATCAGCAATGTGAACAGCGGCGAGCTCAGCCCTTGCGCGGCGCCAAACATGGCAAGTGCCGCGGTGACGCCGGCAAGCGCTGCCCATTGCGTTCCTGCTTCGCCTTCGCTCGAGCCGGTCGCGACCATGCTGCCATCCAGATGAACTGCTGGCCATCAGGCCGGCAAGCCAAGTAGCTATCGGTTCGATCCCCGGAAGGAAAGGGCCGGCCACCGAAATCCGCTTGCTCCAACGCGGCAACCTGATCAAGCCGATGTCGCGGCCGGGCACCTGCCGTTCCGGCATGTCGCTTCCCTCGCCCTAGTGGTCGTCGCCTCCGCAATGGCCGGACAGCCGCCGGTCCATTATGCCGCCCGCTATCGCATCCCACGAGGACCATCATGACCGCCGCCCTACAACCCTCAGAACCGGCATTGGCCACCGACCGCGCCCGTCGCGGCGGCCGCGCTGGAAAGCGCGCCGGCGGCTCGGCCGCGTTCGAGCAGCCGGCTTTTCGCCAGTTGAAGAACCCGCTGGCGCCAACCAGGCTGGTGTCCGACGACGAGCTGGAATCGATTCACCTCGCTTCCCTGCGCGTGCTGCGGGAAATCGGCGTCGACGTGCTGCATGATGAGGCCCGCAGCATCATGAAGGCGCATGGCGCCGACGTGCGTGACGGCTCAGAGCGGGTGCGCTTCGACAGCGACATGATCCTCGACCTGGTGTCGCACTGCCCGTCGGAATTCACCATCCATGCCCGCAATCCTGCGCACAATGTGCGCTTTGGCGGCAACAATGTGATCGTCTCGATGATGGCGTCGGCGCCCAATTGCTCCGACATCGATCGCGGCCGCCGGCCCGGCAACCAGCAGGACTACCGCAACTTCCTCAAGCTCGCGCAGATGCACAACATTCTGAACTGCACGGGCGGCTACCCGGTCGAGCCGACCGATATCCATCCATCCGTCCGCCATCTCGAATGCATCCGCGATCTCAGCGTGCTCACCGACAAGGTGTTCCACATCTATTCGCTCGGCAAGGAGCGCAATGTCGACGGCATCGAGATCGCCAGGATCGCGCGCGGCATCAGCCACGAGCAGATGCTCGAAGAGCCGTCCGTCTTCACCATCATCAACACCAATTCGCCGCTGAAACTCGATGTGCCGATGATGGAAGGCATCATCCAGATGTCGAGCAAGGGCCAGGTCGTCGTCGTGACGCCGTTTACCCTGTCGGGTGCGATGGCGCCTGTCACCATCGCCGGCGCACTGGTGCAGCAGAACGCGGAGGCGCTTGCCGGCATCGCCTTCGCCCAGATGGTGCGCAAGGGCGCCCCCGTCGGATATGGCGGCTTCACCTCCAATGTCGACATGAAGTCCGGTTCACCGGCGTTCGGCACGCCGGAATACATGAAGGCGCAGCTCGTCGGCGGCCAGCTTGCCCGCCGCTACAATATCCCCTACCGCACCTCCAACACCTGCGCCGCCAACACGGTCGACGCGCAGGCGGCTTATGAAAGCGTATTCTCGCTGTGGGGTGCCATCCAGGGCGGCGGCAACCTGATGATGCATGCCGCCGGCTGGCTCGAGGGCGGCCTGCGCTGCTCCTACGAGAAGACCATCCTGGACATCGACCTGCTGCAGATGGTGGCCGAATTCCTGACCCCGCTCGACCTTTCCGAAGAGGCACTCGGCTTCGACGCCATCCAGTCGGTCGGCCCGGGCGGCCATTTCTTCGGCACCCAGCACACGCAGGACCGCTACAAGACCGCCTTCTACTCGCCGATCCTCTCCGACTGGCGCAATTACGAGACCTGGGCGGAAGCCGGCTCGCCGACGGCGCTCGAAAAGGCCAACAAGGTCTGGAAGGAGCGGCTGGCGTCCTATGAGGAGCCCTTCATGGACCCGGCCGTCCGCGAGGAACTCAACGCCTTCGTCGCCAAGCGCCGGTCCGAAGGCGGCGCGCCGACCGATTTTTGATCGACAGTATTGTTGATGAACGGTCGACCCCCACTCCGTCGAGCTGCGCTCGACACCTCTCCCCCGATCGACGGGGGAGAGGAAAGGCGCGAGCTTATGCACGCTGGCACCCTTCCTCTCCCTCCGGAGGGGGGAGAGGTGGCGTCGCGAAGCGGCGACGGAGTGGGGGAAGGCGCTCATGAAACCCGTAGCCGTCGCAAAACGGGCACTACCCCGCGAGCCAGAAAACTCAGGCAAGGTGACAACCAGGCCGAAGCGCTGCTTTGGCTTGAGTTAAAGGCCCGCAAGCTTGGCGGCTACAAGTTCACGCGACAGTTCTCTATCGGACCATACTACGCGGACTTCGCTTGCCGCGAAAATTGGCTTGTCGTGGAAGTCGACGGACACCAACACGCCGGCAGCTCATATGACCGCCGCCGCGACGATTTCATGCGTGCCCAGGGCTATTCGATCCTGCGTGTTTGGAACCATGACGTCCTGAAACATCGTACTCCGGCCTGTGAAACCATCCTCGCCGCGCTTGATGGCAGCCTGGCCGAGAACACGGCCGCATCCGATCTCCGCTTTGTTTTCACACCCCGCTCACCCGATTCAATCTCTTCAAACACGGACCTATCCAGATGAAATCTCACGTAAAAGCGGTTGTCATCGGCGGCGGCGTCGTCGGCTGCTCGGTTCTCTACCACCTGGCCAAAGCCGGCTGGACCGACATCATGCTGATCGAGCGCTCTGAACTCACATCCGGCTCGTCCTGGCACGCGGCGGGCGGCTTCCACACGCTGAACGGCGACCCCAACGTCGCCAAGTTGCAGGCCTATACGGTGCAGCTCTACAAGGAGATCGAGGAGATATCCGGCCAGTCCTGCTCGCTGCATTTGACCGGCGGCGTGATGATGGCCGATACGCCCGAGCGCATGGACTTCCTGCGCCTTGCCCACGCCAAGGGCCGCTATCTCGGCATGGACACAGAGCTGATCACCCCTTCCGAAGCCAAGGCGATGTTCCCGCTGATGGACGAGACCAATTTCGTCGGCGCCATGTGGGATCCGGTCGAAGGCCATCTCGACCCGTCCGGCACCACCATCGCCTATTCAAAGGCGGCGAAAAAACTCGGCGCCGAGATCGTGCTGCGCAACCGCGTCGTGGAATTGACGCAGGAGGTCGACGGCACCTGGAATGTCGTCACCGAACAGGGCACGGTGAAAGCCGAGCATGTCGTCAACTGCGGCGGCCTGTGGGCGCGCGAGATCGGCCGCATGGTCGGCGTCGAGCTGCCGGTTCTTGCCATGGAGCACATGTATCTGCTCACCGAGCCGATGCCGGAGGTCGAGGAATTCAACAAGTCGACCGGCCGCGAAATGATCGGCGTGCTCGACTTCAAGGGCGAGATCTACACCCGCCAGGAGCGCAACGGCATCCTGCTCGGCACCTATGAAAAAGCCTGTAAGCCATGGTCGCCGGTCAACACGCCGTGGGATTTCGGCCATGAATTGCTGCCCCCCGACCTCGACCGCATCGCGCCGTCGCTGGAAATCGGCTTCAAGCATTTCCCCGGCATCGAGAAGGCCGGCATCAAGCAGATCATCAACGGCCCCTTCACCTTCGCACTGGACGGCAACCCGCTGGTCGGCCCGGTGCAGGGCCTGACCAATTTCTGGTGCGCCTGCGCCGTGATGGCCGGCTTCAGCCAAGGCGGCGGCGTCGGTCTGGCGCTGTCGAACTGGATGGTGCATGGCGATCCTGGCTTCGATGTCTGGGGCATGGATGTTACACGCTTCGGTGAATGGGCCGGCCTGCGCTACACCAACGCCAAGGTGCGGGAAAACTATTCGCGCCGCTTCTCCATCCGCTTCCCCAATGAGGAACTGCCGGCGGCACGTCCGGCGCAGACGACGCCGCTCTACGACACGATGCTGGCCAACAACGCGGTCATGGGCGACAGCTGGGGCCTCGAAACCCCGCTCTGGTTCGCACCTGAAGGCAAGGAACCCAGGGATATCGTCTCCTTCCATCGCTCCAACGATTTTGGGCCGATCGGCGAGGAAGTGCGCGCCACGCGTGAGCGCGTCGGCGTCACCGAGATCGCCAATTTTGCCAAATACGAAGTCTCGGGACCCGCGGCCGAGGATTTCCTCAACCGGCTGATGACCAACCGCATGCCGAAGACCCGCCGCATCGTGCTGACGCCGATGCTCAACGAGTTCGGCAAGCTGATCGGCGACTTCACCATCGCCAAGGCGGCAGAAGACCGCTTCATGATCTGGGGCTCTTCGGCGGCGCAGAAATACCACATGCGCTGGTTCGAGAAGCACCTGCCGAAGGACGGAACGGTGCGCATCCACCGCTTCGACCAGACGCTGGTCGGCCTGTCGATCGCCGGGCCGAAATCACGGGACCTGCTGCAGAAACTGGTCGATGTCGACGTCTCGACAAAAGCCTTCCGTTTCATGGATTTCCGCGAGATGGCTGTTGGCGGGGCGCCCTGCATGGTCAACCGCATCACCTACACCGGCGACCTCGGCTATGAAATCTGGATGGCGCCGGCCTACGAACGCCTGGTTTACAAAGCAATCAAGGACGCCGGCGAGGAATTCGGCCTTGTCGATTTCGGCATGCGCGCTCTGCTCTCCATGCGCCTCGAAAAGAACTTTCCGACCTGGTTCCGCGAGTTGCGGCCGATCTATGGACCGTTCGAAGGCGCGATGGACCGCTTCATCAAGCTCGAGAAGAATGACTTCATCGGCCGCGAGGCCGCCGCCAAGAAACAGGCCGAGGGGCCAAAGCTGCGCCGCGTCTCCTTCATCGTCGATGCCGCCGACGCCGATGTCATGGGCGACGAGCCGATCTGGGCCAAGGTCAGCAAGGACTACGGCACGGTGGAAAAGCCGCATGGCTATGGCGCGCCGCGCTTCGACAAGGGCGGCAAGGAAATACGTGGCTCCAAGGCTGCCGAAGGCGCATCCGCCGTGCGCGGCATCGTCGACGGCGACTGGCGCGTGGTCGGCTGGGTCACGTCGGGCGGCTATGCGCATTATGTGCAGAAGTCGATGGCGCAGGGCTATATCCCCGCAGCGCTTGCCGAGGACGAAAGTGCCGGGCTGTTCGAGATCGAGATCCTCGGTCACCGGCGCCCGGCCCGCATCAATGTCGAAGCGCCCTTCGATCCGAGCGGCGAGAAGATGCGGACCTGAGGTTCGACGATGGACAGCGCGGGGCCGAAGGGCAGCTTTGGCCGCCACCGCAAGATCATGCCGTTCGAGCCGGGCTCGATCGAAGCTTTGCGCGACGCCTCCCGCCAGAAGGCGGGTTCGCTCAACCAGCATGTGCTGGGCTATGGCCCGCAGGCCGAGGCTGAGTGGGCGGCGGCAGGCATTGCCGCGCCCGACCTGGCGGCGATGCGAAAATACCGGCTGGAGCGTATCCGCGCCGAGCTGAAGCGGCGCGGCTATGCCGGCGCCCTGCTCTACGACCCCGTCAACATCCGCTACGCCACCGACAGCACCAACATGCAGCTTTGGGTGGCGCACAATCCGACGCGGCATTGCTTTGTCGCCACTGAAGGCCCGGTGGTGCTGTTCGATTATTTTTCCTGCGAGCACCTGTCCGACCATTCCGGCGTCGTCAACGAGGTGCGGCCGGCGGTGTCGTGGATGTATCTCTATGGCGGTGAGTTGACCGAGCAAAAGGTCCGCCGTTGGGCCGCCGGAATAGCCGATTTGGTCAGGGAACATGGTAGCGGCAACAGCCGCATCGCTGTCGACCACATCAATCCCGAAGGCGTCGAGGAACTGGCTCGCCTCGGCATTTCCATCGGCAATGGCGAAGCAGTGATGGAGAACGCGCGGCTGATCAAATCGCCGGACGAAATCCTCGCCATGCGCCGGGCGATTGTCGCTTGCGAAGCGGCGATGGGCGAGATGGAACAGGCGCTGAAGCCGGGCATTTCCGAGAATGAGCTATGGGCGGAATTGCATCGTGGCAACATCGCGCGCGGCGGCGAGTGGATCGAGACGCGACTGCTGACGTCAGGCCCGCGCACCAATCCGTGGTTCCAGGAATGCTCTTCGCGAAAGATCGAGGCTGGCGATCTCGTCGCCTTCGACACCGACCTGATCGGCCCCTACGGCTTCTGCGCCGACCTGTCGCGCACCTGGCTGTGCGGCGATGCAAACCCGTCGAATGAACAGCGCGCCCTGTTCCGCATCGCCGCCGACCAGATCGAACACAACACGGCTCTGATGCAGCCAGGCATCTCGTTTCGCGACCTCGTCGAAGCCTCGGCGGTGCCGCCGGGTGACTGCTTCCCGACGCGCTACGGCGTGCTCTATCACGGCGTCGGTCTGGCCGATGAATACCCGACCTTGCCGCATGCCAGCGACTGGACATCGGACACGCCGGACGGCGTGCTGGAACCTGGCATGGTGCTGTGCGTGGAAAGCTATATCGGCCGGCTTGGCGGGCGCGAAGGCGTCAAGCTCGAAGAGCAGATCCTGATCACCGAGACCGGCAACGAACAGCTCTCAACCTACCCGCTCGATACGAGGCTGCTCGGATAGTCCGGCAAGCGCTTCTCGCATTGCCCTGACTGTCTTTTCCGGTGTTGCCCTCGCCGTGATGAACGGCAGGCCTTTGCGCCGTCCGGTCCAGCCGACGATCGCGACTTTCCGCGCTGCTGGCTCGAAGCGCTGCGCCAGCGCCCAGCTTTCGCAGTCGATCGCTGCAACATCGGCCCAGCCCTCGGCAATGGCGACGATTGAAGCGCGGTGACCGCCGCTCTCGCTACGCGACGAAAAGATGTCCAAGCCTTCGCCGGCCGCTTGCAGGTCGCGCGTCAGCGCAATGATGCCCGACATGGAATCGAGGCTGTTGAAGGTGAAGCGCTTGCCGCGGATCAGATCGAGCGGGATGAGAGCGCTGCCATCCGCAGGCGATCGAACTTCCGGTCCCTCGCCTATCCGCATCACCAGAGCGCTCGAATAGAGCTCGCCCTGCCCGCCTTCATAGGCGTCATAGCTCGGCTGGCCGACCACCTGCACATGCCTGGACAGGCCAAGTTCCATCGGCCCCCAGCAGGTCTGCGCGAACAGCAGCAACGGATGCAGCCACAATCTATGGAAATCGAGTTCATCCGGCGGCAATGTCGCGGGATCGGGTGCGATCAATGCACCGGCAGCATCGCGAATTCCGCCCGGCACCGGCGGCAGGTCGCCATTGCGCCGCACGATGGCTTCCGGCGCGTCGATCCCCTTTTGCCGAAACGCATCGCGCAGCAGCACCCATTGCGCGTCGACCTCATCGCGCACTTCGGGCCAATCATACATCGGCAACGCCGCAACCAATTCACTCATGCCGATATCAAATCATCATGTCTGGAAAAAGGATCGCGAAAACGCGGCGTCCAATCAGAATTGGCCGACACGGATTCCCGGGTAGGCCGGAATTATTCCTTGGGCGGCTCGGCGGGAACCGGCGCACTGCCGAGCCCGCTGATGCTGCGCGCCCTGATGCGCGGCTTGAAGGCCCTGCCCGGCTCAGGCGCACGCCGCAGCACCGGGTGCACGATCGGCTCTTTCGCCTTGAACGCATAGGCTTTGACCAGCGCGAAATAATTCGGATAGGCATAGCCATTGTTCATCCGCAGCCATTCCTCACGGCGGTCGCGAAACAGCTTGGGCAGCTTGTACCAGGCCACGGTCGGGGTCTTGTGATGGACGAAATGCAGATTGTTGTTGAGGAACAGGAACGACAGCGGCGAGCGCTCGACGATCACCGTGCGGCCTTCCGGATGTTCCGACCATTGATGCTCGGCGAACGTACGGATCGAGATCAGCGACTGGCCGAGCCAGACCGGCACCAGAATGTAAAGCCACAGCGGGATGCCGAAGCCGAACTGAACGATCGGCAGCACGACGGCCAGGCCGATCGCATGCAGCAGCCAGGCCTTGCGGATCGGCTTGTCGCCGGCGATCACCTGCTTGGCATCGTCGATGAAGAAGCCGACGCAGGACAGCCACGGGCCGAGCACGAAGCGGCCTGCCATGGTGTTGTTGATCTTGAGCAGGAATTTCATCGTCGGCGGCAGCTCGTCATGCTGCCAGAGCGCCTGATAATAGCTTTCCGGGTCATCGAGCGGGTCGGTCAGCCGCTCGTCGGCGTGGTGACGCAGATGAATGGTCTTGAAGCGGCGGAACGGCCAGACCAGACCGATCGGCAGAAACACGAAGGCTTCGTTGACCCGCGCGTTGCGCGTCGGATGCCCGTGCAGCACTTCGTGCATGATCGACGACTGCAATGCGGCGGTGAAGGCGAGGACGGCGAGCGCCAGGACGGGATAGGAAGGCCAGAGCAGGAAACCGGTGGCGAGCCATGTCGCGTAGCAGAAGAAGGCGAGTACCACGGTTGGCCACTCAATGGCCCGTACGCTGTGTCGCCTGATGCTCTTGCTCGTCATGCTATCGACCACTGCCCCTCAGTCGCCGGAATCCCAATTGATTCCTGACAGCATTGTGTCAGGAGAAATGATTCCACTCAACGAGACAAAGTGCACAAACTGTTGCGATTGCGCATTTTTGACCGCACATGTTATACATTGTAAACATACTTAGGGATTCATTTACGCCTAACGCCACCCTCGGAGCGGTTCCGGCGCAAATTTTTCCTCAATCCAGGTGGAGCACGGACATGGACAAGCGCGATCTGTCGACGATCTTCCGCGAGCGACTGAAAATGCTCTTGACACGCTCCGACCTGAACCAGTCGGCCTTCGCAACCGCGGTCGGCATCGACCGCTCGGCGCTGTCGCAACTGCTGTCGGGCGCCTCGACGCGCCTGCCCCGCGCCGAAACACTGCTCAACATCGCCGCCGAGTTCAAGGTGTCGCTCGATTGGCTCCTCGGCCTCAGCCAGGACGAAGGTCTCACCGGCGAAATCCGCGAAAGCCTGGAGATCGAAGAGGCACCGGATGGTTTCGACCGCACGCTGTTGGCCAAATGGCATGCCGAGGCGGCAGGCACCAAGATCCGCTACGTGCCTGCCGGCATTCCCGATCTTCTGCGCACCGAAGCGCTGGTCGACTACGAAGCCGGCATCGCCAACAAGAGCCGCCTGGCGCAGGCCGGCGAAACGCAATACCGCATCGACTACAACAGGCGGCCTGAGACCGACATGGAAGTCTGCATGCCGCGCCACACGCTGGAGATATTTGCCCGCGGGCTGGGTGTCTGGGACCGTTTCCCCGAAGCCGACCGGCGCGCCCAGCTGCTGCACATGGCGACGCTGCTCGACGACCTCTACCCGACCTTCCGGCTGTTTCTCTATGACGGGCGGATGCGCTATTCGATCCCCTACACCATCTTCGGACCCTATCGCGCCGCCATCTATGTCGGCGACATGTATCTGGTGCTCAACGCCACTCAGCCGATCCAGACGCTGATCCAGCACTTCGACAATCTGATCCGGGCCGCCGACATCAATGCGCACGAGGCGTCCGGCTTCGCGCACAGACTGGCCGGCATGTCGTTCCCAACAGGCACTGTCTGATCTTCGGCAACAATGATCCTTCGGACGGAAACCGGCCTCCGCGTTGGTGGCCGCGTTGCCGCCATTCCATTGACTACACATAAAGACTTCTTTATATCCTTATTTCGACTTCGAAACATGAAAGCCAATCCGATGACGACCACCAACCCGATCGATGCTCTGCTGGCCGAAAAGGGCGTGCTGCTGGCCGATGGCGCCACCGGCACAAACCTGTTCGCCATGGGGCTGGAAGCCGGCGAGGCGCCCGAGCTGCTCAACGAGACGGCGCCCGACACCATCACCAGCCTGCATCAGAATTTCGTCGATGCCGGGGCCGACATCATCCTCACCAACTCGTTCGGCGGCACCCGCCACCGGCTGAAGCTGCATCATGCGCAGGACCGTGTGCATGCGCTGAACAAGCGCGCCGCCGAGATCGCCCGTGCTGTCGCCGACAAGGCCGGCCGCAAGGTGATCGTCGCCGGTTCGGTCGGCCCGACCGGCGAATTGCTGGTGCCGCTCGGCGCCATGACCTATGACGAGGCGGTCGACGCCTTCGCCGAGCAGATCGAGGGTCTCAAGGAAGGCGGCGCCGAAGTCGCCTGGATCGAGACGATGTCTGCTCCCGACGAGATCCGCGCCGCCGCCGAGGCTGCCATCCGCGTCGGCCTGCCTTACACCTATACCGGTTCCTTCGACACCGCCGGCCGCACCATGATGGGCCTGCTACCCAGGGATATCCACGGCGTCACCGACGGGCTGTCGCAGGCGCCGCTTGGCGTCGGCGCCAATTGCGGCGTCGGCGCGTCCGACATCCTGGCCTCGCTGCTCGACATGACCGAGGCGAAGCCGGAGGCAACGGTGATCGTCAAGGGCAATTGCGGCATTCCCGAATTCCGCGGCACCGAAATCCATTATTCCGGCACACCCGAACTGATGGCCGACTATGTCAGGCTCGCCGTCGATGGCGGCGCCAAAATTATCGGCGGCTGCTGCGGCACCTCGTTCCAGCACCTTGCCGCCATGCGCAAGGCGCTCGACGCGCACACCAAGGCGGATCGTCCGACGGTTGCCGCGATCGTCGAGCGCATCGGTCCGATGCGCAACAAGGTGGCGACGGAAAATACCGCCGAGACCAGCGAAGCCCGCCGCGAGCGCCGCCGCAGCCGGGCCTGAGCTTATCGGTTTCGATTATTCGCTATTGTCGGCGTAGCTCGACTGCGCCGACTTGAAGTCGACCACATTGTCGCTGTGCATCGTCATCAGCGCGCCGGATGAAACCGGATCGGTTATCTGCTCCAGCATGATGCGGAAGCGGTCATTGGTCAGCGCCGACATGGCGGTGTGGCGCGCCTGCGCGACATCGTCACTGATACGCCTGGATTCCGATGATGGGGCCGATGAAACCGCCGAAGCATCTCGTGCCGGCGGTGTCGAGTTGGCGATAGTCCTGATCTGCAATTTCGGCTCCCTCAAGCCCGGTACACCTGTCCTGCGTAACAAGCAGGGGGTTGCGATCCGCTACCGGAAATGCCGCGCAATTTAACGACCTGGAGATTCTCCGAAAAAAGGCCGGCAAGGGAATGAATCCCTCGCCGGCATGCCTCACCCGCCCGCGGTCGGTTTCCCCTGTCAGAACGATCCCATCTGAAAGAAACCGGCCGTCATCACCACTACCGATTACCGCCCAGCGCCGAGGCAAGGCGCACAAGCGAGAGGAACTCGGACCTGTACCCAAACGGGTCGGCTCCTCGAGCGGCAGTGGCGATCTCCATGATCTTGTCGTAACCGAACTTCGCGGTCGCATCCTCGTCGCGCAGCTTCTGGCCGAAGGCGGCGACCGCGACGGAGAAGCGCTGGTCGGTGCTGGCCTGGTCGAAAGACGAGATCTCGTTGGCCGAGGTCACCGGCGTGGCGATCAGCTTCGAGACGTCTTCATTCGGCAGCTTGTAGCGGATCTTGACGAAGGCATATTCGTCCGCATTGGCAACGCCGCCATTGTCCACCGACGCCTGGCCATAACGCAGCGCGTCGATCTGTTCGCCGCCGCTGCCCTTTGGCGTGATTTCATAGATCGCGGTGACGGAATGGCCCGAGCCGACATCGCCGGCATCGACGCGGTCATTGTTGAAATCCTCGCGGTTCAAGGCGCGGGTCTCGTAGCCGATCAGGCGATATTCCGAGACCTTGTTCGGATTGAACTCGACCTGGATCTTGACGTCCTTGGCGATGGTGAACAGCGTCGACGATGCATCTTCGACCAGCACCTTCTCGGCTTCGGCCAGCGTGTCGATATAGGCGGCGGTGCCGTTGCCGTTCTGGGCGATGGTCTGCATCATCTGGTCGTTCAGATTGCCGCGGCCGAAGCCGAACACCGACAGGAAGACACCGGTCTTGCGCTCTTTTTCGATCAGCCGCTTCAGATCGTCGTCGTCGCTCTGGCCGACATTGAAGTCGCCGTCGGTGGCGAGCATCACCCGGTTGACGCCGTCCTTGACGAAGGATTTCTGCGCCAGCCTGTAGGCTTCCTTGATGCCCGCCTCGCCGGCCGTGCTGCCGCCGGGCGTCAGATTGTCGATGGCACTGAGGATCTTGTCCTTTTGGGACGCCTTGGTCGGCTCCAGGACCGTGCCGGCGTCACCCGCATAGGTTACGATCGAGATGGTGTCGTCGGCCTTCAGCTTGCTGACCAGCAGCCGAAAAGCCGATTTGAGCAGCGGCAGCTTGTCCGGCTCGTCCATCGAGCCCGAGACATCGATCAGGAAGACCAGATTGGCCTTCGGCTGCTCGGTCGGCTTGACGTCAAAACCCTTGATGGCGACATGCATCAGCCTGGTATGCGTGTTCCACGGCGTCGGCATGACGCTGACGGTCGAGTTGAATGGTGTCGATGCCGACTCCGGACCCTTCCAGTCATAGGGGAAGTAGTTGATCATCTCCTCGACGCGAACAGTATCGACCTGCGGCAGGGTGCCCTGCTTCAGCGAGCTGCGCACGAAGGAATAGGAGGCTGTGTCGACGTCGATCGAGAAGGTCGAGACCGGATCCTCGAGTGCCGCATGCACCGGATTGGTCTTGAAATCCTCGATGCGGTCGCGGTTTTCCGGTTGCGGCTGCATCTGGTCGGCCGGCAAGGTCGACGGCTGCTGCGGCGCCATCAGCTTGGACTCGGCCGGCATGCGGGCCCGCGACGTGCTGGGCGCACTTACGGCGCCATCCAATGCGAATTCGCCTGTCGGTGCCGGTGGCGCAGGCTCGGCCAGCACACCGCGCTCCAGTGCATTCTGTTGTGCCGCGCCGGAAGCAACGGTCGATTCGGATTTCTGCGGCGAGGCCGGCGCCACAAGCGCATCGGCCGCGTCGCGGCTTTCCACATCGGCGTCGGCCTTCTTGTCTTTCTCCAGCTCGCTGCGAGCCGGCTTCGGCTCGGCGGGCGTCGGCTTCACGGTCGCCGGCTTGTCGGCCAGCGTCTCGGTGATTTTCTCGTCGCCGCCGAATTTCGGCGGCTGTTCCCTCAGCATATGGAAGGTGGCGTATCCGGCGATCGGCAGGGCGACGAGCCCGGCAAGAACCGGCGTGGCAATGAGTTTCTTTTGCATGATCTCGCTCCAGAGCTTTTGTGCTCGCTCTGTGAGACGAAGCCCGCCGGCCGATCCTTGGGTAACGGCAGAAATATTTTCCTGATCGTATGCGCGCAGAGCGGCTTCGAAAGCACGTGCCTTGGCATCCTTGGCGGGCGCCGGCGCTGCTATATCGCGCAGTCTGCTGAGTTCGTTGTCGTCAACCATGGTCACACTTCCCCGGCCGCGCGCATCAGCGTCTTCAGCCGTTTCTTCGCTTCATGGATGTGCCAGGAAACCGTCGTCTCCGAGATTGTCATCGCCTCGGCCGCGGCCGCATGGCTCAACCCTTCGCCATAGACCAGCAAAACTGCGTCGCGCTGCTTGTCCGGCAATCGCCGGACGGCCGCCCATAACGCTTCGGCAGGGTCTTCCGGTTCGACCGACGCCTCGCCCGAGATCAGTGCATGGACGCCATAGGCCTCGGTCTTGACGGTCTCGCGGGCGGACTTTCGCATCACGTCGCGCGCGGCGTTCATCGTCACGGAATAGAGCCATGTGGTGAAGGCGCCGCCGCCGCGATAGTCGCGGATCGCTTTGCCCAGCCTGACGCAGACTTCCTGGGCGATGTCTTCGGCATCGGCCTTCCTGCCGCACCAGCGATAGGCGGCGCGATAGACGAAGTCATAGTGCCTTTCCAGCAATGTGCTGAAGGCCCTCCTGTCTCCGCCCTTCGCCCGCCCGATCAGTTCGGCGTCGGAGGCTTCGCTCTCATCCAGCATCATCGCCATCATTTGCCTGTTGGACGAAGGCTAATGGCTAATCCTTGGGGCAATGGAAAGATTTTTTTGGAAACCGCCGGATCGGGACCGCCAACACCCCCGCTTGACATATCCATATCTCGACAGTTATACGTAAATCAATAGCCACAGGGTTATCGATCCCGGATGACGAATGCTCACGATGTCCTCTTCAGAACGCTCTCCGATCCGACGCGTCGCGCGATCTTCGAGCGCCTGTGCCGGCAAGGCGAGCAGACGGTCGGCGCCCTGACGGCTCAGTCGGGGGTCTCTCAACCTGCAGTGTCGAAGCATCTCGGCGTGCTCAAGCAGGCCGGGCTGGTGCGCGATCGCCATCAAGGACGGCAGACCCATTACAGCGCCCAACTGGCAGCACTTTCCCCACTGACCGACTGGACGAACCAGATGAACGCGTTCTGGCAGAGCCGGTTCGACGATCTCGAAAATTTGCTCAAAAGAATGGACCAATGACCAACATTGCGACCGAAACGCGCTCTGTCATCGTCGAACGTGAGATCCCCTATCCGCCGGAAAAAATCTGGCGCGCGCTGACCCAACCGCATCTGATCGAGGAATGGCTGATGAAGAACGACTTCAAGCCAGTCGTGGACCACCGTTTCAAGCTGCGGAAGGAACCGCAACCTGACGTAAGCGTCGTTGTGGACTGTCAGGTAACAGCCGTCGAGTTGAACAAGACACTGTCCTACACGTGGCAGGCCTATGGCCTTGAGAGTGTCGTCACCTGGACCCTCGTGCCAACCAGCACAGGCACCCGGTTGCGTATGGAACAGTCCGGCTTCCGGCCGGATCAGGAGCAGGCGTATCGGGGCGCGACGAGCGGGTGGCGGCAGTACTTTGCAAATCTGAGTCAGGTCCTGGCGCGGATAGATTGAAACCCGCAGGTGCGGATCGGTGGTCCGCACCGGCTGTTTTGACAGGAGGATCTATTGGACTGGAACAAGTGGGTTCGGCAAATGCATCGCTGGCTGTCGATCATCTTTGCGCTGACCGTCATCGCCAACTTCGCCACCATGGCATTCAGGCAGCCTCCCGCCTGGGTGGTCTACTCGCCGCTCCTGCCGCTCCTCCTGCTGCTGCTCAGCGGCCTGTACATGTTCGTGCTGCCCTATGCCGCCAAGCGACGCGGCGTGCAGCGTGCCGGCGGGTAGGAGTGGGGCAGAGTGGCCAAGACGCAGGGACAATCGACCGAAGCCAAGGCTGCGCCAGTGCTGCTCTCCGGCGGCAACCCGCAAATCGCCAAGGGCGACGGCGACGCCCCGGTGCAGGCCTATATCGCTGCGATGCCGGACTGGAAGCGCGGCCTGGGCGAGCGCCTCGACGCGCTCATCGCGGGCAACGTGCCTGACGTCCGCAAGGCCGTGCGATGGAACTCACCGTTCTACGGCATCGAAGGCCAGGGCTGGTTCGCGAGTTTCCATGTATTCACCCACTATGTGAAGATGACCTTTTTCAGTGGCATCTCATTGCAACCGATCCCACCAGGCGGCACGGCCAAGAGCAAGGATGTGCGCTGGATCGACATCCGCGAAGACCGGTTCGACGAGGCGCAAATGGCGGAATGGATCAAGCAGGCCGCCGCCCTGCCCGGCTGGACCCCGTAGCGGCCACAGACGCAAGAATACGACAGAGGAGAAAGAGCGATGAAGATCAAGCTGACCAGCGTGTATGTGGACAACCAGGAAAACGCATTGCGCTTCTACACCGACGTGCTGGGCTTCACCAAGAAGGCCGATTTCAGCAACGGGCCCTATCGCTGGCTGACAGTGACCTCGGCTGAAGAGCCTGATGGAACCGAACTGCAGCTCGCGCTCAACGACAACCCGGCCGCCAAAGCCTATCAGGAAGCCATCTTCCAGCAGGGTCAGCCTGCGGTCATGTTTTTCACCGACGACGTCAAGGGCGACTACGAGCGCATCAAGGCGAAGGGTGGCGCGTTCACCATGCCGCCGACCGAGGTGACCGGTTCAACCATCGCCCAGCTGAACGACAGCTGCGGCAACCTCGTTCAGATTACCCAACTGGCGCGCTGGTGACAGGCAGCGGTTGAACGCGTCGACGCACAGGAGACACCAAATGACCCCCTCGCAACAGATCGACCAGCTGATCGCCGGTCTCTCGGACTGGCGCGGCGAGACGCTCGCCGACATCCGCAAGACCATCCTTGCAGCCGACCCGGACATCATCGAGGAGTGGAAGTGGATGGGCAGCCCGGTATGGTGCCTCGACGGCAACATCGTGGTCGGCAACGCCCACAAGGACAAGGTGAAGCTGACCTTTTCCCATGGCGCCAGCCTGCCGGATCCCGACAGGCTGTTCAACAATGGTTTTGGCGGCAAGGTGTGGCGGGCTATCGATGTGTTCAAGGGCGACACGCTCAATGAGAGCGCTTTGAAAGAGCTCGTCCGCGCCGCCATCGATTACAACAAGGCCAAAAAGAAGAAAAAGGCGCCGGCAGCTACTGGGGCGGAGCCACGGAAGTAAGTCTATGCTGCCTGGCCTGCCACCCAGCCCGACGACCATGCCCACTGGAAATTATAGCCGCCCAGCCAACCCGTGACATCGACGACTTCGCCGATGAAAAACAGGCCCGGCACGGATTTCGCCTGCATCGTCTTCTGGTCCAGCCCGTTGGTGTCGACCCCGCCCAGCGTCACTTCGGCGGTGCGGTAGCCCTCAGAACCGGCAGGCTTGATGCGCCAGTCATTGACTGCGGCAGCTATGGTTTTGATCTGGGCGTCCGCAAGATCGGCGAGGTTGCCGTCGATGCCGGTTCGTTCGGCGATCGACTGCGCCAGCCGCTTCGGCAGGTGATTTGCCAGCACGGTCTGCACCGCCTGCCGCCCATTACCGCGCTTGGCACTACGAATGAGGTCCGCCACATCAACTCCCGGCAGCATGGCGATGCGGATTTCGTCGCCCTCGCGCCAATAGGACGAGATCTGCAGGATGGATGGTCCGCTGACGCCGCGATGCGTGAACAGCATCGCTTCGGAGAACTGCGTCTTGCCGCAGGCGACTTCCGCGTCGACGGCGTTGCCGGCCAGCGGCGCGAGCCCTTCGAGCGTGTTTGCGTCAAAGGTCAGCGGCACCAGCGCCGGCCGCGTTTCGACGATGGCAAGCCCAAACCGTTCGGCAAGCTCGTAGCCGAAACCGGTCGCCCCCATCTTGGGGATCGACTTGCCGCCGCAGGCCACGACCAGAGACTGGCAGCCAATCGTGCCCGTGGAGAGAGTGAGCACAAACCCCTCCACGATTTTGCGGACATCCTCAACGCTGGTCGACAGCACCAGTTCGGCGCCCTTGTCCTGCATTTCCGAGACCAGCATGTCGATGATCTGGCGTGCGGAGCCGTCGCAGAACAACTGCCCAAGCGTCTTTTCGTGATAGGCGATGCGGTGGCGTTCGACGAGGGCGATGAAATCGCGTTGCGTATAGCGGCTGAGCGCCGAAATGCAGAAATGCGGATTGCCCGACAGAAAATTCTTCGGGCTGGCATGGATGTTGGTGAAATTGCACCGGCCCCCGCCGGAGATGCGGATCTTCTCGCCAGGCGCCGCCGCATGATCGAGGATCAGCACAGAACGGCCGCGCTTGGCCGCCTCCACGGCGCACATCATTCCGGCGGCACCCGTGCCGATGATCACGACATCATAGGATTGCATCAGGCTGTTCGTTCCCGCTCGGCCCACTCATCCGGCGCAGCGCATTTGTGCTGCCTGATACCGCGAACGGGGCGGACAGCCAACAGGCAAGAACAGCCAAGCAAAGGCTCAGATCAGCGTCTCTGCGAACAGCATCGTCAAGCGCTTCCAGTGGCGTTCGGCGCCCGCGGCATTGAAAACGCTATGATCGGGCACGCACCAGCCATGCGCCATACCGGCATAGTTCTCGATGACATGATCTACTTCCGCAACCCTGAGCGCCTCGGCCAGGCGCGCCGACTGTTCCGGCGGGAAACTCCTGTCGACGCCGGATGTGCCGACATAGACGCGCGCCTTGATCGAGGCTGCCTTGCGATGCGGGCTGTCGGCGGCGTCGCCGGCCAGATTGCCGCCATGGAAGCTTGCGGCCGCTTTTATCCGTTTGGGATAGGTTGCAGCCGCATTCAATGATCGACCGCCGCCCATGCAATAGCCGATGGTGCCGATCGGCCCGGTGATGCCCTCGGCAGCAAGCGCATCGAGGAACGCACCGCTGTCGCGGATGGTCATCTCCTGCGTCGTGCCGGTGACCAGCGCCATCAGCGGGATTTTGGTCTTTTCCTCGGCGAAGGCGGTCTTGGCGTCGAACGGCCCGTAGGGTGCATTGCGGTAGAACAGGTCGGGCACCAGCACCGCATAGCCTTCGTTCGCCAGTCGCTCGGCCATACTGTCGAGCGCCGGCCGCGGACCAAAGGCGTCCTGATAGAGAATGACGCCGGCCTTGGCAGGAGATGCGTTTGCCGAGCGGAAAAGCCCGGCATTGGCAACACCATCCCTGGTCTTGATCTGAAGGTCGTGTTTCGTCATCGCTCGCTCCGTTCGACAGATGCGCGATACATATCCGCGCAAGCCTATACGGCAAGGCGCTCCCTGAGCATGGCAGTCAAAATTTCGTGCGGGATTGCGTGACGCTATTGCTAGCCTTCTCGCACCGTCCGCGCACCGACATGCAGCGCGCGGCCGGCACCGAGCCCCATAATGGCTACGCCAAGCCCGAGCGCGACGAACAGGAACGCCGTTCCCGAAAAACTGCCGGTCCAGTCGCGGATCAGGCCCACCAGCAGCGGGCCGAATGCCGCCAGCACATAGCCGACGCCTTGCGCCATGCCTGAAAGATGCGCGGCGACATGCGAATCCGGCGAACGCAGCACGATTAGGCTCATGGCAGCCGCGATCAGGCCGCCCTGCCCGATGCCTTGCAGGATCGCCCAGAACAGCACGGTCGAGGTCGGTGCGAACAGAATGCCGAGCAGCGCGATCACCGCCGTGGCAACGAGCGCCACATTGATGCCGCGCTGGTCTTTCAGCCGCATCGCGAAGGACGGCACGGCGAGACAGGTGATGACCTGCGCCATGACAGACACCGAAACCATGGCGCCGGCGGTGGCCGCATCGAAGCCACGCTCGCGCAAGATCGGCGCCAGCCAACCGAAGATGCAATAGGCAAGTGCCGACTGCAGGCCCATGAACAGCGTCACCTGCCAAGCCAGGCGATCGCGCCAGAGACCAACGACGCGAAAGCCCCGATGACTGACCTGCCGACGGCTGCCCAGCGCCTGCGGAATCCAGATCAAAAGCACGACCAGTGTAGGCACCGCCCAGGCAGCAAGTGCCCCGGACCATGAACCGGTGACAAAATGCTCGATCGGCAGTGTGAAGCCGGCGGCGGCCGCCGAGCCGGCACAGAGCGCCATGGTGTAGAGCCCGGTCATGACGGCGGCCTTGTCGGCGAAATCTCGCTTCACCAGGCCCGGCAGCAGCACATTGCCGATGGCAATGGCGCCGCCGGCAAGGAAGGTGGCGACAAACAGCAGGGGAACCGTACCGAACCAGCGCAGGCCGGTTCCCAGCACCAGCAAGGTGAGCGCCCTGAGCAAAGTGCGCTCGGCTCCATAGCGCTGGGCAAGTCTTGGCGCGAAGGGCGCGAACAGACCCAGGCACAGAACGGGCAGCGTCGTCAGCAGGCTGGCGCCCGTCGTCGAGAGTCCGGTTGCCTGCATCACCTCGGGCAGCAGTACCGACAGGCTGGAAAACAGCGGCCGCAGGCTGAAGGCGATCAGCACAAGGCTCGCGCCAAGCACGATGCGCGCCGCACGGCTGCGCAGTTCAGGCGGCTGCGGCACGGGCAGGCTGTCGGCCTCGGCATCGATGAGTTCCAGACCCTCGATGGCGGCGGATTGCGCCGTCGGGTCAGGCTGACGAAAACTCTGGTTCATTGCGAAAGCAGTCTTTCAAGTTGGGCAAGCACCGGCGCCATGAAGGCGCGAACGGCGGCAACGGCGCGCTCGGGATTGCTCGCGGCAATGGCGTCGACGATAGCCGCATGCGCCTGGTGGTCCGGCTCGGGCAGATCGCCGTCGATGGTGGCATGGATGGTCTCGGTGATGGCGGCGGTGAAGAAGTCGTAGAGCTCCATCATCGCTTTGTTGCCGGACGCCGCGACAACCGATTTGTGGAAAGCGAGATCGCGCCGGATGAAGGCATCGCTTCCGCCGCCCGCGACGGTGCCGCGTTCGGCAAGCAGTTGCCGCATCGTCTCAAGATCGGCTGGCGTGTGGCGCATGGCGGCGAGCCGTGCCGCCTCCAGGTCGAGCGCCGCCCGCGCCTCCCACTGATCGCGCAGGCCGGTGCGCTTGACCCGGTCGAGCGCGGCAGAGGCATCGACGGTAGAGCGCACATATGTGCCCGAGCCCTGGCGCGTATCCAGCAATCCTTGCGAGACCAACACCCGCACCGCCTCGCGCACCGTGCCGCGGCTGACCGACAGAAGGTCGGTCAGGGCTGCCTCATTGGGAATGCGCTCGCCGACGCCCCAGCGGCCGCTGACGATCTCCGCACGCAGGCTGCTGGTGGCGCTATCGGTGAGATTGGTTCTGGTGGCGGGTTGCATAGGCCTATTCATAAGTCATCAGATGACTTGATGAATAGGCCTGCTTCTAGCTGCCGTCAAGATGCTCATCGAAGCCAACGAGCACCACGGAATGGGAACGGATCAGCTGGTGGCTCGTGCGAAGCTCGCCATGTGAAACGCCTGGACCTCCGGCGGATAGCGATACCCCGCGCCATCGGGGCACGCATTGCGATCGAGGCAACCGCCGCTGCGGCAGGGTTCGCCATGCGCTCCCCCCACATGCGCGAGGCAGGATTGATAAGCGAATCCTTGCGCGGAATAGGCGTCGACCGGGCAGGATTTCAGGCAGGGTTTCTCGACGCAGCTATCGCAAAGGTGAGGCGCTGCCTCGGCAACTTGAACTGGAATTTCGTCGTCAAACAGCAGCACACCGCGGTAGGCATGCCATAGCCCGTAGCGCGGATGCATGAGGATGCCGAGCGGCGACGGTTTCAGCCCCTCCGCCCGCATCGCCCATTGCTGGAACGGCAGATAGGGCTTGTCCGACGGAGAAATCGCCCGTGCGCCAAAATCCTGCGCCACGGCGCCGATCACTTCGCGCGACCATGTGTCGAGCGGATTGGCGATTGCCTGTGGCTGTTGCTCCCACCAACGCAGGAAATGCGGCCAGGGTGCCGCGCCCGCCTGCCCCACCAGCAGGACGGCCGCTGCCGGCGCACCCGATGATCCCGTTGGCGGCACATCGCTTGGCGTAAAATTGAAGCCGCCGCGAAGAACAAGGCCGTTGGCGAGAAGCGCCGCAGCAATGCGGTCAACGCTGCCGGCGGGCGTAATCATCCCTTCTTGTCCGGATCGGAGAACGCGCTCCGCCAGACTTCCTTGTGGATGATGTTGGCGACTTTAGCCCCGCCTGACTCGGGCTCCTTTCAAGTGAAGGCGTCGGGCATCGACCCCTTCTTCTTGGCGATGAAGTCCTTCAACGCTTCGTCGATGCTCGGATCGAGATGCGGCGCCTCATAGCTTTCCAGCCAGCGGCGGGCGAGTTCGTTGGCGCGCTGCGGCGCTGTCTTCTCGCCTTCGGCCAGCCACTGCTCGTAGGAATTGTTGTCGGCGATGTTGGAGCGGTAGAAGGCGGTCTGGAAATTGGCCTGGGTGTGGTCGCAGCCGAGATAGTGGCTGCCCGGCCCGACCTGGCGGATGGCGTCCATCGCCTGGCCGTTTTCCGACAGGTCGACGCCTTCGGAGAATTTCTGCGTCATGCCGAGCTGGTCGATGTCCATCATGAACTTTTCGTAGCAGGAGGCCAGCCCGCCCTCGAGCCAGCCGGCCGAGTGCAGCACGAAATTGGTGCCGGCCAGGATGGTCGAGTTCAGCGTGTTGGCGCTTTCATAAGCCGCTTGTGCATCCGGAACCTTGGACGCGCAGAGCGAGCCGCCGGTGCGGAACGGCAGGCCGAGACGGCGCGCCAGCTGTGCGGCGCCATAAGACACCAGCGACGGCTCCGGCGTGCCGAAGGTCGGCGCCCCGGACTGCATCGAGATCGACGAGGCGAAGGTGCCGAACAGCACCGGCGCGCCTGGCCGGATGAGCTGCGTGAACGACGCGCCGGCCAGCACTTCGGCCAGAACCTGCGTCAGCGTGCCGGCAACCGTCACCGGGCTCATCGCGCCGGCGAGGATGAACGGCGTGACGATGCAGGCCTGGTTGTGGCGCGCATAGACCTTCAGCGCACCGAGCATGGTCTCGTCGAACACCATCGGCGAGTTGGCGTTGATCAGGCTGGTCAGCACCGTGTTGTTCTCGACGAAATCGTCGCCGAACACGATCTTGGCCATGGCGACGGTGTCCTCGGCGCGTTCCGGCGCGGTCACCGAGCCCATGAACGGCTTATCGGAATATTTGATGTGGCTGTAGATCATGTCGAGGTGGCGCTTGTTGACCGGCACATCGACCGGCTCGCATACCGTGCCGCCCGAATGGTGGATCGACGGCGCCATATAGGCGAGCTTAACGAAATTCTGGAAATCCTCGATCGTCGCGTAGCGCCTGACACCGTCGAGGTCACGCACGAAGGGCGGGCCATAGACCGGCGCGAACACGGTGGCATTGCCACCGATCTGCACCGAACGCTCGGAATTGCGGGCGTGCTGGGTGTAGACGGACGGTGCGGTCTTGAGCAGCGAACGGCACAGCCCCTTCGGGAAATGCACGCGCTCGCCCTTGACGTCGGCGCCGGCCTCTTTCCACAGTTGCAGCGCTTCTGCATCGTCGCGGAAGATGATGCCGATCTCCTCGAGCACCGTGTCGGTGTTCTTCTCGATCAGCGCCAGGCCTTCCTCGTCCAGCACCTCGTAAACGTTGATCTTGCGCTTGATGTAGGTGAGCTGCGTGCCCGGGCCTCCGCCCGAACGCGCGGCCCGCCGGGCAGCAGCCCCGCCGCTGGCGCCGCGCCCACGTCGCGCGTTTGACGCTTCCTGATCGACTGCCGCGTGTTCGCTCATGGTGTTCTTCCCTGAATCTGTTCTTGTCTGGAATCCATAGCGGCTGCTCTCGCCGCTTCTTGCCAGATCGTAGCCATGCACCCTATTCGAAACGGCCCGCCAGCGCCAACGCCTGTCGCAAAATCGACAAGAATTCCAAGAGAGTTACGGTCGCTTTCCTTTTGCGGGAAGTCGCAAATCAGCTATGGATACATGCCCTCAGCGGGTTAGGTATGAACGCGAAGATATGTGCCTTGCGACATGGTCGCGATGCCGGCAGGAGCTCGATACAAATGTCCGACGACGAGATCATCCTTTCCGAACTTTCCGACGACGAGTTGGTGCAGCAGATGCACGACGATCTCTATGACGGGCTGAAGGAAGAGATCGAAGAAGGCACCAACATCCTGCTCGAGCGCGGCTGGGCGCCTTACAAGGTGCTGACCGAGGCGCTGGTCGAAGGCATGCGCATCGTCGGCGAGGATTTTCGCGACGGCATCCTGTTCGTGCCGGAAGTGCTGCTTTCCGCTAATGCGATGAAGGCGGGCATGTTCATCCTGCGCCCGCTGCTCGCCGCCACCGGCGCGCCCAAGCAAGGCAAGATGGTTATCGGCACCGTCAAGGGCGACATCCACGATATCGGCAAGAACCTTGTCGGCATGATGATGGAGGGCGCTGGCTTCGACGTCATCGATCTCGGCATCAACAATGCGGTCGAGAAATATCTCGATGCGATCGAACAGCACCAGCCCGACATCATCGGCATGTCCGCACTGCTGACCACGACCATGCCCTATATGAAGGTCGTCATCGACACGATGAAGGAAAAGGGCATCCGCGACGATTATGTCGTGCTGGTCGGCGGCGCACCGCTGAACGAGGAATTCGGCAAGGCCGTCGGCGCCGATGCCTATTGCCGCGACGCGGCGGTGGCGGTCGAGACCGCCAAGGACTTCATGAAGCGCAAGCACAATGTGCGCGCTTCGGCCTGATTGGCCAATTCGGCCTGGACGACAGGAGAAGCCGCGCCCTTGCAGCGCGGCTTTTTTGTTACCAGATGATAAGGTGGCCGCGTGCGGATCAGGGCTTGGTGACGGTGTCCTCGACCGCCTTGGCCGTCGATTTGACATCCCTGCCGACGCCACGGACGGTGTTCGCGCAGGCCGCAAGGGCCAAGGCGCAGGCCAGGATGGCAATCGGCGTGATGCGCAGCAGTTTCATGGACGGTGTCTCCCTCAACAGATAAATTAGCGCCACAACAACGAAGGCCGCTCGACTGGTTCCATGGCCAAGACGCAAAAAACGAAACCGAATCAAGACGACAGGCTGCTCGTCATCGCCTGCGGGATGATTGCGCGCGAAGTTCTGGCCGTCAAGGAACAGCTCGGGCTGGATCACCTCGACCTGACCTGCCTGCCGGCGGAATTCCATTTCTACCCGGACCGCATCGCACCGGCCATGGACAAGGCGATCGAAAAAGCCAAGACGGAAGGCTACAGCAACATCTTCGTCGGCTATGCCGATTGCGGCACCGGCGGTCTGCTCGACCGCATCTGCGAGAAGCATGGCGTCGAGCGCATGGCCGGCCCGCATTGCTTCGCCTTCTACCAGGGCATGGAGGCCTATGCGAAAGTCGCAGACGACGACATGATGTCGTTCTACATGACCGACTTCCTCTGCCGGCAGTTCGACGCTTTCTTCATGAAACCGCTCGGCCTCGACAAGCACCCGGAGTTGATCAAGGACTATTTCGGCAATTACGAGAAGCTGATCTACCTCGCCCAGACCAACGATCCGGAACTCGACAAGGTCGCCGAAAAAGCCGCCAGAATGCTCGGTCTCGTCTATGAACGCCGCGCCACCGGTTATGGCGACCTGACGGCCGGGATGGCGCAGGCGGCTGCAGGCGCCTGAAGCAATTCTTGCCCCGCGATGACTCAAGGCTAGATGACAGGCCGCCGTGGACGGGTAAGGTGTGCGCCACAAGCAAACAGACTGCCAGCCATGGAAACGCACTGATGACCCCTCGCCTCTTGATAGCTGCACTCGGCCTCCTCTGTTTGGCCCTGCCCGCCCATGCCGACGGCGAGATACAGAAACTCATCACCCCGGCCGACAAGACGCGGCTCGACAAATATGGCGAGACCCGCAAGGCAGCCCTTGCCGAGGCGAAGACAGGCAACCCGGCCGAGGTCAAGCAACTCGATGCCCTGTTGGCAAAGCCGCTGGTGGCCTTTTCCGACAAGGACCTGACCGGCAACTGGCAGTGCCGCACCATCAAGGCCGGCGGACCTTTGCCGCTCGTCATCTATGGCTGGTTCAAGTGCAAGGTGACCGATGACGGTTCCGGCTGGCGGCTGGAGAAGATCAGCGGCTCGCAGCGCACCAGGGGCCGTTTCTTCGACGATGGCGAGAAACGCGCGATCTATCTCGGCTCCTTCTATGTCAACAGCGATCCGGCAAAGCCCTATGGCAGCGGTCCGCAAACCGACCAGGTCGGCTACGCCTTCCGCAACAGCGCCAAGGAATGGCGCATCGAATTTCCGGCGCCCTACTATGAATCGAAGCTCGATATCATCGAATTCAAGCGCTGACTGTGTATCGAAGAGCTGATCACCAAGGATTAACCCGGACACCCTAGCATCCCGTCTATTGTCGAGAACGGTTGCTTGGAGGGGGCAAGATCCATGGCAGCATCAGAATCCAATACGCGTCCGATCGTGGTCGTCACCGGAGGCGGCCAGCATGTCTGGGCTATGATCAATGCAATCGCCGACCGCGTAGGTCCTGTCAGCGTCGTCCTCGAAACGCCTGAATCCAAAAAGCAATTGCTGCGTGGCCGGGCTCGCCGCCAAGGCTGGATTTCCGCCATCGGCCAGCTTGGCACGATGGTACTGAGTAGGTTGGGCAAGCGATTCCTGGCCGGCCATAGCGCGCGACTGATTGCCGAGGAGAAGCTGGAGGTTGAGCCGCGACCAGGCCAGGAGATCATCCAGGTAGCCTCGGCCAATGGGCTTGAGTGCCTGCAGGCGATCCAGAAGATCCGGCCAGGCGTTGTGCTGCTCAACGGTTGCCGACTAATCTCGGCTGAGATGCTGAGCAAAATGCCCTGCCCGGTGCTCAACTACCATGCGGGCATCACGCCGAAATATCGCGGCATGAATGGCGGCTACTGGGCTCTGGTATCAGGCGATGCGGAGAATTTCGGCACGACTGTCCACCTCGTCGACGCTGGCGTCGACACTGGTGGCGTGCTGAAGCAGGCGCGCGGCAGATCGAAAAAAGGCGACACCATCTCAAGTCACGCGCTACGCCAGACGGCGTTCTCGCGCGACATCTGCGTCGAGGCTGTCAGCGATGCACTGGCTGGAAAACTCACGACGATCGATCCCGGCCTGCCTTCGAAACTCTGGTATCATCCGACGATCTGGTTCTACGTCTGGACGGGCCTCAGAACTGGCATCTGGTAGCGCGTTTTTCGTCCTGGACGGCATACTGCGCGCCAGCGTTTCCGACGCGCTGAACCGGGCGCCGGCACACGCCGCAAACGAATAAACCCACCTTTCATTTTACGACATCAAAATGCGTCGCTTTTGAATGCGCGCGCGTCGTCCCATAACAAGCGGCCCCACTGCGCTTGCGGCAATGCTCGATAGTTCGAGGAGTGAGAATTCATGGCCGATCTGATCGTCGTCTACTGGCGCGACATCCCTGCCCAGGTGATCGTCAAGAGGGGCCGGCAGAACGCCAAGCGCGAACTGCCGCTGCGCTTTACCGAGGCGATCGACATGTGCGCCATGCGCACCGGCGCCGGCGGCACAGACGACTATCTGGCCGAATGGCGCAAAGCCGATCCCATTCCGGTCGGCGACGACCTCGAAGCCGAAGTCGAGAAGGCATTCAACGACATCGACACGAGATATGACCGCGAGCGGCTGGTCGCTCTGGTCAAGGCGGGCGGCAAAGAAAATGTCTGAAACCATTCCTGCCAAGGAGAGGCCGGCTGTTACCCAGGCCACTCTGGTCAAGAAGGCAGCGCCGAAATCCGACTATAAGCCGGCCGACGTATCGCCGCAGCGGCGCGTGCAGCGTTCCTTCGCGGTCAGATTATGGTCGGTGCGGCACTCGCGATTACTCGAATGGTTCTACGCCAAATTCGCCGACATGTTCCTGCTCCTCCATCCCTTATGGAAAGGCATAGGCTATGGCCGTGTCGAAGGGCCGATCAAATTTGTCGAGAAGCGCGTCAAGGGCTTCATGTTCGACTGCCGCATGTGCGGCCAGTGCATCTTGTCCTCGACAGGCATGTCTTGCCCGATGAACTGCCCCAAGCAATTGCGCAACGGCCCTTGCGGCGGTGTCCGCGCCAACGGCAATTGCGAGGTCGAGCCCGATATGCCCTGCGTCTGGGTCAAGGCCTGGGAAGGCTCGCAGAACATGGTGCACAGCGACAGGATCCTGACCGTGCAGAAGCCGGTCGACCAGTCGCTGCGTGAAACCTCGGCCTGGCTGCGGGTGACCGCGCAGGCGGCCACCGCGCGCGAAGCCGCCGCTGCCGCCAAGAATGAGGCGGCCAGCACCGGGGCGTCGGCATGATCGGCCGCCAGCGCGACGAAAACCCGGCCGGCATCCACCTGCCGCTCGAACCCCTGCCCGGCCACACCTCGCGCGGTCGGCTGGAGCGCGTACTGCGGCGCGGCGAGTTCGCTGTGACGACGGAGCTCAACCCGCCCGACAGCGCCGATCCGGAAGACGTCTACAACAGGGCGAAAATCTTCGACGGCTGGGTCGACGCCATCAACGCCGTCGATGCATCGGGCGCCAACTGCCACATGTCCTCGGTCGGCATCTGCGCACTTTTGACCCGCATGGGCTATGCGCCGATCATGCAGATCGCCTGCCGCGACAAGAACCGCATCGCCATCCAGGGCGACGTACTGGGCGGGGCTGCGATGGGCGTCGCCAACATGCTGTGCCTGACAGGTGACGGCGTGCAGGCCGGAGACCAGCCCGGCGCCAAGCCGGTGTTCGATCTCGACTGCATGTCGCTCCTGGAAACCTGCCGCATCATGCGCGACAACGGCAAGTTCCTGTCCGGCCGCAAGCTGACGACGCCGCCGCAGCTTTTCCTGGGTGCTGCGATCAATCCGTTCGCGCCGCCGATCGACTTCCGCCCGCACCGGCTGGGCAAGAAGATCGCCGCCGGCGCGCAATTCGTACAGAGCCAGTATTGCTTCGACGTGCCCATGTTCCGCACCTACATGCAAAAGGTGCGCGACCTCGGCTATACCGAAAAATGCTTCATCCTGGTTGGCGTCGGGCCGCTCGCCTCGGCCAAGACGGCCAAGTGGATCCGCTCGAACGTGCCGGGCATCCATATTCCCGATTCTGTCATCAAGCGGCTGGAAGGCGCCCAGGACCAGAAGAAGGAGGGCAAGCAGCTCTGCATCGACATCATCAACGAGGTGAAGGAAATATCAGGTGTTTCCGGCGTTCACGTGATGGCCTACCGACAGGAAGAATATGTTGCCGAGATCGTCGATGAATCGGGCGTGCTGAAGGGCCGCCAGCCATGGAAACGTGAGATCCGCCGCGACGATCAGCTTGTCGCCGACCGGCTCGACAGCATCTTGCACGACGACATTACCGAAACGCAGGTGGACATGGTGAAGACCGCGCACTGACGGCGCGGACGGTCACCCATTCGCTTGAACGAAACCAGACAACGATATAAAGAAATCTTTATATCACAGCGGAGAGAATTTATGACCCGTACCATCGTCGCTTCGGCGACACGAGAAATCATCATCGGCTTCGACCAGCCGTTCTGCGTGATCGGCGAACGCATCAACCCGACCGGCCGCAAGAAGCTGGCCGCCGAGATGATCGCGGGCAATTTCGAGACCGTCATCAGGGACGCATTGGAGCAGGCAGCCTGTGGCGCCACCATGCTCGACGTCAATGCCGGCGTCACCTCGGTCAATCCGAACGAGACCGAACCCGGCCTTTTGGTGCAGACGCTGGAGATCGTGCAAGGGCTGGTCGACCTGCCGCTGTCGATCGACAGTTCCGTCACCGCCGCGATCGAAGCCGCACTCAAGGTTGCCAAGGGCCGCCCGCTCGTCAACTCCGTCACCGGCGAGGAAGAAAAGCTCGAAGCCATCCTGCCGCTGGTCAAGAAGTACAACGTGCCGGTCGTCGCCATCTCCAACGACGAGACCGGCATTTCGATGGACCCGGACGTGCGTTTCGCCGTCGCCAAGAAGATCGTCGAGCGCTGCGCCGATTTCGGCATTCCGGCGCATGACGTGGTCGTCGACCCGCTGGTGATGCCGATCGGCGCGCTGGGCGATGCCGGCCGCCAGGTCTTCGCGCTGCTGCGTCGCCTGCGTGAAGAACTCAAGGTCAACACCACCTGCGGCCTGTCCAACATCTCTTTCGGCCTGCCGCATCGCCACGGCATCAACGCCGCCTTCATCCCGATGGTGATCGGCGCCGGCATGACCTCGGCCATCATGAACCCGGTGCGCCCGCAGGAAATGGAAGCCGTGCGCGGCGCCAATGTGCTGAACGGCACCGACGAAAACTGCACCAACTGGATCCGCACCTACAAGGATTATAAGCCGGCCGAAGGCGGCCAGGCCGTTGCCGCCCCGACGCAAGTCAATGCGCCGGGCGACGGCGCCGGCAATGGCGGTCGCCGCCGTGGCGGCCGTGAAGCCCGGATGGGCCGAGGATAAGCGCGCAATCGTGAATTCACCTGCAAACATCACCGACCCGCTCGTGCTGTTCATGCCGTCGGGCAAGCGCGGGCGGTTTCCTGTCGGCACCCCGGTGCTCGATGCCGCGCGCCAGCTCGGCGTCTATGTCGAAAGTGTGTGCGGCGGACGCGCCACTTGCGGGCGTTGCCAGATCGAAGTGCAGGAAGGCAATTTCGCCAAGCACAAGATCATTTCGTCCAACGACCACATCACGCCCAAGGGCGCCAAGGAAGAGCGCTATGAGCGCGTCCGCGGCCTACCCGAACGGCGTCGCCTCTCCTGCTCGGCGCAAATCCTCGGCGACCTCGTCATCGACGTGCCGCAGGATACGGTCATCAACGCGCAGACCATCCGCAAGGATGCCGACACCAGGGTCATCGCCCGCGATGCGGCGATCCGCATGTGCTATGTCGAGATCGAAGAACCCGACATGCACAAGCCGCTTGGTGATCTCGACCGGCTGAAGATCGCGCTGATGCACGATTGGGGTTTGAAAAGCCTCGATTTCGATTTTTATCTGCTGCCGCAGGTGCAAGGCATCCTGCGCAAGGGCAACTGGACCGCGACCGCCGCCATCTACAAGGATGCCGACTCTGAGACAGCGCGCGTCGTAGCACTTTGGCCCGGCCTCAAGAACGAAGCCTATGGGCTGGCCTGCGATATCGGCTCGACCACCATCGCCATGCATCTGGTGTCGCTGCTGTCGGGCCGCGTCGCCGCCTCGTCGGGCACCTCGAACCCGCAGATCCGCTTCGGCGAGGATCTGATGAGCCGCGTCTCCTATGTGATGATGAACCCGGACGGCCGCGAGGGCATGACGGTCGCCGTGCGCGAGGCGATCTCGGGTCTCGTCGACAAGGTCTGCGCCGAAGGCAATGTCCAGCGCAACGACATCCTGGACAGCGTCTTCGTCGGCAATCCGATCATGCACCATCTGTTCCTCGGCATCGATCCGACCGAGCTTGGCGGTGCCCCCTTCGCGCTCGCCGTTTCGGGCGCGGTGCACATCAAGGCATCCGACATCGGCCTCAAGCTCAACCAGGGCGCCAGGCTCTATATGCTGCCTTGCATCGCCGGCCATGTCGGTGCGGATGCGGCGGCGGTGACGCTGTCGGAAGGCCCGCATCGCCAGGACGAGATGATGCTGATCGTCGATGTCGGCACCAATGCCGAGATCGTGCTCGGCAATCGCCAGCGGGTGGTTGCGGCCTCCTCGCCCACCGGCCCTGCCTTCGAGGGCGCCGAAATCTCCGGCGGCCAGCGAGCAGCGCCCGGCGCCATCGAGCGCGTACGCATCGATCCCGATACGCTTGAACCGAAATACCGCGTCATCGGCTCTGAACTGTGGTCCGACGAGCCGGGCTTCCTGGAAAGCGTCCAGGCGACCGGCGTCACCGGCATCTGCGGCTCCGGCATCATCGAAGTGGTGGCGGAGATGTATCTCGCCGGCATCATTTCCGAGGACGGCGTCATCGACGGCGGGCTTTCGGCGCGCTCGCCGCGCGTTACGGCCAACGGCCGCACCTTCTCCTATGTGCTGAAGGACGGCTCCGCCGCATTGACGGAAGATGGGCCGAAGATCACCATCACCCAGACCGATGTGCGCGCCATCCAGCTTGCCAAGGCAGCGCTTTATGCCGGCACCAAGCTGTTGATGGAAAAGCAGAACACCGAGCATGTCGACCGCATCCATTTCGCCGGCGCCTTCGGCTCCTTCATCGATCCGAAATACGCCATGGTGCTGGGCCTGATCCCGGATTGCGACCTCGACAAGGTCTCGGCGGTCGGCAACGCCGCCGGTGCCGGCGCGCGCATGGCGCTGCTCAATCGCGGCTACCGCCGCGAGATCGAGGACACGGTCAGCAAGATCGAGAAGATCGAGACGGCGCTGGAACCGAAATTCCAGGAGCATTTCGTCTACGCCATGGCGCTGCCCAACAAGGTCGATCCGTTCCCGAAACTGTCGGCAGCGGTGAAACTGCCGCCGCGCAAGACGGTCAGCGAGGATGGCGTTGCCGGCGACGCCGCTCCGCGCCGGCGTTCGCGCGAAGGCCACGAGGGGCGGAGGCGTGGACGGGAATAAGCGGCCCGCCCCCGCCAACACCTTTCGAAACTCATTTGCATGCAAATGTTTCCGGATCGTCTGATCCGGAAACCAAAACGCTGTTTTCGTGAAATTCGCCAGATACATGGCAGGCGCATTCAACCGGCATCGAACGGCAGGCAGGAAATATCTTTCAGCCGCTGCAACGCTCCAGGGGAGACAACGATGTCAATGCTCGAAAGCCTGAGCCGCTATGGCACCGCCATCAGACAAGCCCATGACCGCAGCAAGGCGCGGCGCCTGCTGAACAGCCTGCCGCCCGAAATCCAGAAGGACATCGGCTGGCCGGTGTCGCCGCGATCCAGTGAAAGGGCATCCCTCAGCAACGCTATCTGGAGCGCCGCGCGCTGATGACCTTCGCCGACAAATGCAAATTGCTCGGCATGCGCCGGACCTCGCATGTCTCCGGCGACCACCAGCAACCGGCTGCGAGCCGCACTTTTACCGCGTCGCTGACGACTGCGGCGCGGATCAAACCGCCGTGTAGACGCGGGCGCAAATCTTGACATTTTCAGCCACGGCACAATCTTTCGATTTAGGGGGTTCTCTTAGTCGGCTTTGGCCGAAGTTCGTGTATTCGCATGCCAAGTTTGAAAAGCCATGTCGTGTCTTTTGTTTTGCGGCACAGCCGTAAGCAGGCATTTGCCAGTCCGGAAAATCTGCAGCGCTGGATCGCAGCCGCGCGCAAGACCGAGAACCACCGGCCGCCCGCCTCGCTACACCAGCGTCTCGATATCGAGATGCATACGGTCGGTGGCTTCCCCGTATACGAAATCCCACCCAAGTCCGGCGAACAGAAGCGGATTCTCTACTTGCACGGCGGCGCCTATGTCTTTGAAATCACGCCCTATCATTGGCACCTGATTGCCGACATGGCGGATCGGTTGGGCTACGCAATCACGGTGCCGATCTATCCAATCGCCCCCGAACATGATTTCCACGCCATGTTCGGAATGGTTGGCGATGTTTACCGGCAGATGCTCGCCGAGACGGAGGCCGAGGACATCGTCTTCATGGGCGATTCCGCCGGCGGCAACATGGCTGTGGTGCTGACCATGATGGCCGCCGAAGAAGGACTGCCCCTGCCGTCACGACATGTGCTCATTTCGCCGGGTCTCGACGTGTCGCTCACCAATCCCGCAGTGTTCGAGGCGGAACGCAACGACCCTTGGCTGGGCATAGCTGGCGGACGAGAGGCGATTCGTCTGTACAGTGCCGGCATCGATCCCAGCGACTGGCATATCAGCCCGGTCTATGGAGACCTGTCATTGCTGCCAAGAACACTGCTTTTGACTGGCTCGCGCGATCTTTTGACGCCCGACAATCTGATCTTCGCGGAAAAAGCCCGCGCCGCCGGCGTTGAAATCGATCTTGTCTATGAGGAAGGCATGTTCCACGTCTGGCCGCTGATCGACATGCCGGAGGCCCGGCGCGCCCGCGAGCGCATCGTCGAATTTCTCGGGGAGAGCCGGATCGTGCAAGACACGAGACTAAGGCCTGAACAGCGCCCCGCCGAAGCGGCGGAGTAGCTCTATATTGTCGTCCTTACCAGCCGGTCAGAACTTGCCGGTTTCCCGGAACACTTCGAAGGTCGCGCGGATGTGGTCGGCGACGGCCTTGACCGGCGCGCTGGCGTCCGGCGCCACCACCATCGCCAGATTGTAGGTGCCGATGTCGGGCATGCCGTCCTTCGGGCAGAGTTCGACCATGTCGTTGCCGAGAAACGACTTCGGCAGCGGCGCCACGGCGAGATCGGACATGATCGCGGCGCGCTGGCCGGCCGTGTGCGCGCTCATATAGGCGATGCGGTAGTTGCGGCCCTCGCGGCCAAGCGCATCGAGCGCTCCGGCGCGCCAGGCGCAGCCCTCTTCCCAAAGCGACACCGGCAAGGGCTCGCGCAAATGCGCGCAGCCACCCTTGGCGCCGGCCCAGACAATCGGCTCGGTCAGCAGCACCTCGGCGCCGAGCGCGCTGGTCTTGTAGGAATTGGTCAGCAGCGTGATGTCGAGCGCCCGGTCGTCCATGCGCCGGCGCAGATTGCTGCTCTGGTCGATGGTGACGTCGACGGCGATCGACGGATGCGACTGCGCGAAACGCTTCAGCACATGCGGCAGCACGCGCTCGCCGTAATCGTCCGGCGAACCAAGCCGCACGACACCGACAATCTCGGGAATGATGAACTTCGACACCACCTCGCGGTTGATCGACAGCAGCCGGCGGGCATAGCCGAGCAGCATCTCGCCGTCCGTGGTCAGCGACACCGAGCGGGCGTCGCGCGCGAACACGGAGCGGCCGAGAATGTCCTCCAGCTTCTTGATCTGCATGGAGACGGCCGACGGCGTGCGAAAGACGGCATTGGCGGCGGTGGTGAAGCTGCCGGTCTCGGCAATCGCCACGAAAGTGCGCAAAACGTCGAGATCGAGCAGTGGCAGCGGATGATTGAGCGGGGCGTTCATGGCAACCGACCTTCAATTTTTCTGATACAAAACATCATTCCATTTCGTTTGATTGAACATCAGATTGGGAGGATAGTCAACTCCATCGAATGAGGCAGCTGCCACAAGCAGACATGAAACGACCCCGACACAGACCTGCATTCGACACGAAATGAAGTTGAAACAAACCCGACGTAACCAACGCGCTGTCTGGCACCCGCCAGCCACCAAAGGAGAAAGAAATGTCTATCCTGTCGTCTCTTGGTCGCATCGCGACCGAATTCAGCGCGGCACGCGCCCGCTACCAGACCGAGCGCGCCATCCGTTCCTTGCCGATCGAACTGCAGAAGGATATCGGCTGGCCTGAGGCTTCCGACACCAAGACCGGTACTCGCAATGGCATCGGATCCTGGGCTGGAGCAAAGTAGATCGTGTGTACTATGTGCTGAAGGCCTGCCGCGCGAACCGCCCGGCAGGCCTTCTCTATTTTATTTGTATTCAAATGAGTTTTGGAGCCATGTCACCAACGCATGACGCATATGAGAAAGCCGCATAGCAGCTCCTGTTTTCACTTAATGCCTTGTAAATGATCGTAAATTTTGGGCACCTTGCCCAAATCTGTCGCAATCGATGTCGCATTTCATATCAAGCGGTTCGCTTTTGCGATTTAGTTTCTGCTTACACAAGCCTATATCAGCGCCAGCAAACGAGCTGCCCCACTCCATCAAGCGAAGGCGACCCGTCTGAGCAACCGAATGGAGATGATTATGAAGCTTTTTGCCCGCCTCTTTGCCCGCCGCGAAATGAACCTGACCACCGCTCTCGAGCGTCAGCGTCTCGCCAACACCATGCCCGGCCAGACTGGCGCCATGAATGCGGCGCGCCTCGGCTTCGTCGCCTGAAGATTTTCCAGGCAGCGCATCCCTGCCGCTGCTTTAAAACTACAACGCCGCCTGGCTCCAGCCAGAGCGGTGTTTTTGTTCTGCGCACAGGCTGTACGCTGCCTGTCCCTTGAACAGTTCGTGCCACTTCCGGGCCCCGCTGCACGCCGATTGCCCATTTGCGACCCATGTCGCAAATTTAATCTTGTCGTAGCGGCGTAGCCGATTGACAGACATGGTTTTTCCTGATGTCGCTATGCTATTCGCGACATCCTGTTCGCGCCATGGCTGTGTGAGGTTCCCTTGAACGCCGTAAAGCATCCGATCAAGCGGTCGTTTGTATTCTTCCTTATTCCCGATTTCACCATGATCGCCTTTGCGACCGCGCTCGACCCGCTGCGCTCGGCTAATCGCATGCTCGGCTACGAGGCCTATCGATGGCGCCTCGCCAGCATCGACGGCAAGCCGGTGCGCGCCTCGAACGGAGTCGAATGCGCGGTCAACACGTCGCTCGAGGATGAACGCAAGAAGATGGCAGGCCCCGATCGGCCGAACATGGCCATCGTCTGCAGCGGCATCAATGTCGAGCGCTACCAAAACAAGTCCGCCTTCGCCTGGCTGCGCGAGGAATATAATCGCGGCGTCGCCGTCGGCGGCCTGTGCACCGGCGCGCATATTCTCGCCGCCGCCGGCCTGTTGTCCAACAAGCGCTGTGCCATCCACTGGGAGAACCTGCCGGGCTTTTCCGAGGCGTTCCCGAAGGCCAATGTCTTTGCCGACCTCTTCGAGATCGACCAGAACATCTACACCTGCGCCGGTGGCACTGCCGCACTCGACATGATGCTGAAGCTGATCGGCGACGACTTTGACGAGAACCTCGTCAACCGCGTCTGCGAGCAGGTGCTGACCGACCGCGTGCGCAGCCCCACCGACCGCCAGCGCCTGCCGCTACGCGCCCGCCTCGGCGTCCAGAACTCGAAAGTGCTGACCATCATCGAACTGATGGAGGGCAATCTGTCGGAGCCGCTGTCACTGATCGAGATTGCCGATCATGTCGACCTGTCGCGCCGCCAGATCGAGCGGCTGTTCCGCACCGAGATGGGCCGCTCCCCCGCCCGCTATTATCTCGAAATCCGGCTCGACCGCGCTCGGCACCTGCTGATCCAGTCCTCGATGCCAGTGGTCGAGGTGGCGGTCGCCTGCGGCTTCGTCTCGGCCTCGCATTTCTCCAAATGCTACCGCGAACTCTACGCCCGCTCGCCGCAGCAGGAGCGCGTCGACCGCAAGCAGCTGCTGGCCGCCTGAGCAGAGGTGTCACGTGAGTACGAGAACGAATCGACCCGAAAGGCTGGCCGACCGGCGCATCTTTCCTCTCGATGTCGAAAAATGGGTAGCGTTCAAGGCGGCTCTGGACGCCCCGAAACGTGATCTTCCTCGCCTCAAGCGTCTGTTGAGCGAGCCAAGTATCTTTTCAGATGATCAGGCTGTGTCGGTCTGACTACGCCTGCGCCGTGCGCATCGCCTCGACCCGAATATCCTCGGTCAGCCGCGCTTTCAGCGCCGAGAATTCCGGGCTGGTCTTCAGCGTGTAATGGCGCGGATGCGGCAGGTCGATGGCGACATCCGACTTGATGCGGCCGGGCCGCGCCGTCATCACGATGACGCGCGAGGCCATGAAGATCGCCTCCTCGATGTCATGGGTGACGAACAGCACCGTCTTTTGGCGCCGTTCCCAGATGCCGAGCAGCAGTTCCTGCATCAGACCGCGCGTCTGGTTGTCGAGCGCGCCGAACGGCTCATCCAGCAACAGGATCTCCGGATCGTTAGCCAGCGCCCGGGCGATCGCCGTGCGCTGCTGCATGCCGCCGGAGAGCTGCTTCGGCCAATGGTTCTCGAACCCTTTCAGGCCGACGAGATTGACGTAGGAAGCGACGACCCCGTCCCGCTCCTTTTCGGGCATTCCGCGTTCGCGCAAGCCGAAAGCGATGTTCTGCGCCACAGTCAGCCAGGGAAACAGCGTGTAGGATTGAAAGACCATGCCGCGATCCGGCCCCGGCCGGGTCACCGCCTTCCCGTCGAGCAGCACACGGCCCTCGCTCGATGCTTCCAGGCCCGCGACAATCCTGAGCAGTGTCGACTTCCCGCAGCCGGACGGCCCCAGAATAGTGATGAAGTCGTTGGCGGCGACCGCCAGGTCGATCGGCATCAGCGCCTTGACCGGCTGACCGCCGCGCACGCCGGCAAAGGTGCGCGAAACGCCCTCGATGAGAAGCTTGTTCACGCCAGGCTCCACGGAAAGAGCCAGCGGTTGAAGGCCTTGAAGGCGAAGTCGGACAACAGCCCGATCAGTCCGATGACGATGATGCCGAAGATGATCTGACCCGTCGCCAGCCGCGACTGACTGTTGATGATCATGTAGCCGATGCCGGATGACGAGCCGATCAGTTCCGCGACGATGACATAGGTCCAGGCCCAGCCGAGCACCAGCCGCAGCGTCTCGGCGATCTCCGGCGCATTGGCCGGCATTATCACCCGGTTGACGATGCCGCTGTTGGTGGAACCCAGCGTGTAGGCGGCCTCGACCAGATCGCGTCGTGTGCCGCCAACTTTGACCGCGATGATGAGGACGATCTGGAACACCGAGCCGACGAAGATGACCAGCAGTTTTTCCAGCTCGCCGATGCCGGCCCACAAGATGAGCAGTGGGATGAATGCCGACGCAGGCAAGTAGCGGGCGAAGGAGACAAAAGGCTCCAGAAACGCCTCCACCGGCTTCCAGGCGCCCATCGCGATGCCAAGCGGCACCGCGACGACCGAGGCAAGCAGGAAGCCGCCGAAGACGCGCCAGATGGTGATCAGAACGTCGAGCCAGAAACGGTCTTCGACCAAAAGCCGCCAGCCATCCCGCAGCATCGACAGCGGATCGGCGAGGAAGATGCGGTTGACGTGGCCGCCTAGCGTGATCCAAGCCCAGAAGGCCACGAAAAGCACGAAGAAGGAAATGCCGAGCACGGTTCGGATGCCCGGCGAGACTGGATGCAAGGGGCGCATCGTCAAATCGTCGCCATTTTCAAATGGTCCCCATGCTCAAATCGCGCTTTGTCCAAGAGAAGGCGGCAGCGCCAGGCGCCGCCGCTTGATGGTCAAAGGCCGAACGATCAGTTCGAAACCGCGCTGGTGTCAGCCAACGTGGTGACGTCGGGCGCTTCCTTGATCAGTCCCATCTGCAGCAGCAGTTCGCCGGCGGTCTTGGAAAAGTCCTGGAATTCCTTGGTGAAGAACTGTTTGTTCTCCGCCCGGTCGGCCCATTTCAGGTATTTCGCCGAATCCTCGAATTCCTTGGCCGACTGTTTCACGTCGGCACCCATGGTCTCGTAGGATTTCTGCGGATCGCTCTTGATCAGGTCGAGTGCATCAAAATAGCTGTCGGCCAGCGCCTTGGCGGCATCCGGATTGGTTTTCAGGAATTCGGGTGTGCAGCCCACCGTGTCGAGCACCATCGGGTAGTCGAGCGTCGTCGCCAGGATATGGCCCTGGTCCGACTTGTCGCGCACCGCCGAGATGAACGGCTCGTAGGTGACGGCGGCGTCGTTCTGCCCGGCGAGGAAAGCTTGCGCCGCCGCATCAGGCTCCAGATTGACGACGGTGACGTCCTTCGTCGACATGCCGTTCTTGTTCAGCACCCAGGCGAGCATGAAATAGGGCGACGTGCCCGGCGCCGATGACGCGACGTTCTTGCCCTTGAGATCGGCGACTGTCTTGATGTTGTTGCGGGCGACGATGCCGTGGGCGCCGTAGGATTTGTCGAGCTGGAAGATCTGCTTGGTGGTGACGCCGCTGGCGTTCCACACCAGCCAGGTCTCCACCGTGGTGGCCGCGCATTGCAGGTCGCCGCTGGCGATGGCGAGCGGCCGGCTCGCTTGCGGCACCTTTTTCAGGGTCACGTCGAGTCCGTGTTTCTCGAAGATGCCCGCCTGCTTCGCAAGCGTCAGCGGCGCGAAGCCTGTCCAGCCGCTGATGCCGATAGTGACCGAGGTGGCAGCCATCGCCGGTGCGGACAGGCCGGCGGCAAGTGTCAGAGTTGCGGTAAGAACGGCGATCCTGTTCATGTCGGTTCCCCTTTTGTTTTTGCTGGGGAATTGTCTCACAGACGCCAATCGGCTTGTCAATGAACAGCTTGGTGAGGCAACCGGCAGGCCCGGCTCTGCTGTCGGCCAATGGCTACCACCACCAGAAATCCATCGTGGCTAATCCAAAATGGCCTCAATAATCGTCGCAGGTGCACTCCGCCGACGATATACGGTCATTCCAGTCGCTGCCGCCGAAATCGCGGATCCGGCGCCGGATCTCGATCGAGCGGCCACCCATCCGGGAGTCCTCATAGGCAATGAGTGTGCAACCCCGGCGCACAATCACCGACGACACACGGTCGTTCCAGAACTGGCCGCCGCGAAAGTTCACGGAATCGTCGGGGCCCATACCGATGGACCGACCGCGAAAATTCGCGTGCTCGAACATCATGCAGGCGGGCTCATCATTGTATTGGGCGCTGGCGGCGTCGGCAAAAAGCACGGACGCGACAGCAGTCAGGATGGCTAGACGTTTCATCTGATGTTTCCTCGGTTTTTGCCGCGGCCCCTCCGACTGGATAGCGCGGTCCGGCCAATTTGCCAATGCTTCGGTCGCCTAGCGGCTGTCAAACATCCAGCTGCGGTTGCGCCACATTTTCTCGCCGACCAGGCAGTCGGTGGCGGGCTTGTCCTGCGCCAATACCACCGGCGGATGCGTGGCTTCTTCTGCCGCCCATTGCGGCGAGGCCGGGCCGGCGAGTTCCAGCACCAGCTTGCGACGGATGGCTTCGGGAAACTGCGTCCAGTCATTGACCGGAATCATGAAGGCTCCGGGTCCGCCGATGACGCAGTCGCTGTAGTAGCGATCGAGATTGCTGACGTCGTAGGCGCCGGAAAAACCGCCTCGCGTCATCAGCGGCAGGCCGTTGATGACGATGCCTTGCTTGATCAGATCGTCGCGGGTCAGGTTGACCGGCGCGCCTTGATTGTTGGGGCCATCGCCCGAAATGTCGATGACCCGCTTCGTGCCCTGGTAGCCGCTTTCGGCGAACAGGTCGTTGCCGAACTCCAGCGCTCCGGAGATCGAGGTGCGCCGCGCGCTGTTGGGCGGCTGAGCGGATAGTTGCGCAACCACCCGCTCGGCGTCGGTGCGGCTGGCGATCACCGTCCACGGCACGATGACGCGCTGCCAGTTGGTGCCGGCCCATTCGACATAGGTGACGGCGATCTTGCCATAAGCGCCATCGGCAATGGCCTGCAGCACATTGTCGTGCGTCAGTGCCGCGGCGTAGCCGTGACGCTGGATCTCGAGTTCGTCCGGAGACATCGACAGCGAGACATCGACGGCCAGCACCAGCTCGATATCGACGGGCTCGTCAGCTTGGGCCGCAGGCGTCAACCAGAGCGTCAGTGCGAACGCGGCGCAGCCTGAAAGGAAATGTCTTGCGCAGGCAAAAGCAGACATGCCGCGAAGGTAAGCGAAAACCGTCGGCTTAAAAAGAGAAAAGCCCGGCCGATGGCCAGGCTTTTGCCTTCATGCCCTTTGCGCCGGCTAGCAATCAGCTGCGCGGCTTCAAATTCTCCAGATCGTAGAGCGGCTTGTAGCCGACAGCCGCCACTTCGACCGGATATGTCTCACCGAAATACTCGATCGTGAGCTTGCGGCCTTCCTGGGCGTACGCCCACGGCAGATAGGCAAGACCGATATTCTTGCCGATGGTCGGGCCATAGGCCATCGAGGTGGTGAAGGACCGCCGGCCGAGTTCGTCGACCAGCGTCTCGCCGGTCTTCGGATCCATCACCGGCATGGTGCCGACGGGATAGCGGGCAACGCCTTTGGAATCGACATTCTCGGTCATCACCAGCGTGCACAGCATGGCCGGTTGGTGCTCGCGGGCGCGGTATTCGACGTGCTTCGCCTTGCCGCAGAAATCGTTCTCCTTGACCTTTGGACGAGCGAGATCCGCTTCGAGCAGATTGTACTCGGTCAGAAGGTCGGCGTTCTGCAGGCGCAGGCTCTTTTCCATGCGGCGCGTGTTGGCATAGGTCTCGACGCCGAAAGGCATCACGCCGGTCGAGCGCAGCGCGTCCCACACAGCGAGACCGTCCTCGTAGCGCATATGCAGTTCCCAGCCCTGCTCGCCGACATAGGAGATGCGGAAAGCGGTGACGTCCTTGCCGCCGATCCGGACCGGCTTGATCGCCGCGAATGGGAAGTTCTCAACAGAGAGCCCGTCCGGGTTTTCGACCACCTTCTGCAAGGTCGCCCGGGCGTTCGGCCCCCAGATGCCGATGGTCACATAGTTCTCGGTCACGTCGGTGATGGTGACGTCGAAACCTTTGTCCTGTGCCGTGCGTCGCATGTACTGGAAGTCGCGCGGGCCAGCGTCCGCGCCGTCGATCAAACGACAGCGGTCGGCCATGCGAATGACGGTAAAGTCGGCCCGCACCATGCCTTCCTCGTCGAGGAAGTGGGTGTAGATGCCCTTGCCGATGTTGTTGTCGCCGCCAATCTTGGCTGCGCACAGCCATTCCAGCAGCGCGACATGGCCTGGACCTTCGATGTCGTACATGGCGAAATGCGACAGGTTGACGATGCCGCAATCCTCGCTCATGGCGAGATGTTCGGCATTGGAGACGCGCCAGAAATGGCGGTTGTCCCATTCGTTCTCACGCACCGGCACCCGGTTGCCGTATTTCTCCAGGAGATGCTCGTTGGCGGCATAGCCGTGGGCGCGCTCCCAGCCGCCGAGTTCCATGAAATAACCGCCGAGTTCCTTCTCGCGCTCCCAGAACGGCGAGCGCCGGATATTGCGGGCCTTGGAGAACGGCTCGCGCGGATGTACCGCCGGATTGTAGACCTTCATCGCCGTCTCGGTGCAGCGGTCCCAGATGAACTGCTCCTTGGTCTGGTGCGGATAGAACCGTGCATAGTCGATGGCATGGTGATCGATTGCGGTGCGGCCGTCGGTCATCCAGTCGGCGATCAGCTTGCCCATGCCGGGACCATCCTTGACCCAGATGGCAACGGCATACCACAGACCCCGCACCTTCTGGCTTTCGCCCATCGACGGGCCGCCATCCGCGGTTACCTGGAGAAGTCCATTGAACGAATGGCTCTCATTATAGCCGAGTTCGCCGAGGATCGGCGTCAGTTCCATGGCGCGTTCGAGCGGCGCCAGGATCTGTTCCATGTCGAGATCGCGTTGCGACGGCGAAAGCCGCGCCTGGTCCTTCTCCAGCAGGTCGCGCGGGTGGCAAAGGCGCGGATTGGTCTCTTCGTAATAACCCCATTCGATCTGCCCGCCCTCGGCGGTCTTGGGATCACCGGTGTCGCGCATATAGGCCGAGTTGCCCTGGTCGCGCAGCAGCGGCCAGCCGATCTCCTTGCCGGTGCCGGCGAACTCGTTGTAGGGGCCGAAGAAGGTCAGCGGATGGTCGATCGGCATGACCGGCAGGTCTTCGCCGACCATTTCCGCTATCAGCCGGCCCCAAATCCCGGCGCAGACGACGACATAGTCGGCCTCAATGGTGCCGCGGTCCGTCACCACGCCTGATATGCGGCCGTCCTTGACGACCAGCGACCGGGCCGATGTGTTGGCGAAGGATTTGAGCTTGCCCGACGCTTCCGCCTGGTCGACCAGCTTGCCGGCGACCGTCTGCGAACGCGGGATGACCAGACCGGCATCGGGATCCCAAAGACCACCTTGGACAATCGCTTCTTCGATGAGCGGAAATTTTTCCTTGATCTCGGCCGGCTCGATCAGGCGGGCGCGCGTGCCAAACGCCTTGGCGGAGGCGATCTTGCGCTTGATTTCTTCCATTCGGCTGTCGTCGCCGACACGCGCGACCTCGAGGCCGCCGATACGCGCATAATGACCCATCTTCTCGTAGAAATCGATGGAGTAGAGCGTCGTCCAGCACGACAGGAAATCGTGGCTGGTGGTGTAGCAGAAGTCGGAGGCGTGCGCCGTCGAGCCGATATCGGTCGGGATGCCTGATTTGTCGATGCCGACAATGTCATCCCAGCCGCGTTCGATCAGGTGATGGGCGATCGATGCGCCGACAATACCGCCCAGGCCGACGATGACGACCCTCGCCTTTTTCGGAAACTCTGCCATTGCCCGCGACTCCAAAGTGATAAAGCGGGCGGACTATAGGGCGGAGCGGCAGGGCGATTGAAGCCTGTTTGCGACATTGGCAAAAAGCCGAGCGACCAGACGGCAGAATGCTTCACATCGGGCGCCTGGGGCGGTTCGCTTTTCGGTGGCTAACTCAGGCGAAGGCCCAGATGTCTTCGGCCTGGAAGCCGACCTGATAGCCTGATGTCTTCAGCTTGACCACGACCTGGCCGATCTCGGCGGCCGGCAGCGCGCCAACCTCGACCTTGATCATGCCGGGGCGGTAGCGCTTGAGGTCGAGCTGTTCGAAGACGATCCAGTCGGCGCCCTCGCAATCGACGAGGAAGGCATCGATATGGATGATGCCGTTGCGGTCGAGCAGCGTCTGCAAGATCTCGGATGGCACCTCGATGTCCCTGAGGTGCGGGGCGAACTTGTTGAAGTTGGCGTCGGCCTCGCCCCAGGCATTCTTGCCCGACATCAGATTGGTGTCGGTGACCGACGAACAGCCGATGAATTCGATGGGCAGCGTGCCGGACTCGAGCGCGGCGGCATCGAAGGTGTGGACGGTGATCGTCCCCTTGGCCTTTGTCACCGCCACCGGCTCAATGATGAACCGGCCGGTGTCGGGATAATTGGCGCGCAGCCGTTTCTGATTGTACGGGATCGGCTCGACCAGCATCGCGCGTGCGCCAGCTATGCGGTGCAGCCACGGCGTCACATCGTCGAACAGCGCGCCGTCGCAGGCGCCGACATTGACCATCTGGAACGGCCGCCCTGCCCCACCGAACCGCGCCTTCAGCGCCGCCTTGGCCAGGAACTTCGTGCCGCGCAGCGATGGTCCGCGGTCGAGAACGCCACTGGGAAGACCGAGCGACAGGGCAACGCGCGCCAGGCTGGATAGCGAACTCATGACTTGTCTCCAGGAATGATTTGCATGGCAGCGCGATTCTGACCGCGAGCCGCGGCCGCCCACAACGCCATGAGCGGCGTCGCCAGCAGCAGGAATGGCGGGATCAGATGCGGGAAATAGATGCGCGTGTCGTGGATCGGGAAGACGGTGAACTTCGCCAGCGCGCCGAGCACCAGTGCCGCAAACAGGATGCCGGCGCGGCGGTCGAGGCGGAAGCCGGCGCGGGCGGCGGCAAGCCAGCCGGCCAGTGCCAGCACCGACACCCCGACCCAGCTGTTCAGGCTGACGGCACGCAGCAGCGAGGTGGCAAATGCCCTGAGATAGGCAACGATGGAGAATGGCGGCTCGAACCCGTCCATATTGTAATGCTGCTCTATGCTGGAGAACCACAGATGCGGCCACCAGCCGGGATGATGCGCCCAGTGCGAGATGGCAAAATAGGCAACGAGGGAAGCGGCAAAGCCGGCCAGCGCGCCCCACGATTTCTGCCGAAAGGCGACCAGCAGCACGGCAAAAACAGCAAGGAAAACAATGTTGTCCGGCCGCACCATGAAGGCGAGGAAGAGCAGGATCGCGGTCGCCATCTCGCGCCCGCGGACATAGGCATAGAGCCCGCCGAGCAGCAGCGCTGACGTGAGCAGATCCGGCGTCGAAGCGCGCGCCGCATCGCCGAAATCGGCCATGATCAGCACCGCGCCGACCACAGGCGCCAAGGCCAGTGCCCCCTCGGAGCGCAGCCACATCAGGGCGATCGCGCCGAACAGCAGAACCGAGACCACTGAGACCAGGCGCATCGCCTCGACCGGCGACATCACCGCGCTCATCGTCGACAGGACCTCGGCGTAGAGGAACTTGATCCGGTACATGCCGAGCAGCGAATGGAAATCGGCGGCATTTTCTGTCATGTGGCTGCGGAAGCCGCCGCCATCATCGGTCAGCGCCTTATAATCGCTTGCCGAAACGCCCGATTTGACTGTGTTGTAGGCATAGTCGTGCAGCGCCTGTGCATCGGGATAGGTGCCTTCCTCTGATATAGCGAGATAGGGCAGCATGTCCCAGTTGGCGTCGGGCATCACCCATGCCGTGAACGCTGTAAAAAGGATGTAGAGCGCGAAGGCCGCAGCGCCGATCGGTGCCGCCAGCCGCGCATAAGTCCCCTCGCCCCACGCCAGGCCGGCTCCGGTGAGCCGGTCGAGTGGGTTTTGTGGAGCGGGCGACTTGGTCAGCATCGTTGTACCCAGCGAACTCGCTTAACGAACCTGGCTTTTGACGAAATCCTTCACGATCGACACGATGCCGCGCGACAGCAGGCTGTCGAAGGCATCGACGAAGCGGTCGACATGCTCGCGCTGGCAGATCAACGGCGGCTCCAGCCGGATGACGTTTCGGTTGTACTCGGTGAAGGCGACCAGCACGCCGTAGTCGCGCAGCAGCAGCGCGCCGACGAAGCCCGACAGCGAGCCCTTCAGCTTGTCGTCGAGCACGCTGACGATCGGCCGCAGCACCATCGGCAAGGTCTGCGAGAAGTCGTGGAACTCCAGGCCGACCATAAACCCCTTGCCGCGCACATCCTTGATGATCTTGGGGTACTTTTCCCTGAGCGCCTGCAGGCGCTGCAGCAAATAGTCGCCGGTGACGGCGGCATTGTCGATCAGGCCCTCGTCGTAGAGCACGTTGAGCCCTTCGATCGAGGTGACGCAGGCCTCGCCCATTCCGCCGAAGGTCGCCATGGCATGGATCATCGCCGTTTTCGGCGTGCCATAGGCCTTCATGTAGACCTCGCGCCGCGCAATCATCGCGCCGACCGCCGCCTTGCCGGCGCCGAGCGACTTGGCCAGCGCCGTCACATCGGGAACGACGCCGTAATGTTCGAAGGCGTAGAAGCGGCCCGAACGGCCGTAGCCGCACTGCACTTCGTCGGCGACCCACAGCACGCCATACTGGTCGCACAACGCGCGCAGCTTCTGCCAATATTCGGCAGGCGCCTGGATGATGCCGCCGCCGCCCTGGATGGTTTCCAGCACGATGACGCCGACCTCCGGGTCGGAACGGAACAGGCGCTCGACCGCCTCGATGTCGGCAAACGGGATACGGACCGTGTTTTCGGCCACCTTGAAGTCGGCGCGGTAGAGCTGGCCGTCGGTGATGCCGAGCACGCCCTTGGTCTTGCCATGGAAGGAATTCTCGGCATAGACGACCTTCGGCCGCTTCGGACCGGCGGCGCGCTCGGCGAGCTTAACCGCCGCTTCCATCGCTTCCGAGCCGGACGAACCCAGAAACACCATGTCGAGATCGCCGGGCGAGCATTTGGCGATGTTGTGCGCAAGTGCCGCCGCATATTGCGACATGAAGGCGATAGCGATTTCCTGGCGCTTCTCCTCCTGGAATTTCTTGCGTGCTTCCAGGATGCGCGGATGGTTGTGGCCAAAGGCCAGCGAACCGAAGCCGCCGAAGAAGTCGAGGATCTTGCGGCCGTTCTGGTCGATGTAGAACATGCCTTCGGCACGCTCGATCTTGATCTTGTGGAAGCCGAGCAGCTTCATGAAGTGCAGCTGGCCGGGGTTGAGATGCGCCTTGAACAGGTCGGTCATCTCTGCGACGTCCATCGCCTTGGCCTGCTCGACACTGATCAGGTTGGGCTTGGCGATGGTGGCGGGCGACAGCGCCGGCGCACTGACCATGGTGCGCGCATTCGTCTGTTCGGGCTTGGCCATGACGGTCATTTCAATCTCCTGTCTGCACGCACGACCGCAATCGTGCGCAACGAAAGCTGTTTTGCGAGCCGCTATTCGGCGGGCACATGTGTGGTGGCGACCGCGAGACCGGCTTTCTTGGCGCGGTACTCGCTATAGGCGGCGATCAGCATGTCCTCGTCGCGATATTGCGGCGCCCAGCCGAGCTGACGCCCGGCCTTGGACACGTCGAGCACGCATTCCTCGTCGGCGATCAGATACTGTTCTGGGTCCATGATCGGCATGTTCATCAGGTCGAGCAGGTCCAGCGTGCGCTTGACTGCCCAGCCCGGTGTCGGGATCAGGATCGATTTCGAGCCGGCATGCCTGATCAGATCGCCGAGCAGCTTCTTGACCGGCGGTGGATTGAGCGAACCCAGATTATAGGCCTCGTTTGGCACGCCGGCCTTCCAGGCCGCGCGGGCGGCTTCGGCGCAGTCGAACACCGAGATGAACTGATAAGGGTTCCTGCCCGAACCGATCATCGGCACCGGAAAATTCCAGTCGATCAGCTTGAACAGTTTTTCGAGAATGCCGAGCCGGCCGGGACCGATGATCAGACGCGGGCGAAACAGCGAGATCGACATGCCGCGCTTGCGCCACTCGGCCGCCAGCTCCTCGGTCTTCTGCTTCGACCAGCCATATTCGCCCAGCGGCGCCACCGGGTGCTCCTCGGTCATAGGCTGCGTGACCGTGTGGCCGTAGATCATGTCGGTCGTGTAGTGGACGAGTTTTGACGCACCGGCTCCGTCCATGGCCTGCATGATGTGCTCGGTGCCATGGAAATTTACAGGGAAGAAGAAGTCATGCCGCTTGGCGCGCACCTGGATCGGCGACAGCATCTTGGCCGACAAATTGTAGACCATGTCGTCGGCCTTCAGCCCAATCGCGGCGACCGAGGCCGGATCGGTGACGTCGCATTGGATAAAGCGGACGCTGCGGTAATGCGGCAGGTCGCTCTTGACGATGTCGGCGACGACAACCTCTTCACCATCGGCCACAAGCTTCGGGGCAAGATGGCGGCCGACGAAACCGTCACCGCCGAAAATCATATGTCTCATCGAACGATCTCGTTTGCTTGGATCTTGTCGGGCGTGATGGAAGCGGCCTGGTCCTCATGCCCTTGCCCACCCAAATCCCGGCCACTTTGCGCGATCAGCACCGTGCCGACGCAGATGAAGGCGATGCCGGCGATCCGCCAGCCATTAAGGTCCTCGCGGAAGACGAAATAAGCGAAGATGGCGACGGCAACATAGGCGAGGCTGAGGAACGGATAAGCGAAGGAGAGCTCGACCTTGGACAGCACATAGAGGTGCGAGGCCATCGAGATGACGAAGGTACACAGGCCAAGGAACACCCAGGGGCTGAAGACGATCTGCAGCAGCTTGACGAGCGGATTGACGCCCTCGAACGAGATCGGTCCGAGCGACATCATGCCTTGCTTCAGCATCAGCTGCGCCGCGGCATTGGTCATGACTGTAAAGAGAATGAAGACGATGTATTTCATGAGTTCCAAGCCACCCCTTCACGCTTCCTACTACAAACCCGCAAACATTTGGTGAAGTCCCAACATTGTTTTGAGTGAATCGCGCTATTAACCATCTGTTAACCAATAATTATTCGGATTTTATCTATTCGGCAGCCTCGACCGAGCCTCGCCGCGTATCCAATCTCTTCGCGGTGCGCGCCCAGAAGTCGGACATGAAGGCGTGGTCGCGGAGCGCTTCCAGCCGCTGCCATTCGGGAAAGGACGAAGCGAAGATTTCGGCCCCCATGCGGGCGTCCTTGTACGGATTGACCGCGCCGCCGGCCTCGACCGTGATGCGGTCGAGCTCCCGCAGCAATGTCAGCGTCGCGGCGCCCCTGTTGGGGAAATCCAGTGTCAGCGTGTAGCCGGGACGCGGAAACGACAGCAGCGCCGGCGAGCGGATGGAGCCGAAGCGTTTCAGCACCGTGAGGAACGAGCCCTGCCCGGCTTGCCTTGCAGCCGCCAGCAATGCCGGCACGGCCTCGCGCGCCGTCTGTTCCGGCACCACGCTCTGGTGCTGGAACAGCCCTTTCGGCCCATAAAGCCGGTTCCAATCGCGCACGCCGTCGAGCGGGAAGAAGAAGCCCTGGTAGCCGGCCTGGCGCGGCACCGTTGCCCGGCTCTTCCTCCACCTGTAGGCAGCGTTGAAGGCGGTCAGGAACGGCCGGTTGAGCACGTTGAACGGCGGCTGGACCGGCACCGAGAAATTGCCGCCGGCGCGCGAAGCGGCATGCGAGCCGTGCTCGGCGTGATTGCCAGTGAGCAGCAGGCCGCGACCGCTGTTGCGACCGCCGGCAAGCTGGTCGATCCAGGCGACCGCATATTCGTTGGCCTGATCGGCCGCCGCGGCCAGGTCGAAGAATTCGCAGAGGTCACGAAACGGCGTCGCCCTTTCGACGATGTCGAGGGAATGCACCCGCATCAGCCGGATCGAGGCCGACAGAATGAGGCCGGTCAGCCCCATGCCGCCGATCGTCGCCGCAAACAGCCGCGCATTGTCTGTCGCCGAGCAGCGATGGGTCCTTCCATCGGACCTGAGCAGCGTGAAGCTCTCGACATGGCAGCCGAAGGTGCCGCGCCGGTGATGGTTCTTGCCATGCACGTCATTGGCGATAGCCCCGCCGAGCGTGACGAATTGCGTGCCTGGCACAACGGCGGGGAAGAAGCCGTAGGGGGCAGCGTGGGCGATGATGTCGGACAACAGCACGCCGGCATCCGCCTTGAGAACACCGGTTTCGGCGTTGAAGGCGTGGATCCGGTTCAGCGATCGCATATCGACGACCGCTCCGGCCCCGTTCTGGCAGGAATCGCCGTAGGAGCGGCCATTGCCATAGGCAAGCAGCGACGCCGGCTTGGCCTGACCGCCCTTCAGCAGCGCGATCGCCTCGTCGGCACCGATGGCGCGCGGCGCCGGCGGCGTGGCAAGGCCAAAGCTTGGGAAACGTCCGGCGGCCATGCCTACCAGCCCCCGATGACCAGCATCACCGCACCGATCAGCACCACGATCTGGCTGCGCCAGTCGCGGATGATGAAGACGACCGGATCGTCATGCATCTCGTTGCGGCGCGCCAGGATCCAGACGCGCATGGTAAGATAGAGCACGATCGGCGCCAGCGGCCAGATCAGCCATGGATGCGGATAGAGTTCCCGCACCGCGACACTGTCCATGTAGAGCGCCAGCACCAGCGCCGAGGAGAAGGCCGAGGCCATGCCGGCCTGGGCGACGATCTCCTGGTCTTCGGTGCGATAGCCGCGACCGGCAATGCGCTCGCCGGGCGGAATGGCGGTGGTGCGCAGTTCGACGAAGCGCTTCACCAGCGCCAGCGACAGGAAGAAGAAGATGGAGAAGGCCAGCAGCCAAAACGAGACGTCGACGCCGGTCGCCGCCGCACCGGCCAGGACGCGGATCGTGTAGAGGCCGGCGAGCGTCAGCACATCGACCAGCAGCATGCGTTTGAACGACAGCGAATAGGCGGTGGTGACGACCATGTAGCCGCCGAGCACAGCCATGAATTCGGGCGACAGGAACAGCCCGGTGCCGATGCCGATCGCCAGAAGCACCGCGATCGCCCCAAGTCCGAACGGGATCGACAGCGCGCCGCTGGCGAACGGCCTGTTGCGCTTGGTGAGGTGTTTGCGGTCGAGCGCGAGGTCGAAGAAATCATTGAGGATGTAGATGGCCGATGCCACCGCGCTGAACGAGACGAATGCCAGCAGGCATTCCCAGATCATGTCGGTGTTGAAATATTCATGCGAGAGCACCATCGGCACTGCGATCAGCGAATTCTTCAGCCACTGATGCACGCGCAGCATCTTGACGATGGTCCGCAAAGTCGGCTTCGGCGCCGGCACCGTCTCGGCGCCATGTGCCGCCTGCCAGCGCGCGGCATGGCGGTCGGGCGCGACGACGATCGCGTTGCGTGCGGCATCGAAGACCTGGAGGTCATGGCGGCTGTTGCCGGCGTAGTCGAAACCGCCATCGCCATAGGCTGCGATCAGCGAGGCGCGCTTCCTGCCCGAGGTGAGGTTGGCGAGACCATCGGTGGCCAGCACCTGGTCGAAAATGCCGAGATGGGCCGCGATGGCGTCGGCGAACTTGCGCGGCGTACCGGTCGCCAGCACGATCTTGCGGCCCTCGGCGTGCTCGGTCCGGAGGCGGCAAAGCAGCACCTCGCGATAGGGCAGCGATGCCGGATCGATGTCGATGCGCTGCGCGATCGCCTGCTTCAGCCGCGCCGGCCCGCCGGCGATCCAGAACGGTACGAGGAAGATATAGAGCGGGTTCTTCTTGAGAAGGATGAACAGCCCTTCCCACAACAGGTCGGTTGCGATCAGCGTGCCGTCGAGATCGACCGCAAGCGGTATTGCGTTCCTGTCCGATCGCGCATCCATGTCCGTCCTGCCCTGCCCGCGTAGAGTTGCGCGCCGCTTTTCGGCGTCTTGAGGCTGGTATAGCGGGCGATGGCGTAGCGAACGTTAAAACGCACGGTTGCAGACGGCTGCCATGGCGGTATTTCCGGTGTCATTGTTAAACAACCGCTACCGGAAACGATAAAAGGCCGGGCAAATGCCCGGCCTCTACAATCGTGACGCCAAGATTACTTGATGCGGGCGACACCGCCCGAGATCTCGACGGTTTCCGAACCGGTCAGGGCTTCGAGATCGCCATTGGGCAAGGTGACGAAGCAGCCGTTCGGGCAGAACTCAACCGTTTCGCCACCGGCCAGCGCAAGGTCGGTCTTGCTGCCGCCCTCCGTTACGACCAGCGTGCGGGTCTCGGCGTCCTTGTTGACCGCGCTCGCGGCATGGACCGAGCCGATGGCGGCGACCAGGGCGACTGCAGCGACGAGAGACTTCCACATGGTGCAATATCGGTGTTCCCACCGCCTCTGTTGCATTTGGCAAGGCATTTTCGCCTTTGCATGGAGCTTATATGAGATGGAAGCTGAACCGCAACTGAATGCCCCATTCATGCCGCAATCGATTCCGGGCAGGATTGAGGTCGACGGAGTCCGAGCCTAGTCCGGGTCCGGCTTCTTGGTTTTGCGAGACTTGACCAGTCGCTTCTTCTCCGCCTCGGCTTCGGCCCTTATCTGCTCCTGTTCGGCGAAGTCGGCCTCGATCTTGTCGTCGTCCGTCGGCCAGGCCTTGGGCTTGTGGGCCTCGACCACGGCGCGCGGCGTCGAGGGGATCTCGATGTGTTCGCTGCTGAATTTTTCGAGGACGGCAAAACGGATGTCGTTCTGCGCGATGTTGCCGTTCATCACGTCGGCCAGGAACACGCGGATTTCGAATTCCAGGGCGGCAGGGCCGAAATTGGAAAACAGCACGAAGGGTTCGGGGTTCTTCAGCACCATTGGGTGGCTGCGGGCGATCTCCAGCAGGACGGCATGAACCTGCTTGACGTCGCTGCCATAGGCGACGCCGACCTTGATGTCGACGCGGCCGAGCTTGTTGCGGTGCGTCCAGTTGCCGACGGCGTTGTTGATCAGGTTCGAATTGGGCAGGATCACCGATTGACGCTGGAAGGTTTCAATCTCGGTGGCGCGCACGCTGATCTTCTTGACCGTGCCGCTGACATCGCCGGCAACGATCCAGTCGCCCACCTTGAACGGCCGCTCGGCCAGAAGGATCAGGCCGGAAACGAAATTGGACACCACGTTCTGCAGGCCAAAGCCGATACCGAGGGAAAGAGCGCCGGCGACCAGTGCCAGGCTGGACAGGTCGATGCCCGCCGCCGAGATGCCGACCAGTGCCGCCAGCGCGACGCCGGCATAGCCGACCGCCAGCCTGATCGAGTTGCGCACGCCGGTATCGACCTTGCCACGCGCCATGACCGAGCCGTCGAGCCAGCCCTGGAACCACCGCGTCAGGAAATAGCCTATGACGAAGACGACGATGCCGGAGAGGATGCCGGTGACCGAGATCGTCACCGAGCCGATGTTGATCCCGGTTGCGAGCTTGTAGGCCCAAGCCTGGATATCGCCGGGCTGGAAACCCCACATCAGCAGGATCAGCGGCAGGAACACCAGCACGATCATCACATTGATGGCAACGCTGACGACAAGGCCGAGCTGGTCGAGGGCCGTATCCTCGTAGCTGGAATTGGCCGACAGCCAGCGCCCGACGGAGGTGTTGGCGAAAGCACCCTCCTCGCCGATCGCCTGCGCCGACAGGAAGCCGATATAGGCGGTGATCAAGGCTGTGCCGGTGACGACGACCTGCAGCGAAACGAACAGCGCAAGGCCGATATAGCCGAGCAAGGCGGCTATGATGGTGAATAGGCCAAGGCCCAGCGATAGGTAGCGCAGCCATGCCGGCCAGGGCCGCCAGCTTCCGTCGCGCGCCTTGAACGGCCTCAGCATCGCCATCAGGATCAGGATGATGCCGACGATGATGGTGGCGACAAAACTGCGGGCGATGGTCAGCGACAGCGGCGAACCCATCTTGTCGTTGATCACCGACAGGAAGGTGTTGACGCTGATGACCACGGCCATGGCGGTGGCCAGGCGCACCAGCCAGCGCGCCGGCCCGGTTTCGACCGGGATCAGGCGCCAGTTCGGCAGCCGCGGTTCCAGCGCCGCATTGGTCAGCCGGTTGACGCAGAACACCACGCCGATGACGGTCGCCAGCGCGTTGAGGAAGAGCCCAATGTCGCCGCGCAACACATTGTAATAATTGAAAAAGAAAATCGTCGATCCAAGAAAGGCGGCAACCGCCAGCGTCGGCAGCAAGGTCGACCAGAAGGCCACCGAAAGGCGGCTGAGATAGGATGGGTCCTCATTGGTGGGGTCGGCTTCGAACACCCGCCCGAACAGGCGCCTGCCGCCGACCAGCAGCACCAGGGCCAGCCCGAGCGCCACGAAGGTTGCCGCCAGGATCGCCTGGAACTTGAACTTGAAGGCAAAGCTCAACCAGGACGACACCGCCTTGTAGAGATTGCCGAACTCGTCGCGGGCGTCGGAAAACACCTGCGGGCTCAGCGCATCCGACAGCACGTAGCGCTTGGTCAAAAGATTGCGGAACAGCTCGCTGCGCATATTGCCGATCTTGTCGATCAGCCCGCTGATGCGGATCGACAGGTTCTGTGCGCTGGCAACGACCGCGTTGATCTCGGCCTTTTCCGATGCAAGCGCCTGACGCTCGCCCGTCACGATGTCGGGCTCCTGCGGCTGGCCCGCCGCCGGTGGAGGACCCAGCACCTCGATGCGATTGTTGATCTCGGTGAGCCGCGAGCGGAATACCAGCGCACTGGTGAGTGCCGCCCGCGACAGGTCCTCCAGCTGCAGACGGATCTCCACGAGTGAGGCATCGTCCTCACCGTCCTGCTGTATCTTCTTCTCGAGATCGTCCGTCTTGGCCGTTAGATCCTGGATGACCTTTTGCTGATCGGCGACCAAACCGGCCGAGCCCTGGCCGAGCGCTTGCGCCATCGCCTCAAACGAAAGCGGCGCCGAAACGACCAGCGTGAGTACCAGGATGAGACGAAGCAATCGGAAAAGCATGATTTGTTGGCGACTCATCGGCGGCAAAGGCAATTTGAAAGCCTGTCCTTGATAAAGACGGCCCTATCATGGGGCAAGCCGTCGTATCGCGAGCCCAACCGATCACTCACGCCGAGTGATCCCATCCCGGGCGTCGGCCAGTCGAAAGGCGATGGCGCAATATTGGCTTTGCGGATGCGGCCTGCTCTATAGTCTGCCGCATCGCCCGAACCGGATGACATCAATGGCAGAGTACTCGGCCTTTTCGCTGCTCGCGAACGCGCTCAAGGGAAACAAGGATTGGAAGCCGGCATGGCGCAAGCCTGACCCGAAGGCGTCCTATGACGTCATCATCATCGGTGGCGGCGGTCATGGGCTGGCGACCGCCTATTATCTTGCCAAGGAACACGGCATCACCAATGTCGCCGTTGTGGAAAAGGGCTGGCTCGGTTCCGGCAATGTCGGCCGCAACACCACGGCCGTGCGCTCGAATTATCTGCTGCCTGCCAACACCCGCTTCTACGAACACTCGATGAAGCTGTGGGAGAACCTGTCGCACGAGCTCAACTACAATGTCATGTTCTCGCAGCGCGGCTGCCTGAACCTGGCGCACACGCCGGCCCAGTTCGACGACTATGCAAGGCGCGGCAACGCCATGCGCCATCTCGGCGTCGATGCCGAACTGATGACGAAGGCTGAGATCAAACGCCTGATTCCGGCGCTCGATATCTCCGACAGCGCTCGCTTCCCGGTGGTCGGCGGCCTGATGCAGCGCCGCGCCGGCACCGCCCGCCACGATGCGGTGGCCTGGGGCTATGCGCGCGGCGCCGACAGGCGCGGCGTCGACATTATTGAAAATTGCGAGGTCACCGGCTTCCTGCGCGACGGCGACCGCATATCAGGCGTCACCACTTCGCGCGGCGACATCCGCGCCAGGAAGGTGGCCGTGGCGGTCGCCGGCAGCACCGGACGCGTCATGCAGATGGCCGGCATCGAGACGATGCCGATCGAGAGCCATGTGCTGCAGGCCTTCGTCACGGAATCGCTGAAACCCTTCATCGACACGGTCGTCACCTTCGGCATGGGCCATTTCTACATGTCGCAGTCGGACAAGGGCGGCCTCATCTATGGCGGCGACATCGACGGCTACAACAGCTACGCCCAGCGCGGCAATCTGCCTGTCGTCGACGAGGTGATGAGCGAAATGCTGGCGTTGTTTCCGGGCCTCGCGCGCGTGCGCATGCTGCGCTCCTGGGGCGGTGTTTGCGATATGTCGATGGACGGCTCGCCGATCATCACCGCCGGCCCCCTGCCCGGCATGTATCTCAACTGCGGCTGGTGCTATGGCGGCTTCAAGGCGACGCCGGCTTCCGGCTGGTGCTTCGCCTGGACCATCGCCAAGGACCAGCCGCACGACCTCAACGCGCCCTTCACGCTCGACCGCTTCCACCGCGGGCTGGTGATCGACGACAAGGGCCAGGGTGCAAACCCGCGGCTGCATTAGGCAATAGGTAGAGTCCAATGTTGATCACTTGCCCCTATTGCGGCCCGCGCGACGTCATCGAGTTCACCTATCAGGGTGACGGCAATCGTGAGCGTCCCGACCCCGCCTCGCAGAATTTCGAGGCGTGGAACGCCTATGTCTATGACCGGCTGAATCCGGCCGGCGACCACAATGAGATCTGGCAACATTCCGGCGGCTGCCGCGCGCATCTCAAGGTCGTGCGCAACACGCTGACGCATGAGATTTCCAGCGTTGCCTTTGCGCGCGGCGATCATGGGTCGGCCGCCCGCCACAAGGCGGAGGACAAGGCATGAGCCCGCGCCGCGCCGACACCGGCGGCCGCATCGACCGGCTGAAAACCATCCGCTTCACCTTCGATGGCACGGCCTACACCGGCCATGCCGGCGACACGCTGGCGTCAGCCCTGCTGGCCAAGGGCGTCACGTTGTACGGGCGTTCGTTCAAATACCACCGCCCACGCGGCCTGCTCACCGCAGGCGTCGAGGAACCCAACGCGCTGGTGACAGTGCTGAAGGGCGAGGTTCGCGAGCCCAACATTCCAGCGACCATGGTCGAGATCCATGACGGGCTGGTTGCCATCAGCCAGAACCGCTTTCCCTCGCTTGCCTGGGACATCAACGCCGTCAACCAGCTCGGCGGCAAGATCCTGTCGGCCGGGTTCTACTACAAGACCTTCATGGGACCGGTGTTCGGCCCGCTCAAGGGCACGCGTTTCTGGATGTTCTGCGAACACTTCATCCGCCGCGCAGCCGGTCTCGGCAGTGCCGGATCGGCGAAAGACCCGGCCCGCTACGAACGCATGAACGCCTTTTGCGACGTGCTGGTCGTCGGCTCCGGCCCTGCCGGCCTGATGGCCACCAAGGCCGCCGCCGATCAGGGTGCGCGCGTCATGCTGGCCGATCTCGAGCCGCATTTCGGCGGTTCGGCCAACTGGTCCGAGGAAACGATCGATGGCGCGCCTGCCGCCGATTGGGCGCGGCGCACCGTCGCCCAGCTCGCAGGCCGCGACAATGTCCGGCTTCTGCCGCGCACCACGGTGTGGGGTTACTACGACAACAACACGCTTGCCGCGCTCGAACGGGTCAGCGACCATAAGGAGCACCCCGGCAAGGGCGAGCCGCGTCATCGCTATTGGGCGATCCGCGCCAAATCCGTGGTCCTGGCCACTGGTGCGTTCGAGCGGCCGCTCATCTTCCCCGGCAATGACCGGCCAGGCGTGATGCTGGCGCATGCAGCCGAACGCTATGCCAACGAATTCGGCGTGCTGCCGGGCGAGCGGATCGCGTTGTTCACCAACAATGACAGCGCCTATCGGGCGGCTGTCGCCTTGAAGAAGGCCGGCGCCGCGGTCGTCGCCATCGCCGATGTCAGGCCGGAACTTTCGCCGGAGATGCGCAAGCTGGCCGCGGAAGCCGAGGCAGAGATCTTTGCCGGCCATGCCGTCGTCGCCACCGAAGGCGGCAAGGCGCTGTCCGGCCTCAAGCTGCAGCGCTTCGACATGGCCAATGGGGCACTCATCGGTGATGCACGCAGTATCCATGCCGATTGCCTGCTGATGTCCGGCGGCTGGTCGCCGACCATCCATCTGGCCAGCCAGGCCGGCGCCAAGGCGGAATGGAACGCCGCGCGGCAAGCTTTCCTGCCGCCAAAGCCGACACAGAGCTGGATCGGCGCAGGCGCCTTCACCGGAAGCTTCTCGACGGCCGAAGCCATCGCCGAAGGCCGCGCCGCCGGCCTCGCCGCCGCAGGCGGGCAGAGCACACCGTCCATGCTGCCGACCGTCGAAGCAGTGCCTGGCGATCCCGACCCCGCCCCGGTGTTCGAGATCAGGGCCAAGGGCAAGAGCTTTGTCGATTTCCAGCACGACGTCACGGCCGAGGACGTGCGGCTGGCTCACCGGGAAGGCTTTGTCTCGGTCGAGCATCTCAAGCGCTACACCACGCTCGGCATGGCGACCGACCAGGGCAAGAGCTCCAACGTGCCTGGCCTTGCCATCATGGCCGAGGCGCTGGGCAAGCCGATCCCCGAGGTCGGCACGACACGCTTCCGGCCGCCCTTTGCTCCGGTGTCGATCGGCTCGCTGGCTGCCGAGCGTTTTGGCGACCTGAAGCCAGAACGATTGACGCCGATGCATGACTGGCATCTGGCCAATGGCGCGACGATGTATTCCGCCGGCCTCTGGTACCGGCCGATGATCTATGGGCTTTCAGGCGAAACGGTCGAGCAGGCCTATGTGCGCGAAGCCAAGGCGACGCGCGAAAGCGCCGGCATCGTCGATGTCTCGACACTGGGTAAGATCGCGGTGCAAGGCCCTGATGCCGCCGCATTCCTCGACCGCGTCTACACCAACATGTTTTCGACGCTGGCCGTCGGCAAGGCCCGCTACGGGCTGATGCTGCGTGAGGACGGCCTCGCCTTCGACGATGGCACCACCTGGCGGCTCGGCGAGCAGGATTTTCTGATGACCACCACCACGGCCAACGCCGGCAAGGTGATGCAGCATCTGGAATATTTCCTCGACGTGATCTGGCCGGAGCTGAAAGTCCACGTCACCTCGGTGACAGACGAATGGGCAGGTGCCGCGATCGGCGGCCCGAAGGCCAGGCAGATCCTCGCCGCCTGTGTCACCGGCACGTCGGTCGACAACGCCACCTTGCCCTTCATGGGCATCGTGCGCGGCGAAATATCAGGCGTGCCGGTGATGATCTGCCGGCTGTCCTTCTCCGGTGAAATGGCCTTCGAGGTCTATTCCGGCGCCGGCCATGGCACCCATGTCTGGGAAGCGCTTGTCGAAGCCGGCAAGCCGTTCGGGCTGGTCACCTACGGTCTTGAGGCATTGGGCACCATGCGCATCGAAAAGGGCCATGTCACCGGCGCCGAGATCGACGGCCGCACCACGGCGCGCGACCTGCATCTCGACTGGATGCTGTCGAAGAAGAAGCCGTTCATCGGCTCGGCGATGATGGACCGCGAAGGCTTGATCGCATCGGACCGCCTCGAACTGGTCGGCCTGATCGCCCTCGATAACCGGCCGCTCAACGGTGGCGCCCACATCGTCGAGGAGGTTGACGAAGCCAATCCGCACGACTCCATCGGCCATATCACCGCCTGCTGCTATTCGCCGGCGCTCGGCAGACATATCGCGCTGGCGCTGATCGAGGGCGGCAAGGCACGGCACGGCACGCGCGCCCACGTCTCCGATCCCTTGCGCAACCGGTTCGGACCGGTCGAGATCGTCTCCAACCACTTCTTCGATCCGGACGGGAGCCGCATGCATGGTTGAGCACCAATCCCCGCTTGAGCCGGAATTTCACGTCGGCTCGCACGGCAATTTCGAGCATGGCGTCGAGATCATCCTGACCGAGACGAGGCCGGGCTCGATCGTGCAACTCGCCGCCTGGCCGGGCGAGGAGAAGAGGCTGATCGCAGCCATCCGCACCGTCACCGGGCTGGCGCTTCCCGATGGCGCCGGCGGCGGAGTGAGCGACGGGGTCAAGTCAGTGTTCGGCTTCGCGCCGGGGAAGTTCACCGTTGCCGACGAGGCCGAAGGGCTGGCCGCTGCCTTTGCCAAGGTGGTGACCTCGGCCATCGGCACGGTGACCGATCTCTCGCACGGCCGCACCGCCATCCGCATTGCCGGGCCGAAGGCCGAATGGGTGCTGGCGAAATTCTTCGCCATCGACTTTTCGCTGCCGGCCTTTCCCAATGGCGCCGGCCGCTCGACCGCTCATCACGACGTCTTCGCCCAGATCCAGCGCACCGGCGCCGACCAGTTCGACATCTATGTCTTCCGCTCGTTTGCACGCTCGTTCTGGAAGGCGCTCTGCCACGCCAGCAAGGAAGTCGGCTACGAGGTGCAATAGGCGGCGCCGAACGGTCGCATCGCTCCTGCTTCTGGCATCAACGCCAGCCGTTTCTGCCGCTAGAGAATCAGGCCGCAGGCGCCCATGGTGCGAAAACGCGGCCGCCCAACCGGCCCAGGGATATGAAATCCCTTCTTCAAGAGTCGGCACATTCGTTTGGTTCGAACATCTCCATGACCGCAGAACTATCCGCCGGCGCCACGGACCGCGCCGATGTGCCGGCCAGAGCCTTGCTCCTGCTGCCGCTGACGGTCGCCTGCGGCGTGTTCATGACCAGCCTCGACCAGAATGTCGTGGTGACCGCGCTGCCGGGCATCAGCGAAAGCCTCGGCCGTCCGCCCAGCCAGCTCGGCCTGCTGATCACCGTCTATGTCGCCAGCCTGATCATCTCGATGCCGCTTGGCGGCTGGGCTGCCGACCGCTTCGGCCTGCGCAACGTCTACTGCTTTGCCTTGCTGGTGTTCGCCGCCTCGTCGGCGCTTTGCGGGCTGTCCGACAACATCTGGACGCTGGTTGGTGCGCGTGCGTTGCAAGGCTTCGGCGGCGCCTTGATGGGCACACTCGGCCAGGTCGTCATCCTGTCGACTTTTCCGCGCAGCCGAACGCTCAAGATCAACATGTACATCTCGCTGGCCGGCCAGTCCGGCCCGCTGGTCGGTCCGCTCGTCGGCGGTGCGCTGACCACCTACATTTCCTGGCGCTGGATCTTCTTCATCAACGTGCCGTTCGCGCTGGCGGCGGCAATTCTTGCCGCCTCGCTGTTTCCGACGATGACCAAGCCCGTGCGCACGCCGTTCGATTTTCCGGGCTTCCTGCTGGTCGGCAGCGGCATGGTCCTGCTGGTCTTCGGCATGGATTCGCTTGCCGCCAAGGACGCCGCGGGCGGCATCATCGCCGGCGAACTGGCGCTGGCGCTCGTCATCCTGACCATCGCCTCGTTCTACTGCCTGCGCGTGCGCAATCCGCTGCTCGATCTCAAGCTGTTGCGCATCCGTACCTTCCGCATTTCGTTCCTCACCGGCGGCGGGCTGGACACGATCGGCCTTAGCTCGGTCGTCTTCCTGCTGCCGCTGATGTTCCAGCTCGGCTTCGGCATGAGCGCGGTGCAGGCGGGATCGCTGACCTTCGTCGCCGCGGTCGGCTCGGTGGCCATGCGGTTCTTCATGCCGCGTGTCCTCAACCGTTTCGGCTTTCGCCGCGTGCTGGTCTACAACACGCCCATCGTCGCCGCCCTGGTTGCCGGCTTCGCGCTGATGCAGGCGACGACGCCGGTGTGGATCGTGCTCACTTACATCTTCGTCTTCGGCGTCTTCCGCTCCGCGCAATGGGCCTCGACCGGCAACCTCGCCTATTCCGACATCGCGCCCGAGCAGCTCGCCCGTTTCAGCGCGCTCTATTACATATTATGGCAGCTGGCGGTGGCGATCAGCGTCGGCCTGGCCGCCGCGGCATTGTCGTTTCTGGCGGGCGGCGGCCCCGCCGTCGCCGACGATTTCCGCATCCTGTTCGTGATCGAGGGCGTCATCACGCTCTGCGCGCTGCTCGCCTATCTCAAGCTGACGCCCCAGGACGGCGCCCATGTCAGCGGCCACGGCGCACAGATGAACACGGAATGAGGCTGGCTGGCTTATTCGCTGAACGTCACCCACTCTTGCAGCGGCACGCGGTCGGTGCGGAAGGCGTTTTCAGGTTTTGACGTATCTTCATAACCAAGCGCCATGCCGCAGACGACGATCTCTTCGTCGGGAATGTCGAGCACCGGCCTGATCTGCCGGTGATAGGGCGCGAACGCCGCTTGCGGGCAGGTATGCAAACCCCTGCCCCGCGCCGCCACCATGATGTTCTGCAGGAACATGCCGTAGTCGATCCATGAGCCCTGGTTGAGGCGGCGATCGATGGTGAAGATCATGCCGACCGGCGCGTCGAAGAAGACGAAGTTGCGGTCGTGCTGGGCGCGCATCTTGTCGACCTCGCGGCGACCGATGCCGAGCGCGCCATAGAGGCCGAAACCGTTGGCGCGACGTCGCGTCAGGTACGGCTCGAAGAACTGCGTGGGATAATACCGGTACTCGTCCCAATCGGCTTTTTCGGCGCGAATGCCGGAATTGAGAATGGCGTCCGATATCCGCTGCTTGCTCTCGCCCTTGGTGACATAGACCTTCCATGGCTGCATGTTGGTGCCGGATGGGGCGCGCGCCGCAACCGCCAGAATGGCGCGGATGGTGTCGTCTTCGACCATGTCGGGCAGGAATGCGCGCACCGAACGGCGCGACAGGATCGCCTCGTCGACAATCTCGGCATCGCCCTCGATTCGGGGGTTATTTTCCAGCATGGGCCGTCCCTTACCCTTTGTCTCGATCGGACGTCCCCACTCGCCGCTCTCGGCGGAGCCTTTGCATGAACCGTCAAAATCGCGCAAGCAAATCTTGTGCATCCGTGAAAATCTGCTTGATTTTTTCATGAGTTTGATTTCTCATGAAATTTGCCGGTGATTTTTCATAAAGAGAGCGTTTTGCCTTTGACTACCGCAAGAACATTGCAGGGACCTGACGAACGCGTGCTGGCCGGCGACATCAGGGCCCTGCGCAAGGCGCGCGGGCTGACGCTCGCCGAGATCGGCCTGAAGCTAGGCCGTTCGGTCGGCTGGGTCAGCCAGGTCGAGCGTGGCCTGTCGACGCCGTCGCTCGGTGACCTCAGGGCCTTCGCCGAACTGTTCGGCGTGCCGATCAGCCTGTTCTTCAGCCATGACGTACCTGTCGAAAGCGAGCGCGGCGTGGTCGTGCGCGCCGGCAGGCGCCGCACGCTTGGCACAAGCGAATCCGGCCTGGTGGAGGAGCTTCTGTCGCCCGATCTCGGCGGTAGCTTCGAGATGGTGCGTTCGGTCTTCGCGCCGGGCGCGGAACTGAAGGCCGAGGCGCAGCGGCCGACCGAGGAAGCCGGATACGTCGCGTCCGGACTGTTCGACATCGAGATCGGAGGTGTCTGGCATCGGCTTGGCGAGGGCGACTCCTTTCGCTTCGAAGGCAAGCCCTACCGCTGGCGCAATCCGGGTGCCGAGCCGGCAATTGTCATCTGGGTGGTTTCACCACCCGTCTATTGAGTTCAAGTTTGGAGAAGAATATGGCGGGTTTGCCGAGCACGGCGCACGTGGTGATCATCGGAGGCGGCGCCGTCGGCACCTCCGCGCTCTATCATCTCGCCAAGGCGGGCTGGACCGACTGTGTGCTGCTTGAGAAGAACGAGCTGACCTCCGGCTCGACCTGGCATGCCGCCGGCAACGTGCCGACCTTCTCCTCGTCCTGGTCGCTGATGAACATGCAGCGCTATTCGACCGAGCTTTATCGCGGGCTGGCCGACGCGGTCGACTACCCCATGAACTATCACGTCACCGGCTCGCTTCGCCTTGCCCACTCGGTCGAGCGCATGCAGGAATTCCAGCGCGCCAAGGGCATGGGCCTCTACCAGGGTATGGACATAGACATTGTCGGTGTCGACGAGATCCAGCGTCGCTATCCCTTCATCGAGACGCATGAGCTGAAAGGCGCGCTCTACGACCCGAGCGACGGCGACATCGATCCGGCGCAACTCACCCAGGCGCTGGCCAAGGGTGCGCGCGACATGGGCGCAAAGATCATCCGCTTCTGCCCGGTCACAGGCGTGCGCCGCGAGAACGACGACTGGGTGGTCGAGACGGCACAGGGCGAGATCCGCTGCGAGATCGTCGTCAATGCCGCCGGCTACCGCGCCGCCGAAGTCGGCCGGATGTTCGGCCGCGACGTGCCGATGATGGTGATGAGCCATCAGTACATCCTGTTCGAGGAGATCCCCGAACTCGCGGCATGGTCGAAGGAACAAGGCAAGAAACTGCCGTTGCTGCGCGACGTCGACACCTCCTACTATCTGCGTCAGGAGAAGAACGGCATGAATCTCGGCCCCTATGAGCGCAATTGCCGCGCGCATTGGGCCAGCCACAATGACCCGATGCCGGAGGACTTTTCCTTCCAGCTGTTCCCCGACGATCTCGACCGGCTGGAACATTATCTGGCCGACGCCGTCGCCCGCGTGCCGATCCTTGGCACGGCCGGCCTGTCCAAGGTGATCAACGGGCCGATCCCCTACACGCCGGACGGCAATCCGCTGATCGGCCCGATGCCTGGCGTTCCCAATGCCTTCGAGGCCTGCGTCTTCACCTTCGGCATCGCCCAGGGTGGCGGCGCCGGCAAGGTGCTGGCCGAATGGGTGACCGAGGGCCGGACCGAATGGGACATGTGGTCGTGCGACCCGCGCCGCTTCACTTCCTATGCCGCGGCGCCGGACTATTGCGTCGCCAAGGGCATGGAGATCTACGGCAACGAATACGCCATCCAGTTCCCGCGCCATGCCTGGCCGGAAGGCCGCGACCGCAAGCTGTCGCCGATCCACGATCGCATCAAGGCGCTCGGTGGCCGCTTCGATGCCTATAATGGCTGGGAGCGCGCCACCTGGTACGCGCAGGACGGCGATGACATTTCCGAGGAAGCCACGCTGACCTTTCGCCGCGACGGGCCATGGCAGCATCGTGTGCGCGAAGAATGCCTGGCCGTGCGTGACGCTGCCGGCATTTTGGACCTGCCTGGGTTCTCGCGCTTCAATCTCGATGGTCCAGGTGCCGCCGAATGGCTGAGCCTGCAGGTCACCGGACTGGTGCCGAAGCCAGGCCGCATCGGTCTCGTCTATTTCGCCGACGACAAGGGCCGCATCGTCACTGAAATGTCCGTCGTGCGTCACGACGAGAACCTGATGACGCTGATCACCGCGGCGGTCGCGCAGTGGCATGATTTCGAATGGCTGAAGTCGCGCATGCCCAAGGACGCACCGTTCAAGCTGATCGACCGGACCGAGGAATTCTCGACCCAGATCCTGGCAGGCCCGAACTCGCGAAAAATCCTCGCCGATGTCTGCGAAGCCGACCTCACTCTGCCATGGCTGACGCATCAGGAGACGAAGATCGCCGGCCGCTGGGCCAAACTCGTGCGCGTCTCCTTCGCCGGCGAACTCGGCTGGGAAATCCACACCAGGATCGACGACACCGCCGCCATCTTCGATGCCGTCTGCGCCGCAGGCCAGCAGCACGGGCTGAAGCCTTTCGGCATGTACGCGCTGGATTCGCTCCGGCTTGAGAAAGGCTACCGCACCTGGAAGGGCGACCTGTCGACCGACTATTCGATCCTGCAGGGCGGGCTCGAACGCTTCGTCAAATGGGACAAGCCCGACTTCCGTGGCAAGGCGGCACTGCTGAAGGAAAAGCAGCAAGGCGTGAAGAAGCGCTTCGTCACGCTGGTGGTGGAAAACCCCGGCGATTGCGACGCTCCGTCAGTTTCTACACTCTGGCATGACGGCAAGATCGTCGGCGAGACGACGTCCGGCGGCTGGGGCCATCGCATCGACAAGTCGATCGCGCTCGGCATGCTGCGCGCCGACCTGGCCGAACCAGGTACATCAGTCGAGGTCGAAATCTTCGGTGACCGCTTTCAGGCAATCGTGCAGAAGGATGAACCGCTGTGGGATCCGAAGAACGAAAGGCTGCGCGCATGAAGAAAATCATCCTCACCGATGGCGGCATGGGCCAGGAACTGGTCCGCCGCAGCCAATCCGAGCCGACGCCGCTATGGTCGGCCAGGGTGCTGATCGACGAACCGGATCTGGTGCGCGACCTGCACGCGGAATTCATCCGTGCCGGCGCTCGTGTCATCACCATCAACACCTATTCTGCGACACCCGAACGCCTGGCGCGCGAAGGTGCGGAAGACCTCTTCAAGCCATTGCAGAAGCGCGGCATCGAATTGGCCAGGCAGGCCCGCGACGAGGCCGGCGATGCAGCCATCGCCGGTTGCCTGTCGCCGCTTTTCGGCAGCTATGCACCGGCACTGACCATTTCCTTCGAGGAGACGCTCGATATTTACCGCCGCATCGTTGCCGAGCAGGCCGATGGCGTTGACCTGTTCCTGTGTGAAACCATGGCGTCGGCGGACGAAGCCCGCGCAGCGGTCACCGCTGCATCGGAAAGCGGCAAGCCGGTATGGGTATCGTGGACGCTGGCTGACCACGGCAAGCCGCGGCTGCGCAGCGGCGAAGCCATTGCCACCGCGGCAAGCGCGCTCGACGGCCTGGCAGTCGCCGCGCGGCTGGTCAATTGCTGCCGGCCGGAAGCAATCGCCGCGGCTTTGCCTGAAATGATCGGCCTCGGCGGCCCGGTCGGCGCATATGCCAATGGCTTCACGTCAACCGAAGCACTTAAGCACGGCGGCACCGTCGATGTGCTGCACGCTCGTCACGACCTTGGCCCGGATGCCTATGCCGACCAGGCGATCGGCTGGGTGGAGGCTGGCGCAAGCATCGTTGGCGGCTGCTGCGAAGTCGGACCACCGCACATCGCCGCCCTGCGCGACCGGCTCGAACAGGCCGGCTACGAAATTTCGGGAGTTTTGCATGCCTAGACCATCATCGCGCATTTCCGGCATCGTGCCTTCGGGCAAGGACGGCTGGGAAGTCCATTTCGCCGCCTGGACGCGCAAGGAGGCCGGCGAAGACATCATCATGCTGTCGGTTGGCGACCATGATTTCGACACGCCTTCGCAGACCATCGAAGCCTGTGTGACCGCGGTTCGCGGCAGCAATCATCATTACACCCCGCTTCCCGGCTTGCCGCGCCTGCGCAAGGCGATGGCCGCGGCCTCGAGCGCCTGCACCGGCGTCGAGACATCGCCGGATCAGGTGATCGCCACGCCGGGCGGCCAGGCCGCACTCTACGCGGCCGTGCAGGGCGTGCTCGACCAAGGCGATCACGCCATCGTCGTGGCGCCCTATTATGCCACCTATCCCAACACGTTCAGCGCCGCTGGCGCTGATTTCACCGTCGTCGAGACACCGGCCGAGGATGGCTTCCAGCCGCGTGCCGACATGATCCGCGCGGCAATCCGGCCGAACACGCGCGCCATCCTGATCAACACGCCGAACAATCCGACCGGCGCGGTCTATTCGCGCGAGCGGCTGGAACGGTTGGCAGAAGTCTGCCGGGAGCACGACCTCTGGCTGCTGTCGGACGAAGTCTACTGGACGCTCGGCGGCGGCGAGCACGTCTCGCCGCGCTCGCTGCCAGGAATGGCCGAGCGCACGCTGGTCATCAATTCGATGTCCAAGAGCCACGGCATGACCGGCTGGCGCATGGGCTGGCTGACGGGACCGGAGCAGATGATCACGCTCATGATCAATCTCAATCTGGTGACGACCTACGGCCTGCCGGCCTTCATCTCGATCGCTTGTTCCGAGGCGCTGGAGAACCGTTACGGCGTCAAGGAGATCGCCGAACGCTACGCGGCACGCCGCACCGTCTTGCTCGACGCCGTGCGGGGCATGAACGATGTCACCGTGCGCGGTTCGGAGGGCGGCATGTATATCATGCTCGACATCTCGGTCGTCGAGCCGGACGACGAGAAATTCGCCTGGGCCCTGCTCGACAAGGAAAAGGTCGGCGTGATGCCCGGCTCCAGCTTCGGCGAGGCGGCCGCCGGCCACATTCGCATCAGCCTCTGCCAACCCGAACCCGTGCTGCAGGAGGCAGCACGTCGGCTGCGCCGCTTTGCTTCCAGCTACCGTCGCGAGGCAGCATGATCGCCAAGGCAGTTCCCGCCAAAGCAAGAGCGGTCATCGTCGGCGGCGGCGTTTCCGGCTGTTCGGTCGCCTATCACCTGGCCAAGCTTGGCTGGACCGACATCGTGCTTCTCGAACGCAAGCGGCTGACGTCGGGCACGACATGGCATGCTGCCGGCCTGATCGGCCAGCTGCGCGGTTCGCAGAACATGACGCGGCTGGCGAAATATTCCGCCGACCTCTACGTCAAGCTGGAAGCAGAGACCGAAGTCGGCACCGGCATGCGCCAGGTCGGTTCGATCACCGTGGCGCTGACCGAGGAGCGCAAGCACGAGATCTACAGGCAAGCGTCGCTGGCGCGTGCCTTCGATGTCGACGTGCGCGAGATTTCGCCCAGGGAAGTCAGCGAGATGTACCCGCATCTCAATGTTTCCGATGTCGTCGGCGCCGTGCATCTGCCGCTCGACGGCCAGTGCGACCCCGCCAACATCGCCATGGCACTGGCCAAGGGCGCGCGCCAGCGCGGTGCGACCATCGTCGAGAACGTCAAGGTCACCAAGGTCCACAGCAAGGCCGGCCGCGTCACGGGCGTGTCCTGGACACAAGGCGAAGAGCAAGGCACGATCGAGGCCGACATCGTCGTCAACTGCGCCGGCATGTGGGCGCGCGAACTGGGAGCGCAGAACGGCGTCACCATCCCGCTGCACGCCTGCGAGCATTTTTACCTCGTCACCGAGCCGATCCCCGGCCTCACCCGCCTGCCGGTGCTGCGTGTGCCCGACGAGTGTGCCTACTACAAGGAGGACGCCGGCAAGATGATGCTGGGCGCTTTCGAGCCGGTGGCAAAGCCCTGGGGCATGGACGGCATCCGTGAAGATTTCTGCTTCGACCAACTGCCGGAGGATATGGAGCATTTCGAGCCGATCCTCGAAATGGGCGTCAACCGCATGCCGATGCTGGCGACCGCCGGCATCCACACCTTCTTCAATGGTCCCGAGAGTTTTACGCCCGACGACCGCTACTATCTCGGCGAGGCGCCGGAACTGTCCGGCTACTGGATGGCGACCGGCTACAACTCGATCGGCATCGTCTCCTCCGGCGGCGCCGGCATGGCGCTGGCGCAGTGGATCAATGACGGCGAAGCGCCCTTCGACCTGTGGGAAGTAGACATCCGCCGCGCCCAGCCGTTCCAGAAGAACCGCCGCTATTTGAAGGAGCGCGTCTCTGAAACGCTTGGCCTGCTCTATGCCGATCATTTCCCCTATCGTCAGATGGCGACGTCGCGCAATGTCAGGCGCTCGCCGCTGCACGAGCATCTGAAGGCGCGCGGCGCTGTCTTCGGCGAAGTCGCCGGCTGGGAGCGCGCCAACTGGTTCGCCCGCGAGGGCCAGGAGCGCGAATACCGCTATTCCTGGAAGCGCCAGAACTGGTTCGACAACCAGCGCGAGGAACACCTTGCGGTCAGGAATGGCGTCGGCCTGTTCGACATGACCTCGTTCGGCAAGATCCGTGTCGAGGGCCGCGACGCCTGTGCTTTCCTGCAAAGACTATGCGCCAATGACATGGATGTCGCGCCGGGCAAGATCGTCTACACCCAGATGCTCAACCAGCGCGGCGGCATCGAGAGTGACCTGACGGTCTCGCGGTTGTCCGAGACGGCGTTCTTTCTCGTCGTCCCAGGCGCCACGCTGCAGCGCGATCTGGCTTGGCTGCGCAAGCACGTCGCCGACGAGTTCGTCGTCGTCACCGACGTAACGGCGGCCGAAAGCGTGCTCTGCCTGATGGGCCCGGACGCGAGAAAGCTGATCCAGAAGGTCAGCCCGAACGATTTCTCCAATGAGAAAAATCCGTTCGGCACGTTCCAGGAGATCGAAATCGGCATGGGCCTGGCCCGCGCCCACCGCGTCACCTATGTCGGCGAACTCGGCTGGGAGCTCTATGTCTCGACCGACCAGGCGGCCCATGTCTTCGAGGTGGTCGAGGAGGCAGGTGTGGATGTCGGCCTGAAACTCTGCGGCCTGCACACGCTGGATTCCTGCCGCATCGAAAAAGCGTTCCGGCATTTCGGCCATGACATCACCGACGAGGACAATGTGCTGGAAGCCGGCCTCGGCTTCGCAGTGAAGACCGCCAAGGGCGACTTCATCGGCCGTGATGCGGTGCTGCGCAAGAAGGAAGCCGGCCTGTCACGCCGGCTCGTACAGTTCCGGCTGAAGGATCCGGAACCCCTGCTCTTCCATAACGAGGCGATCCTGCGCGACGGTAAGATCGTTGGTCCGATAACGTCTGGCAATTACGGCCATCACCTCGGCGGCGCAGTCGGGCTGGGCTATGTGCCTTGCGAGGGCGAGAGCGAGGCGGATGTGCTGGCGTCGTCCTATGAGATCGAAATCGCCGGCGAGCGTTTTGCGGCGGAAGCCTCGCTGAAGCCGATGTACGATCCGAAATCGGAGCGGACGAGGATGTAGTGCCTTTTCGCCTCCCCCTTTGTGGGGGAAGGAAGGAAAGTCGCCCTCTCAAAACCTTTCCAGCTTCCCTCGCACCTTCGCCAGAAACGCCGCCCTTGTCGCCGGTGTCGAGGCATCCATCAAATAGTGCGCCAAGAAAAAGGTCCGGCAGCGCGTGGCACACAGCGCCCGCATGCCGCGCAGCAGGGTCTTGCGTCCCGGCTGGCCGACGACCACGCTCCACCAGGTCGGGGCGCCGCAGGTGGTGATGACGCCGACCTTGGTTACATGCGTCATCAGCGACTTGATCCGTCCCTTGCCGGCCGGCAGCTTGAAGGCGACGTCCGTTGCCCACACCCGGTCGAGCCAGCCCTTCAGCATCGCCGGCAGTCCGTACCACCAGGTCGGATAGACGAACAGGATCGCTTCGGCCCAGTTGAGCAGTTCGAAATGCGGCTTCAGTGCCGGGTCCTGCGGCGCCTGGTCATTGTAGGAGCGCCGCTCGCCGCAGCCCATCACCGGGTCGAATTTCTCCGCATAGAGGTCGAGCAGCCGCACCTCCCAGCCTCGTCGCATCAGCACGTCGATGGCAGTGTCGCGGATGGCGGCGCAAAAGCTCTCGGGTACCGGATGGCAGTAGACCACCAGCGCGCGCATCAGAAGGCATCCATGCTGGCCGCGACCTTGGTCGTGAAAGCCTTGCGCGAGCCGTCGGTAGACAGGTTCATCGCGTAGTGCGCGAGGTAGGTCACCGGCGCGCCCGGTTTGACGGTGGCGCGCAGCATCCGCTTGATCAGCCTGCGCGGCGGATCGCCCATCAGCAGGGCGCGGAACCGGCTGCCGCCGTAGGTGGTCACCGCCGCAACCTTGCGAATGTTGTGCAGCGACGGCTGCGCCTTGCCGTCGACCAATTTGAACGACACGCCGGGCAAGAACACGCGATCGAAAAAGCCTTTCAGGATCGCTAGAAAGCCATAATTCCAGACGGGATAGGAAAGCACCAGCGCATCGGCGCGCAGCAGGCGCTCGACATAAGGCGCGACAGCGTCGGCGGGGCCACGTGGGTTGTGGTAGTCCAGCCGCTCCTGGCGCGTCAGTCGCGGATCGAAACCCTCGGCATAGAGATCGCAGTCGTCGACCGTATGGCCCGCCACCGTCAGGCGCTCGACGATCATCCGGTGCAGGCCGGCATTGAAGCTGGTCTCGACCGGATGGGCGTAGAGGACGAGGATGTTCATCATCCTACCTTCTGCAGCCCCTTGAACAAAAAAGTCCGCCCGGAACGGTAGTCGTAGTCGGGGTTTTCCCAGGCGATCATCTTGCCGGGGTTGAGGAGCCCTTGCGGATCGGTCTGGCGCTTGAAGGCGAGTTGCACCGCGTCGGTCTGCTTCATGCCGCCCTCTTCCAGCGTGTAGCGATGCGGGTTGAAGATCGGGCAACCGTTCGCTTCATGCAGGCGCACGATCTCGTCGAGCCGCGCCTCGGTCGTGAACTTGACCAGCGGCAGGCCGAAGCAGGTAATGTTGCCGTCCAGCCGCACGAATTCGAGATGCGAGAAAACCTCGCCCGGAAACATCGCATCCATCTTCTCGACAAGCGCCAGCTGGTTGGGAAAGGGATAGAGCGACTGCAGATAGGTGATCGAAGGGTCGACGCGCAGCGCCCTCAGCGTGGTGTGGTTCCAAGCCAATTCATAGGCCGGCGGCAGGCCTTTTTTCTCATCCGGCGTCGCCGTGGCCGCATTGTAGATCACCTCGCCGCCGGCACGCCGGGTGAAGGCAAGAAAAGCGTCCAGCCCATGCTGCGCCACCATGACGACGCAAATGCTCTGCCCGTCGCTCAGGAAATTCTGGTGCCGCTTGAAATAGAGCTGCGGCACGGGTGCCGCTATCGGCGTGATCAGCTTGGTCAGGATGCCGTCCTGACACGCCAGCGCATTGCCATAGCGGGCCGCATCCATGAAAGCGTCGAAGCCGACAATGACGTCGATCCAGTCATAAGCCGCGGTCAGCGGCATCTCGACTTCCGATATGATGCCGTTGGTGCCGTAGGCATGGGTCACCTTGTGCAGATCCGCGCCGGTGAGCTCGAGCGCTTTCGGCTCGGCCTCCATGGTCACCACGCGCAGCCGAAGCACATTGCCGAAATCGCGCAACCCGCCGAAATTGATCGAGCCGACGCCGCCCGAACCGCCAGCGATGAAGCCGCCAATCGAGGCTGTGTTGTAGGTGGAGGGCGATAGCCGCAGTTCCTGCCCGGAATGCGCCCGCGTTGCCTTGTCGATATCGGCCAGGATCGCCCCCGGCCCGGTCACGACGCGACCCGGAGCGATCGACTTGATCTCGTTCATCTCGGCAAGGTTGAGCACGACGCCGCCGGAGAGCGGCATCGCCTGGCCGTAATTACCGGTGCCGCTGCCGCGCGGTGTCACCGGCACGCCATGACGATGACAGGCGGCAAGCACGCGGATCAGTTCGGCCTCGTTCTTCGGCGTCACGATCAGGTCGCCGGTGACATGGTCGAGCTGCTGCTTCAGCACCGGGCTGTACCAGTAGAAGTCACGGCTCTTCTGCTGGACGATGGCCGGATTGTCGTCGACCTTCAGGCCTTCGAGATCGCGTTTGAGCGCCGAAACATCCATCATTCCACCATCAGTTCGTCGAGTTCGGCATAATCTGGCAATTGGCGGTCGATCACCTTGCCGCCGCGCACCACGATGCGATCCGATTCGGGCCGCGACAGCAATTCCGTCCAGCTTCGGCCTTTGAACACGATGAAATCGGCATCACCGCCGGCAGCCAGCGTGCCGAAGCCATCAAACCGCATCACCTTGGCCGGCGTCGCGGTGACCGCTTGCGGCCAGTCGGCGACCGGATGATCGAAATGCAGGATGCGCGTCGCCATGCGGTAGACCTCCAGCATGTCGAGATCGCCATAGGCATAGAAGGGATCACGCGTGTTGTCGGAAGCAACCGCCACCGGAATGCCCCTCGCATTCATCTCGTGCAGCAGCGTCACGCCACGCCAGCGTGGCGTGGTGCCGTCGGCGCGCCGGTCCTGCAGATAGAGATTGCACATCGGCAGCGAGACGACGGCGAGCCCCGCTCTCGCCACCTTGTCCAGCGTGTCGAGCACGTCGAGATCCGGCTGGCGCGCCAGCGAGCAGCAATGGCCGACGAGGATCTTTCCTTCGAAACCGTTCCACAGAGCGGCCTCGGCGATCTTCTTCAGCGATATGGCGGAAATGTCGTTGGTCTCGTCGGCATGGAAATCGAGATCGAGGCCATGCTTGATGGCCTGCGCGAAGACGTGGTCGAGCAGCTCTTCGAGGTCCGGCGCCATATAGGTGACGACACCGAGCACGCCCTTTGCCGCGGCAACCCTCTTTGCCAGCCTGTCGAACCACTTTTTGTCGCGCACGCCTTCGATGCCGAGCAGGCAGGCGCCCTGCAACTCGATGCGGCCGCGCCATTCCTCGCGCATCGCCTCGAACACCGGCCAGGAGATTTCCTCCTGCGGCGCGACGCTGTCGATGTGGGTGCGCAGCGCCCTTGTGCCATGGGCGTAGGCGCAGCGCAGCGAGAAATCCATCCGCCGCGCCAAATCCTCGGCGCTCCAGCGTGCCACACGATCGGCACCGGCGGCATTCAGCGCGCCCATGAACGTGCCGTCGGGATTGGGCTTTCGCGGCCAGATATGGCCCTTGTCGATATGCGTGTGGCAGTCGACGAAGCACGGTAGGATTATACGGCCGCCCAGGTCGACCGCATCAGCGGATCGGCCATGCGCGGTGATGCTGGAAATCTTCCCGTCGGCCACAGCGATGTCGGCAAGCCCGAAGCCGTCAGCATCGAAGGGCGCGGAAAGGCCTGGCGTCAGTGAGCGATGAAGGCGAACATTGGCGAGATGGTAAGAGCCGGAGGTTGGTATCAAGCGTTGCCCTCCTCTGCCCTGCCGGGCATCTCCCCCTCAAGGGGGGAGATTGGCAGCGTCCGTGCCGGCTCATTTTTTTCAATGTTGGAGATTGGCGAAGATCGTGACAGCGGCCAATCTCCCCACTTGAGGGGGAGATGTCCGGCAGGACAGAGGGGGGCGCCTCGCACCAACATATCAATCACGTCACACACCCTAGCGCTCCTGCTTCAGCGCGCTTTCATGCCAGCGCCGCAAGATGAGATGCGATATCAGCGACAGCACGAGGAAGATTAAAATGCCGGTCAGCGAGATCAGGAACAGCGCCGCGAACAGCCGCGGCGCGTTGAGCCGGTAGCCGGCCTCGATGATGCGCGAGGCAAGGCCGGACGACTGGCCGGTGGTACCGGCGACGAACTCGGCCACCACGGCGCCGATCAGCGACAGGCCGCCGGCGATCTTCAACCCGCCGAGGAAATAGGGCATCGCCGCCGGCAGCCTGAGATAGCGCAATTGCTGCCATCGCGTCGCGCCGTTGAGCTTGAACATGTCGCGCAGATTGCGGTCGACGGAGTTGAGGCCAAGCGTGGTGTTGGACAGGATCGGAAAGAAGGCGACGATCCAGGCGCACAGCAGAAGCTTGGTCGTCTGGTCGTTCACATAGATGTTGATCAGCGGAAAGATCGCCACGATCGGCGTCACCTGCAGCACGATGGCGAAGGGGAAGAACGACATCTCGACCCATTTCGACTGCGCGAACAGCACCGCCAGCCCGACCCCGCCTATGACCGCCAGAGCCAAGCTGAGAAAGGTGATGCGCAAGGTGACCAGCAGCGAGGAAAACAGCAGGCCGGCATCGTTGTAGAGCGTCCACAGCACCACGCCGGGACGCGGCAGGATATATTGCGGGATCTCGTTCCACACGCAGATGCGATCCCACAGCCAGATCGCCAGGATCATGATCGCCAGCGGCAGCACCCAGCGGCCGATCCGTTCGAACCGCGCCTGGCGCACGCGGCGTGCTTCCTCGGGATCGAGTTGGAGCATCCGCTCGTCAATGACCGTCATAATGCGCGCCTGCTGTTGAGTTGATGGCCTTGACCAGCACGTCGGAGGCCTGACGGCACAGTGCCGCATAGTCTGGCGAGGTGCGAAACGCCTCGTCACGCGGATAGGAGGCCTCGATGGCGAGTTCGTCGAACACCCTGCCCGGCCGCGCCGCCATGACGACGACGCGGTTGGACAGGAACACGCTTTCGAAGACACTGTGGGTGACGAAGACGACGGTGAACCGTTCGTCCTGCCACAGTTCCAGGAGATCGTTGTTGAGCTTGAAGCGGGTGATCTCGTCGAGTGCCGCGAACGGTTCGTCCATCAGCAGCACGCGCGGTTTGGTCACCATGGCGCGCGCTATGGATACGCGCATCTTCATGCCGCCTGACAGTTCGCGCGGCACCGCGTTTTCGAAGCCGGTCAGGTGAACCCGCGCCAACATCTCCGTTACCGCCGGTGTCGCCTTGGCGCGCGAAATGCCTTTCAGCCGAAGCGGTAGCCAGACATTGTCGAAAACATTGGCCCAGGGCAGCAGCGTCGGCTCCTGGAAGACGAAGCCGATGTTCGAGCGGTCGAGCGAGCCGCCACCGCGCCAATCGAGCACGCCGGAAGTTGGCGTCGACAGGCCGGCGATCAGCCGCAGCGCCGTCGACTTGCCGCAACCCGACGGCCCGAGCAGGCTGACGAAATCGCCTTCCCGGATGGTCAGGTCGACGTCGCTGAGCGCCGTCACGCCGTTGGAGAACACCTTGCCGACGCCCTTCAGCGCCAGGAGCGTCGGGGCCGCACCCGACGCAGCCGGCGCTTGCGCCACTTTTTCCCTTATCATTCCGGGGCGGCCTATTTCTTCAGCTCGAGCCCGACGCCTTTGTTGATGAAGGTCAGCGTGTAGGCCTTCTTGATGTCGATGCCGGCTGGCGTGACCTTGGCCTTGACCATCTTGTCGTAGAAACTCTTGATCCGCGCGTCGGTCATGGCGCCGATGCCGAGCTTTTCGGTGTCGCCGGAATCGGCCAGGCCGAACTTCTTCATCTGCTCGATCGAGAACGCGATCTGCTCGTCGCTCATGTCGGGATTGTCTTTCTTGATCATGTCGTTGGCGGCTTTGTTGTCGCCGTAGAGATATTTGTACCAGCCCTTGGCCGAGCCATCGACGAAGCACTGGACCACCTCCGGCTTCTTGTCGATCGTGTCCTGCATCACCTCGATCGTCGTCGAATAAGTGTCCCAGCCATAGTCGGCGAGCAGGAACTGGTTCGGCACGAAGCCGCCTTCCTTCTGGACCGCGAACGGCTCTGAGGTGACGTAGCCCTGCTGGATCGACTTCTTGTTGGCGAGGAAGGGAGCGGTGTTGTAGGTGTAGGGCGCGCGTTTGGAGGCGTCGAAGCCGAGTTCGATGACCATCCACTGGAAGAAGGTCTGCACGCCCTCGTCGCCCAATATGTACTGGTCGGCGTTCTTCAGGTCCTCCCATTTGTCGAGCCCCTCGCCGGGGTGGGACATGATGACCTGCGGGTCCTTCTGGAAATCCGCCGCCACCACGCGCATCGGTATGCCTTGCTGGACCGCATCGAAGGCCGACAGCAGATTGCCGCCCATGTAGAAATCGATCTTGCCGGCCAGCAGCATCGGCCGGCCGCTGACTTGCGGACCGCCCTGCATGATGGTGACGTCGAGGCCACAGGCGGCGTAGGTGCCGTCCGCCACGGACTGGTAATATCCGCCATGTTCCGGCTCGGCCAACCAGTTGGTGCCGAAGGTGACTTTCTCATTCGCAGCCGCACCCAGCGTGCTGGCTGTAAGCAGGGCCACAACCGCCACCGAGATCTTCTGTTTTCCGTACATCGACACCACCCTCTGTTTGCTCCGGCGCGCCACGCGCCAGGCTCGACACCAAAGATTCAAGAAGCAAGACACATGCCACCGGCGTCTGGCGCCGGGACCGCCCGCTTGAAAGACGTTGCCATGCCAAGCGCGAACGGGTCATGCTGTACGGAAGGCATCGTGCCTATTTTTTGAACGGCTGTCCACAATCGCCCGGGCAACATGCACCGCCATCTTGAAGGTGTAATGAGTCCGGCTTTAGGTGGCGGCATCCAGGAGATTGCCATGTTCAAATTCCTCACCCCGAAGTCCATCAAGCCGCCCTTTGCCCGCTATAGTCACGGCGTCGAGGTGCCGGCCGGCAAGCGGCTTGTGCTGTGCTCGGGCCAGGTCGCCATCACCGCCGACGACCTGATTCCCGAAGACGCCGGAGCGCAGGCCGAACTCTGCTTTCAAAACATCGCGGCGATTCTCGGCGAAGCCGGCCTGGGTCTCAGGGATATCGTGCGCATCAACGCCTATGTCACCGACCGCGCGCATCTGCGGCCCTATATGGACGTCCGCGACCGGCTGTTTTCGAGCCCCGCGCCAGCGTCGACATTGATGATTGTTTCCGGCTTTGCCCGGCCCGAATTCAAGGTCGAAATCGAGGCCATCGCGGCGGGGTGATCGACAGGCCGCCCGTCCCGCGCTAGGTCTGCCTGAGCATTGAAGAGGCATGACATGACCGTACCCAAAAGACGCGTGTGGTGGGGCGACTACCGGACCACCGAATACGCCTCGATCGATCCCGAGGCGACCATCGCCGTGCTGCCAGTGGCGGCGATCGAGCAGCATGGGCCGCATCTGCCTGTTTCGACCGACACGTCGATCATGAACGGCATGCTCGACACGGTCATTTCGCGCCTGCCCGACGATCTCGACATCCGCATCCTGCCGGTGCAGGCCGTGGGCAAGTCCAACGAACACCTGCATGCGCCGGGCACCCTCACTCTGCCGGCAACCACGCTGATCGAAGCCTGGACCGAGCTTGGCCTGTCGATCGCGCGCGCCGGTGTGCGCAAGCTGATCGTGGTCAATTCGCATGGCGGCAACGAGGAGATCATGGGCATCGTCACGCGCGAATTGCGCGTGCGCGAAAAGATGCTGGCGGTGAAGACCAGCTGGCAGCGTTTTGGCCGTCCGGCCGGCATGTATACCGAACTGGAGGACCGTCACGGCATCCATGGCGGCGATGTCGAGACCTCGCTGATGCTGCATTTCCGGCCGGACCTCGTGGACATGGGCAAATCAGACAATTTCGTTTCCAATGTCGCCAAGGCCGAAAAGGAATTTTCGCTGCTGCGCCACACCGGCACCCACGCCTTCGCCTGGATCGCCAGCGATCTCAACCCGAACGGCGTCGTCGGCGACGCCAGCATCGCGACGGCGGAGAAGGGCCGGCTGACGGCAGAATATCAGGCCGACGGCTTCATCAGCCTGCTGCAAGATGTGCGCAAGGCGAAGCTCGCGGAGTGGTTGACGTAGCCTCCAAACCAGTGGCAAGCGCTGTCATCGCTATTCCAGGTCCTCTTGAACAAACGAGGCGATGGAGGAGGCGGATCAGACGAACAACGATATGGGGGCAAAGCTAGCTGTCGATCCTCAGCGCAAAGGGCGTGCCTTCAAAGGCGTCCGCGCCGCGCCCGATCGATTCGATCGCCTCGACCATGCGGCCGTTGCGCTCAAGCAACGCATCGGCCACGGCGATCAGTCGCGGATTGGGCGTTGCCGAAGGCGACAGCGCCCGCAGCGTCCGCGCCAATTCGGCCTCGTCACGCTTCGGCGCCAGTGCTGCCGCGATGATAAAGGCCGAAGCCGTCGAGCGGCTGATGCCGGCATAGCAATGCACGAGCATCGGCCTTGCCCGGTCCCACCGGCGCGCGAAATCGAGCAGATTGCGGACATGGTCTTCGCCCGGCATGGTCATGCCGTCCTGCGCCACCGCGATGTCGTGCATGACCAGATGCAGGTGGTTTTCCCTCGAGATCGAGGCCGGCCGCACCACCTCCGTTCCGGCGGCGAGCAGCGAAAGCATGCGGTCGGCGCCGGTCCTGGCCACCGTTTCCTCGATCTTTGCCAGCGAGCAGACATGGATCATTGTTTGGAACCCTTCGATTGATGCTTGCGCCGCGACGCCCATTCGGCAAGTGCGGATTCGAGCCGCTGCCATTCCTCCTCACTGCCCGGCAGGCCGGCGCGCAGAACGTCAGGCCGGTCGGCAAAATGGCGAAGCAGGATGCCGCGCTCGCCGAGCGCTGCAAACAAATCGGCGGCATTGGTCAGACTGAGGAAACGATACAGTGTGGTTCCGCCCGCAACAGGAACGCCGAAGCGGCCGAAAAGCGCATCGAGACGCGCCGATGCATCGGTTAGAGATGCCCGCATCTGGTCCTGCCAGCCGATGTCGGCAAGCGCGCAGACGCCATATTCCAGCGCCGGGCCGGCGACGGCCCATGGTCCGAACTGCGTATCCAGCCGGTCGACCGTCGCAGTATCGGAAAGTGCAAAGCCGAGCCGCAGCCCGGCCAGGCCAAAGAACTTGCCGAACGAGCGCAGCACGACGAGGCCGCCCTGACCGACATCGCCCGCGAGGCTGTGCTGACGCGGGCCGACATCCATGAACGCCTCGTCGACGACCAGCAGTCCGCCCTTGGCGCGCAATCCGGCGGCCAGAGCCAGCAACCGGTCGCGCTCTATGACACGTCCATCCGGATTGTTCGGATTGACGATGATGACGAGGTCGGCGTCCGCCAACGCTTCGAAATTATCGACCTCGGTCACCTGATGCCCGGCGATCGCGGCAGCGCGGGCATGTTCGGCGTAGGTCGGACCCAGCACCAACGCCTTGCCGGGCGAAATGAGCGACGCAACGCGCGGCAACAGGATCTGTGTGCCCGGCGCCGCCACGACGTTGGCTGGCGACGGCGCGCCGTAGGTGCTGGCCGCGATCTCTGTCAGGTCGCGTGTGCGCGCGGCTTCCGGCAACCGCGACAGCGAGGTGGCGGGCAGGTCGAAAAGCGGATAGGAGTGCGGATTGATACCGGTCGAGAGGTCGACGAAAGGCAGAAGGGCGTTGGGGAAAAGCACCCTCGCGCGGCCAAGACTTCCACCATGGTCCACAACCGCCCCATTAAGAAGCTTCATGTCAGTCCTGATCGCTTTCCTGTCATTGGTCGTCGAATTCGCCCTCGGTTACCCCGACTGGCTGTTTCGCGCCATCGGCCATCCGGTGACGTGGTTCGGCAGGCTGATATCCTTTCTCGACCGCAGGCTCAACCGCGCCACTGATCCCGACGCGCTGCGTCGCAAGCGCGGTGTCCAGGCGCTGCTGGTCATCGTGCTGGTGCCGGCGGTGATCGGCTTCAGCGTACAGATCCTGTTCTGGTTCGTTCCCATGGGCCTGGTCATCACGGCCCTTCTGGCAACGTCGCTGCTGTCGCAGAAGAGCCTCTATGAGCATGTCGAGGCGGTGGCTGACGCCCTCGACACCGGCGGCCTCGCCTTGGCCCGCCTTGCCGTTTCGCGGATCGTCGGTCGCGACCCTGAAACGCTCGACAGGGCCGGTGTCTGCCGCGCGGCGATCGAGAGCCTGGCCGAGAACTTTTCCGACGGCATCGTCGCCCCTGCCTTCTGGACCGGCGTCGGCGGCCTGGCCGGCGGCGCCGCCTACAAGGCCGCCAACACCGCCGATTCGATGATCGGCCACCGCACCCCGCGCCACGAGGCGTTCGGCTGGGCGGCGGCGCGCTTCGACGACTGGATCAACCTGCCGGCGTCGCGGCTGACGGCGCTTCTGATCGTGCTGGCGGCGTTCTTCGTCAAAGGCGCTGATGCGAAAAAAGCCTGGCATGCGGTGCGGCGCGACGCGAAAAAACACCGCTCACCCAATGCCGGCTGGCCGGAAGCGGCGATGGCCGGTGCGCTCGGCCTGGCGCTCGCCGGCCCGCGCTTCTATGGCGGCGTGCTGGTCGACGACGTCTTCATGGGCGAAGGTGGGCGGCGTGAAGCCGACAGCCTCGACATCAGGCAGGCGCTGAAACTCTATCGCGTCGCCGACTATCTGCTGATCGCTCTGTTCGGGTTGGTTTCGGTCGTTGTCATCGTTGTGACCTAACCTCACCCTCCCCCGTCTGGGGAGGTTGAGGAACACTCAGAACTCGATCCCCTGCTGCGCTTTCACGCCGGCGGAAAAATGATGCTTGGTCACGCTCATTTCGGTGACGAGGTCTGCGGCCTCGACCAGCGCCGGCTTGGCGTTGCGGCCGGTGACAGCGACATGCAGGCCCTCGCGCCGCGCTTTTAGCGCGCCAACCACTCTGTCGAGATCGAGATAGTCGTAGCGCAGCGCAATGTTCAATTCGTCGAGCACCAGCAGGCTGATCGACGGATCGGCCATCAGTTCGAGCACCTTGGCCCAGGCGGCTTCGGCGGCAGCGATGTCGCGCTTCAGATCCTGGGTTTCCCAGGTGAACCCCTCGCCCATCGCGTGCCACACGACACGGTCGCCGAAGGCGGCGAAGGCGTCCTTCTCGCCGGTGTGCCACTTGCCCTTGATGAACTGGACGACACCGACGCGCTTGCCGTAGCCGAGCATCCGCAGCGCCAGCCCGAAGGCGGCCGTGGTCTTGCCTTTGCCCGGGCCGGTGTTGACGATGAGCAATCCCTTCTCGACCGTCTTGCTCGCCACCTCGGCATCCTGCACCGCCTTGCGCTTGGCCATCTTGGCGCGGTGGCGCTCTTCGTCCTTATTGTCGATATCGGTCATATCATTTCACCTTGAGCGGCAGCCCCGCCACCATCAGCAGCACCGTATCGGCAATCGCCGCGACCTGCTGGTTGAGCCGGCCGGCGGCATCGCGAAAGCGGCGCGCCAGTGCATTGTCCGGCACGATGCCTTGGCCGACTTCATTGGACACCACGAACCAGGGTCCGCGCGGCCGCGACAGCACCTGCGCCAACCGCCGGCATTCCAGCTCGAAATCGTGTTCGGCCAGCATATGGTTGGTCAGCCACAGCGTCAGGCAGTCGACAAGCACCGGCCGATCGTCCGGCAAGGCGGCAAGCGCGTCGGCGAGGTCGAGCGGTGCGTCGATGGTCGTCCAGCCTTCGCCGCGCCGCGACCGGTGCAACGCGATGCGCTCACGCATCTCGTCATCATAGGCTTGCGCCGTGGCGATATAGGTCCAGGGCGGCGGCAAGGCGGTCGCCAAAATTTCGGCGCGCGCGCTCTTGCCGGAGCGCGCACCGCCGATGAGGAAGGTCAGTGTCTTGCGATCAGGCAAAGCTGTCGCGCAGGCTGGTCGCGGTGCCGGTGAAGCGGCCGCGCACCACGCCGACAACCGCGCCGAGCACCAGCCAGAACACCAGATTGGTCACGGTCACCGCCACCACGAACTGGTGATGCAGCCCTTCCGGAATCGCCGTCTCGTAACTGTCGGGCTGCGGTGCCCCGACAACATGCGGTGCGACGATCAAAAGGACGGCAAGGATCGCCAGCGGCAGCGACTTGCGGAACGCGATCAGGCCGAGACCGGCAGCGGTTGCCGCCACCGTTGCCCACCACCAGATCTGGCGCTGGGTGAGATCGGCGGCCGGCATGGCCGGCAGTTCCGGCGGCAGGCCGAGGCCCGGCGCCAGCGTGAACACGGCAAAGCCGGCCAAGCCCCAGAACACGCCCTGGCGCCAACCACCGATACCGCCGGCGAATTCGGAAACCGCGACCAGGATCAACCCGAAGCCGATGCCGGTGACGATGTTGGCAAGCACGCTGAAGGCGAAACGCTCGAAACCGTCTGCCGGCGCCCAGCCCTCGTCTTCCGCCGCAGCAGTCGCTTCGGCAGGGGCCGGAGCGGCTGCGCTCATGGCATTGCTATTCGCTGCTGCCGGAGCGGCATGGTCATGGTGATGCCCGCCGCCCGCCTGTTCGTAGACTTCCGCCTTCAGGATCAGCGGCACGGTCGCATAGGCCTGCATGCAGGCAAGAACGACGCCGGCCACGAGCCCTGCGATCGCCGCGATGAACACGACGTTGCGAAACAGGTTCATGATGTCAGCCCCTCGTCAGTGGCAGGGAAATGCCATCGAATGGCGATAGTCGTGAGCCGCATTGTGGACCGCATCGATATGCGAGAAGCCGACAAAGCCCATCACGAAAATGCCGAGCAGCGCGGCGAGCGCGAGCTGCATGAAGCGCGACTGCGAGGAGACGGAAGCGCCGAGGGAGACGGAAGCGGTAGTCATGTCTTGTCCTTTCGCCCTCCACCCGAGGGCATCGAAGTCAGTTTCCTGTCGCCGGCAGGTCTCCTGGCTCACGGATCAGCGTCCTTCCCCACCTTCCCGAAGAAAAATCTTCAGTGGCATATGGAGAGGACTACCGCACACAGTTGCGGGGGCAGCCACGGCATTGGGCGAAATCCGCCCTTACCGCATTCCCTCTTGGCTCCAAAATGGAACCGGCGACACCGGCGACTATAGGCAGAATCCTCGCGTCCGGCAAACCAAATTCCGCCGGCGACCGTTGCGAATGCGCCATGAAGGTCAAAGCGATTTCGGCAGATAGCGCCACGTCACGAAGCCGCAGACCGCCGCCAGCAGGCCGAGCGTGACGAACACCGAGCCCAGGCCGAAGAAGGCCAGCACCACCGAATAGACCAGCGGCGGCGTCAGCTCGGAAAAGTCGAGATAGGTGCGATAGACCGCCGCCATCTGCGATCTTTCATAGGAGCGCACCGAGCGCATGAAGGCGGTCGAGCCGAGCGCGTCGAGCGCAATGGTGAAGAAGGCGCCGCAGAGCAGGAAGGCGCCGGTCAGCAGCGGCACGGTTTCGCCGACGAAGCCCGCCGCCAGAAGCGCGACCGACATGGCGAAATAGGCAAATGTCATGGTCCTGCGGCCGCCAAAGCGCTTTCCCGCCTTGCCCCAGAAAATCGCCATGAACAAAAGCGCGTTGCCGGCCGAAACCAGCAGGCCGCCGGCTAGCTTGCCCTCACCCGTAATGACCATGAACAGCGGCCCATAGACGAAGAACGTCGTCCAGAAACAGGAGCGCCCAAACGCGATCAGCCAGGCCAGCCTGAGCCTGGGCTGGGCGATGAAGCGGCCGATATTGGCGAGCGGATTGGCTGGTCGCGTCTTGCCGGGACGGATCGACGGGTTGTCGCCGAGCCGGTAGGTCCAGAACAATGCCAGCAGGGCTAACGCGAACACGGCCACCGCGCCATGCGCGGCATAGACGCCGAAGCGCGTGTAGAGGAAGATGCCGAGCGTCGGCCCACCGGTCCAGGCCAGCATCGACCACGCCATGCGCAGCGATTCGGCCTGCATGAAGTCGGTCTTGCGGATGTGGTCCATGATGTAGAGGTTGAGCGTGATCGACAGCGCGCTGGCGCCCATCACCCGGCACAGCATGCCGGCCAGTTGCCCGGCAAGCGTGTCGGTGACGAAGAACAGCGAGCCGATGGCCAGCAGGCAGGCGCCCGCCGTGTAGACCCAGCGCCGGGCGAAACGGCGGATCAGCATCGGCATGAACAATGTCACCGACAGGCCGAGCATCGCCACGACGGTGTAGAGGATCGAGACGATCTGCTCGTTGTGCAGGATCTCGTAAGCCTGGATCGGGATGACGCTCGACACCGTGGCGCGGGCGAAGGATTCGACCGCATAGAGCGAAGCGAAGGTGCGCGCGTCCGCGGCCCTGAGGGCCGGTAGCCAGATCGGATGGCGCACATGGGTGGACATTGCTTTCCCCGAAGCAGATTCACCGGGTCAAATCTGCCGTGGCGACCTCAGCGCCAATAAGAGGAAACCGACGTGCATCCGGCAAAAGCGAAGCCGGCCAAAGGCTTTCCGGCACTGGCCCAATGCCGCGGCTGATCCGGCGTTATCGGCAGGGTTGCCGGTCTTCTTTTGTCCTGGGCAACCGTGATAGTCCTCCAGCGGGGCTGAATCAGAATGCGAGACCATGAGCATCCAAACGCCGACCGCGCCCGTTCAGGATCGACCAAAGCGCATCGTCGCCATCGACATCGTGCGCGGCATCGCGCTGATCGCCATGGCAAGCTACCATTTCACCTGGGATCTGGAGTTCTTCGGCTACACCGATCCCGGCCTGACCGCCTTCGGCTGGTGGAAGATCTACGCGCGCTGCATCGCCTCGACCTTCCTGTTCCTGGTCGGCGTCAGCCTGTATCTCGCCCACGGCCGACAAATCCGCTGGAACGGCTTCTGGAAGCGGTTCGCCATGGTCGCCGGAGCCGCGATCGCGATTTCGGTCGTTACCCGCATAGCCACTCCGGACGGCTTCATCTTCTTCGGCATCTTGCACGAGATCGCGCTAGCCAGCCTGCTCGGTCTGGCCTTCCTGCGCCTGCCGGCGCTGCTGACGCTTGTCGTCGCCGCGCTCGTTATCGCCGCCCCCGTCTATCTGCGCTTCGAGGCCTTCGATCACCCATGGCTGTGGTGGGTCGGCCTGTCGGCGACCAATCCGCGCTCCAACGACTACGTTCCGCTGTTTCCGTGGTTCGGCGCGGTACTTGCGGGCATCGCGGTGACGAAACTCGCCGCAGGTGCCGGCCTGCTTGCCAGGCTTGCCAATCTGGCGCCCGGTCGCTTGGCCAACCCGCTGGTCTTCATCGGCCGGCACAGCCTGGCTTTCTATTTGATCCACCAGCCGCTGCTGATCGGCTGCGTCTGGCTGTTCTCGCAGATCATGCCGGCGCAGGTCGAAACCCCGCAGGTGAATTTCCTCAAAACCTGTCAGCTGTCCTGCGAGCAGTCGCGCGACACCGAGTTCTGTACGAGCTACTGTGTCTGCATGCTCGATACGCTCGAGGGCGAGTCCACGCTTGATAGGCTCTACAACAACGATCAGACTGCGGAGTGGAAAGCGCATTTGTCCGATCTCGCCGGCATGTGCACCGCCAAGACCGACAGCAAGTTGATGGAGGGAGGGGCCGAATGACCGAGAACCAGCCGAAGCCGGGGCTCATACCATGGCCGCCGCTGATCTACATCGCCGCCATCGCCGTCAGCATCGCACTGGGCCTGCTCTATCCCCTGCCCTGGATCGGCGACCTGCTGGGCGATATCCTGTTCGCGGCCGGCTGGGTGGCGCTGTTTGCCGTCGCCGCACTCTGGTTCACCGCGATCCGCACCATGATCCGGGCCAAGACCACGCTCAACCCCAACGCTGTACCCGATCACCTGGTCACCACGGGTCCCTTCGGCGTCACCCGCAATCCGATGTATCTGGCCAACACGCTGCTGTTGATCGGCGTCGCCTTTGTCTCGGGCATCGTGTGGTTCCTGCCGCTGGCGTTCATCGCCGCCTATGCCACGCAGAAGGTGGCGATCGAAGGCGAGGAAAAGGTGCTGGCGGCAAAATTCGGCAAGAAATACCGCGACTACGCCAAACGCGTGCGCCGCTGGATTTGAGCTGGCTTTCAAGCGGCCAATCTCCCCCCTCGTGGGGGAGATGTCCGGCAGGAGAGAGGGGGGCGCTGTCCCTCAAACTCTCTGCCTACGTATTCACGCCAAGCTCCACCAGCCGCTCCACACAAGACTCCTCGGCCTGGTCGAGTTCAGCCAGCGTCTCCTCGAGGTCGCGGCGTTTCTGCCGGAGATCCTCGCGCTTTTCCTCGATGCGCTTGATCATCAGGTTGAGCTGGCCGACTTCGCCGGGCGGCTCTTTGTACATCTGGATGATTTCGCGAATCTCGTTGATCGAGAAGCCAAGCCTTTTGCCGCGCATGATCTGGCGAATGAGCTGCCGGTCGGAGGGGCGAAACAGCCGCGTGCGGCCGCGCCGCACCGGCTGCACCAGCCCTTCGTCCTCATAAAAGCGCAGCGTCCGCGTCGACACGTCGAACTCGCGGGTCAACTCGGTGATCGAATAATATTCTCGCATTGCCACTCCCACACGCCGAAACACCGGGGCGATCGCCATGGCGGCGTCACCCTTCTGTCCCGAACCAAAACCCATGCCATGCCGGAATCGACATGGCGCCCCGCGCGAGCCTCGCACGGCATTTACGTAAAAGTCAATTGAGCCAAAAGGCGTGCCCTCAGGGCACGCCGAACCACCACGTGGCAATGCCGAGAAATGCAAAGAAACCGACGACGTCGGTAACCGTGGTGACGAAGACCGCCGAAGCGACCGCCGGATCGACCTTGAAACGATCGAGCAGCAGCGGGATCAGGATGCCGGCCAGGGCGGCCACGAACATGTTGATGATCATCGCCGCCGCGATGATCCCGCCCAGATTGGGATCACGGAACCAGGCTGCCGCGACGATGCCGATCAGGATGGCGAAGACGATGCCGTTGATGAAGCCGACACCCATCTCGCGGCGAATGATGCGGCCGGCATTGTAGATGTCGAGATCCCTGGTCGCCAACGCCCGCACGGTGACGGTCATGGTTTGCGAGCCGGCATTGCCGCCCATGCCGGCGACGATCGGCATCAGCACCGCCAGTGCCACGATGTGTTCGATCGTGCGGTCGAACAGGCTGATCACCGACGCCGCCAGGAACGCGGTCAGAAGGTTGATCAGCAGCCACGGAACGCGTGAGCGCGAGGTCGAAAAGATGCTGTCGGAAAGCTCTTCGTCGCCGACGCCGCCCATGCGCATCAGATCTTCCTCGGCCTCCTGCTGGATGACGTCGACGACATCGTCGATGGTCAGAACACCAACCAGCCGTTCGTTCTCGTCGACGACCGCGGCCGACAAAAGATCGTACTGCTCGAATTCCCGCGCCGCCTCTTCCTGGTCCATGGTGGCCGGAATGGCGTGCCGCGTTTCGTGCATCACCTCCTCGACCTTGACCGAACGCTTGGTGCGCAGGATCTGGTCGAGGTCGATGGCGCCGAGCAGCTTGAAGCTCGGATCGATGACGAAGATCTGGCTGAAGCGCTCGGGAAGGTTGTTGTCCTCGCGCATGTAGTCGATGGTCTGGCCGATCGTCCAGAACGGCGGAACCGCGACGAACTCGGTCTGCATGCGGCGGCCGGCCGTCTCTTCGGGATAATCGAGCGAGCGGCGCAGCCTGATCCGCTCGGTGAACGGCAGTTGGGACAGGATCTCGTCCTGGTCTTCCTGGTCGAGATCCTCGAGAATGTAGACGGCGTCGTCGGAATCGAGCTCCTGCACCGCCTGTGCGATCTGCGCATTGGGCAGATTGTCGACGATCTCCATACGGATCGCCTCGTCGACCTCCGTCAGCGAGGAGAAGTCGAAATCGGCGCCCAGGAGTTCGACCAGCGCGCGGCGCTGTTCGGGATGCAGCGCCTCGAGCAGGTCGCCGAGCTCCGACTGGTGCAGGTCGTCGACTTCATGCTTGAGGGTCAGCGTGTCGCGGTCGGCGATCGCCGCGCCGATCCGCGCCAGGAAGGACGAAAGCACGGCGCCGTCCTCGCCATAGATGTCGGCGTGGTTGTCCTCGGCGGCCCCGGCGCCGGTCGTCCGTTCGTGCTCGCCTTCCACCAGCGCCTCCCGCCACAAGAATCCCGGAAAAGGTGCAAATCAGGTCTAGAGCATCGGACCCAAAAGGGGAAACCGGTTTTGGGAGAATCCGACGCTCAAAAAGAAAGTGGCGTAAAGTGCGGGAATATCAACGAAATGCGTCCGGCCCGCAGCGGGCGAGACCGGCACAAATCGGATTCTGGGAAGAGAATGGTGCGGTCGAGAAGACTCGAACTTCCACGGGTTGCCCCACAGCGACCTCAACGCTGCGCGTCTACCAATTCCGCCACGACCGCACGTGGTAGAGCCGGAACCGACCGGCTCGCGGCGTGTAGCAAATCGTTTCCAGTGAAACAAGTGCACGGCAAGCAATAATGTCAGGCGATTGGCATAATGCTCCACAGGGCCCGAACGCAGCGCCGGAACTGGACGTTTGCGCCTGATATCGCCATATGGAAGGCAAGTTGATGTCGCCCAAAGGTGCGAGGCGTTTTTGGGCGCGCCATGGACAAACGAAAAGACGATACGCCATGACCGAACGCAGCCAGATCGCCACGTCGTTCCTGCCGCTTCCCGGCTCGGCACCGGTCGAATGGCTGATCGAGCCCGGCCTTACCGCCTATCCCGAGGCACTTGCCTTCATGGAGGCGCGCGCCGAGGCGATCCGCAGCGGCGCTGCCGGCGAAATGGTCTGGTTGGTCGAACACCCGCCGCTCTACACGGCCGGCACCAGCGCCCGTGGCGAGGATCTGATCGACGCCAGCCGCTTCCCGGTCTTCGCGGCCGGACGCGGCGGCGAATACACCTATCATGGGCCGGGCCAGCGGGTCGCTTACGTCATGCTCGACCTGAAGCGGCGGCGCGAGGATGTCCGCGCCTTCGTTGCGGCGCTCGAACAGTGGATCATCGGCACGCTTGCCGCTTTCAATGTGCGGGGCGAGCGCCGCGAGGACCGGGTCGGCGTCTGGGTCGTGCGGCCGGATCGCCCTGCTCTGCCGGACGGCTCGCCGGCGGAGGACAAGATCGCGGCCATAGGCATCCGGCTGCGGCGCTGGGTGAGTTTTCACGGCATCGCCATCAATGTCGAGCCCGATCTCGACCATTTCAGCGGCATCGTGCCTTGCGGCGTGCAGGACCACGGCGTCACCAGCCTCGTCGACCTAGGCCTTCCCCTGACCATGGCCGATCTTGACCTGGCGTTGAAATCCGCCTTCGAGGATGTGTTCGGTCCCGCCACGGCCTTGCCTGTCGAAGCCGAGCGCAAAGCCGGCTGATCTTCCGGATCCGGTACGGCTCAAATCAGTTGGGCAGAGGCCCACAACACGCCATAGCCATGGATGGCGAACACCGCCAGCAACGCCGCCGCCATGGCCAGCCGGTCGATGGTGCGGATCGGCTTCAGCTCGTGACGCGGCTTCACCCCACTGCTCATCGTCAGCAGGCTGAGGAGCGAAAACACCGCTCCCGTCGCGAGCAGGAAGGTGGCGGAAAAGCCGGCCTGCCAACCCACGGCCAGGAAAGCCGAGAGCAGGAAGAAGGAAGCCAGCGCCAGCGCGACCGGTCCCGGACAGATCTGGCGCAGCACCTGGCCGCCGTCGAACTTCCACACCGGCGCCAGATTGGCGATGTTGAACAGTGCGGCGAAACCCGCCAGCGTCGCCAGCAGGGCCGCCGCCAGCCGGTGACCTTCCGCGCCGGCAAAGGTGCTTGCTGCGATGGCGATCGGCACCAGGAAGGCGGAAAAGCCGGCGCCCATCAATGCCACGAAAGCCACTTCGAAACGGCTGTCATAGGGCCGCCCGCCAATGGCGATGCCGCCGAGCAGCGGAATGAAGATCATCCGCGCCCGGTTGTGGCCCATCAGCCGGAACGCCGCCATATGGCCAAGCTCATGCAGGGCGACCACCGATGTGAGGATCGCGGCCAGTGCCAAACCGCCGAAGTGAAGGCCGAAGAATGGCCACAGGATCAGCGCCGAAAGCCCGGCAAAGCCGACCTGGCTGAGCGGATGCTCGAACCAGCCGCCCTTGCGATACTTTCCGGTCCCCGCCCAGCGCTGCAGCTTGGAGAGTTCGCGGCGCAGGGCGAAATAGCGGAACACCAGGAAGGCAACGCCACGATAGCGATCGGTCTGGCTGAGCGTCACCCGCGTGCTGTTGCCTTCCGAAACGAGTTCGGCGGTTTCGCGAAAGTCCTTCCAGAACGAAGCGTCGAGTGCCGTATCCTCGATGACACGCATCGAGAAGCGGCTGCCTTCGACGACGTCTTCAAACCGCGACTTGCGTTCGATCGGCTTGCCGTCGCGACCTTCCCAGGACAGCGTGATGCGGGCCACGCCCTCGCCGTCCGGGGCCTCGGCGGACAGGATCTCACTGGACCAGCCGGCATCGCTGCCGAGCGGCCACAGCGCCTGCCAGAGGCGCTGCCGATCCATCGCCACCAGACGGGTCAGCCGGACCGTGCGCAAACCAAGCGGCACCGTCATCAACAGAAAGATCAGCCCGAGATTGCTGGCCACCAGAATGGCCGTGACGATGGGCGACACCTGGACGTTGCTCCCTGTCTTGCCGGGGCACTCTAACGTCGCTGCGGCAAGAAAAGCTTAACGGCGGAGCGGTCTTCGACCGCATGGGACCCACGGCGGCGAACGCCGCCAAATCACATGGCTCCAATCCAGATCGCCATGGAGACGAGAAAGGTGCTCATGCAAACCAGTGAGATGACATCCTGAACCAGATCGGTCATAACTCTCTCCTGTTGTTGATATGTTCGTATTTTGTTCTAATTTTGTTTCAAAGTCAACGGACACAATCCGGCCGTGTCCGAATTTCCGGGCGATCAGATCGGCAGGGTTAAGAAAAGGTTGACGGGCGAACGACGGTTGCCCAGCGCCGACCAGGGCACGACGAGACTGGGGTCAGGCCGAGCCGAGAATGGTGGATTTCGAGAACCGGAGCGGAGCGTACTTTTGGGTACGTGAGCACCGTTCTACCGCAACGGGGTAGAACGGGAAGCGCAGGAAGCCGCCTTTCGCAGGCCGGCCTCACCCCAGTATCGCCGTGCCCTAGAGCGGCACCACTTTGCCGTCGGCTAGCGTGACGCGCCGGTCCATGCGCGATGCCAGTTCGTGATTGTGGGTGGCGATCAGCGCCGCGAGGCCCGATTGCTTGACCAGCGCCGCCAGCGCCTCGAACACATAGGACGCGGTGACCGGGTCGAGATTGCCGGTCGGCTCGTCCGCCAGCAGTACCAGCGGCGCATTGGCGACCGCACGCGCAATGGCGACGCGCTGCTGTTCGCCGCCGGAGAGCTCGGACGGCCGGTGCGCCGCGCGTTTGCCGATCTGCATGTAATCGAGCAGCTGCGCCGCGCGCTCGGCCGCGTCCTTGCGGCTGAGCCCCTTGATGAGCTGCGGCATCATTATGTTTTCCAGCGCCGAGAATTCCGGCAGCAGATGATGGAACTGGTAGACGAAGCCGACATCGTTGCGGCGGATCGCCGTGCGCTCGTCGTCGGACAGCCGGCCGCAGGCGCGGCCGGCCAGGATGACGTCGCCGGCGTCGGGACGCTCCAGCAGGCCGGCGGTGTGCAGCAGCGTCGACTTGCCGGTGCCAGACGGCGCCACCAGCGCCACCATCTCGCCGCGCTTCAGCGAGAAGTCCGCACCATTGAGAATGGTGAGCTTTCGCGGTCCCTGGACGTAGTGCCGCTCGACGCTCTTCAGCTCGATAATGACCTCGGCCACTATTCGTACCTCAAGGCTTCGACCGGATCGAGACGCGCGGCGCGCCATGCCGGAAACACCGTTGCCAGGAAGGACAGGCCGAGCGCCATCAGGACGACATAGGTCGTCTCGCGCGGATCCATCTTCGCCGGCAACTGGCTGAGGAAATAGAGTTCAGGATTGAACAGCACCTTACCGGTCATCCACGAGAAGAACTGGCGGATCGATTCGATGTTGGTGCAGATCAGTACGCCGAGCAGCACACCGGCAAGCGTGCCGGTCACGCCGATCGCCGCACCCGTCATCAGGAAGATGCGCAGGATGGCGCCGCGCGACGCCCCCATGGTGCGCAGGATGGCGATGTCGTGGCCCTTGTCCTTCACCAGCATGATCAGGCCGGAGATGATGTTCAGCGCCGCCACCAGCACGATCAGCGTCAGGATCATGAACATGACGTTGCGTTCGACCTGCAGCGCGGAGAAGAAGGTCTCGTTGCGCTGGCGCCAATCGACCATGTCGATCGGCCGCTGCGCCGCCGCCTCCACTTTCGGTTTCAGCGCATCGACATCGTCTGGATTGTCGACATAGATCTCGATCGTCTGCGCCCGCCCGTCCATGTTGAAATAAAGCTGCGCTTCGGAAAACGGCATGTAGACGATGGACGTGTCATATTCGGACATGCCGACTTCGAAGATCGCCGCGATCTTGTAGCCCTTCATGCGCGGCGTGGTGCCGATCGGCGTCACGTCGCCGTCGGGCGAAATCAAGGTGATGGTATCGCCAAGCGTCAGGCCGAGATTCTCAGCCATGCGCTTGCCGATGGCAACGCCCTCGCCAGAATCGAAATCGGCGATCGAACCCTGCTTGATGTTGCTGGCAACGATGGCGATCTTGCTCAGATCCTCGCCGCGTATGCCGCGAACCAGCGCTCCGGTTCCGCCGCCGACATTGCCTTGCGCAAGCACCTGGCCATCGATCAGCGGGATGGCGTATTTGACGCCTGCTACACCGTTGATGCGGCTGGCGACCTGCGCATAGTCCTCCAGCGGCGAATCGAGCGGCTGCACGATCAGGTGGCCGTTGACGCCGAGGATGCGCGTCAAAAGCTCCGCCCTGAAACCGTTCATCACCGCCATGACCACGATCAGCGTGGCGACGCCCAGCATGATGCCGAGGAACGAGATCGAGGCGATCACCGAGATCACCGTCTCCTTGCGCCGCGAGCGCAGATAGCGCCAGGCGACCATGCGCTCGAAGATGGAAAAGGGTCCGGCGCCGACCGATCTTGCCGCCACCGCCTCGCTCATGCGGCGACACCGAAGCGCTTCTTCGCGTCCGCGATCGGCAGCGTCTCGCGCTCGCCGGTCTTGCGGTTCTTGATCTCGATCTCGCCGGCGGCGACACCGCGCGGTCCGACGATCACTTGCCAGGGAAGGCCTATCAGGTCGGCGGTGGCGAACTTGCCGCCGGGCCGCTGGTCGGTGTCGTCGTAGAGCACGTCCTTGCCGGCGGCGACGAAAGCGGCATGCAGTTCGTCACAGACGCCGTCGCACTCGGCGTCGCCCGCCTTCATGTTGATCAGTCCGATGTCGAACGGCGCCACCGCCTCCGGCCAGATGATGCCGTTGTCGTCATGGCTGGCTTCGATGATCGCCGCGACCAGCCGCGACGGACCGATGCCGTAGGAGCCGCCGGAGACGAAATGATCCTTGCCGTCGGGTCCGGTCACCTTGGCGCCCATGGGCTTGGAATATTTGTCGCCGAAATGGAAGATGTGGCCGACCTCGATGCCGCGCGCCGAAACCTTGTCGCTCTCGCCGATCTTCTCCCACGCCGCCTCGTCATGCATCTCGTCGGTGGCGGCGTAGGGCGTCGTCCATGTCTTGACGATGTCGGCGATCTCGGCGTCGTTGGCAAAATCGGTGTTGGCGCCGGGCACATCGATCGCAAGATAGTCGCGGTGGCAGTAGACCTGGCTCTCGCCGGTGTCGGCCAGGATGATGAATTCATGGCTGAGATCGCCGCCGATCGGCCCGGTGTCGGCCCGCATCGGTATTGCCTGCAGCCCCATGCGCGTAAAAGTCCGAAGATAGGACACGAACATCCTGTTGTAGGCCGCCTTGGCACCTTCGAAGTCGAGATCGAAGGAATAGGCGTCCTTCATCAGGAACTCGCGCGACCGCATGACGCCGAAGCGCGGCCGCACTTCGTCGCGGAACTTCCACTGGATGTGGTAGAGATTGAGCGGCAGGTCCTTGTAGGACTTCACATAGGCGCGGACGATCTCGGTGACCACTTCCTCATTGGTCGGGCCGTAGAGCATGTCGCGGTCCTGCCGGTCCTTGATGCGCAGCATCTCCTTGCCGTAGTCGTCATAGCGGCCGCTTTCGCGCCACAGATCGGCCGACTGGATGGTCGGCATCAGGATTTCCAGCGCACCGGCGCGATCCTGCTCCTCGCGGATGATGCGGCAGACCTTGTCCAGCACCCGCTTGCCGAGCGGCAGCCACGAGAAACTGCCCTGCCCCTGCTGGCGGATCATGCCGGCGCGCAGCATCAGCCGGTGCGAGACGATCTCGGCCTCGCGCGGATTTTCTTTGAGGATCGGCAGGAAATAGCGCGACAAACGCATGGACAGGTCCGTGAGTGAGGAGGGCCGCGTCAGAATCGGCGCGACTTTGGCTTGCTTGACCCGGCTTCATAGCCATTTCAAGGCGGAATGGGAACCCGGACGCTTCGGCCCGAAAAGCGGAATCGATTTCCAAAAAACATGGGTAGCCGGGATCAGAAGCGTCGCACCGCCGTTCGCCCGTCCAGAAGACCCATGGCGCTGCAAGGCCTCCCGGTCACTGTGCGCGTCTTGGTGATCGTTCGCCAAGCAACGCCTGCCACACTATTGTGCAGTGCAGCACGAGAATGCCCGTTTCAAGGCAAAATTCTTCGTGACATTTTCATTCGCCTTAGGCTAATGTACCTCGATAACCGAGAGGGCAGAAAAAAATCTGCTCTCCTACGCGGTCAAAGTCTTGGGAGGATGCGATCTAGGCGCGGTTACTCGCTGCCGCCGGAAACCGGAAACAGATCGGACGCGTTTAAATTGCAAGGCCTCGTGCCTTGCATTTTTTTTGTGCAATCATCTGCTTAGCGCAACGCGTTGCCAAACCACCTTACCCAGCGTCAGCGCTCGTCAGGCCGCAAAACGGCACGACATTCCCCGCCGAAACCCGCCCGGTTCCGACATATGAAAACGCCGTCGCTGGACAGTCTATTTAACCGGCGTCTGGCTGAATTCCGGCACGATGTGCGGGATGTCGTTGAGGCTGTATCCCAGCCCATGCGTCAGGCCATAGAAAATGCCCATCAGGATCGCGGTGGCGATGGTGGTGCGGATCACGGCGCGCAGCATGTGAGGCCCACGCGGCGCGCTCGGAACCGTGCCGAGCGTCACGTCGTGATCGTCGTCCTGCGTCCTCACGCTGAACGGCAGCACGGCGAACAGCACCACCCACCAGGTCGCGAAAAACAGGGCGGTGAACGAAACCCAGCTCATGATTGCTCCAGTTCGATCAGCGTGCCGAAGAAATCCTTCGGATGCAGGAACAGCACCGGCTTGCCGTGCGCGCCGATCTTCGGATTGCCGTCGCCCAGCACGCGGGCGCCGGCGGCCTTGAGCTGATCGCGCGCGGCCAGGATGTCGTCGACCTCATAGCAAAGGTGATGCATGCCGCCGGAGGGGTTCTTCTCCAGGAAGGCGGCGATCGGCGATCCCTCGCCCAAAGGCTCCAGAAGTTCGACCTTGGTGTTGCCGACATTGACGAACACCACCGTCACCCCGTGCTCCGGCAGCGCCTGCGGCGCCGTCACCTCCGCGCCGAGCGTGTTGCGGTAGGCCGCTACGGCAGCAGCCAGATCCGGCACGGCAAGCGCGACATGGTTCAGACGTCCGAGCATAGGTTTTCCCCAGGGCAGTATGGCAATAGGGCAGTATGGCAATAGGGGAAAAGCTGACCTGCCTCGTATCGAAATCCCTACTGCCCTACTCCCTTACTGCCCTACTCCCCTCAGCGAGTGACGAACACCGTCACCAACGGCTTCTTGCCCCAGGCTTCGTTGGCGGCGCCGCGCACGGCGCGCCGCACTGCTTCCTGCACCAGGTCGAGGTCTTTTCGGCGCTGACGGGGGATCGAGTCCACCGCGCCGATTGCCGCATCGATCATCAGATCTTCCAGCGACTCGCCACGGCCATCGGCCTCGGCGACGCCGATGGCGACCAAATCGGGGTCGCCGGCAAGCTCATATTTGTCGTCCAGCACGACATTGACCGCCACGTGGCCGGCAAAGGACAATTTGCGCCGGTCGCGGATGCCCATCGCCTGATCGGTGCCGATCAGTCTGCCATCCTTGTAGATACGGCCGAACGGCACCTGATCCATGATTGTGGCTGGGCCGGGAGCAAGCCTGAGCATGTCGCCGTCGCGCACCTGCGCCACCTGGCCGATGCCCGATGTCGACATCAGCGAGCCCTGCGCCACCAGATGTGCCGCCTCGCCATGCACGGGAACGCCGATCTGCGGGCGCACCCATTCATACATCTTGCGCAATTCGCTGCGCCGCGGATGGCCGGAGACATGCACCAGCGCATCGCCGTCCTCGATGATCTTGACGCCGAGGTCGATGAGACGGTTCTTGATCTCGAGGATCGCCTTCTCGTTGCCGGGAATCGTACGCGAGGAAAACACCACCGTGTCGCCTGCCGTCAGCGATACCGACTTCATCTCTTCGCGCGACAGCTTGGCCAGTGCGGCCAGCGGCTCGCCCTGGCTGCCGGTGCAGATGATGACCAGGTTTTCGCGCGGGATGAAACCAAAATCCTCCTCGGCGATGAACTCCGGCAGACCGTCCATGTAGCCGAGTTCGCCGGCCACATCGATGACCCGCTTCAGCGAACGGCCAAGCACCAGGCACTGGCGTCCGGCATCGCGGGCCGCTTTGGCGATCGAGACGATGCGTCCGACATTGGAGGAGAACGTAGTGACGGCGACGCGGCCCTTGGCAGCCTGGATGACGCCCTTGAGGCCCTCGCCCACAGCCACTTCCGAAGGCGACTCGCCTTCGCGCAGCGCATTGGTCGAATCGCAGATCAGCGCCAGAACGCCCTTGTCGCCATAGGCGCGGAAACGCGCCTCGTCGGTCTTCGGCCCGATCGTCGGCTCCGGATCGATCTTCCAGTCACCGGTATGGATGACGGTGCCTGCCGGCGAGGTGATCGCCAGCGACATCGGCTCGGGAATCGAGTGCGCGACCGGAATGGCTTCGATCTCGAAGGGGCCGACGGTGAATTTCTCGCCCGCCCGGTAAATCGTGACCGGTATTTTCGGTGCGCCCTGCTCGCCTTGCCGCTTGGCTTCCAGCAGACCGGCGCTGAACGGCGTCATCCAGACCGGCGCCTTCAGCTTCGGCCATGTGTCGAGCAGCGCGCCGTAATGGTCTTCATGCGCATGCGTGATGATGATGCCGCGCAGATTGGCGAGGTTCTCCTCGATGAAGCGCGTGTCGGGCAGCACCAGGTCGACGCCCGGCAGGCTGGCATCGGGGAAGGTCACTCCGACATCGATGACGATCCATTCGCGCGCGCTGGGCGGTCCGTAGCCGTAAAGAGCGAAGTTCATGCCGATCTCGCCGACGCCGCCGAGCGGCACGAAGACGAGTTCGGCGTTTTCCGCTTTCGCCATGATTTTTCCCTTCCTGGCCCTCAGGCCAAGCTCAAAAGCAATTCCGGGAAAAGTGTGTAACGGTTTTCCCACCGGAGTTGCGCAAAAACAAACAGTTAGAACCGTTCATGAACGGCCCTATGCCCTGGCCGAAGCGACCGCGCCGAAATGCACATCGCCGGCGGCGATCGTCCGAACCGAACCTTCATCGTCGCGGATCACGAAACGGCAGTCCTCGTCAATGGTCTCAAACACCCCGCGCACCACATTACCGTCAATTCTGACGGCAACCTCGCCGCCGAGCCCCGCGGCACGATCAAGCCACCGTCGCCTGACGGCGGCAAGTCCGCGCCCCTCATCCCACAATCGGGCATTCTCGCTCCAGGCATCCGACAGCGCCAGGAACAGTGTTTCCGCATCGCATGCCGCGCCCAGCGCGCGCAAGGAAGTTGCGGGATACGGCAAATCCTCAGGGTATGCCACCACATTGACGCCGATGCCGACCGCCACTCCGAAACGGCCGCCCTCGAGGATTGCCGATTCCAGCAGGATGCCGGCCAGCTTGGCGCCGGAGGCAAGCACGTCGTTCGGCCATTTCAGCTCGAAACGGTTTTTTCCTTCGCTGCCACCGTCGAGGCCAATGGCGATCCGGCCCTTCGGCACCACGGCATCGAGTGCATCGGCCAGCGCCAGTCCTGCGACGAAGCCCAATGTCGCGGCAAGGCGAAGCTCTGCCTTGGTGATGACGAGCAGCGTCGCCGCCAGATTGCCTTCCGGTGTCGCCCAGACGCGGCCGCGCCGGCCACGCCCGCTTTCCTGCTTCTTGGAAACGATCCACAATTTGCCGGAGTCGCCTGCCCTTGCGTGGTCCAGTGCCAGCGCATTGGTGGAGCCGACGCTCTCATGCGCCTCGAGCCGGAACCCTTCCGACGCCGAGGTTGGAGCCAGCCGAAATGCCATGCCGTCTAGAAAAACGTCTTGGCGGCGGCTTCGGCATAGGTGCCGATCGGCCCACCGATCAACACGTAGAACAGCACGAAGGCGCCGGAGACGCCGAGCACGACACGCAATTCCGTCGCCATCGGCACGAAGCCGCCGACCGGTTCGTCGAACCACATGATCTTGATGATGCGCAAATAGTAATAGGCGCCCACCACCGAGGCCAGCACGCCGATGATCGCCAGCGCGTAGAGATGGGCGTTGATGGCGGCGAGGAAGACGTACCATTTCCCCCAGAAGCCGGCGAGCGGTGGAATGCCGGCGAGTGAGAACATCAGGATGGTCAGGATCGTCGCCATGACCGGATTGGTCGACGACAGGCCGGCCAGGTCGCTGATCTGCTCGACATTGCCTTCCTTGCGCCGCATGGCGAGGATGAAGGCGAAGGTGCCGAGCGTCATCACCAGATAGATCAGCATGTAGATGGCAACGCCGCGCACGCCGGCCTGGCTGTTGGCGGCAAGGCCGACCAGCGCGTAACCCATATGGCCAATCGAGGAATAGGCCATCAGGCGCTTGATGTTGGTCTGCCCGATTGCGGCGAAGGAGCCGAGTGCCATCGAGGCGATCGAGATGAAGACGATGATCTGCTGCCAGTCGGCGGCGATCGGCTTGAACGCGCCCATGGTGACGCGCACGATCAGTGCCATCGCCGCCATTTTCGGCGCCGCCGCCAGGAAGGCCGTCACCGGAGTCGGCGCGCCCTCATAGACGTCAGGCGTCCACATGTGGAACGGCACCGCGGAAATCTTGAAGGCAAGGCCGGCCAGCACGAAGACGAGGCCGAAAACGAGGCCAAGCTGGCGCTCGCCGCTGCCGAGTGCCGTGGCGATTTCCTGGAAGCCGGTGTTGCCGGTGTAGCCGTAGACCAGGCTGATGCCATAGAGCAGCATGCCCGACGACAGCGCACCGAGAACGAAATATTTGAGGCCCGCTTCGGTCGAGCGCAGATTGTCGCGGTTGATCGCGCACAGCACATAGATCGCCAGCGACTGCAGCTCGAGGCCGAGATAGAGGCCGATCATGCTGTTGGCCGAGATCATCAGCATCATGCCGAGCGTGCACAGCAGGATCAGCACCGGATATTCGAACTTGTCGAAACGCTCCGCCTTGGCGAAGCGCATCGACATCACCAGCGTCACCGCCGAGCCGACCAGTGCCAGCACCTTCATGAAGCGGCCGAAGGAATCCTGGATGAAGGCATTGCCATAAGCGCTGCCCTGCCCGGTTCGGAAGATCAGCCAGGCGCCCGCGATCGCCAGCACGGCAACCGCGAGGCCGGTTACCGTGTTGGCCGTGTTGGCGCGCGAATAGGCTCCGACCATCAGCAGCGCCAGCGCTCCGACGGCAAGGATCAGCTCTGGCGTCGAGAGCGACAGGCTGGAGAGAAGGTCCGGCGTCATGGTTCGCAAAACCTCTGGTCAGTTCGCCGCCGCGGTCTGCGCGGCGCCGATGGATGCAGTGACATTGGTGATGAGCGACTTGACCGATTGGGCCGTCGCGTCGAAGACCGGGGCGGGATAGACGCCGAAGAAGATGACCAGCACGACCAGCGGGTAGATGATCACCTTCTCGCGCGGCGACAGGTCGAGCAGTCCCTTAAGGCTCTCCTTGGTCAGTGCGCCGAAGATCACCCGGCGGTAGAGCCAGAGCGCGTAGGCGGCCGACAGGATGACGCCGGTGGCGGCGAAGAACGCCACCCATGTGTTGACCCGGAACACGCCGAGCATGGTCAGGAACTCGCCGACGAAGCCGCTGGTACCGGGCAGGCCGACATTGGCCATGGTGAAGATCAGGAACACCGTGGCGTATTTCGGCATGTTGTTGACCAGCCCGCCATAGGCCGCGATCTCACGTGTGTGCATGCGGTCGTAGATGACGCCGACGCACAGGAACAGCGCGCCGGAGACGAGGCCGTGGCTGAGCATCTGGAAGATCGCGCCCTGCACGCCTTCCTGGTTCATGGCGAAGATGCCCATGGTGACGAAGCCCATATGGGCAACCGACGAATAGGCGATCAGCTTCTTCATGTCCTCCTGCATCAGCGCCACCAGCGAGGTGTAGATGATGGCGACGACGGACAGCGCGAAGACCAGCGGCGCGAACATTTCCGACGCCAGCGGGAACATCGGCAAGGAGAAACGCAGGAAGCCGTACCCGCCCATCTTCAACAGGATGCCGGCCAGGATGACGGAGCCCGCCGTCGGCGCCTCGACGTGCGCGTCGGGCAGCCAGGTGTGCACCGGCCACATCGGCATCTTCACCGCGAAGGAGGCGAAGAAGGCAAGCCATAGCCAGGTCTGCATGTTGGCCGGGAAGTTGTGGGTCAGCAGCGTCGGGATGTCGGTTGTTCCGGACTGGAAGAACATCGCCATGATGGCGAGCAGCATCAGCACCGAGCCGGCGAGCGTGTAGAGGAAGAACTTGAACGAGGCGTAGACGCGCCGCTTGCCGCCCCAGACGCCGATGATGATGAACATCGGGATCAGGCCGGCTTCGAAGAAGACGTAGAACAGCACGATATCCAACGCGCAGAACACGCCGATCATCAGCGTTTCGAGCAGCAGGAAGGCAATCATGTAGGCCTTGACGCGCTTCTCGATCGATTCCCACGAGGCCAGGATGCAGAGCGGCATCAGGAAGGTCGTCAGGATGACGAACAGCATCGAGATGCCGTCGACGCCCATATGGTAGGAAATGCCGGAATCGAGCCAGGCGACCTTCTCGACGAACTGGAAGCCGGACTGCGAATTGTCGAATCCGGTCCAGATGAACAGCGAGATGATGAACGTGAAAGTCGTCGTCAACAGCGCGATGGCGCGGATGTTGCGGCGTGCATTTTCGCTGTCGTCATTGATGAACAGGATAAGCAGCACACCAACCAGCGGCAGGAAGGTGACCAGCGAGAGGATTGGCCAGGCGGTCATCAGAGCATCATCCAGGTGACGAGTGCGGCAACGCCGATCAGCATGGCGAAGGCGTAGTGGTAGAGATAGCCGGTCTGCAGCTTGACGACGCGGTTGGTGACATCGACGACGCGCGCCGAAATACCGTCGGGGCCGAGGCCGTCGATGACGGTGCCGTCGCCGGTCTTCCACAGGAAGTGGCCGAGGCGCTTGGCGGGCCGAACGAACAGGAAGTCGTAGAGCTCGTCGAAATACCACTTGTTGAGCAGGAAGGCGTAGAGCCCGCGATGCTGCGCGGCCAGGTTGACCGGCATTTCCGGCGAGCGGATGTAGAATTTCCAGGCCAGCGCGAAGCCGATCAGCATGGCGATGAAGGGCGACAGTTCGACCCACAGCGGCAATTCGTGGACGTCGTGCAGGATGTGATTGTCAGGCAATGTGAACAGCGATGCCTTCCAGAACTCGGCATAGCCCTCGCCGATGAAGGCGTTGTGGAAGATGACGCCGGCAAACAGCGCGCCCGCAGCCAGGATGAACAGCGGCACCAGCATCACCGGCGGCGATTCATGGACATGGTGCATCACCTCATGGCTCGCCCGCGGCTTGCCGTGGAAGGTCATGAAGATCAGCCGCCAGGAGTAGAAGGAGGTGAAGCAGGCGGCGATGACCAAAAGCACGAAGGCCATGCCGGCAACCGAATTGTGGCCGGCAAAGGCGCTCTCGATGATGGCGTCCTTGGAAAAGAAGCCGGCGGTGCCGATGACCGTCACCGGAATGCCGACGCCGGTCAGCGCCAGCGTGCCGATCACCATCATCCAGTAGGTGGTCGGGATCAGTTTCCTGAGGCCGCCCATCTTGCGCATGTCCTGCTCGTCGGACACGGCATGGATGACCGAGCCCGAGCCGAGGAACAGCAGCGCCTTGAAGAAGGCATGCGTAAACAGGTGGAAGATCGCCGCGCCATAGGCGCCGACGCCGAGCGCCACGAACATGTAACCGAGCTGCGAGCAGGTCGAATAGGCGATGACGCGCTTGATGTCGTTCTGGACGAGACCGACGGTGGCCGCGAAGAAGGCCGTGAAGGCACCGATGAAGGTCACGACCGTCAGCGCCGAATGCGACAGTTCGAACAGCGGCGACAACCGCGCCAGCATGAACACGCCCGCCGTCACCATGGTGGCGGCATGGATCAGGGCCGAAACCGGCGTCGGGCCTTCCATGGCGTCCGGCAGCCAGGTGTGCAGCGGCACTTGCGCCGACTTGCCCATGGCGCCCATGAACAGGAGCAGGCAGACGATCGTCATGGCCGCCTGCTTGTCCAGGGCATGGCCAAGGAAAGTCAGCACCGCGGCACCCTGCGGCGCGCCTTCAGCGGGGATGAACGTCGCCGCATTGGCGAAGATGGTGCCCAGATTGACCGAGCCGAACAGCACGAACACGCCGAATATGCCGAGTGCGAAGCCGAAATCGCCGACACGGTTGACGACAAAGGCCTTGATTGCCGCGGCATTGGCCGACGGCTTCTTGTACCAGAAGCCGATCAGCAGATAGGACGCCAGCCCCACCCCTTCCCAGCCGAAAAACATCTGCACGAGGTTGTCCGCCGTCACCAGCATCAGCATGGCGAAGGTGAACAGCGACAGATAAGCGAAGAAGCGCGGCCGGTTCGGATCGTGGTGCATGTAGCCGATCGAATAGATGTGGACCAGCGCCGACACGGTGTTGACCACCACCAGCATGACCACCGTCAGCGTGTCGATCCGGAGCGCCCAGGACGCTTCCAGCCCACCCGACTGTATCCAGCGCAGCACGGGCACGGTGAACACCTCGCCATGGCCGAAACCGACGGTGAAGAACGCGACCCACGACAGCACGGCCGCGACCACCAGGAAACCCGAGGTGATGTATTCGGACGCCTTGGCGCCGAGCGACGTGCCGAACAGGCCGACGATCAGGAAGCCGAGCAGGGGAAGGAAGACGATGGCCTGATACATGGTGGTTCCGTCAACCCTTCATCATGTTCACGTCTTCGACCGCGATCGAGCCGCGGTTGCGGAAGAAGACGACGAGAATGGCAAGTCCGATGGCGGCTTCGGCCGCCGCGACCGTCAGCACGAACAGCGCGAACACCTGGCCGACCAGATCGCCGAGTGCTGCCGAAAAGGCGACGAAATTGATGTTGACCGCCAGCAGGATCAGCTCGACCGACATCAGGATGACGATGACGTTCTTGCGGTTCAGGAAGATGCCGAACACGCCGAGCGTGAACAGAACAGCCGATACGGTCAGATAATGTGCGATGCCGACAACCATCTCAGAGTCCCTCGCCTGTCTTGACCTTGCGGATTTCCATGCCGGTCGCCGGTGTGCGGCCGACCTGGGCTGCGATCGACTGTCGCTTGACGCCTGGCTTGTGGCGCAGCGTCAGCACGATGGCGCCGATCATGGCGACCAGCAGCACGAGGCCCGAAATCTGGAAATAGTAGAGGTAGTCCGTATAGAGGATGTCGCCGAGCGCGGCGGTATTGGTCCGCGTGGCAAGATCCGGAATGGGCTTGGAGACCGTCGAAGCGAGCTGCGGCGCGAAGGTGTAGCCGCCGAGAACCACGATCAGCTCCGCCGCCAGGATCAGCCCGACCAGCGCGCCGATCGGCGCATATTGCAGGGCGCCGCTCTTCAGTTCGGCGAAATCGACGTCGAGCATCATGACGACGAACAGGAACAGAACCATCACCGCGCCGACATAGACGACGAGCAGGATCATCGCCAGGAACTCGGCGCCGGTCAGCATGAACAGGCCGGCGGCGTTGAAGAAGGTCAGGATCAGGAACAGCACCGAATGCACGGGGTTGCGCGACGAAATGACCATGAACGCCGATGCCACCGCGACAAAGGCGAAGAGGTAGAAAAAGGCCGCCTCTAGTCCACTCAACATTGGGGATCCCCCGGGTTCCTGTACAAACAGGACAACCGTCCTGTTTCGATGTTTGCCGCCTCAGGCTGCAAGTTTCGTTGTGTCCTTAGACGAGGCCCCTCGCCCCGTCCATGCGTCAAATATCAGCGGTAGGGCGAGTCCAGCGAGATGTTGCGCGCCAGTTCGCGCTCCCACCGGTCGCCATTCGCCAACAGTCTGTCCTTGTCGTAGTAGAGTTCCTCGCGCGTCTCCGTCGCGAACTCGAAATTCGGCCCCTCGACGATGGCGTCGACCGGGCAGGCTTCCTGGCAGAAGCCGCAATAGATGCACTTCACCATGTCGATGTCGTAGCGCACCGTGCGGCGCGTGCCGTCATTGCGGCGCGGGCCGGCCTCGATGGTGATGGCCTGCGCGGGGCAGATCGCCTCGCACAATTTGCAGGCGATGCAGCGTTCCTCGCCGTTCGGGTAACGGCGCAACGCATGCTCGCCGCGGAAGCGCGGGCTGGTTGGCCCCTTCTCGTGCGGATAGTTGATCGTCTCCTTCGGCGCGAAGAACTGGCGCATCGACAGGAAGAAGGCGCTGACGAAATCCTGCAGCAGCAGCGATTTGGCGGCTTGGGAAAGAGCGGACATCACGCAAACCCCGTGATCTTGAGGAAGGCCGCGGTGGCGACCACCATGAACAGCGAGATCGGCAGGAACACTTTCCAGCCAAGCCGCATCAATTGGTCGTAGCGGTAGCGCGGCACGAAGGCCTTCACCATGGAGATGCCGAAGAACACGAAGCAGACTTTCAGCACGAACCAGATGACGCCCGGCACCCAGGTGAACGGCGCGAAGTCGAACGGAGGCAGCCAGCCGCCGAGGAACAGGATGGTGGCCAGCGCGCACATCAGCACGATGGCGACATACTCGCCGAGGAAGAACAAAAGGAACGGGGTCGACGAATATTCGACCATGTGGCCGGCGACCAGTTCCGATTCGGCTTCGACCAGATCGAAGGGCGGGCGGTTCGTCTCGGCCAGCGCCGAGATGAAGAAGATGATGAACATCGGGAACAGCGCCAGCCAGTTCCAGTCGAGGAAGGTGTTGGGCAGGCCAAGCCGCGTACCAATTCCATCATGCTGCGACAGCACGATATCGGTGAGGTTGAGCGAGCCGGCGGTGAGCAGAACGGTGACGATGACGAAGCCGATCGAGACTTCGTAGGACACCATCTGCGCGGCCGAGCGCAGCGCGCCGAGGAACGGATATTTCGAGTTCGACGCCCAGCCGCCCATGATCACGCCGTAGACCTCGAGCGAGGAGATGGCGAAGACATAAAGGATGCCGACATTGACGTTGGCGATCGCCCAGCCGTGGCTGACCGGGATGACCGCCCAGGCCGAGATCGCCAGCACGGCCGACACCAGCGGCGCCAAAAGAAACACGCCCTTGTTGGCGCCGGACGGGATGACCGGCTCCTTGAAGACGAACTTCAACAGATCGGCGAAAGCCTGCAGCGTGCCCCAGGGGCCGACGACGTTCGGGCCACGGCGCAATTGCACCGCCGCCCAGATCTTGCGGTCGGCGTAGAGGATGTAGGCGACGAAGATCAAAAGAACGACGATCAGCACGACTGATTTCAACAGGATCAGCAGCGCCGGCAGCACGTAGAAGGAGAAGAAAGTGTCCATGCTTATTCCGCCGCCTGCTTGAAGCCGCTCTTGGCCAGTGCCGAGCATTCCGCCATCACGGCCGATGCCCGCGCGATCGGGTTGGTCAGGTAGAAATCCTTCACCGGCGAGGTGAAGGTGCCCTTGTTCAGCCGTCCGCCGAGCTTCGCCACCTCGGCGATATCCTCGGCATTGCCGGCCGCGACCTGGTCGATACGGGCCAGATGCGGGTATTCGCCATAAAGCTTGGCGCGCAGCTGCGGCAGCGAATCGAACGGCAGTTTCTTGCCCAGCACATCCGACAGTGCCCGCAGGATCGCCCAGTCCTCGCGCGCTTCGCCCGGCGCGAAGCCGGCGCGGTTGGTCTGCTGCACACGCCCTTCGGTGTTGACATAGGTGGCCGACTTTTCCGTGTAGGCGGCCGCCGGCAGGATGACATTGGCGCGGTGCGCGCCCTGGTCGCCATGCGTGCCGATATAGACGACGAAGGCGCCGCCGGTCTTGGCCATGTCGATCTCGTCGGCGCCGAGCAGGAACAAGAGCTCCATTTCGCCCAGCATGCCGGCAACGTTTCTGCCGCCCTCGCCCGGCACGAAGCCGAGATCGAGACCGCCGACGCGCCCGGCCGCATTGTGCAGCACGGCAAAGCCGTTCCAGTCGGCGCGGGCAGCGTTGACGGCGGCCGCGAGCTTGGCCGCCTGGCCGAGCACGGCCGCGCCATCGGCACGCGCCAGCGCGCCCTGTCCGACGATGATCAGCGGGTGTGTCGCCTTCTTCAGCGTCTGGAAGAACTTGCCATTGCCGTTGGCCAAATCCCCAAGCGAATCCGGCCCGGCGCCCAGCTGTTCGTAATCGTAGCGGGTATCGCCGACATCGCCGATGACGCCGACCGGCAGATTGCCGATCCGCCAGCGCTTGCGGATGCGAGCATTGAGCACCGAGGCTTCATAACGTGGGTTGGCGCCGATGATCAGCACCGCATCGGCCTGCTCGATGCCTTCGATGGTCGGGTTGAAGATATAGCTCGCACGGCCCAGCGCCGGATCGAGTGCGGCGCCATCCTGGCGGCAATCGGTATTCTTCGAGCCGAGCGAAGCCATCAGCAGCTTGAGCGCATAGGTTTCCTCGACGGCGGCGAGATCGCCCGCGATAGCGCCGATCTTTTCGGGCGCCGTCTTCGACACCGCATCCTTGATCGCGGCGAAGGCCTCGGCCCAGCTGGCGGCAACCAGCCTGCCGTCCTTGCGCACATAGGGGCGGTCGAGACGCTGCGTGCGCAGGCCGTCCCAGATGAAGCGGGTCTTGTCGGAGATCCACTCCTCGTTCACCGCCTCGTTGACGCGCGGCAGGATGCGCATCACTTCGCGGCCCCGGCTATCGACGCGGATCGCCGAGCCGACGGCATCCATCACGTCGATGGATTCGGTCTTGGTCAGCTCCCACGGCCGCGCCTGGAAGGCGAATGGCTTCGAGGTCAGCGCGCCGACCGGGCAAAGGTCGATGACATTGCCCTGCAGCTCCGAGGTCATCGCCTGTTCGAGATAGGTGGTGATCTCGGCATCCTCGCCACGGCCGATCAGGCCCAGTTCGGAAATGCCGGCGACTTCGGTGGTGAAGCGGACGCAGCGCGTGCAGTGAATGCAGCGGTTCATCACCGTCTTCACCAGCGGTCCGATGTATTTGTCTTCGACCGCGCGCTTGTTCTCGTGATAGCGCGAGGAATCGACGCCGAAAGCCATCGCCTGGTCCTGCAGGTCGCATTCGCCGCCCTGGTCGCAGATCGGGCAATCCAGCGGATGGTTGATCAGCAGGAACTCCATCACGCCTTCCCTGGCCTTCTTGACCATCGGCGTGTTGGTGAAGATTTCCGGCGCCTCGCCATTCGGGCCGGGACGCAGGTCGCGCACGTTCATGGCGCAGGAGGCCTGCGGCTTGGGCGGCCCGCCCTTCACCTCGATCAGGCACATGCGGCAATTGCCGGCGATCGACAGCCGCTCATGGAAGCAGAAGCGCGGCACTTCCGCGCCAGCGTCTTCCGCCGCCTGCAGCAGCGTGTAGTGGTCGGGTACAGTGATCTCTTTCCCGTCGACCTTGAGCTTTGCCATTCGCCTCAAACCCCTGCGGAGTTCCCGCAATCTCTTTTTCCGGACGCGGTCGAGACCACGTCGGGCACTTCATTCACTTCTTGACGGCGAGCGCCGCCGCTTGAGCTGTCCAATCGTCGCGGCCGATGCGGCCGCCGAGCGACAGATAGTCCTCGACCCAGGCAACCTCTTGCGGCGTCCATGCCGCGATCTGGGCATATGTCCAGATGCCGAGGCCGTTGAGAACCTTTTCCAGCTTGGGCCCGATGCCCGATATCGCCTTGAGATCCGCCGGTTTCGCCGGCTTCTCCACGGCCTTGGGCTGCCTGAAATCCTCGGGCAACAGCGCATCGCCGACGCCGCTTGTTGCTGGAGCGGCGTTTGCGGCCGGCACGGCAGTTGCGGCTTCCTTGGCGGCAATATCGGTGACCTCCCTGGCGAAGGACTGCGCCTCGGCGATCATGGTTTTCGCCGTCGCCCGCGCCTTGGTGGAGGAAGGACTCGGTTCATCGAACTGCGCGACGCGCGCCTCGAAATCATCGACGATCGGCTGCAGCAGCCGTTGCGAGGCTTCTGCCGCACCTGAAAACGCGCCCAGCCAGACGCCGAAAGCATGATTGGCAAGCCCGAGGCCAAGCGCCGACATCGCCGCCGCACCCGCCACAGGATGCACGAAAAGGTTGACGGCACTGGCCATCTCCTTCGGCATCATCCTGGTCAAGTCCTGGTTCATCTGCTCGATCTGGTCCAAATTGGGCATCAGCGGGTTCGAATACGGCGCCATAGAGTTCTCCTGGTCGTTTCGTCGTTCGCCCCGCCCTTCGCTGCGGACTTTCGTCCGCGTAAAACGTTCTTCTATTCCGCCGCCACCATCACAGGCTCGGCCCGGTGCGCATTGCGCGAAAACTCGTCGATGCGCCGCTCCACTTCGCCGCGGAAATGCCGCATCAGGCCCTGGATCGGCCATGCCGCCGCGTCGCCCAGCGCGCAGATCGTATGGCCTTCGATCTGCTTGGTGACGTCGAGCAGCATATCGATCTCGCGCTTCTGCGCCTCGCCGCGCACCAGCCGTTCCATCACCCGCCACATCCAGCCGGTGCCTTCGCGGCATGGCGTGCACTGGCCGCAGCTCTCGTGCTTGTAGAAGTAGGAAAGCCGCGCGATCGCCTTCACGACATCGGTCGACTTGTCCATGACGATGACAGCCGCGGTTCCGAGGCCGGATTTGAGATCGCGCAGCGCGTCGAAATCCATCGGCGCGTCGATGATCTGCTCGGCCGGCACCAGCGGCACCGAAGCGCCGCCCGGTATGACCGCCAAAAGATTGTCCCAGCCGCCGCGAATGCCGCCGCAATGCGTCTCGATCAGTTCGCGGAACGGGATCGACATCGCCTCTTCGACCGTGCACGGATTGTTGACGTGGCCGGAGATGCAAAACAGCTTGGTGCCGACATTGTTGGGCCGGCCGAAGGACGAGAACCAGGCCGCGCCGCGGCGCAGGATGGTCGGCGCAACCGCGATCGATTCGACATTGTTGACCGTGGTCGGACAGCCATAGAGGCCGACATTGGCCGGGAATGGCGGCTTCAGCCGCGGCTGGCCCTTCTTGCCTTCGAGGCTTTCGAGGAGCGCTGTCTCCTCGCCACAGATATAGGCGCCGGCGCCGTGGTGCATGTAGATGTCGAAATCGTAGCCGGACGTGTTGTTCTTGCCGATCAGCTTGGCCTCATAGGCCTCCTCGATCGCGCGCTGCAGCGCCTCGCGCTCGCGGATGAACTCGCCGCGCACATAGATGTAGGCGGCAACCGCACCCATGGCGAAACCGGCAAGCAGCGCGCCCTCGACCAGCGTGTGCGGGTCGTTGCGCAGGATGTCGCGGTCCTTGCAGGTGCCGGGCTCGGATTCGTCGGCATTGATGACCAGGTAGCTCGGCCGGCCATCGCTCTGCTTGGGCATGAACGACCATTTGAGGCCCGTCGGGAAGCCGGCGCCGCCACGGCCACGCAGGCCCGACGCCTTCATCTCGTTGACGATCCACTCGCGGCCCTTGGCGACGATGCCGGGCGTGTTATCCCAGGCGCCGCGCGCCATCGCGCCGGCCAAGGACTTGTCGAACAGGCCGTAGATATTGGTGAAGATGCGGTCTTTATCCCCGAGCATTTTTCGTCCCTCAGACCGGCTTCTTGCCGAAGACGCGGATGTATTCGGCGACGCCACCCTTGGCGAGCGCCTTGGCCTGCTTGACCCAGTCGTCGCGATCGATGCGGCCCTGGAAAGAGAGATAGCCATCCACCCACTCGCGTTCGGCCTTCTTCCACGACGCGACCTGCGCGAAGGTAAAGATGCCCAGCGTATGCAGGATGCCCTCGATCTTGGGGCCGACGCCGGAGATCAGTTTGAGGTCATCGACCTGTGCCGGCCTGTCGATGCCGGCCGGGCGGTTCTTGTCCCCGAGCGACGGTTTGGCCGGCTTGGCGGCCGGTACCTTGACCTCTGGCGCCTTGAAGGCGGAGGCCGGCTCGGCCTTGGTGATGGGGCCACTGCGCTGCTTGGAAACCTGCTCGACTTTGGAGTCTGCCTTGTTGGCATTGGCGGCCGAATGCAGTGGAGCGGCAACACTCGCCGCCTTTTCAACCGCCGGCGCGACCTTGGTTTTTGAAGGCGTCTTCAACGCCGGGCTGGTTTCAGGGGCGTCGGTCTTCGGCTTGCTGGTGTTGGACGGTGCGACAGGGGCCGCGGCCGGCGCCGGCACCGGCGCTGCGACGATCGCGTCGGGTGCCGCCCTGGCGGCCTTGGCCGCCTCCCTGGCTTCCCTGTCGCGGGTCGACTTGAGGATCGCCTTTTCGCTCTTCAGCGTGGTGAGGCCGGAGGCCGGCTCCGAGCCGGTGCGGCCGTTCTGCGGCCCCGGTTCCACCGCAGCACCCTTGCCGGCGTCATAGAGATCGATGATTTCAGCCAGGCGTTCCGGCGTCAGATCCTCGAACGTGTCCTTGAAGATCATCACCATCGGCGCGTTGACGCAGGCACCGAGGCATTCCACCTCTTCCCAGGACAAGGTTCCCTTGTCGTTGGTGTGGAACTGGTCGTGATGGATTTTGGAGCGGCAGACATCCATCAGCGCTTCCGAACCGCGCAGCATGCAGGGCGTGGTGCCGCAGACCTGGATGTGCGCACGCGTGCCGACCGGATTCAACTGGTACTGCGTGTAGAAGGTCGCGACTTCCAGCCCGCGGATGCGCGGCATGCCGAGCATGTCGGAGATCGTCTCGATCGCCGCCTTCGTCACCCAGCCTTCCTGCTCCTGTGCTATCATCAGAAGCGGGATGATGGCCGACTGTTCACGGCCCTTCGGGTACTTCTTGATCCATTGCTTCGCAGCCGCGGCATTCGCCCGGTTGAAGGCGAAGGATGCTGGCTGGACGCTGGCTTCTGCGAGACGGCGGACTGACATTTAGCGATCGACCTCACCAAACACGATGTCGAGGGAGCCGAGAACGGCGGTGACGTCGGCCAGCATGTGGCCGCGGCAGAGGAAATCCATCGCCTGCAGATGCGCGAAACCCGGCGCGCGCAGCTTGCAGCGGTAGGGCTTGTTGGAGCCGTCGGAAACCAGATAGACGCCGAATTCGCCCTTCGGCGCCTCGACAGCGGCGTAAACCTCGCCGGCCGGCACGCGATAACCCTCGGTGTAGAGCTTGAAGTGATGGATCAGCGCTTCCATCGAGCGCTTCATCGCCTGGCGCTTGGGCGGCACCACCTTGCCATCGAGGTTCGACACCGGGCCGGTGCTCTCCTTGCCGAGCAAAAGGTCGACGCACTGGCGCATGATCTTCGCCGACTGGCGCATTTCTTCCATGCGCACGAGGTAGCGGTCGAAGCAGTCGCCGTTCTTGCCGATCGGAATGTCGAAATCCATCTCCGAATAGCATTCATAGGGTTGCGACTTGCGCAGATCCCAGGCTGCACCCGAGCCACGCACCATCACGCCCGAAAAACCCCAGGCCCAGGCATCCGCCAGCGAGACGATGCCGATATCGACATTGCGCTGCTTGAAGATGCGGTTGCCGGTCAGCAGCCGGTCGAGGTCGTCGATCGACTTCAGGAACGGGTCGATCCACTTGCCGATGTCCTCGACCAGTTGACGCGGCAGGTCCTGATGGACGCCGCCGGGCCGAAAATAAGCGGCATGCATGCGCGAACCGGAGGCGCGCTCATAGAACACCATCAGCTTTTCGCGTTCGACGAAGCCCCACAGCGGCGGCGTCAGCGCACCGACGTCCATCGCCTGCGTCGTCACATTGAGGATGTGCGACATGATGCGACCGATCTCGCTGTAGAGAACGCGGATCACCTGGCCACGCTTCGGCACCTCGATGCCGAGCAGACGCTCGGCGGCCAGCGCAAAGGCATGTTCCTGGTTCATCGGCGCGCAATAGTCGAGCCGGTCGAGATAGGGCACCGCCTGCAGATAGGTTTTGGCTTCGATCAGCTTTTCGGTACCGCGATGCAGCAGTCCGATATGCGGATCGACGCGATCGACGACTTCGCCGTCCAGCTCCAGCACAAGGCGCAAAACGCCGTGCGCCGCGGGGTGTTGCGGGCCGAAATTGATGTTGAAGTTGCGGACGGAGGTTTCAGCCATTTACTGCTTTGCCTTCTCGTCACCCGGCAGCACGTAATCCGTACCTTCCCACGGGGACAGAAAATCGAAATTGCGGAATTCCTGCTTGAGCTCGACCGGCTCATAGATAACGCGCTTGGCCTCGTCGTCGTAGCGCACCTCGACGAAGCCGGTCAGCGGGAAATCCTTGCGCAAGGGATGGCCTTCGAAGCCATAGTCGGTCAGCAGGCGGCGCAGGTCGGGATGGCCTGAGAACAAAACGCCGTAGAGATCGTACGTCTCGCGTTCGAACCAGTCGGCGCCGGGATAGACGCCGGTGATCGACGGCACCATGGTTTCCTCGTCGGCCTGCACCTTGACGCGGACGCGCACATTCTGCTTCGGCGACAACAGGTGATAGACGACGTCGAAACGCTTGGCCCGCGACGGATAGTCGGCGCCGCAGACATCGATGATCGAGATGAACTGGCAGCGCGCGTCGTCGCGCAGGAAGGTCATCACCTCGACCAGATCGCGCGGCTCGACATGGATGGTGAGTTCGCCATAGGCGATATCAGCCTCGTTCACGCGGCCGATCAGCTTCTCGCCGAGATAGTTCGACAGTTCGCTCAGGGATGCGGTCATGGATTTACCGTTCGATCGTGCCGGTGCGGCGGATCTTCTTCTGCAGGAGAAGAATGCCGTAGAGCAGCGCTTCGGCGCTCGGCGGGCAGCCGGGCACATAGATGTCGACCGGCACGATGCGGTCGCAGCCGCGCACCACCGAATAGGAATAGTGGTAATAGCCGCCGCCATTGGCGCAGGAGCCCATCGAGATGACGTAGCGCGGCTCCGGCATCTGGTCGTAGACCTTGCGCAGCGCCGGCGCCATCTTGTTGGTCAGCGTGCCGGCGACGATCATGATGTCGGACTGGCGCGGAGACGCGCGTGGCGCGACACCGAACCGCTCCGAATCATAGCGCGGCATCGAGGTGTGGATCATCTCGACCGCGCAGCAGGCGAGGCCGAACGTCATGAACATCAGCGACCCGCTGCGCGCCCAGGTGATGAGCGCCTCGGTCGAAGTGACCAGAAAGCCCTTGTCGGCCAACTCATTGTTGATCTCGAGGAAGAAGGGATCGTCCTCCCCCACCGGCCTGCCGGTGTTGGGATCGATGATGCCCTTGGGCTTCGGCGCGACGAGGGTGCCTGAACTGTCGTTCAATCCCATTCCAGCGCTCCTTTTTTCCATTCATAGGCAAAGCCGATGGTCAGCACCGCCAAAAAAACCATCATCGACCAGAAACCGAGCATTCCGATCTTCGAAAACGACACCGCCCACGGAAACAGGAAGGCTACTTCCAGGTCGAAGATGATGAACAGGATCGACACCAGGTAGAAACGGATGTCGAACTTCATGCGGGCGTCGTCGAACGAGTTGAAACCGCACTCGTAGGCGGAAAGCTTTTCGGGATCGGGATTGCGGTAGGCCACCAGGAAGGGCGCGGCCAGCAGCGCCAGGCCGACAACCAGCGCCACGCCTATGAACAGGACGATGGGCAGGTATGAGCTCAAGAGTGCGTTCATGCTCGGCTTTCCGTTGGCGCCAATCCACGTTGATTACAGCACCGGACCCTAATGCGGAAGCGTGACAGTTTAACCGCTGAACCGTTTTAAGGGCCTATGCTGCAACGCGGCGAGGGTTAGCGCAGCACTTCCAGCGAAGCAAGTCAAACCTTGTTCAAAACATCGACCTGGACGGCATATCGCGGCAAACTGGTCCGATCCGCTCCTGTTTGATTTCCTTCGCTTTTTACTCCACTTTTCTCTCCTGACATGGATGCCGCCAAAACCCTGCTAGCATGGGTTGGAATCAGCCATTCGACCCTCGGTCAAAACACGTCAAAGTGATACCTGCATGAAGGAAAAGATCTCGCTCCCGATGGCCCGGCGCATCGCCCTTGCCGCCCAGGGGTTCCTCGATCCTCGCCCGACCGGCACGCCCGACCGCCGGCATTTTGCCCGCACGCTCTCCCGCACCGGCCTATTGCAGATCGATTCCGTCAGCGCGGTGGTGCGCGCTCATTATATGCCGCTTTATTCGCGCCTTGGCCCCTACCCGCTCGCTCTGCTCGACAACGCGGCCGTGACGCGCAAGCGCATGGTTTTCGAATATTGGGCGCACGAGGCCTCCTTCCTGCCGGTCGAGACATACCCGCTGATGCGCTGGCGCATGCAGCGCGCCGAGCGGGGCGAGGAAATGTATCTGGGTCTCGCCAAATGGGGCCGCGAGCACGCCGCCTACATCGAAGAGATCTACCGCGAGGTCGCCGAACGCGGCCCGATCGCCGCTTCCGCGCTGGAGGGCCAGAAAGGTTCGGGCGGCTGGTGGGGCTGGAGCCATGCCAAACACGCCTTCGAATGGCTGTTCTGGGCCGGCCGCATCACCACGGCGCACCGCCGCGGTTTCGAGCGCTTCTATGACCTGCCCGAGCGCGTGCTGCCGCAGGCGATCCTCGATCTGCCGGTGCCGACGCCTGAGGACGCGCACCGCGAATTGCTGCGCATTTCCGCCCGCGCCCACGGCGTGGCGACTTCAGGCGATTTGCGCGATTATTTCCGCCTGTCGCCGGCCGATATGAAAGGCCGGTTGGAGGAACTGGTTGAAACGGGCGAGTTGCTGCCGGTGCGTGTCGAAGGCTGGGACAAGCCGGCCTATCTTCACCGGGACGCCCGTCTGCCGCGCAAAGTCGAGGCCCGCGCCTTGCTGGCACCCTTCGATCCGGTCGTCTTCGAGCGCTCGCGCACCGAGCGGCTGTTCGATTTCCACTACCGCATCGAGATCTACACACCTGCCGACAAGCGGCAGTATGGCTATTATGTCCTGCCGTTCCTGCTCGGCGACAGGATCGTGGCACGCGTCGACCTCAAGGCCGATCGCCCGGCCAGCATACTGCGCGTCCATGCAGCCTATGCGGAGCCCGGTGCGCCGCCTGAAACCGCTGCGGAGCTGTTCGAGGAATTGAAGCTGATGCAAGGTTGGCTCGGGCTCGAACGCATCGAAGTGACGCCTGCCGGGGATTTGGGGCCGGCGCTGGCCGACATAGCCGTGTCGTAAGCTCGCGTTGACACCGCCGCCCGCAAAAGCCTAAATCCGGTTCCAGATGGTCCCTTGCCCGCAACGGCAAGGGCTAAGAGGGAATGCGGTGCGGGGCAAAATCCCAAATCCGCGGCTGTCCCCGCAACTGTAAGCGAAGAGCCAAGGCCGAAAACCACTGGGAATTCCCGGGAAGGCGGCTACCCAAGGCGATGACTCGCGAGCCAGGAGACCTGCCGTCTGCGACTGTAGAATCCGATCGCCCGGCGGGTTTCCGGGCAAGGAGCCCGATCTTTGGACCACGACAGCAGTTTTTCGGCTGGCACAGCGGATATTTCGTCCGGCCATGATGATGCCTTGGCCGGCGTCACCATCATCGTCTGCGGCTCCTGCCGCAATGAGACCGGCTCCGACGCTCATCCCCGCGCCGGCGAGTTGCTGACGGACGACACGCGCCGCGCCGCCGCTGGCGACGATATCCGCATCCGCAGCGTCGAATGCCTTGGCAATTGCAAGCGGCGCCTCAGCGCCGCGATCCTGCGCGACGGCTGCTGGAGCTATGTCTTCGGCGACCTGACCGCGACCAGCGGCGCCGACCTCGTGACAGGCGCAAAGCTCTTCGCCACCTCGAAAGATGGCCTGATCCCGTGGCGTGGCCGCCCCGATAGCCTCAAGCGCGGCCTCGTGGCCCGCATTCCACCCATCGACATGCTGAAGGATTGACCATGACCACTTCCGTATCCCGCGTTCCCTGCACCGTCGTCACTGGCTTCCTCGGCGCCGGCAAGACGACGCTGGTCCGCCATCTCCTGGAAAACGCCGGCGGCAAGCGCATTGCCATCATCGTCAACGAATTCGGCGACATCGGCATCGACGGCGAGATTCTCCAAGGTTGCGGCATCGATACCTGTCCGGAGGAAAACATCGTCGAACTGGCCAATGGCTGTATCTGCTGCACTGTCGCCGATGATTTCGTCCCGGCGCTCGACCAAATCCTGTCGCTGACGCCGAAGGTCGACCATATCCTGATCGAAACCTCGGGCCTGGCACTGCCCAAGCCGCTGGTCCAGGCCTTTCAGTGGCCGAGCGTGAAAAGCCGGGTGACCGTCGATGGCGTCATCGCCGTGGTCGACGGGCCGGCATTGGCCGAAGGCCGCGTCGCCAACGACATGGAGGCCCTCCAGGCGCAGCGCGCCGGGGACGAGACGCTCGACCACGACGATCCGGTGGAAGAACTGTTCGAGGACCAGATCGCCTGCGCCGACCTGATCATCCTGTCGAAGAGCGACCTGATGGACGCCGCCGGCACCGCCCGCGCCAATGCCATCATTGGCGAACACTCCGCCCGCGCAGTGAAGATCGTGCCGACCTCGCATGGCAAGGTCGATCCCTCCGTGCTGCTCGGGCTCGGTCTCGCCGTCGAGGACGACATCGAGAACCGCAAATCCCATCATGACGGCGCCTTCGACCACGAGCATGACGACTTCGACACCTTCATTGTCGACATAGCCTCGGTCGCCAATCCCGATGAACTGGCAAAACGCGTCGCCACGGTCGCAGAAGAAGAGAACGTGCTGCGTGTAAAAGGCTTCGTCGAGGTCGGCGGCAAGCCGATGCGGCTGTTGCTGCAGGCCGTCGGGCCGCGCGTCAATCATTACTATGACCGTGCCTGGACCGCTGAGGATGACCGCCGTTCGCGCCTCGTCGTCATCGGCCTGAAGCGGCTGAACCGTCCGGCGATCGAGCGTATACTCGCCGGCTGATTTCGGACACGGGTCGCGATGCACATCCTCACCACGACATCCGCCTCGCTCGACGACCTCGCCGAGCCGGTCGATCTGCGGCAGACGCCGGCGGATATCGTGGCGCTGTCCTTCACCGACAGCGACCTCGCCGGACTGGCGGCAGCGTGGAAGGCCGACGCCGACCGCCTGCCCTCGATGCGGCTGGCCGCACTGCGCGACCTGCGCCATCCCATGTCCGTCGACCTCTGGGTCGACAGCGTCGCCCGCCATGCCAAGATCATCCTCGTGCGCATCCTCGGCGGCTATGACTGGTGGCGCTACGGCTGCGACCAGCTTGCCTCGACCGCCCGCGAACGCGGCATAAAACTGGCGCTGCTGCCCGGTGAATGCCGCGACGAGGATCTGCGCCTGATCGAAGCCTCGACGCTGCCGCGCGAGGAGTTGGACGGCCTGCTCGACTATTTCCGCGAGGGCGGCCCGGCGAATATGAGCGCACTGGTGCGGAAATTGGCGCGGCTGGCGGGGTCGGATGCGGAAGTTATCGGCCCGGTGGTGGTGCCGAAAGCTGGTTTTTACGTGCCTGGAAGTGGAGTTGTGGAGAAGCGGGACTTATCGAATGCTGGCGCTTACAACGTCAACGCTCCTATCATCCCCATCCTGTTCTATCGCTCGATGCTGCTGGCCGCCGATGTCGCGCCCATCGATGCGCTTGTTGAAGCGCTGCGGCAGCGCGGCATCGACCCAGTCCCGATCTTCGTCTCCAGCCTCAAGGACCCAACCTCCCTCGCCTTCGTGGAAACAGCACTGACGGCGCTGAAGCCCGCCGCCATCATCACCGCGACCGCTTTCGCCTCAGGCGCCGAACCCGGCATCGAAACGCTGTTCGACCGCGCCGGCGTGCCTGTCTTCCAGGTCATCGTCGCCACCACCCGCCGCGACATCTGGCAAAACAACCAGCGTGGCCTGGCACCCGCCGACCTCGCCATGCATGTCGTGCTGCCCGAACTCGACGGCCGCGTCCTCGCCGGCGCCATTTCCTTCAAGGGCGAGACCGAGACCGATCCCGCACTCGGCCACCGCGCCTTCGCCAACCGGCCGGAACCGGATCGCGTGGCGCAGGTCGCTGACCGCGTCGCGGCCTTCATCAAGTTGCAGGAGACACCCCGCGCCGGGCGCAAGCTGGCCATCCTGATCCCGGATTACCCTAGCGCTCCTGGTCGAACCGGCTATGCCGTCGGCCTCGACGTGCCGTCCAGCGTGCTCGCCATGCTGCATGACCTGAAGGAGCAGGGCTATGTGGTTGAGGGGATTCCGCAGACGCCGCGTGGGTTGCTGGATTTGCTGGAAGCCAGCGATACTGGATTGGCCTTAGATAACTACATTGCCTTCTCGACGGAGTTGCCGACTGCGGCAATTACTGCGGTCGAAGCCGCTTGGGGCAAAGCGGAAGACGAAACAGGTTTGCGCGGAAGCTTCCCCTTCCGCGCCGCCACCTTCGGCAACGTCACCATCGCCCTCGCCCCCGACCGCGGCCGCTCCGTCGACCGCCGCGCCGACTACCACGACCCGACGCTGCCCCCGCGCCATGCGCTGATCGCCTTCGGCCTCTGGCTGCGCAAGTCGCTCGGCGTCCACGCGCTGGTCCATGTCGGCGCCCATGGCACGCTTGAATGGCTGCCGGGCAAAACCGTTGCTCTGTCGGAAAACTGCTTTCCGGAGATCGTCACCGGTCCCCTGCCCGTCATCTATCCCTTCATCGTCTCCAACCCGGGCGAAGCGGCGCAGGCCAAGCGGCGCATTGCCGCCGTCACCCTTGGCCATTTGCCGCCACCGCTGACCGGCGCCGGGCTGGACGAAAACCAGCACAAGCTCGAGCGGCTGGTCGATGAATATGCCCAGGCCGACGGGCTCGACCGTCGCCGCCGTGACCGACTGGCGAAACTGATCGTCGACACCGCGCAAAAAACCGGTCTGGCCACCGAAGCCGGCGTCGCCACGACCGACGCGCCGGACGAGGCGCTGCGCCGCATCGACGCCTGGCTTTGCGATCTCAAGGATTTTGCCATCAAGGACGGGCTGCATATCTATGGCCGCGCTCCGGAGGATGAGCCCGACGCCATGCGGCGACAAAGCGCTGAAGCCGAGAAGACGGCGCTGCTTGCCGCGCTCAATGGCGGCCACGTCAAGGCCGGTCCGGCGGGCGCGCCTGCGCGCGGCCGCTCGGACGTCTTGCCCACCGGCCGCAATCTGTTCACCTCGGACCCGCGCACCATGCCGACGCCGACCGCCTATGATCTGGGCAAGGCCGCGGCGGAGGAAGTCGTGCGCGGCTACATGCAGTCGCATGGCGACTGGCCACGCTCGCTGGTCATCGATCTCTGGGGCTCGGCATCGCTGCGCACCGGCGGCGAGGAGATCGCTCAAGGCCTGGCGCTGATGGGCTGCCGGCCGCAATGGGATTTGGCCACCGGCCGCATCACCGGCATCGAAGTGCTGCCGCCGGCCACGCTCGGAAGGCCACGCGTCGATGTCACATGGCGCATATCGGGCCTGTTCCGCGACATGTTCCCGACCCAGATCGCGCTGATCGATGCCGCAGCCAACGCGGTTGCCGCGCGCGACGAGGAGGATTCGGAAAACCCGCTCGCGGCCAAAACCCGCGCCGACGGCAAGATCAGCCCGCGCATCTTCGGCACCTCGCCGGGCACCTATGGCACCGGCGTCGAGGATCTCATGTCCTCCGGCGACTGGGCGGCACGCGACGAAATCGGCCGCGCCTATCTCGACGCTACATCGCACGCCTATGGCGGCGCCGGGGGCGAAGGCATCTCGGCGCCCGGCGCCTTCGAGGGCCGCATCGCCGAAGCCGATCTTCTCGTCCACACCGGCGACGACCCCGGCCGCGACATCCTCGAGGGCTCCGCCGATGTGGCCTTCATCGGCGGCTTTTCCGCAGCACTTGCGGCGCTCGGCAGGAATGCCGACGTCATCGTGCTCGACACCACGGACCCGCAAAAGCCGAAGCCACGCTCGATCAGTGAGGCCGTAGCGCGCGTCGTGCGTGCCCGCGCCGTCAATCCACGCTTCATATCAGGCCAGATGCGGCACGGCCCGCGCGGTGCCTCCGAATTCGCCGAAACCGTCGACCGGCTGATTGGGTTCGCCGAAACCACGCACGCCATTTCGGGAACGCTGATCGAGGCGGTTCATGATGCCTATCTAGGCGATCCCATGGTCCGCGCCTTCATCCTGCGCGAAAACCCAGCCGCCGCAAAAATCATCGCCGAGCGCTTCCTGTCGGCGCGCCGGCGCGGCCTGTGGCATCCCCTGCGCAATTCCATCGACGGCGATTTGACAGCCCTGATTGCCGAGGCAGAAGCGCTTGGGGTGGCGGCATGAACGCCTTCTCGCGCCGCGGCGCCTGTCCGGCTTTGTCGGCGCCGATGCAAACCGGCGACGGCCTGCTGGTGCGGCTCAACCCGGTTGCTGGGGGGATGTCGCCAGAGTCGTTGATCGGACTAGCCGAATCCGCTTTGCGGCACGGCAACGGCATCATGGAAGTCACCGCGCGCGGCAGCCTGCAGATACGCGGGCTGACGGCGCAAAGTGCTGCGCTGCTGGCGGCGGAGGTCGATGCGCTTGATATCGCGGTGCGCACCGGCGTGCCGGTCGAGACCGGGCCGCTGGCCGGCATTGATCCGCAAGAGATTGCCGATCCCCGGCCGCTGGCTGAACGTACCAGGGCTGCGATCGAAGAAGCTGGGCTCGTACAGCGCCTAGGGCCGAAGGTGTCGGTCGTTGTGGACGGCTGCGGGCAACTCACCATGGATGCGGTCACGGCCGACGTGCGGCTTGCTGCAACGCGCACCGATGCGGGAGTTCGGTGGCGGGTGTCTGTCGCGGGTGACGGGAGGAATGCGAGGCCGCTGGCGTTTGCCGATCAAGGTGCGGCGCGCGATATTGCCGTTGCAGCTCTAAGGATGGTTGCAGAGAAAGGCCGCGAGGCCCACGCAAGGGATTTATCGGAGAGGCAATTAGTGTCTTTGGCGGGTTGGCTGTGCTGCACGAGTTTGCGCGAGGCGCCCCCCTCTGTCCTGCCGGACATCTCCCCCTCAGGCGGGGAGATTGGCAGCTTCGACGCCGGCTTTTCCTTAACAGCACCGGAGATTGGCGAAACCATCGGTGACGGCGTAATCTCCCCCCTAGAGGGGGAGATGTCCGGCAGGGCAAAGGGGGGCGCCTCGCGCAAACCTATCGGCCTTTTCCCCTTAGCCGGCCACGCCACCGCCCTCGGCATCGCCCTGCCCTACGGCAGCATGCCGGCGGACAACATCATCGCCCTCGCCCAACACGCCCTCACCCTCGGTACAACCGAAATCCGCCTCGCCCCCGGTCGCGCCCTGCTCTTCCTCGGTCAGCCAACCGCCGCCAACCGCCCCCTCCAGCACACAGCCGCCACCCTCGGCTTCGTCATCGCCCCCGCCGACCCGCGCACGCGCATTGCCGCTTGCCCGGGCATGCCGGCCTGCGCCTCCGGCCGCATCGCCACACGCGACATCGCCGAGACGATAGCCGCTGAAACAGCCGACATCCTCGACTTCACCCTTCACATTTCCGGCTGTGCCAAAGGCTGCGCCCACCCCGGTCCGGCAGCGCTGACGATCGTCGGCGGCGAAAATGGAGCCGGACTTGTCGTGAACGCGACGGCAAAGGCCCTTCCTGCCGGCTACAGGCCGGGCTATGACGCCGCGCGCGGCATCGGCCGCGTCGCGGCGATGATCCGCAGCACACGATATCAAGGTGAAACCGCCGCCGCTTGCCTGACAAGGCTCGGGCCGGCCGGTATCGCCGAGGCCTACCGACAGGCCCAAACTGAAAAACGGAAATGAGCATGGCCGCCTACGACTACATCCATGACGGCACGGCGATCTACGAGCGCTCCTTCGCCATCATCCGCGCCGAGGCCGATCTGTCGCGCTTCTCCGAAGCCGAGGCCGATGTCGCCATTCGCATGATCCATGCCTGCGGCCAGGTCGAAGCTTCAAGTCATTTTGTGTTCTCCACCGATTTCGTTGCCGCCGCCCGCACCGCTTTGGCGGCCGGCGCGCCGATCTTCTGCGACGCGGAAATGGTCTCGCATGGCGTCACCCGCGCCAGGCTGCCGGCGGGCAACGAGGTGATCTGCACCTTGCGCGACCCGCGTACGCACGAAATTGCCAGGCAAATCGGCAACACCCGTTCGGCGGCCGCCATCGACCTCTGGGGCGAGCGCATGGCCGGCTCTGTGGTTGCCATCGGCAATGCGCCGACCGCGCTATTCTATATCCTGGAAAAACTGCGCGATGGCGCACCGAAGCCGGCGGCCATCATCGGCATGCCGGTCGGTTTCGTCGGTGCGGCCGAATCCAAGGATGCGCTGGCCGAGAACTCCTATGGCGTTCCCTACGCCATCGTGCGTGGCCGGCTTGGCGGCAGTGCCATGACCGCCGCCGCGCTCAATTCATTGGCGAGGCCTGGCCTGTGAACGCCTTTCTCAAAGGCCGCCTCGTTGGCGTCGGCACCGGTCCTGGCGACCCCGAACTGCTGACCCTAAAAGCCGCCCGCATCCTGGCCGAGGCCGATGTCGTGGCCTATTTCGCCAAGCGCGGCAACAACAGCAACGCCCGCGCCATCGTCGAAGCGCAGTTCCGGCCCGAAATGACGGAATTGCCGCTGCTCTATCCCGTCACAACCGAAATCGCCAGGGATCACGACGACTACCGCTCGCAGATCACGGCTTTCTACGAGGAGTCGGCCGAGAAGGTCGCCGAGCACCTCGAAGCCGGCAGAATGGTTGCGGTGCTGTCAGAGGGCGACCCGCTGTTCTACGGCTCTTACATGCATCTGCATGTGCGCCTCGCCCATCGTTTTCCGACCGAAGTCATCCCCGGCGTCACCGCCATGTCCGGCTGCTGGTCGCAGACCGGTATTCCGATCGTCCAGGGCGACGACGTGCTCACCGTGCTGCCGGGCACGATGAGCGAATTCGAGCTGAGCCGCCGGCTCGCCGACACCGATGCCGCCGTGATCATGAAGGTCGGCCGCAACCTGCCCAAGATCAGGCGGGCGCTGGAGGCTACGGCCAAGCTGTCGCGCGCCGTCTATGTCGAGCGCGGCACCATGGCCGGCAGCGTCTCGATGAAGCTTGCCGACAAAAAGGACGACAAGGCACCCTACTTCGCCATCGTGCTGGTCGCCGGCTGGTCCGGTCGCCCCGGCGCCGTGGGAGCACAGGCATGAGTGGCCGTCTCACCGTCATCGGCCTTGGCCCCGGCAATGCCGATCAGGTCACCCCGGAAGCCAGCCGCGCTGTCGCCGAGGCGAAATTCTTTTACGGCTACAAACCCTATCTCGACCGGCTGGACCTGCGCCCGGACCAGACCCGCGTCGCTTCCGACAACCGCGAGGAACTCGCCCGCTCCAAGGACGCATTGAGCAAGGCCGCAGAGGGCCATGACGTCGCCGTGGTCTCCGGCGGCGATCCCGGCGTGTTCGCCATGGCGGCGGCCGTCTGCGAGGCGATCGAGGCCGGTCCGGTCGAATGGCGCGCGGTCGATGTCGCCGTGGTGCCCGGCATCACCGCCATGCTGGCGGTTGCCGCCCGCATCGGGGCGCCGCTCGGCCATGATTTCTGCGCCATCTCGCTCTCCGACAATCTAAAGCCATGGGAATTGATCGAACTGCGCCTGCTGGCGGCGGCCGGTGCCGGCTTCGTCATCGCGCTTTATAACCCGATCAGCAAGGCCCGCCCTTGGCAACTCGGCCGCGCCTTCGAGTGCCTGACCGCCATCCTGCCGGGCACCACGCCGGTAATCTTCGGCCGCGCCGCCGGTCGCCCGGACGAGCGTATCGAGGTCTACCTGCTGGCCGATGTCGAGGCTGAAAAGGCGGACATGGCGACCTGCATCATCATCGGCTCGCCGGAAACCAGGATTATCAAGCGCACGGAGAAGCCGGCGCTGGTCTACACGCCGCGCTCGTCCACGGGACGGACAAAATGATCGACCCCAAATCGATCGACAATGGCGGCCAGCGCTTCGACGGTTTCAGCCGAGGGCACGTCCGGCAGATCAGGCCTGCGGATCATGACCACCTCGATGCCAAGCGCCCGAGCCGAGGCGATCTTGCCAAAGGTCGCCTCGCCGCCGCTGTTCTTGGACACCACGACATCGATGCGGTGCCTTTCGAGCAGCGCGCGTTCCTCCGCGTCGCGAAACGGGCCACGGGCCAACAGATATTCGGCGTCGGGCACGGCCAGCTTCGGCTCGACCGGATCGACACTGCGAATGAGATAGTGGTGCTGGGGCGCTGCTTCGAAAGCCGCAACCTCTTGCCGGCCCAGTGCCAGAAAAACGCGGCGCGGCGCCGGTCCAAGCGCTTGCGCGGCATCGCCGATCGTACCGACCAACGTCCAGCGGTCGCCTTCGACAGGCTCCCAGCCGGGACGCCGCAGGGCAAGGATCGGCACGCCGGCCATGCGCGCGGCTTGTGCGGCATTGGCGGAGATTTGCGCCGCATAGGGATGCGTGGCGTCGATCAGCAGATCGGTGGCCGTTTCCGTGAGGTAAGCGGCCAGCCCGTCGGCGCCGCCAAAGCCTCCGCTTCGCACCGGCACGCCTTGCGCGACCGGGCTTTCGGTGCGGCCGGCCAGCGACAGCGTGACCGAGGCACGCGCCGCCAGTTTTCCGGCCAGTTGCCGCGCTTCGGTGGTGCCGCCGAGGATCAGGATACGGTGGGTCATCATGCCTGCTGAGCGTCAATCGCGAGCCGCCTGGCTGACAGTCGTCGGCATCGGCGAGGACGGTTTAGCGGGTCTCGGCGACGAGGCCAAGCAGCGGATTGCCCAGGCTGAGATCATCTTCGGCGGCAAGCGGCACCTCGCCCTTGTCGCTTCCTTCGCCAAGGGCGAGCCGCGCCCATGGCCGGTTCCCTTCGATGCCGAGATGGCTGACGTGCTGGCGCTCGCCGGCAGGAACGTCTGTGTGCTCGCGTCCGGCGATCCGTTCTTCCATGGCGTCGGCGCCACGCTCGCCCGCAAGGTCAAGGCGCAAGAGATGCACGTTATCCCCGCGCCTTCAGCCGTTTCACTGGCGGCCGCCCGGCTCGGCTGGGCGCTGCAGGATATCGAAACCGTCTCGCTGCACGGCCGGCCGCTCGACCTGATCCGGCCGCTGCTGCAGCCAGGCGCGCGCATCCTGGTGCTGACCTCGGATGCAGAGGCCCCCGCGGCGATTGCCCGCCTGCTCGCGGAACTCGACTTCGGCGCATCGCGGCTGACGATCCTGGAGGCGTTGGGTGGGCCAAGCGAGACCCAGCGCTCGGTCCGCGCCGATGCCTTCGACCTCGAAAACCTCAATCCGCTCAACGTGCTGGCGGTCGAAGTTGAATCCGGTCCGGACGCGCGCGTGCTGCCGCTCACATCAGGCCTTGCCGATCACCTGTTCGACCATGACGGCCAGATCACCAAGCGCGAAATCCGCGCGATCACCCTGTCGGCGCTGGCGCCGCGGCGCGGCGAGTTGCTGTGGGACATCGGCGCCGGCTCCGGTTCCATCGGCATAGAATGGATGCTGGCCCACCCTTCCATGCGCACTTTTGCCATCGAGGCCGATCCGGTGCGCGCTGCCCGTATTGGTCGCAACGCCGTTGCCTGTGGCGTTCCCGGCCTTGTCGTGGTCGAAGGCAGCGCGCCCAAGGCGCTTGCCGGGTTGGACACGCCAGACGCGATCTTCATCGGCGGTGGTGGCAGCGATGCCGGTGTCTTGAAAGCTGCCATCAAGGCCCTGCACACTGGCGGCCGTCTCGTGGCAAACGCGGTGACGCTGGAGATGGAAGCCCTGCTTCTTGCCCAACATACGAAGCTCGGCGGCGATCTCACGCGTATAAATATCTCCCGGGCCTCGCCGGTCGGCTCGATGCAGGCCTGGCGGCCGGCCATGCCAGTGACGCAATGGAGCTGGGTGAAGTCATGATGGTCGCAGGCATAGGCTGCCGAAAGGGCGTGGGCGTCGAAGACGTGCTTGCGGCGATCGAAACGGCGCTGGAGGCGCATGGGTTGGCGATAACGGCGCTGTCGGCACTGGCGACTGCCGCGTTCAAGAAGGATGAAGAAGCGATCGCCGCCGCTGGCCGCACGCTGAGTCTTCCCGTCATCATCGTCGACGACTCAGCACTTCAAGCTGCCTCGTCGGATACGCTCAGCCATTCCGATCTCTCGCAGGATGTTGCCGGCACACCATCGGTCTCCGAGGCGTCCGCCCTCGCCGTGGCCGGCACAGGCGCAAGACTGCTTGGCCCCCGCACCGTGCTCGGCCCGGTCACCTGTGCCATCGCCATCAGTGGAGATGCGCCATGACCGTTCATTTCATCGGCGCCGGTCCAGGTGCGGCCGACCTCATCACGCTGCGCGGCGCAAGGCTTTTGGCAAACTGCCCGGTTTGCCTGCATGCCGGTTCGATCGTCGCGCCCGAATTGCTGCAGCACTGCGCGCCGGGGACAAAGCTGGTCGACACCGCGCCGATGTCGCTCGACGAGATCGAGGCCGCCTATCTCGACGCGCACAAATCAGGCCAGGATGTCGCCCGGCTGCATTCCGGTGACCTGTCGGTATGGAGCGCGGTCGCCGAGCAGATCCGCCGGCTGGAAAAGCACGGCATCCCTTATACGCTGACGCCGGGCGTCCCCTCCTTCGCCGCTGCCGCCGCAGCATTGCGCCGCGAGCTGACCATTCCCGAAGTGGCGCAAAGCCTGGTGCTGACCCGCATTTCCGGGCGCGCGTCAAAAATGCCGCCCGGCGAAACGCTGGCCGGCTTCGGCCGCACCGGCGCCACGCTCGCTATTCATCTTGCCATCCACGCCATCGATCGCGTCGTCGCCGAACTGACGCCGCACTATGGCGGCGATTGCCCGGTGGCGGTCGTCTTCCGCGCTTCCTGGCCGGACGAGCGCGTGCTGACCGGCACGCTGGCGACCATCGAGGCACAGCTCGCCGCCGATCCGATGGAGCGCACGGCGATCATCTTCGTCGGCCGCTCGCTGGCGGCGCAAGGTTTTGGCGAGAGTTCATTATACGACGCCCATTATCAGCGGCGTTTTCGCGGACGGGACGGATTGTGAGCGGCAGCACCAAAAATATCACGCTCGAAAAAGCCTTGTCCCGGCTGAACTTCAAGCCGCGCCAACTGGAGCCGGGCCATGTCTGGCTTGCCGGCGCCGGCCCCGGCGACCCCGGCTGCCTGACCCTGGAAGTGCTGGCGGCTTTGGCCGAGGCGGATGCGCTGGTCTACGACGCACTGGTGTCCCCTGACATTGTCGCAGTTGCCGAAAAAGCCGAGCTTTTCTTTGCCGGCAAGCGCGGCGGCAAACCGTCGATGAAACAGGACGACATCACCGCCCTGCTGGTCCGGCTCGCACGCGAAGGCCGCCGCGTCGTCAGGCTGAAGGGCGGCGATCCCTATATTTTCGGCCGTGGCGGCGAAGAAGCTCTGGCGCTGGCGCGGGAAAGTATCCCGTTCCGCGTCCTGCCCGGCCTGACCTCGGGCCTCAGTGCGCTGGCCGCGACCGGCATCCCCGCCACCATGCGCGGCATCAACAAGGCGGTGATCCTGGCGACCGGCCACGCCGCCGGCACCGATGACGATCTCGACTGGGCGGCGATCGCCCGCACCGGCCAGCCTGTCGTCGTCTATATGGGCATGGCCAATCTGCCCTTGATATCAGCCGCCCTTCTCGATGGCGGGCTGGCGCCGTCGACACCGGCGGCTGTGATCGTCGCCGCGACGACGCCGCAGGAGCGGACCGTCGTCGCCACGCTCGCCACCATTGCCGAGGAAGCTGCGGCCGCCGGTCTCGCCTCGCCGGCGCTGATCGTCGTCGGCGGCATCGTTGCCATGCGCGCGGCCCTGGCGGGGCAAGCATGACGGCCCGCGCCATCATCATCGGCGCGCCGCGCTCCGGCTCCGGCAAGACCAGCGTCACCATCGGCATCCTGCGCGCGCTGACCCGGCGCGGCTTGAAAGTGCGCGGCGCCAAATCCGGCCCCGACTATATCGACCCCGGCTTCCACACCGCCGCCACGGGCCTCTCCGGTGTCAATCTGGACAGCTGGGCGATGCCGCCATCGCTGCTCAACGCGCTCGCCGCGCAAGCCGCCGATGACACCGATTTCGTCATCCTGGAAAGCGCCATGGGCCTGTTCGACGGGATACCCGCGGCTCCCGGCCGAACCGGCTCGGCGGCCGACCTGGCGCGGCTCTATGGCCTGCCGGTGCTGCTGGTGCTCGACGTCTCCGGCCAGTCGACCACGGCGGCGGCTGTCGCCAAGGGTTTTGCCACCTATGATCCTGACGTGCGCATGGCCGGTGTCGCGCTCAATCGGCTGGGCAGCGAGCGCCACCGCAAGCTGTGCAGCGAGGCCATCGAGGCGATCGGCCTGCCGGTCGTCGGCGCCATCCTGCGCGATCCCACGCTGAACCTGCCCGAACGGCATCTCGGCCTTGTCCAGGCTGGCGAATATGACGACCTGATGGCGCATCTCGACCGGCTGGCCGACATGGCGGAAAAGTCGCTCGATCTCGACGCGATCATGGCTCTGGCGACCCCCCTCACCCCCGCGCCCGGCGGTTTCGACGACGCGCTGGCGCCGCCCGGCCAACGCATCGCGCTGGCCGAGGATGCCGCCTTCACCTTCCTCTATCCGCATGTCGCCGCCTACTGGCGCAAGGCGGGTGCGGAAATCGTCCCGTTCTCGCCGCTCGTCGACGAAGCGCCCGACGGGACCTGCGACGTTTGCTGGTTGCCGGGCGGCTATCCCGAGCTTCACGCCGGCAAGCTCGCCGCCGCCGCGACTTTCCGCGCCGGCATGGCGCGTTTCGCCGCGACGAAGCCCATCCATGGCGAGTGCGGTGGCTTCATGGTGCTCGGCGAAGCCCTGGAGGACGCGTCGGGCGAAACGCATGCGATGCTCGGCCTGCTCGGCCACGCCACCAGCTTCGCCAGGCGCAAGATGAACCTCGGCTACCGCGAGGCGCGGCTGCGTGCCGATTGTCCGCTGGGTGCACAGGGCGCGCTGATCCGTGGCCACGAATTCCACTATGCGCAGATGACGGCGACAGGCAATGACGAGCCGCTGGCCGACCTTGCGGACGGCCAGGGCAATCCGATCGGCGCCTCGGGCTACCGGCGCGGCCATGTCAGCGGCACCTTCTTCCATGCGATTGCGAGGGGCTAGAGCATGAAATTCGGGAATCTGGCCCTCTCACCACGACAGGTCGTCGACGACATCGCGCTCTGCCTGGTCTTCTTCACCAGGCTGCCGCTGCCCGTCTTCGATTTTCGCGGCCGCAGCCTTGCCGCGGCGATCTGGGCCGCCCCCATCACCGGTCTCGTCGTCGGCCTGATCGGCGCCATCGTTTTTGCCACGGCGGAACGGTTCGGCCTTGCCATGGGGCCGGCGGCCGCACTTGCCCTCGTGGCAACCCTGCTCACCACCGGCTGCCTGCATGAGGACGGCCTGTCCGACGTCGCCGACGGGTTTGGCGGCGGCAAATCGCGCGGCCGCAAACTTGAGATCATGCGCGACAGCCGCATCGGCGCCTATGGTGCGGCGGCGCTGGCTCTGTCGCTGCTGACCCGCTGGAGCGCGCTGTCGGAGTTCGTCGATCCCACACAGGCCCTGTTTGCCCTCCTGGCCGCACACGCGGCCTCGCGCGGCCTGCTTGGCGCCTTCATGCATCTCTTGCCTCCAGCGCGCGTCGACGGCCTCTCGGTCGACGCCGGCACCGTCTCGCAGGAAACCGCCATGGCCGGCGCCGGGCTCGGCGCGATCCCGCTTCTCTTGCTCGGGCTGGGCGGCGCCGTCTTCGCGCTGATCCTGCTTGGCCTGCTGTTTGCCGCATTCCGCGCCCTTTGCTTCAACCAGATCGAGGGCCAGACCGGCGACACGATCGGCGCCTTGCAGCAGGCAAGCGAGATCGCGGTGCTGCTCGTCGCGTCCGTAGCGCTTTCCTGATCCCTTTGGCCTGATCCCCATGGCCTGATTCCTTTTCGGAGACTTTGCCCCCATGCCCTTCAAATCCCTACGTGAATTGCGCGCCGCCTGCCTCGACCTGCCGTCTGGCAGCGATGCCGCTGCCAATGCGGTCGCACGCCGCCAGGACACGCTGACCAAGCCGCAAGGCAGCCTCGGCCGGCTCGAGACCATCGCCGCGTGGCTGGCGCGCTGGCAGGGCCGCGACATGCCGAAACTCGACCGCGTCAAGGTTTTCGTCTTCGCCGGCAACCACGGCGTCACCGCGCAAGGTGTGTCGGCCTATCCCTCGGAAGTCACCGTGCAGATGGTGGCGAATTTCGCTGGCGGCGGTGCCGCCATCAACCAGCTTGCCCGCATGGCCGGCGCCGAACTCGACGTCATCCCGCTCGATCTCGACCATCCGACCGGCGACTTCACCCAAGGTCCGGCAATGGACGAAGCGCCCTTTCTGGCGGCGGTCTCGGCCGGCTATGATGCGGTGACGAAGGATCTTGACCTTATCTGCTTCGGCGAGATGGGCATCGGCAACACCACGCCGGCGGCTGCCATCTCAGCAGCCCTGTTCGGCGGCGGCGCGGAAAAGTGGACAGGGCGCGGCACCGGCGTCGATGACGCCGGCTTGAAGCGCAAGGTGGTCGCCATCGAAGCCGGCCTGAAGCGCCATGCCGCAGCCCTCGCCGACCCGCTTGCTATCGCTGCCGTGCTCGGCGGACGCGAACTGGCCGCCATCTTCGGCGCCACGCTGGCTGCCCGCCATCTGGGCATACCCGTGCTGCTCGACGGTTTCGTCTGCACCGCCGCCGCAGCCCCGCTGGCGAAGCTGCATCCGACCGGCCTCGCCCACACCATCGCAGCCCATGTCTCCGCTGAGTCAGGCCATCGCGGCCTGCTCGAAGCGCTCGGCCTGCCGCCGCTGCTCGATCTCGGCATGCGGCTCGGCGAAGGCTCCGGCGCCTGCCTCGCCGTCAACATCGTCCGCTCGGCGCTGGAGTGCCATGCCCGCATGGCGAGTTTTGCAGAGGCTGGCGTGTCGGAGAAGTAGTTATTCATTCCCCGTATCGGCCGACAAAGATGCCGTTGTCACGACAAAGGGGCATCTTACCGCAACGGCGATTCTCAAATAGATTTTCGTGGATGAATTTCATCCTGCCGCAGCTGCGGTGTTATCGCCGGGGCGGTCGCTGTTGTGTCCCGTCACAGCAGCTATTCAAGTCATGGCCCGATCGACACCGGCATTTTCGTTGTCTTCCTGGTCTTCTTCTGGTGGCTCGTCAGCGATTTCTCCGGGGGAAAAGACGGAACTGGCGCCAACGAAGCTGCAGCCGGGGAAAGGAGCCTTGCTTTTCGATTCGGCCGGTTTCTGAGCCGCATTTTTCAACGCGGCTAAATCGCCACAAGATCCGGATAGCGCGTTTGAAGAATCACGGTCGGACAGCCTTGCCCGAGATGCGCCAAACGCGTCTCGCTTTCAGGGTCTTTCCACCAACTCTTCTAGGAATTTGGTGGGTGCGCACAGGATTGAACTGTGGACCCGCTGATTAAGAGTCAGCTGCTCTACCAACTGAGCTACGCACCCACTCGGCCGGCAAAAACCGGCGTTGGCGGGCATATAGCCGCCACCATCGGTCCTGTCCAGCCCTGCCGGAATCATTTCCCGACAAATCGACCGAGCATGCGTTCGATCAGACGAACAGCTTGCCTTCCGCCACCTTGATTGCGTTGCCGCCGATGCGCGCCGAGGCCAGTTTTCCGCCTTGCACGGTCAGTTCGAGGCGGATACGCGATGGCCGGCCCATCTCCAGCCCCTGCTCGATCCACAGCTGTGAAATGCCATCGGTCGGCGCGTCGAAATGCATGATGGCGCCGGCAAAGGCGGCTGCCGCCGAGCCGGTCGCCGGGTCCTCGTAGGAAGGCGTGCCAGGCACGATCATGCGCACATGGAAGGCGCTTTCGTGGTTCACCGTCTCGCGGCAGTAGACATAGGGGCTGGCGAAGGCCCATTCGCTCTTGCGCGGCGCCAGTTCCGACCAGGCCTGGTTGTCCAGCCGGATGCGACCCGCCGCCTCGAGATTGGCAACCGGGATGGTGACATAGGGCACGCCCGCCGACCAGAATGCGACGCGGTGATTCTCGAAGCCGATCTCATGCGGCGTCAACCCAAGCGCGGCACCGATCGCCTCCGGATCGGCATCGAGCTTCAGCGGCTCCGGCAGCTTCGCCAGATCGAACTCGGCAAAAGTGTTGCCGTCATGCTTGCTGACGGCGCACCGCACCGGACCGATGTTTTCCTCCAGCACGAAGATGCCGGCGCCGCCCTCCTCCGCAAGTTCGGCCAGCGCGATCGCGGCGCCGACCGTCGGATGGCCGGCGAACGGCATTTCATAGTCGGGCGTGAAGATGCGGATGCGGTTTTTGTGCTTGGGATTGTCCGGCGGCAGGACGAACACCGATTCGGACAGGTTGAATTCGCGCGCGATGGCCTGCATCGCGGCCGTGTCCAATCCCTTGCTGTCGAGCACGACGGCCAAAGGATTGCCGGCCAGTCGCTCGGTCGTAAACACATCGTAAAGCAAGTAATTCCGGGTTTTCATTCCTGCCTCAATCCCAACATGGGCGAAATTTAATTTGATATTTGAACCGGTAAGCCTGATCTGTGCACAGATAGGGACATTGCGCGTTATAGGGGTCCAGCGTGGACCAGATTGTCAATCTGCCAAAGACGGAATCGGATTCCGCCATCGAGACGGCGCTTGGGCTCGACCAGACAGGCCGGCGCAGATCGCGCCGTCGTGGGTGGCTCTATGCGCTGCTGGCGCTGATCGTGCTCGCCGCCGGGCTTGGCGTCTATCAATGGTATGCCGGCTCGCCGGCCAGGATTGACTACACCACAGTGCCTGCCGCCAAGGCCGACCTCACAGTCGCGGTGTCGGCGACCGGCACGCTGCAGCCACTCACCCAGGTCGATATTTCAAGCGAACTGTCCGGCATCATCCGCTCGGTCTCGGCCGAGGAGAACCAGCAGGTCAAGAAGGGTGACGTGCTGGCGACACTCGACACGGTGAAACTCGAAGTCCAGATCGAGCGTGCCGAAGCTTCGGCCAAGGCCGCCGCCGCCAATGTCGAGGACGCCACGGTTACGCTGGCGGAAAACGAGAAGGCGCTGGTGCGCGCCGCCGAACTGACCAGGCGCGGCATGGCGACCGACCAGTCGCTTGAAGCGGCAACCGCCACGCGCGACCGTTCCAAGGCAGCTCTCGACAGTGCGCAGGCCAACCTCGCCATCGCCCAGGCCGACCTCAAGGCGCAGCAGACCGACCTTGCCAAGAGCACCATCTATGCGCCGATCGACGGCATCGTTTTGACGCGCTCGGTCGATCCCGGCCAGACGGTCGCCTCCTCGCTGCAGGCGCCGGTGCTGTTCATCATCGCCGCCGATCTCAGGAACATGGAACTGGTGGCGGCGGTCGACGAGGCCGACATCGGTGCGGTCAAATCCGGCCAGCATGCCCGCTTCACCGTCGATGCCTTCCCCGAGCGGCCGTTCGATGCCGAGATCCGAGACATCTCCTATGCCTCGGTCACCACTGACGGCGTCGTCACCTACAATGCGCGGCTCGAGGTCGACAACAACGAGCTGCTGCTGCGGCCCGGCATGACCGCCACCGTTTCGGTCGTCACCAAGCAGGCCAAGGACGTGCTCACCGTACCGGCCACCGCGTTCCGCTTTCGTCCTGCCCAGCAGGCCGCACGCGGCTGGAGCCTCAGCGACCTGTTCACCGGCCGCATGGGCCGCCCCGGCGGCAACCGCCAGCGCCAGGCCGCGACAGCGCCCACCGACGGCTCGCGCACGCTCTACGTGCTGGAGAACGGGCGTCCGCACCCGGTCAACGTCAAGATCGGCTCCACCGACGGCGAACTGACCGAGATCATTTCGGGCCTCGACGAAGGCGCTCAGGTCATCACCGCGTCGCAGCAGCGGAGCTGATGCCGTGGCCGCCGGTGCTGCCCTCATCACCTTCGACAAGGTCTGGAAGAGCTATGGCCAGGGCGAGGCCAAGGTGCATGCGTTGGCCGGCGTCGATCTTGCCATCCGGCGTGGCGAATTCGTCGCCATTATGGGGCCGTCCGGCTCCGGCAAGTCGACGGCGATGAACATCATCGGCTGCCTCGACACGCCGACGGCCGGAACCTATTCCTTCATGAGCATCGACGCCGGCCGCCTCGACCGCAACCGCCGCGCCATGCTGCGCAACCTCTATGTCGGCTTCGTCTTCCAGGGTTACAATCTGCTGGCCCGCACCACGGCGGCCGAAAATGTCGAACTGCCGCTGATCTATCGCGGCGTGGCCGCCCGCGAGCGCCGCGACCTTGCCATGCAGGCCCTGGCGGAGGTCGGCCTTGTCGGCCGCGAGCACCACACGCCGGCCGAACTGTCCGGCGGCCAGCAGCAGCGCGTGGCGATCGCGCGCGCCATCGTCACGCGCCCGACGCTGCTCGTCGCCGACGAGCCGACCGGCAATCTCGACACCGCCCGCACGCACGAGATCATGGAGTTGCTGACGCGGCTCAACAAGGAGCTTGGCCTAACCATCGCCATGGTCACCCACGAGGCCGATGTCGCCGACTATGCCGAACGCACCATCCGCTTCCTCGACGGCCACGTCGCCTCTGATTCCAGGAAGCTGGAGATCGCACAACCATGATCTGGGAAACCGTCCGCCTGTCGCTGCGCTCGATCCGCCGCAACGTGCTGCGCTCGTTCCTGACCTTGCTCGGCATCGTCATCGGCGTTGCCGCCGTCATTGCCATGCTCACCATCGGCTCGGGCACCACGCAGAAGGTCAAGGCCGACATCTCCAAGCTCGGCAGCAATCTGCTGGTCGTCCGCTCCGGTCGCCCGGCCGGTCCCGGTGGCCCGGGCGGGCTCGACCAGGTGGTGCGTCCGCTGGCCGAAAAGGAGCTGGCGGCGCTGGTTGCGCATCTGACTGGCGCCCGCGCCATTTCGCCGGCTTCGCAAAAGCAGGTCCGGGTCATCTTCGGCACCGAGAGCCTGACCTCGGGCGTCACCGGCACCGACAGCGCCTATCTCGATGCGCGCGACTGGAAACTGGTGTCGGGCCGCCCGTTCAGCGATTCCGAAACCCGCTCGGGCACCGGCGTGTGCCTGATCGGCGAGACGGTGCGCCAACAATTCTTCGGCGCTGGCGATCCCGAGGGCGAGATCATCCGCGTCAACCGCACCTCCTGCAAGATCATCGGCCTGCTCGAGCCCAAGGGCTATACCGGCTTCGGTCAGGATCAGGACAATGTCGTGCTGATGCCGCTGCACGCCTACCAGCGCCGCATCGCCGGCAACCGCGACATCGACAACATCTACATCGCCGCCGATGACCGCACGCCGACCAGCGAGCTGCAGCCGCGCGTCGAGGACATTCTGCGCGACGCCAGACGCATCACGCCCGATCGTGAAAGCGATTTCGCCATCCGCGACATGACCCAGATCGCCGACGCCATGGCCAGCGCCACCACCACCATGACCGGCATGCTGGGCGCCGTCGCCGGCGTCAGCCTGCTGGTCGGCGGCATCGGCATCATGAACATCATGCTGGTGTCGGTCACCGAACGCACCCGCGAGATCGGCATCAGGCTCGCCATCGGCGCGCATGAAAAGCACATCCTGATCCAGTTCCTGGTCGAGGCCACGGTGCTGTCGCTGCTCGGCGGCATCATCGGCATCCTGATCGGGCTGGCGCTGGCCGGCCTCGCCGCGGTGACGCTGACCATCCCGTTCGCGCCGAGCCCGGCGGTGATCCTGCTCGCCGTCGGCTTTTCCGCGCTCATCGGCATGGTGTTCGGCTTCTTCCCGGCGCTGCGCGGCGCCAGGCTCGATCCGATCGATGCGCTTAGGCACGAATAGGGCAACCCGGCCGGAACGCGGCCAGCGCTCAGACCGGTTTTGCACAGCCTTAGACGTTTCCACCCTACCCGCCACTGTCGCCGCGCCGTTCATGATGCTAGGGCAATTCACGCTTGGGTGGAGGAATAGCCAATGAGCAAGAAGGCACGACTGATCCTGACGATGGTCGTCATCGAGGCCTTCCTTGCAGGCATCTGGTGGTATCTCGCCCGCTTCGGCATGGCCAATCCCGATCGCGTCACAGCCGATTTTCAGGCAGTCGTCGGCCAGACCATAGGAATGGCGATGGGCGGTTTGCTGGGCATCGGCTTCATCCTGTTCCTCGTCGCCGCCCGCAACGATCGCAACGCGGCACAGAACAAGACGCGCCCTTAACTCCCGTTTGCGAAATGCCACTCGATCAGCGGCTTCATGTGCGGTGACAGGCCGACCGGCAGGTCGGCGGCATGGCGGATGATCACTGGCCCGTCGATCTCCGGCTCGGTTTCGGTGGCGACGAAGGCTGAGATGCGCTGGGCGATCTCGTCTGCGGGCGCCGCCGCGTGGTAGCGGCGGAAGATCACCGTGCCGCTGTTGGTCGACATGGCGTGGTAGCGCTTGCCGCGATGAGCCCCTGACAGGTCGAGGCCGGTTTCCTCGCGCACTTCGCGGATCATGTTGAAATCGACATCGACCAGGCCATCGCGAAAATCGACCGGCTCGAATGAGCCGGCGGCAAAATAGACGCGGCCGGCGTTGACCGTGTGCGGACCCATGCGGATCGCCACCAGCGCATTGTCGGCAGCCACCAGCATGGCATGGGCATAGGCATGCTCGGCGCCCGAATTCTCGCGCCGCTTCCGCCACAGCATGAAAGTCGAATAGTTGACCGCATGGCAGCGGCCGGCGAGACGGTTGTCGCGGTAGGCAAGCTGCGACAGCAGCACCACCATGCCGTCGAACAGCGCCGGATTGGCAGCGATTTCGTGCTGCCAGTTCTCGGCGATCGCCTCTGCATTGTCCCTTGCGAACGGGTGCGGACCGGGATCGAGCCGGACGTCGATGGCGTCGACCGGCAGGATGACGTTGCGTGGCAGGTCGAAACTCATGCGTCAGGTCATGTCCAGCGTGATCGCCACCGGGCAATGGTCCGACGCCTTCGGCCGGTCCCAGCCGGCACGCGGAAAGCGGTCGACCTCCTGCCCCGGCGGAAAAATGGTGCGCCAGGGCTGGCCGTTGCGGATGATGTCGGGAACAGCCGTCGCGTTGCTGGCGGCGAGCCCCTTCGACAGCAGGATGTAGTCGAGCTGGCACAGATGCCGTTCTTCCGGTCCGCGCGTGTGGTAGAAACTCCAGCGGTTCATCTCCGGCCGCCGCTCGACGACGTTTTCGCAGAAGCCGCCGGCCGTCAGCACGTTGATGCAGGACAGGGCTTCGTCGACGACCTCGAAGCGATAGCCGTCGATCGCATCGCCGGCCACCTTCACACGCTGGCGGTAATCGTTCATATCGCCGCAGATTGCCCAGCGTTTGTCGGCGGCATAGTCCTTGCCGAAGCGCTCCTCGATGATGCGCCGCACGGCCTGCGCCTCCGCGATGCGCACCGGCATCGTCGCCTCGCGCCCGTCGAGCCCGTTGCGCGGCGAACCCATCGACTTGAAATGCACGAGATAGAGCGTCAGCGGCACGCCGCCCACGGTGACGTCGATCTCCAGGCAGTCGCGCCGGAAAATGCGCTCATTGGCCTGATTGCCCAGTGCCTCGAGTTCCGGCGTGTGCAGCCCGAACTGCTCGTAGGTGACATAGGCGTGGCTGGTCATGCGCACGAATTCGATCGGCTGGCCCTGGGCGGTCTCATTGCGCATCATCACGGCAACGTCGATGCCGCGTGAATCATTGCCCGATGTGGTGTATTTCTGCCGGTAGCCCTGCCCCACCATCTTGAACAGATAGCCATATTCGAAGGCCTTCAGCGCCTCGATGTTGTCGACCTCCTGCATGCAGATGATGTCGGCCCGGGTGGCAGCGATTGCCAGCGCCGTCAGCTGGCGCGTGTCGTCGGATTGGGCGATGGCGCGGGCCTGCTCCAGCATCCTGTATTCCGCCTCGCTCTGGATATCGAACAGCGCCAGCGTTCGATCCTCGTTGAGCTGGTTGCGATAGCCGGAAAAATCGAACCTGTTCATCAGGTTCTCGACATTGAAGGTGGCAAGGCGCAGCGACATGCCATGACCTTTGCCCGCAAGTGCTTCGGAAAACAAGCGCGCAGGACCACCATCTGAGATCGATTGGTCCTGGGTGCGTTCGCGTCATGGTTGACGGAACCTTTCCGTTCATCCGCCGTTCAGATGCAAACATCCATTGTTGCCCCATTCCTCGGGTGGGCGTGGGGCCTGTAGCTCTTGGAGAGTGCAATGAATTCGCTCTTTTCTTCCACGGTCAAATCGGGGCTGCTAGCCCTGGGTATCCTTTCCGGCGTCACGGCACCGTCCGCCGCCGGCCCGATCATGCAACCGGACCTGTCGATTCCCACCAGCACCGCGGCGCCGAATGTCACACCGGTCCGCGACAGCTGGGCGGGCGGCAACAACAACCGTCAGTTCAACAACGACAATTGGAGATGGCGCCGGTCGGGCAATTGGGACGGCGGCCGTCGGCATTGGCACGGCGGCGGCGGTCACTGGAATGGTGGAGACAACTGGCGTTGGCGCCATGGTCGCCATCACTATCGCGGCGGCCGTTACTACGATGATGGCGCGAGTGCCGCGATCCTGGGCCTTGGCCTGGGGCTTGGCCTCGGCAGCATGTACAACAACTACGACTACTATGACCGGCCGGCGCCGCGCCGCTACTACCGCGCGGGACGGCTTTCGAGCGCCCATGTCCAATGGTGCTACAACCGCTACCGGTCGTACCGGGCCTACGACAACACGTTCCAGCCCTACAACGGCCCGCGCCAGCAGTGCTACTCACCCTATTGATGGGCTGGCCCTGTAGCTGAGCTGATCGACAGAATGAAAAAACGGCGCCACGTGGCGCCGTTTCTTGTTCATGGAAGCTGCTATTTTCGAGCGCTTGTGGATTTCGCTCAGTTCTTCGCCTTGTCGACCAGCTTGTTCTTGGAAATCCACGGCATCATCGCGCGCAGCTTGGCGCCGACTTCCTCGATCTGGTGGCTGTCATTGTTGCGGCGGATGCCCTTGAAGCGGGACATGCCGGCGCGGTACTCCTGCATCCACTCCGAGGTGAATTTGCCGGTCTGGATGTCCTTCAGCACGCGCTTCATCTCGGCCTTGGTCTCGGCGGTGATGATGCGCGGACCCGAGACATATTCGCCCCATTCGGCGGTGTTCGAAATCGAGTAGTTCATGTTGGCGATGCCGCCTTCATAGATCAGGTCGACGATCAGCTTGACCTCGTGCAGGCACTCGAAATAGGCCATCTCAGGCGCGTAGCCGGCTTCCACCAGCGTCTCGAAACCGGCCCGGATCAGCTCGACCAGGCCGCCGCACAGCACGACCTGCTCGCCGAACAGATCGGTCTCGCATTCCTCGCGGAAATTGGTCTCGATGATGCCCGAACGGCCGCCGCCGACGCCGCAGGCGTAGGACAGTGCCAGGTCGAGCGCATTGCCCGAGGCATCCTGGTTGACGGCGACCAGGCACGGCACGCCGCCGCCCTTCTGGTATTCGCCGCGCACCGTGTGGCCGGGACCCTTCGGCGCGATCATGACGACGTCGACCGTCGACTTCGGCTCGATCAGGCCGAAATGCACGTTGAGGCCGTGCGCGAAGGCGATAGCGGCACCATCGCGGATGTTCGGCGCGATCTCGTTCTTGTAGATGTCGGCCTGCAGTTCGTCCGGCGTTGCCATCATCATCAGGTCGGCCCATTTGGCGGCGTCCGCCACGCTCATCACCTTGAGACCGTCGGCCTCGACCTTCTTGGCGGTTGCCGAGCCGGCCTTGAGGCCGATTGCGATCTCCTTGGCGCCGGAATCCTTGAGGTTGAGCGCATGCGCCCTGCCCTGGCTGCCATAGCCGATGATGGCGACCTTCTTGCCCTTGATCAGATTGAGATCGGCATCACGATCGTAATAGACACGCATTTTGTCTTCCTTCCCGTTTATAAATCAGAGCATGATGCCGAAAAGTGTGAAGCGGTTTTCGGACGACATCATGCTCTATCTTCTTGATTTAGAGACGGATTCAGATTTCAGGTCGACTTGACCTGAAATCATCCGGCTCTAGGGCCTTGCGGCCGGTTGTTGCTCCATGAAGAGCGAGAAACTGCTGCGTCGCCCGCGCGGCATCGCCGCCGATCGCCGCCTCAGTCAATTCCAGCCGGTCGCCGAGCAGCAGACGGATCTGCACATCGCGGGCGACCAGCCCGAAAAAGGTGCGGAACGCCGTCTCGGCATCCGCGAAATCCAAAAGCCCGGTCCGTCGGCCGGCCTCAAGCACCGGCTTCAGCCGTTTGGCCAGCGCGAAGCGGCCGTTCTCCAGCACCACGGCGCCGAGATTGTCCTTGCCGGAGCCCGCATGGCTGACCGCCACCCGATTGAGCGCGATCGACGTGTCGCTGGAAATCACCTTGAGCCAATCCGAGGCGAAGCGCTCGAGGCTCGCGGTCAGCGAGGCAAGATCGAGCCCCTTGCGGTCGACCGGTGCCACTCGCACTTTAGAGGCCTGCCATTGCACCGTCGCCGTCAGCAGCCCGTCGCGGTCGCCGAACCATTTGTAGAGCGTTTCCTTGGAACAGCTGGCGCGGCGCGCCACGGCGGTCATGGTCAGCTGGTCGCCCTCTTCGACCAGCAGCCGCAACGCCGCGTCGAGCACGGCCTTCTGCCGCTCTGTCAGCGCTTCGCTGGTGTCGATGTCAGGCACGATGTGCAACACGCTCTTCTCTCGAAAGGTCGGCATTCCCGATAAGCCGAACCGTACGTTACGGTTCGGCATATTGCGCGATCCGAGGCCGTGCGCAAGAGGACGAGAGCAAAATATCTGCAAAATGGACAGGCGCTGGCGCGACAGGCTCGCTTAATCGCTGGCTGGCGGATGGCGCAACCGTCCAAGCAGTGCCGAGACCATGGTCAGCTCATCCGCCGACAGTTTGGCGCCAACCAGTTCGGCGATCGAGCGTCCGTAGACAGCCCACATCTGGCGGCGTGTCTCTCGCCCCTTGGCCGCGATGCGGATGGTCTGGCCACGGCCGTCATCGGCCACCGGCAGTTTCTCGACGAGCCCATCGGCCTCGAGCCGGGTCAGCAGGCGCGAAATGTTGTATTGCGCGAACAGCGTGTGCTCGATGAGCTGGAACGGCCGCAGCCCGCCCTCGCCCGCCTCGGCGAGTTCATGCAGCACGTCGTACCAGGCAAGTGGGGGCAGACCGGCGGCCTTCAACGCCTCTTCGGCGCTCTCCATCAACTGGCGCGATACGCGCATCAGGCGAGCCCAGGCCTTGATGGCTTCGGGCGAAGGCGCGGCTTTCTCGGTCATGGCGCACCTTAGACGATAGATGCAATTGCATCAAGCTTGACGATCAATGCATATGCATCTACATAGATGCAATTGCATTAATCAGGGAAAGCCAATCCGATGAAACACGAAATCTGCAAACGCGCCGACAAGCTCATTCTCGTCAGCCATCACCTCTGCCCCTATGTGCAGCGCGCCGCGATTTCGCTCACCGAAAAGGGCGTGCCGTTCGAACGCGTCGATATCGACCTCGCCAACAAGCCGGACTGGTTCAAGGCGATCTCGCCGCTCGGCAAGGTGCCGCTGCTGCGCGTGCAGCGAAATGGCGAGGAAACGGTGATCTTCGAATCGGCCGTCATCCTGGAATTCCTCGAAGAGACGCAAGCCAATCCACTCCACCCGGCCGATCCCTATGCCCGCGCCCGGCATCGCGCCTGGATCGAGTTCGGTTCGGCAACCCTCAACGCCATCGGTCGGTTCTATTCAACATCGACCGAGGCCGGCTTCCTTGACGAATCCAGCGCGCTATCCGCCATGCTCGACCGTCTCGAAGCCGAGCTGGCGGACGAGCCTGGCGGCCCCTGGTTCGCCAGCAAGCACTTTTCGCTGGTCGACGCCGTTTACGGTCCGGTCTTCCGCTATCTCGATGTCTTCGACCGGATCGGTGATTTCGGCATTCTTGACCGAAAGCCCCTCGTCCGCGCCTGGCGCCGGGCGTTGAGTGAACGCCCGTCGATCAGGCAAGCCGTGGCGCCGGACTACTCACAGCGCCTGCATGCCTTCCTGCGGGCAAAGGGATCGTACCTTTCGAGCCTCATTGGCCAAAACGATCCGGCCACCGCGCTTCGACCAGTCCTATCCGCTTGAACGGATCGATTACGGTGCCGGCCACCATCGAGGCGAGAAACTGCGGCGCCGGCGGGATTTTTGCCACCGTCGCCACCAGCCTGTCGCGGATGAAGGGCAGCGCCACCGAATCCGACTGGTAGAACGGCGTGAACGCCAGCGACAGCGCCTGGAAGATGCGGACATGCCAGCGCCGCGCCCTCGCATAGGCTTCAAGTGCCGCTTCGACACTGTCCGTCCGCGCCAGCGCATGGCTGAGCGCCGCGGCGTCGAGCAGCGCCATATTGGCCCCTTGCCCGAGCTGCGGGCTGGTCGAGTGCGCCGCGTCGCCGATGATGGCCAACCGCCGCCCAACCGGCCGCTTCATCGTGTGGTGGCCATAGCGCGCCAGCGAGAGCTGGTCGAAACTGTCGATCTGGCTGACATACGCCTCGCTCTGCGGCCACAGCCGGATCACCCTCTCCTTCCAGGCATCCAGGCCCCGGACGCGCACCTCATCGGCGTCCGACGGCTTCAGGCTCCAGAAGAATGCCGCCATCTTTTCAGCGCCCGGCTGCGGCCGGCCGATCGGCAGCACGCCGATCATCACGCTCGCTCTGTCGTAGCGTTGCAGCAGCGCGCGCTCATCGAAACCGTCGCCGCGCCAGCCAAGCGAGGCCCAGAACGCGCCATAGGTGAGCGGTCGTGGCTCGCCTGCAGCGCTTGCGCGGCACAGTTTCGAGCGCGAACCGCTGGCGTCGACTACGAGGTCGAACGGCCCCGCCCTTCGTCCGTTGCCGCAGATCAGCGTCGTCCGTTCGCCCGTCTCCAAGGCCTCGATCTCGACGCCGGTTTCGATGGCGATCGCTTCGCGTTGGGCGGCGCGGAAGAGCACGCCGAACAAGGCCGCCCGGTGCACCGCCAGCCCGAAGCGGCCACCGCGTTGCGCATCGTAGCGGACATCGAGCACGGTACGGCCTGTGGTGGCATCGGCGCCATGCAGGCGGTCGATGCGGCTGCCCAGCGCCAGCATGTCGTCGAGCAGGCCAAGATCGGCCAGCACCGTCAGCCCTGTCGGCTGCAGGATCAGCCCGGAGCCGACCGGCTTCGGCTCATCGAAGCGCTCGAAGACCGTGACCCGATGCCCGGCGCGCTTGAGATAGAGCGCCATGGCCAGTCCCGCCGGCCCGGCGCCTGCTATTGCGATGTCGTAGGAAATGCCAATGCCCCCACAGCCGAACTGGCCGGGACAATCCTTCAGCAGCCCGGCGAAATCAAGCCGCACCCTGGGGCTTTAGCGGTCGTTCAAGCCTGGGCCTTGGCGGCCGTTCAAGCCTGGGACGCATCAAAATCGGCGCGCGCTGCGCGCACCGCATCATGGTTGAGTTCGGCCCACAGAATCAATTGATGAAAGGCGCCGAACATAGAGCGCCCGAGATCGGTCAGGCTGTATTCGACGCTTGGTGGTTTGGTCGGGAACACCTCACGATGCACATAGCCATCGCGCTGAAGATCGTACAGCGTCTGGGTCAGCATGCGCTGCGAAATGTCGGGCACAAGGCGCCGCAACTCGCCGAAGCGATAGGGTTTTTCAGCCAGCGCCATCATCAGCAGCGACCTCCATTTGCCGCTCACCCCCTGGATGACCTCGCGAACCGGACAATTGGCAATATTACCGCCGCCTGAGATGGCCTTGTAGACCTCCAACTTCGACTTCAGATTGATGACCTTACCGTCCATGGCTGGTTCCCTGCGTGTGCCTACCTCCCGAAAAACTGCCTTCTTTACGGCACCAGGTCAATTCCTATTTTAGTGCTGGTCTCTTTTTGAGACTGCCACTCGAACCGCCTTAGCGGCGCAATGTCAGGACCTTCCATGACCGAAACCCTTCTCGTCACCGGCGCTTCCGGCCAGCTCGGCCGCGGTGTCGTCCAATATCTCCTGGACAAGCACAAAGTTCCACCGGCAAACATCATCGCCGCCACACGCAATCTGGAAGGCGTGGCCGATCTGGCGCTGCGCGGCGTCGTTGTCAGGGCCGCCGACTTCAACGACGCGGCGTCGCTGGAAACCGCATTCAAAGGCGCCGACAAGGTGCTGATTATTTCGACCGGCGATCTCGATCTCAAAAGCGGCAGGCGCCTGAAGCAGCACGAAAATGCCGTCGCCGCGGCCAAAAATGCCGGCATTTCGCATCTGCTCTACACCTCGATGCCCAATCCGGAGCCGGTATCGCCGGTCCTGTTTGCCGATGACCACTACAGCACCGAGCAGGCGATCAAGGCGAGCGGCATCCCCTACACGATCTTCCGCAACGGCTGGTACCAGGAGAACCTGTTCATGGCCCTGCCGCACGCGATCGCCTCGGGAAAATGGTACACGTCGGCCGGCGACGGGCGCATTGCCCACGGTGCGCGCGACGACATGGCAGCGGCGATCGCCGCCAGCCTCGCTGGCGCTTCAAACGAAAGCAAGACCTACACCTTGACCGGTCCGCACGCCTACACCACGGCAGAGATTGCCGCCCTGGTAAGCGAGGTCACCGGCAAGTCGCTCGATGTCGTGCAGGTTCCGGATGAAGCGCTCACCGAAGGGGTAAAGGCATCAGGCGTTCCCGAGGATTTTGCTGAAGTCATCGTGTCCTTCGACGCCAACACGCGCTCCGGCCGCATCGCCATGGTGACGGACGCGATCGAGACGCTTTCCGGCAGGACGCCGAAGACCTTGAAGCAATTCCTCGAGGCCAACAAAGCCGCCCTGGCCGGTTAAGATCGGCGTCTTCGTGAAGGTATGTCGAGATTCAGGTCAGGCTGGACCGAGAATGGTGGGTTCCGAGAACCGGAACGGAGCGGACACCTAGTCCGTGAGTACCGGAAGCGCGGGAACCTGCCGTTCGCAGGCCGGCCTCACCTGAATATCGGCATGTCCTAGATGGCCACCTGAGTGCCGATCTCCACCACGCGCCCGGTCGGGATCTGGAAATACTCCGTCGCGTCGGCCGCCGTGCGCGCCAGGCCGATGAACAGCCGGTCCTGCCACACCGGCATGCCGGAATTGGGCGAGGCCTTGAGCGAACGCCGCGACAGGAAGAACGAAGTCGTCATGATGTCGAATTTCCAGCCCTGCTTGCGGCAGATCGCCAGAGCGCGCGGGATGTTGGGCTGCTCCATGTAGCCGAAGGTCAGAGTCACGCGCATGAACAGCTCGTTGACCGTCTCCATCTTGACCCGGTCGCTGTCGGGCACCACCGGCTGCGGCGCGGTCACCACCGAAAGGATGACGTTCTGCTCATGCAGCACCTTGTAGTGCTTCAGGCTGTGCATCAGTGCGGTTGGCGCGCTGAGCGGATCGCTGGTCAGGAACACGGCGGTGCCTGACACCAGCTGCGGCTTCTTCTTCAACAGATTGCCGGCCAGGAAATCGAGCGGGATCTCGTTGCGGCGGGTCTTGTCGAACAGATAGCGGCTGCCGCGCACCCAGGTCCACATGGCCAGCACGATGGTGAAGGCAACGGCCAGCGATGCCCAGCCGCCCTCAAACACCTTGACGATGTTGGAGGCAAAGAAACCGACGTCGATGAAGCCGAACAGCGCCGTCAGCGAGACCGCCAGCCACAGCTTCCATTTCCAGATCCGCGTCATGACCACAAACAACAGCACCGTGGTCACCAGCATGTTGCCGGTCACCGAGATGCCGTAGGCCGATGCCAGCCTGCTGGACTCGCCGAAGCCCACCACCAGCATCATCACCACCAGCGCCAGCAGCAGGTTGACGCGCGGCATGTAGATCTGGCCGGACTGTTTCTCCGACGTATGCAGAATTTCCAGGCGCGGCAGCATGTTGAGCTGCACCGCCTGCCTGGTCAACGAGAAGGCGCCCGAGATCACCGCCTGGCTGGCGATGACCGTGGCGGCGGTCGCCAGCACGACCATCGGGATCAGCGTCCAGCCTTCATTCATTTCGAAGAACGGATGGCCGACGACGCCGTTCTTGGCCAGCACGAAAGCGCCCTGCCCGGCATAATTGAGCAGCAGGCACGGAAACACGACCCACAGCCAGGCGAGCACGATCGGCTTGCGGCCGAAATGGCCGAGATCCGCATAGAGCGCCTCGGCGCCGGTCACGGCGAGGAAGATGGCGCCGATGGTGACGAAAGCGACATCGGGCGAATTGATCAGGAATGCGACGATGTAGTGCGGGCTGATCGCCCACAGGATTTCCGGATCGGCGATGATGTGGTTGAGGCCGGAAAGGCCGATCGCCAGGAACCACACCGCCGTCACGGGACCGAAGACCAATCCCACGCCGCCCGTGCCGAAACGTTGCACCGCGAACACCATGGCGAGAATGACCAGTGTCAGCGGCACGACATAAGGCTGGAAGGTCGGCGTGACGACGTTCATGCCTTCGACCGCCGACAGCACCGAAATCGCCGGCGTGATGACGGCGTCGCCGAAGAAAAGCGACGCCCCGACGATGCCGATGCCGAGCATCAGCGCCGAGCGCTTGGGGAAACTGCCGCGCGCCAGCGCCATCAGCGACAGCACGCCGCCCTCGCCGCGGTTGTTCGCCCGCAGCACGAACATGATGTATTTGATGGTGACGATGATGGTCAGCGACCAGATGATCAGCGACAAAACGCCCAGGATGTCACCGCGGTCGGCCACTTCTCCGCCGGAAGATGCCACCAGCGCCTCGCGAAAGGCGTAGATCGGGCTGGTGCCGATATCCCCATAGACGACACCGAGCGCGCCCAGCATCAGAACCTTGGTGCTGTGCTGTTCGACTTCCGAATGGCTCGATTGTTCGACGGGTTCTGCCTCACTACCATTATTGGTAAGGGCCATGGACGACACTCCGATAAGCGCGCGGTGCTCTACGCTTGCTGCAATGCAATATCAAGTGCCGTCGCGTAATGGCAGCCATGCCTGCCATGCGAGGCTGCCATTGCTACCACCCGCAGGCCTTGAGGAACCGACCCACCGTGCCGGCCATGCCATACTCCAACGCGTCGGCTGTCAACCCATGTCCGATCGACACTTCGGCCAATGCCGGAATGCGCCTGGCAAGTGCCGGCAGATTGCTGACCACCAGATCGTGCCCGGCATTGACCTGAAGCCCGGCGGCAAGCGCGGCGTCGGCTGTTTTTCCCAGCCTTTCCAGCTCTTTGGCCGCTTTGGCGGAATCTGTGTGATAGCTGCCGTATGGACCCGTATAGAGCTCGATGCGGTCGGCGCCGGTGTCGCATGCGGCCGCCACCCAATCGGGGTCCGGATCGGAAAACAGCGACACGCGAAAGCCCCCCTTTTTCAGACGCTTGACGATCGGTGTGAGGAACGCGGCCTGGGTAGCGAAGTTCCAGCCATGGTCCGATGTCGCCTGGGCCGGATCGTCCGGCACCAAGGTCACCTGTTCAGGCTGATGCTTTTCCACAAGCAGCAGGAAATCCTCGGTCGGATAGCCCTCGATGTTGAATTCCGCGCCCGGAAACTCGTCGTCGATCAGCGACCGGATCTCAGGCACATCGGAGAGTCTTGTGTGCCGCTCGTCGGGGCGTGGATGCACTGTCAGCCCGTGCGCTCCGGCCGCCAGCGCAATGCGGCCGAGGCCGGTGACGCTTGGCCACGGCAGGTCGCGCCGGTTGCGCAGCATGGCGATGGCATTGAGATTGACGGAGAGCTTTGCAGGCATGCGGGTGGCCTCAAAAATCATTCGATGCGCCACCTATAATGGCTTTGGCGGGAACAGTAATGCCTTTGGTGGGAACAGACTGGGGGTTTCGGGTGTTCCAAGCCTGATGAACCAGCCGGGAAAGGTAGCGCCGATGAATTTTCTCGATGAGGTGCCGGCAATCCGCCGTATCGAGACCAGCCGTGACGACCTTTTCGCCATCGATGTCGTCGGGCACGTTTCCGCGGCCGATGGTGAAAATCTTTTCGGATTGCTGGAGGCAGCCTACGCCCTGCATCCGCGCGTCGATGTGCTGGTGCGCCTCGTCGACCACGACGGCGTCGACTGGGCCGACATCGCGGACGAGACCCTGAAGCAGGGCGCCATTCATGCATTGGAACATGTCGACCGTTGCGCGACGATCGGCGAACCGGACTGGATAGCGGACGCACAACGCTTTCTGCCGTCCTCACCACCCATCGAAATCAGGCATTTCAGGACGGAGGACGAGGCTGCCGCCTGGCAATGGCTTGCCGCACAGCCTATCGGGGCAACAGCATCCGGCGCCCCTACCTGACGATCGTCAGCCGCTCGGCCGCCCGCGTGATGGCGGTGTAGAGCCAGCGCTGGCGGGTTTCCTTGAAGGCCCAGCTTTCATCGAACAGCACGATCTCGTTCCACTGTGAGCCCTGCGCCTTGTGCACGGTCAGCGCGTAGCCATAGTCGAAATCGTCGAAGCGCTTCTTCTGCTGCCAGGGGATATCGGCGTCCGGATCCTCGAACGCCGCCTTGAGCAGCTTGATCTTGGCGACGCCGCGATCCGGATCGTCCTCTTCCGGCGACACCAGAAGGTTGATGCCGGGCTTCACCGTCTCGCGCGACGATGTCATCACCTTCCACAGCGAGCCGTTGAGCAGGCCCTTTGCCGGATCGTTGCGCAGGCAGACGAGCTTGTCGCCGGCCTGCGGATAGTCGGCGTTGAAGCCCTTGAGCTCGCGCAGCCGCTGATTGTAGCGGCGCCGCGTGCGATTGGTGCCGACCAGCACCTGGTCCGCCTTCAGCACCAGTTCCTGGGTAACGTCTTCCTTGCCGATCACCTGCGCCGTGCCATAGTCGCCACGCATGAACTCGCGGCCCTCGCGCACATCGAGCGCCAGCCGCAGGATCGGGTTGTCGCGCGCCTGCCGGTGGATTTCGGTGAGCAGAAAATCCGGCTCGTGGTCGGTGAAGAAGCCGCCGCCCGAGATCGGCGGCAACTGGCCGGGGTCGCCGAGCACCAGGATCGGCGTGCCGAAACTCATCAGGTCGCGGCCGAGTTGCTCGTCGACCATCGAACATTCGTCGATGACGACCAGCTTGGCCCGCGAGATCGGGCTCTGCCGGTTGAGCGAAAAAGTCGGCGACATCGACGTCTTGCCGGTGATTTCGTCCGACACCGATTCCTCGCCTTTCGGCCGGTAGATCAGCGAATGGATGGTACGCGCATTGACCGCGCCCTTGGAGCGCAGCACCTGCGCCGCCTTGCCGGTGAAGGCGGCGAACTGCACCTGGCCGTCGACATGCTCGGCGAAATAGCGCGCCAGCGTCGTCTTGCCGGTGCCGGCATAGCCGAACAGCCGGAACAGCTGTGGCTGGCCGATCTTCAGCCAGCGGGCGACCGCTTGCAGCGCCTCGTCCTGTTGGGGAGAGAATTCCATCAGCGCGAGAGACCGGATTCGCAAGGGAAAGACAAGACAGCCGCCATCATCATCGATGCGCCGGGACGCTTCAGTGCCGCCGACGGGTCAGGCTATCAGGCACAGACAAGAACGTAAAGGGAACATACAAGCTCACCCCAGACCTTATCGAATCCGCTGGGGATCGTTCTCCAGCAGGATCGGCTTGCCGTGCGGGGTGGCATGCGCGGCGCGCTCCCAGGCCTCAGCCATCGCGTCGACATCCGACTTGGCAGCCAGTCCCTTCGAGGCAAGCAGGCTTTCCAGCGCCGCCAGCCAATGTTCGTAATAATCATGGCCGTCCGCTGCGGCGCCCGGTCTTTTCACTTCGCTCGACAGCGCCTGCGCCCACTCGCTCCACGAAAACAGGCCCTTGTCGTGCAGCGCCACCGTCATGGCAAACGCCTCAGCCTGCCATGGTTCGGCGAAAACAGGCGCATCGGCGCCCGGCGGCAAATCGGCCATGTCCGAGTCACGCCGGCTCAAGATAGCTCTCCCAGGCGTCTATCGAGACGCTCAGCGTCGGGCCGGCGCCCTCTCCCCAGATTTCCGGCCCTTCGAAAACCACGGTGTAGACCCATTGCGGATTTTCGCCGTGTCCATGCGCGTTGCTGTCGGGGAACACGAAACCGTCGTGCACCGTCTCAATCACCCCCTGCTTGGCGCGCGCATAGCGCGGCAGCCGCGTGTGGCCGGTCGGGTTGAAGTTTTTGGTCCGCACGGCGTCGCCCGCCTTGAACCGCGCCGCTTGCGCCACCGGCCGGTCGCAAGGGCTGCCCTTGGCCAACACCGCGGGCACGTTTTCCGCCTTCAGCACCCTCTTGGGAGTCGCTGCTGGATCGACTGCCTTGCCCGCTTCGAGATCGCGCTGGCTGACGAAGCCATGGCGCTTTAACAGCACCTCCAGCGCCTTGATCCATATCTCGTAGTAGCTCGATGAATAGTAGACAGCCGGATGCAGCGATTCCCGTGCATGCCGGCTCTCGTCGATGTTCCACGCGCCCATGGCGCCGGCAGTCAGCGTCACGCCGAGCGCCCGCCTTTCCCAGGCGGCATGGAAGTAAGGTTCGTCCTTTTCCGGCGCGACCGGGCCGAACCCCATCTGTCCGCCGAGATCTTGCGGCCCGTTCATGCCGGCTGCCCCTCTATTCCAGGTCTTTGGGCCAGGCCGGTGCCGATCATCGCGTCACGGCTGACCAGCTCCGCCAGCCGCTCCTCGCTCCAGCCCTCGGTACCCTCGGGCCGCATCGGCACGACGAGATAGCGCAGCTCGGCAGTGGAATCCCAGACGCGGATTTTCTTGTCCGCCGGCAGCGTCAGCCCGAACTCCTCCAGCACGCCGCGCGGATCGATCACCGCGCGCGAACGATAGGGCGGCGCCTTGTACCAGACCGGCGGCAGGCCAAGCACCGACCACGGATAGCAGGAGCACAGTGTGCAGACGACGAGATTATGGGTATCCTGCGTGTTGAACACCGCCTGCATATGCTCGCCCTGGCGGCCGGTATAGCTTAGCGAGCCGATCGCCGCCGTCGCGTCGCGTTTCAGCCAGTCGGCAAAGGCTGGATCGCTCCAGGCTTTCGCCACCACCCTGGCCCCGTTGCGCGGCCCGATCTTGGTCTCGTAGGTATCGACGATGACGTCGATCGCCGCCGGATCGATCAGCCCCTTCTGGGTCAGGATGGTTTCCAGCGCACGCACGCGGGCGGCAAACGGATCGAGTTCGTTGTCGTGGTCATGATCGTGTGACATGGCTACAAACTACGTTTGCAGTGATGCCGCCGCAAGCGCGACGGCTTGGGCCAGCGGACCATGGCGCCAGCTCTACCCCCTATTCGGCGGCCGCCCGCTGCGGCTCGGGCAGCATGTCTTCCCTGGGCTTGAACAGCGAGGGCTGATCCCCCGCTTCGACCGAGCCCGGCTCGCCCTTGCGCTTCGACCAAAGCCCGACCAGCCAGCCCGAGAAATTCTCCATGTAGACATAGATCACCGGCGTCACGAACAGGGTCAGTGCCTGCGAGGCAAGCAGGCCGCCGACAACGGCAACGCCCAGCGGCTGGCGCAGTTCGGCGCTGGCGCCGGTGCCGAGCGCAATCGGGAACGTGCCCATGAGTGCCGCCAGCGTCGTCATCATGATCGGCCTGAAGCGCATCAGGCAAGCCTTGTGGATCGACTCGGTCGCCGACATGCCTTCTCGTCGCAGTTCGAGCGCGACATCGACCATCATGATGCCGTTCTTCTTGACGATGCCGATCAGCATCAGGATGCCGATCACCGCGATGACCGACAGATCCATGCCGGCGAAGCGCAGCGCAACGACCGCTCCCAGCACGGCCGACGGCAGGCCGGTGAGGATGGTCAGCGGGTGGATGAAGCTTTCGTAGAGGATGCCGAGCACGATGTAGATGGTCAGGATTGCGCCGCCGACCAGAAAACCCTGGTTGGCCAGCGAATCCTGGAAGGTCTTGGCCGTGCCGGCAAAGGTCGTCGAGATCACCGTCGGCATGCCGATCTGCTCTTTCAGCGCATTGATGCGTGTCACGCTGTCGCCCAGCGCCACGCCCTGCGGCAGATTGTAGGAGATGGTCACGGCTGGAAGCTGGCCGAGCTGGTTGACGGTCAGGGCGCCGGCCGTGCGATCGACGCGGGCGAAGGCGCCGAGCGGAACAAGACTGCCGCTCGCCGTCCTCATCTGGATGGCCAGCATCCGCTCGGGCGACCACTCGATCTTGGGATCGAGCTCGGTGATGACTTCATAGCTGTCGGCCGAACCGAAGATGGTCGAAACCTGGTCGGTGCCGAACCCGCCATAGAGGGCGGAGCGCAACGTGTCGGTATCGATACCGAGTTGGGCGGCCTTGTCGCGATCCACCACCAGCGTCGCCTGCAGCGCATTGTTCTGCAGGTCGCTGGTGACGTCGGTGAAGTTCGCATGGTCGGCCGCCATCGCGTCGTTCAGTTTCTGCGCCCAAATATCGGTGAGGCCGGTATCAAGGCCCTGAACCACGAGCTGGTAGGCGCTTGCGGACGACCGCGAGCCCAGCCTCAAATTCTGCACCGGCTGCATGTAGGTCTCGATGCCAGCAACGCCGGCCAGTTGCTTGCGCAGATCCGCAAGCACCTTCTCTATATCGGGACGCTGGTCCTTGCCCTTGAGCTGGACGAAAAGCTGCCCCTGGTTGAGCGCGTTGTTGCCGCTGCCCGCCGACCACGCCACATGGTCGACATAGGGCGAATGCGAGAAGACGCTGGCGACCTGCCCTTGCAGCCTGGACATGGCGTCGAACGAGATGTCCTGGCGGGCGATGGTGGTCACCGATATCTGGCCGATGTCCTCCTGCGGGAAGAAACCCTTCGGCGAAGTCTGGATCAGCCACACCGACGCTGCCGCGGTGCCGACGAAGACGAGGAACACCAGGAAGGTGTGCCGCAGGCAGAAGCTCAAGACCCTGTCGTAGCCGCGCGTGACGAGGTCCTGCTTGTGACCGGGGCCATGCTTATCGCGGTCGGCTTTGGTCACCGACAGCAGCCGCGAGCACAGCATCGGCGTCAGCGTCAGCGACACGAACATCGACGCCAGGATGGCGACCGTCACCACCACGGCGAATTCGTTGAAGATGCGCCCGATGACGCCGCCCATCAGCAGCACGGGGATGAAAACCGCAACCAGCGAGATCGAGATCGAGATGATGGTGAAGCCGATTTCGCGCGCGCCCTTCAGCGAGGCGTCGAAGGCCGACAGCCCGTCCTCCTCCATGTGGCGGAAGATGTTTTCAAGCATCACGATGGCGTCGTCGACGACGAGGCCGACCGCCAGCGTCAAGCCCATCAGCGAGATGTTGTCGATCGAAAAGCCGAACAGGAACATCGCGCCGAGCGTGGCGATCAGCGAGATCGGCACCGCCACGGCCGGGATGATTGTCGCCGTCACCCGGCGCAGGAACACGAAGATCACCATGATGACCAGGGCAATGGTGAGCAGCAGCGTGAACTGCACGTCGCTGACCGCCTGCCGGATCGAACTGGAGCGGTCGTTAAGCAGCTTGATGTCTGCGGCGGCCGGCATCTGGTCCTTGAAGGACGGCAGCATCGCCTTGACCTTGTCGACGACGTCGACAGTGTTGGCGTCGGGCTGGCGCTGCACGGCCATGATGATCGCGCGGGTGCCATCGTACCAACTCGCCGTCGTGGTCGTCTGCACCGAATCGACCACGCGGGTCACCTCGCCCAGTCGTACCGGGTGACCGTTCTTGGTGGCGATGATGATGTTGGAGAAACCGGCGGCGTCGGTCAGCTGCGTGTTGGCGGTGATGGTGAGCTGCTGCTTGTCGTTCTGGAGCACGCCGAGCGGCGTGTTGCTGTTGGCCGAGGCAACCGCCGCCTGCAGCTGATCGATCGAGATGCCGCGTGCGGCAAGCGCGGTCGGGTCGATCTGGATGCGCACCGCGTATTTCTGCTGGCCGAAGATCGAGACCTGCGCCACGCCGTCGATGGTCGACAGCGACGGCGAGATGACGTTTTCCGCGAACGCATCGAGGTCGGTCAGCGGAACCGTGTCGCTGACCAGCGACATCAAAAGGATCGGCGCGTCGGCCGGATTGACCTTGCGATAGCTCGGCGGCGCCGTCATCTGCGGCGGCAATGATTTCTGCGTGCGCGCGATCGCCGCCTGCACGTCGGCCGCCGCCGCGTCGATGTCGCGGTTGAGCACGAACTGGATGGCGATCGAAGTCTGGCCAAGCGAGTTGGTGGTCGAGATCGAATCGATGCCGGCGATGGTGGCGAACTGCTTGATCAGCGGCGTCGCCACCGATGTCGCCATGGTTTCCGGCGAGGCGCCGGGCAGCGAGGCCGAGACGTTGACCACCGGGAATTCGGCGCTGGGCAGTGCGGCCACCGGCAGGAACTTGTAGGCGAACAGCCCGCCCAGCACGAGGGCGAACGACATCAGAAGGGTGGCGACGGGCCGGCGTATGCAGAATTCGGAAATCATTGGGCCGCCTCGCCGGCGCTGGTCGCCTCGGCCACCTTGGGCGCGGCGGCACCCGCCGTGGTCTTGCCTTCATGCACCGCGGCGCCGTCCTTCAGCCGTGTCTGGCCCTCGGTGACAACCTTCTCACCGCTTTTCAGCCCCTGGCTGATGGCGCTGTTGTCGCCTTCGGTCAGCGCCACCTGCACCGGCCGCATCTCGACCGTGTTGTCCGGCTTGACCACATAGACGAACGGGCCCTTCTGGCTTGGCTGCACCGCGACGGTAGGAACCGATGTCATCTGCGGCATGATGCCGGCGTCGAGCACGACATTCACATACTGGCCGGGCCATAGCGAAAGGTCGGCATTGGGAATACTTGCCCGCGTCGCGATGGTGCCCGACGCGGTGTCGACGCTGGAGTCGACGAAATCGAGCGTGCCCTTGCCGATCGGCGTCGGGTCACCATCCTTGGTCAGTGTCACCGCGCCCTGCTGCGGATTGGCAAGCGCCTTGTGCAGCAGCGCGAGATTGCTTTCCGGCAGATTGAAGTTGACCTGCAGCGGGTCCATCTGGGTGATGGTCACCAGCGGGGTCGCCGTGCTGCTGTTGCCATTGCTGACGGTGACGAGATCGCCGACGGCGACGCTGACCGCACCCAGCCTGCCGGAAATCGGCGCCGTGATCGTGGCGAAGCCAAGCTGGACATTATCGGCGTCGATTGTCGCCTTGTCGGCGTCAACGGTCGCAGCGGCAGCCTTCTGCGCGGCGACGGCCTGGTCGTAGGTCTGCTGCGTGCCGGCCTGCTTGGCAACCAGATCCTTGGCGCGCTGGAGATCGGAATTCGAACTGGCAAGCAGCGCCTGGTCCTTGGCGAGCGCCGCCTGATCCTTTGCCAACTGCGCCTTCAGCGCCCGGTCATCGAGCGAGAACAGAACGTCGCCGACCCTGACCATCTGCCCATCCTTGACGTCGATCGAGACGATCTGGCTGGACACCCGCGCGTTGATGTTGACGACGGCGGGAGAAGAGACGAAGCCGATCGCATAACGCCGGATCGGGAAATCGGCTGTCGAGGCGACGGCCGAGAGGATGGAAGCCGAGCGGGCGGCACCGCCGCCACCTGCCGCCTTGTCGCCCGCTGCCGGCTTGCCGGTTGCCGATTTGTCCGCGGCAGCGACCTGCTTTGCGCCGATGAGCTGCTGAGCCTTGCTCAGCGCGTCCGGAGACACATAGAGCCAGGCCGCGCCCGCACAGGCGACGGCAAGCAACGAAAGAACGACTTTTCCACGCATGGTCAAAGGCCCTCTCCACCCGACACGTCGTGGTCCGATGGTTCTACTCTAGCGCAAATCACGGCCCGTTGCCGCGATTTCGCCGAATAGATAGGACGCGCCTTTGTCGGAAAAGGGCCAAAACACGGCATTACGAAGATTTAATGTGCACTGCACAATGGATGTGCAACACGGGCTGAATCCCCATCCGACGGCTTGCGAGCCATCGCCTTCCGGCCTGAGACGACCAGAATGTGCGCGTCTCGACCTATTTGAGCATCGGCCAAAGCGTCGCCGCCAGCAGCGCGCCCATGGCGATGTTGAACCATTTCAGCCGTACCGGGTCCGACAGGAAACCGCGCAGCGCGGTGCCGAACCCAGCCCACACCGAGACGCTCGGCAAATTGACGATGGTGAAGGCCACAGCGATCAACACCACCGACAGGAACGGGTGCTCGGCATTGGCATAGACGGCCATGGCGGTGATCGCCATCACCCACGCCTTGGGATTGACCCACTGGAATGCAGCCGCCTCGATGAAGCGCATCGGCCGCGCCTTCGTCTCGCCCTTGCCGGTCAGCGTGCGCGACATGGCGATCTTCCAGGCGAGGTACAGAAGATAGGCGCCGCCGGCGATCTTGAGCGCGGTATGCAGCGCCGGAAACGCCGTCAACACAGCGCCAAGGCCAAGACCGACGGCAAGCAGCAGCACGAGGAAACCCATGCTGATGCCAAGCATGTGCGGAACGGTTCTGACGATGCCGAAATTCACGCCCGATGCCAGAAGCATGAGATTGTTCGGCCCCGGCGTGATCGAAGTCACCAAGGCGTAGACAAGCAGGGCAAGGAAAGCGTCAAGCGACATGGATATCCTCCCCGACAAGTCAGGATCGTTGTCTTTTCTAGGCAACCCGCAAAGGCCCACGGACGGCCCACAGCGGGGCCAGAAGCCTCACTGTGGAAGCTGGCTGGCGCGCCCGGCGCCAGCACCGAAGGCCTACATCGCCTGCGGGCCGCGGTTCAACGCCGCCACGCCGGTGCGGCAGATTTCGACCAGGCCGAGCGGCTTCATGATGGCGATGAACTGATCGATCTTGGAGCCCTTGCCGGTGATCTCGAAGATGAAATGCTCGGTGTTGGCGTCGATGACGCTGGCGCGGAACGCATCGGCCAGCCGCAGCGCCTCGACCCGGGCCTCGCCGATGCCGGCGACCTTGACCAGCGCCAGTTCGCGCTCCAGCGGCCGCTCCTGGCCGGATTCATGCGAGCGCACGGTCAGGTCGACGACGCGGTGCACCGGCACGATGCGCTCCAGCTGGTGCTTGATCTGCTCCAGCACATGCGGCGTGCCGCGCGTCACGATGGTGATGCGCGACAGGTGTTTTTCATGCTCGGTCTCGGAGACGGTCAGGCTCTCGATGTTGTAGCCGCGCCCGGAAAACAGGCCGATGACCCGGGCAAGCACGCCCGGCTCATTGTCGACCAGCACGGAAAGCGTGTGGTTTTCCGGCTTTTCCGTTTCCTTGGCGATAAAATAGGCCGAACCGGTCGGTTGTAGCTGTGCGTTCATGACATGAATCTCGATTTCAAGCTCTTGAGCTAATTCGTTGTTTGCGCAGGGCTTTCTCGCGACAGCCCTGCCTTGGTTCTGCCGGCTACACCAGTTCCCTGCCCTTGGCGTCGATGGCATTGGCCACCGCCTCGTCGGTCGCCTCGTCGGGCAACAGCATCTCGTTATGCGCCTTGCCCGACGGGATCATCGGGAAGCAGTTGGCGAGCGTCGCCACGCGGCAATCGAACAGCACCGGCTTCCTGACCGAGATCATCTCCTTGATCGCGTCGTCCAGCTCGTCCGGCTTTTCGCAGCGAATGCCGTGGCCGCCATAGGCCTCGGCCAGCTTGACGAAGTCCGGCATCGCCTCGGTATAGGAATGCGACAGCCGGTTGCCGTGCAGCAACTGCTGCCACTGCCGCACCATGCCCATATACTGGTTGTTGAGGATGAAGATCTTGATCGGCGCATTGTGCTGCACCGCCGCGCTCATCTCCTGCATCGTCATCTGCACCGAGGCGTCGCCGGCAATGTCGATGACCAAAGCGTCGGGATGCGCGATCTGCACGCCGAGTGCTGCCGGCAGGCCATAACCCATCGTGCCCAGCCCGCCCGACGTCATCCAGCGGTTCGGCTTCTCGAAACGATAGTGCTGCGCCGCCCACATCTGGTGCTGGCCGACCTCGGTGGTGATGTAGGTGTCCATGCCCTTGGTCAGTTCGTAGAGCCGCTCGATGGCGTATTGCGGCATGATCACGTCGTTGTTCATCTTGTAGGCGAGCGAGTCGCGCGCACGCCATTTGGCGATCTGCTCCCACCAGGGGTAGAGCGCCTTCTTGTCGGCCTTGGCGCTCGCCCGCCACAGCCGCACCATATCCTCCAGCACCCGGCCGACATCGCCGATGATCGGCACCTCGGTGTGGACGTTCTTGTTGATCGACGACGGATCGATGTCGATGTGGATCTTCTTCGAGTTCGGCGAGAAGGCGGTCAGCCGACCGGTGATGCGGTCGTCGAAGCGCGCGCCGATGCAGATCATCACGTCGCAATCATGCATGGCCATGTTGGCTTCATAGGTGCCGTGCATGCCGAGCATGCCCATCCAGTTCTTGCCCGATGCCGGATAGGCGCCGAGGCCCATCAGCGTCGAGGTGATCGGGAACCCGGTGAGATCGACCAGTTCGCGCAACAGATGGCTCGCTTCCGGGCCGGAGTTGATGACGCCGCCGCCGCTGTAGATGATCGGCTTCTTGGCGCCCGCCATCAACTCGACCGCCGCCTTGATCTTCTCCAGGTCGCCCTGGACCTTTGGCTGGTAGCTGGTGCGTGGCGCGATCTGCGGCGGGACATAGAATCCCTTGGCGAACTGCACATCCTTCGGGATGTCGACGACGACCGGACCGGGACGGCCGGTGGTCGCGACATGAAAGGCCTCGTGGATGGTGGCGGCGAGCTCGTTGACGTCCTTCACCAGCCAGTTGTGCTTGGTGCAGGGGCGCGTGATGCCGACCGTATCGCATTCCTGAAAAGCGTCCGAGCCGATCAGCGAGGTCGGCACCTGCCCGGTCAGGCAGACCAGCGGGATCGAATCCATCAACGCGTCCTGCAGCGGCGTCACCGCATTGGTGGCGCCCGGGCCGGAGGTCACCAGCATCACGCCGGCCTTACCGGTCGAACGCGCATAGCCTTCCGCCGCATGGCCGGCGCCCTGCTCATGGCGCACCAGTATGTGCTCGACCTCGTCTTGCTGAAAAATCTCGTCATAGATCGGAAGGACAGCGCCGCCGGGATAGCCGAAGACATGCTTGACGCCATTGTCCTTCAGCGCCTGCACCACCATTTCGGCGCCCGTCATCTCGCGCCGCTCGTTCTGTCCGTTGCTCATCGGTCTGGTCCCGTACTGTCGCCATTGGGCGTTTGCTGGTCGTTTAGTCGTGTTTCAGGCAATAAAAAAGGCCCCCGAGGGAGCCTGTGTCTTGCGCATGGGGGGTTTTCGCCCGGCGGTTACACCGCCTTGCCCACGCGCTTTCCTACGAGAATGAGTGCTGTTTTCATGGTGGCGGACACTAAGGGCGGGCAAGGCGACCTGTCAACGGGAAAAATCGCACCGGCGCGCACAGCGTGCCGGCGCGATTGAGGCGATCAGCCCGGCGCCTTGCAGCGGGAAACGCGCGGATCGCAGTTGGACACCTTCCTCGCCTGCATCTTCGCTGGCGGATGGTGAGGTGCCACCCTTGCCGGGCCATGGTGCTGGGGCACGTGCATTGCCATCGCCTGCTGATGCGGCTTCTGTTGCCCGGCACCGCGTGCAGGACGCTGCCCCGAGACCGGCTTGGCCGACCCCGGTTTGGCCGACGATTTGACAACGATACGTCCATCGCCCGCGGTCCTGTCGGCATGCAGCTTGAGCGCATCGGCCTTCGCGCCGTTGCCGGCGGCCATCCGCTTGCGCACAGTGTTGCCAGGCTTCACGACGGCTGGATTGCTCGCTGTCACAGCGCTCGGAGACGTGGCCTTGTCGCCGCTCGCAATCTTGGGGCCATGGCCCGCCACGATTTGCCCGTTCCCATTGGCCGCCTTGGCGGCAGGCATTGCATTGCCGGCAAGCTTCTTGATTTCGGCGCCCCTGGAAGCATCGAGACGTGCACTGGCAAACACGCCTTTGGGCGGAGGAACCAGTTTTGCCGCCTTGATCGATTCCATGACGGGCTTCGGGAGTTGCTGCAGCCGGGGTCCGGCATTGATCGCAACCACCTGGTTGCCAAGCCGCACGCGTGGCGCATTGTTGACCGCGACCGTCTGGTTGATGAATGTCGTGTTGCGCACGATGACGACGTTCTCCTGAACCGGCCGCACCACCCTGACCAGATCCACCGCGCCGATCGCCGCCACCGGCACGAAACACCACCAGGCGTCGTCGAAGGCGGCACCGACGTCGGGCGGCGCCGGAGCCCAGCCGACATCATTGCCGCCCTGACGCCAGACCACCCAGGCTGGCGCCCATTGATCGCCGGCGATCCACACCCAGCCGAAATCGGGATCATACGCCCAGCGGCCATAGTGATAGACGACATCGCCGAATGGCTCGGTGGACTGCCAGTACCAGCCATTGTCAGTCCAGACCCACCTGCCTTCGGTGTAGGGCCGCCATTGGGTACGCACCGAGGGAACCCAGACATCGCCGAAGCGGCTGGAGGTTCGCCATCCGCCATAGTTCGAAAGCCTTTCGCGGACGGTGACGGAAATTTCCGCCGCATGCGCCTGTGTTCCGGGCAGCACCAGCGGGCCGGTCAGCGTCGCACTCAAGGCGATGACCGCGGCCATTGCTGCAGCACGTCCACGCCGGCCGAGAAAGTGGCGTGAAGACGCTTGGAAAAAGGATATGATAATCATAACGGGCTCCAGAGTTCCGCATCCAGAAAATCCCAGGAACCGCCCTGCTGCCCGCCACCGCTTCCCGGCTTCTCACCGATCGGTTGTCATCGTCCCCGGTGACCGCATTGCGGCATTTGACCATCAACTTTGCGCGACCGGCGCGGCATTCACAAATGGGACGGTCGTTTCCGGCGCCCGGGCGATTGCGAAACCGCCGGGTGATCCCATTTTGCGAATAAACCATTGAAACCGCTGGAAACTATGGTGGGGCGTGACGAGGGCCGCCATCTCTGACGATACTTGATCGTCCGGCGGCAAGCCCGTCGGAGCCACCACCATGACGATCTGGATTTCACGGGAGGAAACCTGATGCTCGACAAGCCCTCTAGCAAGAAACTGTCTGACGTACTCGACCAATTCGGCGCCGCGCTTGCTGCCAATGACATCGAGAAGGCGGTCGATTGCTTTCAAGAAGATTGCTACTGGCGCGACCTCGTTACCTTCACCTGGAACATCAAGACCATGGAAGGCCGCGACCAGGTCCGCGACATGCTGAAAAGCCAGTTGTCGAACACCAGGCCATCGCACTTCGCCATCGCCAAGGGCGAGGACGCGACCGAGAGCGGCGAACTGATCGAGGGCTGGATCAGCTTCGAGACGGAGGCGGCACGCGGCTTCGGCCATATCAGGCTGAAGAACGGCAAGATCTGGACGCTGCTGACCACCATGGCCGAACTGAAAGGCCACGAGGAGCCGGCAGGCTTCGCGCGGCCGATGGGCGCCAGGCACGGCTCGGGCAAGAACCGTCCGACATGGAAGGAAGAGCGCGAGAGGGAAGCCGCCGAGCTCGGCTTCAAGACGCAGCCCTATACGGTGATCATCGGTGGCGGCCAGGGCGGTATCGCGCTCGGCGCGCGGCTGCGGCAGCTTGGCGTGCCGACCATCATCATCGAGAAGAACGAGCGTGCCGGCGACAGCTGGCGCAAGCGCTACAAGTCGCTCTGCCTGCATGACCCGGTCTGGTACGACCATCTGCCCTATATCGATTTCCCCAAGAACTGGCCGGTCTTCTCGCCCAAGGACAAGATCGGCGACTGGCTGGAAATGTACACCAAGGTAATGGAGCTGAATTACTGGTCCTCGACCGAGGCCAAAAGCGCTTCCTATGACGACAAGACGAAGGAATGGACCGTTGTCGTCCACCGTGACGGCAAGGACATCACGCTGAAGCCGAAGCAGCTGGTGCTGGCGACCGGACAGTCCGGCAAAGCCAATCTGCCGAAATTCAAGGGCATGGAGACCTTCGAGGGCGATCAGCACCACTCGTCGAAGCATCCGGGTCCCGACGCCTATGCCGGCAAAAAGGCCGTTGTCATCGGATCCAACAATTCCGCCCATGACATCGCTGCCGCACTTTGGGAAGCCGGCGCCGACGTGACCATGGTGCAGCGCTCGAGTACCCATATCTCCAGGTCCGACACGTTGATGGAAATCGGACTGGGTTCGCTCTATTCGGAGCAGGCGCTGCAGAATGGCATCACCACCGCCAAGGCCGATCTCATCTTCGCTTCGCTGCCCTACAAGATCCTGCACGAGTTCCAGATCCCGGCCTATGCCGAGATGAAGAAACGCGATGCGGCATTCTACAAGGGACTGGAAAAGGCCGGTTTCATGCTCGACTGGGGCGACGACGAGTCCGGCCTGTTCATGAAGTACCTCAGGCGCGGCTCTGGCTATTACATCGATGTTGGCGCATCGCAGCTGGTCATCGATGGTTCGATCAAGCTGAAGAGCGGCGTCGACGTCGAAGAGATCAAGCAGCACTCGGTTCTGCTCAGCGACGGGTCGGAACTGCCTGCGGACCTCATCGTCTACGCCACCGGCTACGGCTCGATGAACGGCTGGGCCGCCGATCTGATATCGCGCGAAACCGCCGACAAGGTCGGCAAATGCTGGGGCCTCGGCTCGAACACCACCAAGGATCCCGGCCCCTGGGAAGGCGAGTTGCGCAACATGTGGAAGCCTACACAGCAGGAAGCGCTGTGGTTTCACGGCGGCAACCTGCACCAGTCACGCCACTATTCACAATTCCTGGCGCTGCAGCTGAAGGCCAGGCAGGCCGGCTTGGCGACGCCGGTCTACGGGCTGCAGCAGGTGCATCACAAGGGGTAGGCGAGCGCGATTCCGGCGAAGCCGGAAGAAAGGAGGCAGGGCTTGCACCCTGCCTCCTTCCTTTGAGGGAATTACGCCGGCTTACCCGCCGCGAATTGCGTCACCACCCGCTGCAACAGCGGCACGTAATCGCGAAACGTCCGCGTCTTCATGTTGGCAATCTTGCCGCTCTCGTCCCAGATGCGGACCCGGACCGCTTCCTCATGGAACGGGTTCTTGCGGAACTCGGCCACCTCCTCGGCATTCATCGGCCCACCCTGCAGCGACAGCGTATGCACCGAGGCCTGCGACAGCTTGCCGAAATAAGTCGGATCGGTGGCGCAGAGATAGCGCTTGGCGGCGACATGCAGCCTGACGCATTCGACGATGACAGGTGGAAAGAACGGCGCCAGCACTTCGCCGCCGGCTTCGTCATGATGCTTGTCCTCGACATCCTCGGGCGAATAGGTGCCGAACTCGCTGGTGTAATGGCCAATGTCGTGCAGCAGCGCCGCCGCCACCAGCTCGTCCGGCGCGCCGTCCTTTTCGGCGAACCAGGCGCCCTGCAGCATGTGCTCCGACATGGTGACGGGTTCGCCGAGGTAGGATTCCGCACCCCGGCGCTCGAAGATGTCGGCAATGAATTCGACGATATTGTCCGCGTTCAAATCCTGGCTGCTCATTCCGCCGCCTCCTTGAACCCGTGTTCTATCGACGCGAGCGTCGACAGCAGGCCATCCTTGTCGGCGTAACAGCCCTGCAGCCAGCGCTTGCCGGTTCCGGAAAACGCCTTGCGGGCGTGCATGACGCGCGTGTTGTCGACGATGAAAGCCTGCCCCGCTTCGAGCTTGAACGTCACTTCGAAGGATGGATCCTCGATCAGTTCGGCGAACCGGCGGTAGGCCGCGTAGTACGCTTCCATGTCGGCGAAGGGCACGTCGACCGTCGGCGCCAGCGAGCGGTTGTTGAAGCGGATGCAGATCAGCTCGCCATCGGGCCCGAGCTCGATCATCGGCCGCTTCGCCTGCAGCCGCACACCGGAAGAGCCGGCATATTCGAAGCGCGCCGGGCATGAGCTCAGCAGCCGGAAGCCTTCCGGGTTCTCAGCCTGCAGCGCAGCCGCGACGGCAAATCCGTCGACGACGCTGGATTCGCCTCCCTCAACCGTATTCTCGATGCAGGACAGGATCTGCAGCGTCGGCACGGGGTCGCGATAGGGATTGTCGGTATGCGCCTGGAGCCCGAGATTGGTGTAGGCGAGATTGCTCGGATTGACCTCGGCGCGCACTTCGAACCAGCGGCCGTAATTGGTCTCCCTGATATAGCCGAACAGATCGGACACCTTGCACAGCACTCCGGATTCGGCCGGCAGATCGTCCATCACCGCAAAGCCATAGGTTTTCACCGCCGACAGCCATTGCCCCAGCACAGCGCGATCGCGGCTGGCCGCAGCATAGCCGGCGCGCGGCACCGAATTCTGCATCGAGGCCTTGGTCCATCGCACGGTGGCCTCGTCTGTCCAGCCGGGCTGGCGGGCCGCGTCACGATCATAGGCATTGGCGCTCAGCCATGCCGCCGGGAAACTCACTGTTTTCTGCTCCGGCACGAAGCTGACTTCCAGGGCACCGCCCTTGACCGATGCCGCGCCGATCCTGGTGTCGGCGGGAATGTCGAGGATGGTGATCAGCCGTTGGCCATTGCCGGCGCTGCGCGTCTTGTCGTCCAGCGCATTGTCGCGCAGCCACATGGCGTGAAAGCGGGTGCGCGACCCGTCCTTCCAGCCAAGTTCGATTGTTCTGCCTTCGTCGCCGATCAGCGCCTGGGTGAGCATGGAGATCCGTTCCTGTCCATTGCGTCCCCCGCAGCTGACCCGCAGGGTTTCGATTGCATGTTGATCGCGCGAGAGGCATAATTCAAATTATCCTTTTTGGCCAATGACCACGATATACTAATGTCTCGAACCACACCCCTGCCGCCGCTCGACTGGCTGCGCAGTTTCGAGGCTGCGGCGCGGCTGTCGAATTTCACCGCTGCGGCAGCCGAGCTTGGCCTCACCCAGGCGGCCGTCAGCCAGCACATCCGGTTTCTCGAGGAGCGGCTGAAGACACGTTTGTTTTCGCGGCTGGCGCGCGGCGTCGCCCTGTCGCCGGAGGGGGCAGCCTACCTCCCCCACATCCAGTCGGCCTTCGCCACCATCGGCAACAGCACCGCGGAACTGTTCGAGCCGCGCGCCGTCCAGACCGTGACCATCCGGGCGCCGATTTCCTTTGCCTTGCTGATGCTGGTTCCGGCGCTGCCCGATCTCGCGAAGGCACTGCCGCGCATCCAGCTCGACCTGGTGACGATCCATCGCCCTACCGATTACGACCTGCCGGGCTCGGTGCTCGATATCCGTTTCGGCAACGGATCCTTCCCCGGCCGCGAAGCCGACAGGCTGACCGCCGAGCGGCTTCTGCCGGTGGCGGCTCCGGGTCTGGTCGGCGACGCAGACTGGACCTCCTTGCCGCTGCTTCTGGTTGCCGGCGCGCGCGAGATGTGGGCGGAATGGTTCGCTGCCGCCAGGCTGGCCGGCCATCCCAGGCGATCGCACCGCTTCGACAGCTTCGTTGCCGCCATGGAAGCGGCCAAGGCCGGCGCCGGCGTGCTTTTGGGCTCGCGGCCGCTGGTCGATGCGGCGCTCGACAGCAAGACGCTGGTCAGGCTTTCCGACTTCGAACTCTCCAGCACATCGGGCCATTTTCTGACCAAGGCGTCGACAGCGCGCCTAACCGGCGCCGAGCAGGATTTCCGCCAGTGGTTGCTGTCGCGCCTCTCCGCGCCGGCATGATTGGTTACGAGATTTGCCCGATTCGCTTCCAGTAGATCAGCGTGCCGGTCAGCCCGCCATGCGGCTTCAGGGCATAGTCCGGTATCTCACCGGCCAGCGTGAAGCCCAACCGCTCATAGAGGCCTGAGGCGCCCTCCTCGGTTGCCGTGTCCAGAACCAGCAGCGTGCGGCCCTTCTCCACCGCAAGGCTCTCGGCGGCCCGCATCAGGCGCGTTCCCACGCCCCTGCCCCGGTAGTCTGTGCGTGTCATCAGCTTGGCGATCTCGGCCCGGTGCGGCTGGTTGGGCGGACAGTCGAGCAGCAAGGTCACGGTGCCGACCAGGTTTTTGCCGTCCCAGGCGCCAAGCATCGCTCTTTCGCCCCTTGCCGCCGCGGCCAGCGATTTCTCCCAGAAACCCCTCGCCGCCTGCGGCGCCAACGGATGCATGAAGCTGACCGAACCGCCTGCCGCCACCGTTGCGACCAGCAATTCGGCCAGCCCGTCCTGCGTCTCGGCAGCCGGGGTCAGGGTTGCGATCTCGATCGAGTTCATGTGCGGGATATCCTGTGATTGCGATAGAAGCGGGCGCATTGCCGTCACTCCAGATGGCGCGCGCGGCGACGCTTTCGCGCCGCCTTGATGGCGCTGATGCGGTCGGCATCTTCGTGCCCGAGGTGCCGCCCGCGCTCGAGAATCTCGAGCGTGTACTCCTCGTAGGTCAGGCCAAGCCGCTCGGCTCTGTCCATGCGCAACAGCATGACCTCGTGGCTCGGCGCCTTCCACGCCTTGGCGTGCGCTGCCTGCCAGGCCAGGAAGATATAGGGATCGCCCGTGCCCCATGGCGGGCCCTTGTACTCATCGAGAGGCGGCCCCCCATTGTGGGAGCGCTTTGGTCTCTTTGCCATTGTGTCAGCCTCTGACCAGGGCGACCAGATAGTCGGCGCCGGGCTCCAGGGCATGGAAGGTGCAGTCCGACGGCGCCCCAAGCGCCAGGCAGTCGCCGGGCTCGAGCTTGTGCGCCATATCGCCTTCGATGAATTCGAGCCGCCCGGAAATCAGCCATATCTGTTGCTTGATGAAGGCGTATGAAGCAGCCGGAAAACTGACCCTGGCGCCCGCCGGCAGATGCACCTTGATCAGTTCCAGCGGCATATCGCCAGCCGGCGAAAGATGCCGCCTGACATAGCCGGTATCGGGATCGCGCCATACCGGCTGGTCGGCCTCGCGCAGCAGCCCGCCGCCCTGCAGCTCGGCGCGCGCGATCAAGGTCGACAGCGTCATGCCGAAGGCCGACGCGATGCGCACCAGAAGCGCCGCCGTCGGGCTGGTCTTGCCTCGCTCGATCGTGCTGAGCATCGCCTTCGAGACGCCGGAATGCTCCGCCAGTTCGGCCAGGGACCAGTCACGCATGACCCTTTCGGCGTGTATCCTGCGGCCTATCGTCGAGGAAATTTCGTTCGCTATATCATCCATATGTCTATTATAGCGAAATATTGACGCCGGAGAAGAGCCGCCTTGCGACAATTTTCACAGGCCCCTTAATGCTCTCTACACCATCCGACCTCATCGGGCCTTAACCCCATTCGGGTAGGATCGACTCTCCAGGGAAATGGGGATTGGCCTGTCCATGTATGTCGAACGCGAAGCCTCCGTGGGGGAACCGACCTCGCAGGAGCGCCGCCAGACCGAGCAGAACGACAAGCGCATCCTCGGCAATGTCGTGCAATGCGACGGCGCTCGCGCCACCATCAGCGCCTATGCGGACGATGCCGACGGCGCGGTGACCGGCCTGTGGACAGTCGGCAAGATGATTTCCATCAATCTCGGATCGACGCGAACCGTCGGCCTTGTCTACGCGATCGGCAAGTCGGACCGCGCCTGGAGCAATGAGGGCCAGAACGCCATCGAGGTCAGCATCGAGCTGATCGGCGAAGTCCGTGACGGTGCGGAGCCCGGCGCCAGACCGGTCTTCGACCGCGGCATCACCACCTATCCGCATATCGGCGCCGTTGCGCATCGCATCCGCACCCGCGACCTGCAGGCGGTCTATGACCTTGCCGGGCGTCATTCGATCACGATCGGCACGCTCGCGCAGGACGAGACGATCGCCGCCAACATCGCTATCGACGATACGCTGGCGCGTCACTTCGCCATTGTCGGCACGACCGGCGTCGGCAAATCCACCGCCGTTTCGCTGCTGCTGCGCAAGTCGATCGCGGCACGGCCGGATCTGCGCATCCTGATCCTCGACCCGCACAACGAGTTCGCGGCATCGCTGCCCGAATACTGCGTCAGGGTCGATTCCAAAACTTTGGATCTTCCGTTCTGGATGTTCACGCTGGAGGAATTCGCCGAGGTGCTGTTCCGGGGCCGCGAGACCGAGCCGGAAGAAATCGATGCCTTGCGCGACCTGATCCCGGCCGCCAAGAATCTCTACCGCAACCCGAATTCGGGCTCCTATATCAGGCGCGGCAGCGATGCGCTGACCGCCGATACGCCAGTGCCTTACCGCATCGCCGACCTGCTCAAGCAGATCGATGAGCGCATGGGCATGCTCGAAAGCAAGACCGATCGCCCGACGCTCAAATCGCTGAAGACGCGCATCGAATCGGCGGCGGCCGATCCACGTTATCGCTTCATGTTCAACTCGCGCCTGATCGAGGACACCATCCACGAGACGATCGGCAACATCTTCCGCGTGCCGCATCATGGCCGCCCCGTGACCTGCTTCGAGATGGCCGGCATGCCGTCCGAAGTGGTCAATTCCGTCTGTTCGGTGCTGGCGCGCCTGGCCTTCGATCTCGCTCTGTGGAGCGAAGGCAAGCTGCAGCTTCTGTTTTTGTGCGAAGAGGCGCACCGCTATATGCCGGCCGACCCGCGTCTCGGATTCGCGCCGACCAGGCATGCGCTGTCGCGCATTGCCAAGGAAGGCCGCAAATATGGCTGCTATCTCGGCGTCGTCACCCAGCGCCCCGGCGAGCTCGACCCGACCATCCTGTCGCAATGCTCGACCTTCTTCGCCATGCGGCTTGCCAATGAGCAGGACCAGGCGATCATCCGCTCGGCGATTGCCGACTCTTCTGCCTCGACGCTTGCCTTTCTGTCCTCGATGGGCCAGCGCGAAGCCATCGCCTTCGGCGAAGGCGTGGCGACGACCATGCGGCTGAAGTTCGAAAAACTGCCGAGCCACCTGCTTCCCGGCACCGCCAAACGCGAAGAGGCCACGTCGAAGCCGGGCGACGATGTCGATCTGGTGGCGATCGTGGAACGATTGCGCAACGTGCCGAAATCGACGCAGCAGGCGATGGCCTTCGCCGAGGTCGTGGATTCAGGCCGCCAGGCCGGCGACCCCGACTACCGCAAGCCACCCGCCGCACGCCCGCCATCGGACGACGATTTCGACATGCGCTACGGCCTCAAGCCCGCAACCTTCGGCCTGCGCCCGCAAAACGATTGAGCTTGCGACCCGGCTGTTCTGCCGGCCGATTGAGAAGCCGCGCTAAGCTCGCGCCCTGCCTGGACCGCTTGGGTAAATCCCGTCAGGGAATTCGTCAGGCTGAGTCGGGTGGTGCTGTTTTCGAGAACCGAAGCGGAGCGGACATTTGAGTCCGTGAGGATCGGAAGCACAGAAAACGGCGCCAGACGGCCAGCTTCACGAATTCAGGGACGGGATTTTAGGCGCAGACGCGGTTGCGGCCTTGCCTCTTCGCCTCGTAAAGCTGGCGGTCGGCGCGGCGATAGAACTCTTCCGCTGTTTCCTTGCGGTCCCAGACGGCTAGCCCGACGCTGGTGGTGATCTTGAGGCGGACATTGCCCGACAGCACCGACATGTTGGCGATCGCCTTGCGGATGCGCTCGGCAAACTTGCCCAGAAGCTCGGCGTCCATGTTGGGCGTGACCACGGCGAACTCCTCGCCGCCCAATCGCGCCACCACATCGTGGTAGCGCGTCATATCCTTGAGACAGCTCGCGACCGCCTTGAGCACCTCGTCGCCGACGTCATGGCCATGGGTGTCGTTGACCTGCTTGAAATGGTCGAGATCGAGGATCATCAGCCCGACAGGCTTTTCGATGCGCCGGAACTCCTCGAGATACTGCTTCAGCGCATCATCGAAATAGCGCCGGTTCTGCATGCCGGTCAGGCCGTCGGTCAGCGCCGCATGCTCGAGTGTTTCCGACCGCGCGCTGAGCGAGACCGTCATGGCGCGCAGCTTGCCCTCCTCCGTCGCCTGTTTTCGAATCAGCGGATAGATGAAGAAAATGCCGAAGAACAGCGCGGTGGCCAGGAGCACGCCGGTCGCGAACAAGAGCTTGTTGAGATAGATGACCTTGTCCAGACCCGAAGCCGTATGCAACTCGTCGGCGAAGGACTGCAGAAGTCCATAAGCATGCAGCGTCACCAGGCCGGCGGCCAGGATCACGAATATAAAGACGAAAAACGCTGATTCCGCCTTGTGGAAACGCATCTGCTCCCCATTGGAAAAGTGCCCATCGACCTTATGGCATGGGCGGGCTTACGGAGGGTTAATTTGGACAACCACAACGGGAACCTTTCCTTGCAGGTAAACTTTTCAGGTTGCATCGGAAGCAAGCGCTGAGATCGTGGTTTCCAGATCATCACCGGGGTGCAACCTCAGCCATTCCGGCCCCAATTGATGCCTGAACCAGGTGGTTTGCCGCTTGGAATATTGCCTGGTCGCGATCTTGGCGCGTTCGATTGCCTCGGGAAAGCCAATCCCTCCGGCCATCGCCGCCTGCAGTTCGCGAACGCCGATCGCTTTCATCGCCGGCAATTCGGGATCGAGGCCAAGTGCCGCAAGCCGCTTGACCTCGTCCAGCGCGCCCTTGTCCAGCATTTGGCCGAAGCGTTTGTCGATGCGTCCGACCAACGCCGCCCGATCCGGCTCGATCACCAGGAAACGCGCGCTTTGCCTGTCGATGAGCGGCTGGCCGCGCTCTGCCTGCCATTCCAGGATCGAACGGCCAGACGCATCGAGAACCTCCAATGCCCGCACGATGCGCTGGCTGTCGGTTGGCTTGAGCATCATGGCGGCCGCCGAATCCTCGCGCAGCAGCAGGCTGTGCAGCTTGACGGCGCCCTGCTCCTTCAATTCGTAGCGCCAACGGTCGCGGACCCGTTGCGGAATGTCGGGCATTTCCGAAATGCCCTCGGCTAATGCGCGAAAATAGAGCCCGGTGCCGCCGACAAAAATCGCTGTCCGTTCGGAGAATGTGCCGTCGTCGATCAGTTTCATCACGTCGCGCAGCCAGGCGCCGGTGGAATAGGGTGTCGCCGGATGGACATGGCCGTAGAGGAAATGCGGTGCGCGGGCGAGGTCGGCCGCCTCCGGCCGGGCGGTCAGCACGTCGAGCACCGAATAGCCCTGCATGGAATCCGTATTGACGATCACGCCACCCCTGCGCTCGGCCAGATCGAGCGCAAGCGCCGACTTGCCGCTGGCGGTCGGCCCGGCTATCAGGATCGCGTTCTTCACGCGGCCCTTGCCCGCCTGCCCGCCGGAATGTTCCATGCCGCTCATCGCCACGCTTGTTTCCCGTCCCACTGAACGCGCTTTGTCGCTGTCGCTTGCGAATATGGCCTCACGGTCGGTCGGCGCAAGCGCTGTTGTCTGGCTGGCCGAAGGTATCGCCTGCGATCTCGTCCTGCCTGAGGCAGCCGACGCCGCCGCCACGAGTGCCGTCTTGCGCACGGCACTCGCCAGCGAGGCGGTCGACGTGATCGTCCAAGAGGCCGAAACCCGCCGCAAGAAAATCCTGATCGCCGACATGGATTCGACCATGATCGACCAGGAATGCATCGACGAGCTGGCCGACGAGATCGGCGTCAAGGATCATGTTGCCACGATTACCGCGCGATCCATGAATGGCGAGATCGCCTTCGAACCGGCTTTGCGCGAGCGGGTGGCGTTGCTGAAGGGCCTCGACGCCGCCGTGGTCGATCGCATCGTCGCCAATCGCCTGACGCTGGCCTCGGGCGGCCGTGTTCTGGTCCGGACCATGCGCGCCAACGGTGCCTGGACGGCACTCGTGTCTGGCGGGTTCGAGGTCTTCACGACGCGAATCGCCGCAATGCTCGGCTTCCAGGAGAACCGCGCCAATCGCCTGCTCGAGCAGGACGGGCGCTTCACCGGCCTGGTCGGCGAACCTATCCTCGGCCGCGCCGCCAAGGCCGACGCGTTGATCGAAATTTCAGCGCGCCTCGGCCTGACGCCCGCCGACGCCATTGCCGTCGGTGACGGCGCCAATGATCTCGACATGATCCGCCTTGCCGGTACCGGTGTCGCGCTTCACGCCAAGCCGACGGTGGCGGCACAGGCCAAGGTCCGCATCGATCATGGCGACCTGACCGCGCTGCTCTATATGCAGGGCTACAGGCAGGAGGACTTTGTGCAATGAAACCAATGCGTACCGAGCGCCTGATCCTGCGCAACTGGGAGGATCGCGACCGCGACCTGTTCCACCGCATCAACTCCGACGACCGGGTGATGGAGTTCTTTCCATTCCGCCGTGACCGTGCCCAGGCGGATGCCAAGATGGACGAGCTCCGGGCCTGGACCACGAACGACGGATACGGTTTTGCTGCCGCCGAGATCACCGCCACCGGTGAATGCATCGGCTTCATCGGTCTCCTCGACACCGATCATGTGCCATCCCTGCCAGCCGGCACCATCGAGATCGGCTGGCGGCTGGCACCTGAGTTCTGGGGCAAAGGCTATGTCACCGAGGCAGCCGAAGCGTGGCTGGCCTACGGCTTCGAGACGCTTGGCCTCGATGAAATCGTGTCATTCGCCGTCGCGGCCAACCGCCGCTCCACCGCCGTCATGCAACGCCTCGGCATGAGCGCGGATCCGTCCGGCGATTTCGACCACCCCAGCATTCCCGACAGCCATCCGCATCTCAAACGGCATGTCCTCTACAGACTGTCGCGCCAGGACTGGCAGGCAAGAAAAAGGGCAGCTCGCTAGCCGCCCTTTTTTCAGTGTTGTCGTGTTGTCGATCTTCCGGACCTCAGTCCATCCTGATCGTCACGAACCTGAGCTCGCCGGTCTTCGAGGCCAGCATCAGCAACGCATTCTTGCGCCCCTGTTCCTTCAAGGCGCCGATCCGGTCCATGACGTCCTTGGGGGTAGCAACCGATTCCTGTGCGATCTCGGTGATCACCTCGCCGGGCTGGATGCCGCGTTCGGCGGCGGCCGAGTCCTTGGTGACGTCGGTGATGACGACGCCCGAAACATCGGCCGCAATGCTGAACTTCTTGCGTGTCTCGTCGTTCAGTTCGCCGACCGTCATGCCGAGCACCGAGGCAGTGGAAACGGCCGGAGCCTTGTCGCCCTTGTCCTGATCGGTGTTGCCCTCCTCGGCGTTGGCGGCCTTCTCGCCATCCTCGAGCCGGCCGAGGGTCACTTTCACCGTCTGTTCAACGCCCTTGCGCACGATCAGCACGTCGACCGCCTTGCCGACGGGGCTTTCGGCGACGACACGTGGCAGGTCGCGCATCTCATGGATATCCTTGCCGTCGAACTTGATGATGACGTCGCCGGCCTGGATCGTGCCATTGTCGACCGGGCCGCCCTTGATCACGCCGGCAACCAGCGCACCCTTTGCGGTCGCCATGCCGAGGCTTTCGGCGATATCGTCGGTCACCGGCTGGATGCGCACGCCGAGCCAGCCGCGCCGCGTCTCGCCGAACTGGCGCAACTGGTCGACGACACCGGACGCGAGCTGCGACGGGATGGAGAAGCCGATGCCGATCGAGCCGCCGGATGGCGAGATGATCGCCGTGTTGATGCCGATGACTTCGCCCGCGCTGTTGAACAGCGGTCCGCCGGAATTGCCGCGGTTGATCGCGGCATCGGTCTGGATGAAGTCGTCATAGGGGCCGGAATTGATGTCGCGGTTGCGGGCCGAGACGATGCCGACCGTCACCGTGCCGCCGAGGCCGAACGGATTGCCGATCGCCATCACCCAGTCGCCGACGCGCATCTTGGTGGAATCGCCAAACTTTACCGCCGTCAGCTTGTGGCCTTTCGGATCGACCTTGAGCACGGCGACATCGGTCTTGGTGTCGGTGCCGACCAGCGTCGCCTTCAAGGTGACGCCATCGGAGAAATTGACCTCGATGTCGTCGGCATCGGCAATGACATGGTTGTTGGTGACGACGATGCCTTGCTCGGCATCGATGACGAAGCCGGAGCCCAGCGACTGCACCTTCTGCGAGCCGTTGTCCTTGTCACCGCCGCGGTTCTTGAAGAAATCGTCGAAGAAATCCTGAAAGGGCGAACCCTCGGGCAATTGCGGCATCGGCACCGCGCCCGGGCCTTCGGTACCCTTGACCGTCTGCGAGGTCGATATGTTGACCACCGCGCCGAGCAGGCCTTGCGCCAGATCGGCGACCGAAGCGGGCCCATCGGCGGCAAATGTCGGCGCCGTGAAGGACGGGACAGCGACGGCGCTGACAAGAAGTGCCGCCGCGCCGGCGATGAATGTCCGCCGCGCCGCGCGCAAAATTGTATTGGATGTCATCGAGAAGCCTCCCGGTATTCTTGAAAAGAAAAGCGCTTCGACGAAAACGCCGCGTCACGCCATGTTGGCAAAAAATACGGCACGTTTGCGGCTATGACTATCGGCAGAGGATAAATCATCGCCGCCCTCATGCGCCTCGTACCAGCCAGACGATGCCGACGCCGATCGCGATCGCCGCCAGCCCGGCAATCCGCAGCGCGTTCTCGGGCAGCGACAGCACTTCGGTGGCAAGCTTCCTGGCCAGGCCGGGAAAGCCGCCATAGACCAGACCCTCTATGACGAGGACGAGGCCCATGGCGGCAAGAAAATCCTGCACCGGCCGCTACTGGCCGGTGCTGGGCTGTGCCGCCGGCGCGGCGGGTGCCGTCGCCGGAGCGTTTGGCGCAGGCGAAGCCGGCTTTGCCGATCCCTCGCTGCCGTCGGGATTGCGGAAGAAGCGGAAGAACTCCGAGTTCGGCGACAGCACCATCGTCGTTCCGGTGTTGTCCAGCGCCGTGCCATAGGCATTCATCGACCGGTAGAAGTCGAAGAAAGCCGGATCGCGCTGATAGGCTCCCGCGAAGGTGGCGCTGCGCTGGGCCTCGCCCTCGCCGCGCAGGATTTCCGACTCTTTTTGGGCTTCGGCGACGATCTCGACCACTTCGCGATCGGCGCGGGCGGTGATGCGCTGTGCCGCCTCATTGCCGCGCGCCCTCAGCCGGGCAGCTTCCGCCAGGCGTTCCGCCTTCATGCGGTCGAAGGTCTGCTGCGAGACTTCGGCCGTGAGATCGGTGCGGCGAATGCGGACATCCTCGATCTGCAGGCCGAGCGATGTGGCATCGGGCCTGAGCTGGTCGCGGACTTCGCGCATCATCACGCCGCGCTCTTCGGAGAGTGCTGCCTCGAAATCACGCAGACCATAGACACGGCGCAAGGCAGCGTCGAGACGCGTCCTGAGCCGGGCCTCGGCCAATTCGATCTGACCGGACACCGCGGCGCGGAAGACCCGCGGATCCGAGATGCGATAGGCGATGAAGGCATCGACCTCATAGAACTTGCCGCCCGAGACCTGGACGCGAATGTTGTCGAGATCGAAGCGCAGCACCCGGTTCTCGATCAGCTGCACGGTGTCGGCGTCGAAGAACGAGAACGGCGCCTTGAAGTAGATGCCGGGTTCGCTCTTGACGTCGACAATCTCACCGAACCTGAGCACCAGCGCCTGCTGGCGCGCATTGACCACGAAGACCGACGAATAGAGCAGGAACAGGATAACCGCTGCTGCGACGACGATGATGGGAAGACGGTTGGCCATCACTGGTTACCTCCCGTAACGGGGGCGGCCGGTGCCGGCGCTTTCGTCTGCAATGCCGGCAGCGGCAGATAGGGAACGACCCCTTGCCCGTTGCCCTGCTCGACGATGACCTTGCTCGAATCCTTCAGAACCTTCTCCATGGTTTCCAGGTAGAGGCGCTTGCGCGTTACATCGGGCGCCTTGGCATATTCGTCATAGACCGAGATGAAGCGCTGCGCCTCACCCTCGGCTTCCTGCACGACCCGGTTCTTGTAGGCGGCCGCGTCTTCGCGGATCTGTGCGGCCTCGCCGCGCGCCTGCCCGAGCTTCTGATTGGAGTACTGGTTGGCCTGCTCGACGAACTTGTCCTCGTCCTGCTCGGCGCGCTGCACCTCGTCGAACGCATCGGCCACTTCGCGTGGCGGTGCCGCATCCTCGATCGAGACGGCGTTGACGTTAAGACCGGCCTTGTAGCCGTCCAGCGTCGTCTGGATGATCTCACGCACCGAGGCGGCAATGCCCTGGCGGTCGTCGCGGAAGATGTCCTGCGCCGGCCGGCGGCCGACGGCTTCACGCATGGCGCTTTCGGCAACCTGCCGCAGCATGCCGTCGGGATCGGACACATCGAACAGATACGCGCGCGGGTCGGAGACCTGATAGGCCACGGAGAACTGGACGTTGACGATGTTCTGGTCGCCGGTAAGCATCAGCCCGGACGTATTGCCACTTGTCGCGCCGCCGCCGCCGATATCGACGAGCTGCTCGGAAATCTTGGCCGTCTCGACGGTTTCGAGCGGCCACCAATGGAAATGCAGGCCAGGCTGCGACAGTTCGGTCTTCGGCTTGCCGAAGCGCAGTTCGACCGCGACCTCATCGGGCTGCACGGTGTAAACCGCCTTGAACGCCCACAGCACCACAAGTGCAGCCGCGATCAGCGCGAAGATAGCCGGGCTCGCGCCGCCGCCGCCCGGAAGAGCGCGCCGCAGCCGGTCCTGGCCGCGGCGGATGATGTCTTCGAGATCGGGAGGCGAGCCCTGCGGCCCGCTCGGTCCTTTTGGACCCTGCCCCCAGGGTCCCTGATTGTTGCCGCCGCCACCCCATGGGCCGCCGCCACCGCCGCTTTTGTCGTTCCAGGGCATGAATGTCCTTTCGCTTGGAATTCCCTCAAGCGCCGGCATTACGGCGCAAAATCCAGTATTGTTCTTCTATAGGCACGCCACGGGGCGCTTTCAACGCGATGCGCTTCCGACTTCGTCCGATTTGGTCCAGTCGCGACCCTTTGTCTTCCTTCAATGGCTCTTTTTTCGTTCAATGTCTCTCGCGACGCCGCTCGTAAACCGAATAGCGCGTCGGGTGGCTGTCCTTTTCCCCGGCTGGGACGTCCTGCGAGCTGACAATGCGCCAGGAATCGGGATCGATCGGCGGGAAATGCGCATCGCCGTCGACCGCTGCCAGCACATGGGTGACGTGCAGCCGGTCGGCCAGCAGCATGGCCTGGGCATAGATTTCGCCGCCGCCGATGACGCACACCTCGTCGACATCGGCCATGCCGCCCCCGCGCACCGTCGCCAGCTGGATCGCGGCTTCGAGCGAATGTGCCACCTCGACGCCCTCGGCGCGCCAGGTCTCGTCGCGGGTCACGACGATGTTCAACCTGCCCGGCAGCGGCCGACCGATGCCCTCATAGGTCTTGCGGCCCATGATGATTGGCTTGCCCATCGTATCGGCCTTGAAGCGCTTGAGATCGGTGGAGAGCCGCCATGGGAGCCCGCCGTCACGCCCGATCACGCCGTTCTCGGCAATGGCAACGTAGATTGCGACATGCATCAATTTTCGCCCGTCGGCTCGAGGATCAGGATGTCGATATCGCGCTCGGGGTAGAAATCATCCGCCGTCATCTCGAAGGTCGTCGGTCCGGTCTTTTTGACATTGTCGCCGCAGAACGAGACCAGGGCTTTCGGATTGCCCTTGTCGATCGTGAGCTTGAACTTGCCGATCGTGCCGGTGGCCCAGTTGCCGCCGGTGGTCAGGATATAGGCGATGCGGCTCTCGAAATATTTGGGGTAGCCGTCAGGGTCGTCCTTGGCCGCCTTGCGCACCGCATTTTCGAATGTGCCGTCCATGCAATACCGGGTCTTGTAGGCCGCATACTGACCCTGGAATTTGCCGTCGTAGAAGAAGCTGACCGAAGACGTGCCGCCGACGCTCGGCCTGTAGTGGTGGGAAACATGGACGTCCTTGTTGGCCGGAAAGGTCGAGCGCCACCAGTAGGTCGAACGCAATTGCCAGAACGGGGTGTAGACCTTGCTCGTCTCGGTGCCGTCGCTGCCGGTGTCCTCGATGATGATGCCGCGGTTGACCCAGTCATCGACAACCGCTTGCGGCAGCTTCGCCAGCGCCGCCTTCGCCGCATCGCCGAAAGGATAGAACGGCACGTTTTGCGCCTTCAGCTCAGCGCTGATGTCGATGCCGAGCGCCAACACCTTCTGCTCGAGCTGCGGCTTTGCGGCGACACCGTCGATCGTCACCTCGAAACCGAGGAAATTATCGCTCTGATTTTCAGGAATCGCCGGGATTTCTTCGGGATTGCCCGATATGTCGGGCATCGGGAAGGCGACGATGGCCTGGACATCCTGATCGGTGTTGTTGTGGAAGACATAGTCGACCGTGACCTTTTCCGGCGAGATGAAAAGGTCCTCGCTTTGCATCGCCACGGCATCGCTGCGCGACAGGATCAGGCCGCCGGTGCCAAGTTCGGCAACCGAATCATTGGCGAAAGCGGGTGCGGACGACAAGGCCAGCACGGCGGTCAGAACATATCGCAACATGGAAGCCCCCTCGGCTGGAATGCCTGCAGGACCCTAGCCGTTTCAATGTGGCGTTCAAAGCCCTTCCGTATCCGCGGACGCACCAAAGGGAGCTGGACTGCGGTCTGGACACGCGCCTGCGCGGTCTGGACACGCGCCTGCGCGGTCTGGACTAACGGGTTCCGATCGGGCAGGAGTTCGCCCATGCGCAAGCTTCTCGTCATCGGCATCGGCGCCGGCAATCCCGACCACATGACCGTTCAGGCCATATCAGGCCTGAACCAGGCGGATGTGCTGTTCATTCCCGACAAGGGCGCGAAAAAAAATGAATTGGCCGAACTGCGCCGTCAGATCTGCGACCGCTTCGTCACCAATCCGAAGTCGCGGCGCGTCGAATTCGACGTGCCGGTGCGAGACCTCCCGGTAGAAGATGGTCCGGCGCCCTCCTACCGCTCGACCGTCGATGACTGGCATGAAGCCATCGCCGCCATTTACGAAGGCCTGATCCGCGACGAGATTGCAGGCGACGGCTGCGGCGCCTTCCTGATCTGGGGCGACCCTTCGCTCTATGACAGCGCGTTGCGCATCCTTGAGCGCGTGCGCCTGCGAGGCGATGTGGCGTTCGAGCTTGAGGTCATCCCCGGCATCACCGCCGTCCAGGCACTTGCCGCCAGCCACAAGATGGCGCTGAACCGCATCGGCGATTCCGTCCTCATTACCACCGGCCGCCGCCTGACCGAAGAAGGCATGCCGGACAATGCCGGCAGCGCGGTCGTCCTGCTGGACGGCAAATGCGCCTTCAACACGCTGGCCGACAAGGATGTCGTCATCCATTGGGGCGCCTATCTCGGAACGGAAGACGAGATCACTCTCTCCGGCAGAATCGGTGACATCGGCGCAAAGATCGAAAAAGTTCGAGAGGAAGCCCGTCGGCGGAAGGGCTGGATCATGGACAGCTATTTGCTGCGCAAGCCCGAATAGGAAGGCAATAGGGAGTAAGGGAGTAAGGGAGTAAGGGAGTAAGGGAGTAAGGGAGTAAGGGAGTAAGGCAGTAGGGCAGTAGGTGAATGACGTTTTGTGTTGGAAGACAGCACGCGAATGCCGCCCTACTGCCCTACTGCCCTACTGCCCTACTGCCCTACTGCCCTACTGCCCTACTGCCCTACTGCCCTACTCCCTCACGCAGCCTCAATCTCCGCCTGCAACGCCTCCATATGCGTCGCTGCCGCGGCCGCCGCCGCGCGCTCGATGGCGCGGAAGCGGCTGACCACTGCCAGGCCGACCGCCGTCAACTGTGCGCCGCCGCCCTTGCGGCCGCCGGTCTGTGCCGCCACCAGCGGCTTGCCGAATACCCGGTTCATGTCCTCGACCAGGTCCCAGGCGTGCTTATAGGACATCTCCATGCCGCGCGCGGCGGCCGAGATGGAGCCGAAGGCGGCGATCTGTTCCAGGAGTTCGATCTTGCCCGGCCCGACGCGCCCGTCGGGATCGAGATTTATCCGCAAGCTCAGCGACGGCATCTTTGCTCTCCGCGGTCACATCCCAACATCATACTAGAAGCTCCCTGGCGAAACCGCTATTCCAAAAAGACATAGCGGGATCATCCATCCGTCTCGGCGGGCAGGCCGGCGCCGGTGTTCGCCCGATCGAAGCTCACCGTCTTGATCACCGCGAAAATCTTGCCGCCAAGATCAAGCTTCAGCGCCTGCCGCGACTGTTCGGTGATGCGGGCAAGCACGGTTGCGCCATTGCAGTCGATACCGACCTCGACCGCCGGTCCCTCGCCGGGGCTCATCGCGGTAATGGTTCCCGGCAGGATGTTGAGCGCGCTGAGACCCCTCGGCTTTTCGGTGGCGATCATCACATCGCGTGCGCGGATACGGATGCGCACCGGCGTACCTGTCTTCATCGCCAGCTGTGGCACCCGGAGCTCGCCCGCAGCCGAGCCGAGCACGGTCATGCCGAAATTCTCGTCGTGATGCAGCACCCTTGTGTCCAGCACGGCGCCGCCCTCGCCGCGCTCCTCCGCCGGCAACAGGTTGAGCCTTTGCATCACCGCCTCGGTCGGCCCGCTGGCAACGACATTGCCCTGCGCCAGCATCACCACGTCGCTGGCCAGCCGCGCCACTTCGGCGACCGAGTGACTGACATAGACGATCGGGATTTTGATCTCGTCGCGCAGCCTTTCGACATAGGGCAGGATTTCGGCCTTGCGCGCCTCGTCGAGCGAGGCCAGCGGTTCGTCCATGAGCAGCAGTCTGGGGCTGGCAAGCAATGCCCGGCCGATCGCCACACGCTGTTTCTCGCCACCTGAGAGCTTTGCCGGCCGCCTGTTCATGAGCGGCCCGATGCCGAGCAGGTCGACGACGGCATCGATATCGGCGTAGCGCTCCGCCGGCGGCGTGAACCAGCGGCCGTAGCGAAGATTGCCGGCAACGCTCAAATGCGGAAACAGCCTTGCGTCCTGGAACACCATGCCGATGCGGCGCTTGTGCTTCGGCACGAAAATGCCGGCACCGGTATCGACCAGCACACGGCCGTCAACCTCGATGCGTCCCTTGTCGGGCCGGATCAGCCCGGCAATCATGCCGATCAGCGTCGTCTTGCCCGACCCCGACGCTCCGAACAGCGCCGTCAGCCGCCCGGCGCTTTCGAAGCGGGCGCCGATGGCGAAACCACCCAGCCGATGGCTGATGTCGACGAGAACGCTCATTCGATGTCCAGCCGCCGGCCGACACGCCGCGCCAGCACCTCCGAAGCCACAAGTGCTGCCATGGAGATGACAATGGAAATCAGCGTCAGGCGGAGCGCCCCTTCATCGCCACCCGGCACCTGCGTGAAGGTGTAGATCGCCGACGGCAATGTCTGCGTCTCATTGGGAATGTTGGAAACGAAGGTGATGGTGGCGCCGAACTCGCCCATCGCCTTGGCGAAGGCCAGGATGGCGCCGGCGATCAGCCCGGGCAGGATCAACGGCAGCGTGATGGTGGCAAACACCCAGAGCGGATTGGCGCCGAGCGTTCCCGCCGCCGCTTCCATCCTACGGTCCACCGCCTCGATCGATAACCGGATCGCCCGCACCATCAGGGGAAAGCCCATGACGCCGCAAGCCAGCGCCGCACCTGTCCAGCGGAAGGAGAAGACGATGCCGAAATGCTCCGCCAGGAAGGCACCGGCCGGGCCGCGCCGGCCGAAGGTGAGCAGCAGCAGATAGCCGGTCACCACCGGCGGCAGGATCAGCGGCAGATGCACCAGCCCGTTGAGAACGGTCTTGCCCCAGAACTGTCCCCGGGCAAGCAGCAGCGCGATCAAGATGCCCGGCGGCAGGCTGGCGAGCATCGCCACCGTTGCCACCTTGATGGACAGCCGGACCGCATTCCATTCGTCGGGAGTGAGGTCCAGCAGCCAGTTCATAGTGCCCCTTGGAACTCAGTTGCTCGGCGCGAGCACGGTAAATCCCTGATCCTTGAACAGCGCGGCCGCCTTGGCCGACTGCAGGCATTTCAGGAAAGCCGGCGTATCCTTGTCCTTCGAATCGGCGGTCTGGGCAACCGGATAGATGATCGGCGGATGCGAATCCTCCGGGAAGGTGCCGATCACCTTGACGCCCTTTTCGGCATGCGCGTCGGTGGCATAGACAATGCCAAGGGCGGCTTCGCCCGTCGAAACCAGTTTCAGCGCCGCGCGCACGTTTTCGGCCTGCGCCACCTTGCCCTCGACCGAGGACCAGACGCCGAGCGATTCAAGCGCGGCCTTGCCGTATTTGCCGGCCGGCACCGCTTTGAAATCGCCCATGGCGAGCTTGCCGTCGCCGATCAGCTTGGCGAGGTCGAAACCCTTCTCGATCCTGGTGTCGACCGCCGAGTCCTTCGGCGCCACCAGCACGATCTGATTGCCGAGCAGCTTCACTTCGGTGTCCGGCTTGGTCAGCTTCTTGTCGGAGAGATATTTCATCCAGTCGAAATCGGCCGAGATGAAGACGTCGGCAGGCGCCCCGCCCTCGATCTGCTTGGCCAGCGCCGAGCTCGCGGCATAGGAGACAGTCGCCGCCTCGCCGACATCGGCCTCGCAGGCCTTGTTCACCGCGTCGAGCGCGTCCTTGAGGCTGGCTGCGGCAAACACCACCACCTTGTCTTCCGCATGCGCTGCCGGCACGACTGCCATCAGCGCCGCAGCCAAACCGCCAATGGCGATCGCCCTAGATCCAAAACCTGTGCGCGTCATGGAAAACTCTCCCTGGTTTGAAATCCGGCCGGCTCGAAGCCTGCTGACCGATATATCCGTATGAATATAACAAGGGAAGGCCCGGCGCCTCATGAAAGCGTCTGTACGACACCAATTGTTTTGGTAAGACCGGGAAAAGAAACCTTGGAAAGGAAACTCCGGTGAAGATCAGCGCCCGCAACGTCCTCAAGGGAACGATCGCCGAGATCGTCAAGGGAGCCACCACCTCGCATGTCAGGATCGACATTGGCGGCGGCGCCATCGTCACCGCCTCGATCACCAACGAGGCCGTCGCCGATCTCAAGCTCGAAAAGGGCAAGCAGGCCTATGCCGTGATTAAAGCCTCGGACGTGATGGTCGGCATCGACTGAAATTTGCGGCCTTAGACCGCGATCGGCGCCTTGATCGACGCGTCGGCGACGTAGTTTTCCAGCCGGAAATCCTCGAAGCGGAAGGCGAAGAGGTCCTTCACCTCCGGATTGATCCACATCGTCGGCAGTGTCCTCGGCGTGCGCCGCAGCTGTTCGCGTGCTTGCTCGAAATGGTTCGAGTAGAGGTGCGCATCGCCAAGTGTGTGGACGAAATCGCCGGGTTTCAGCCCTGTCACCTGCGCCACCATCAAGGTCAGCAGGGCATAGGACGCGATGTTGAACGGCACGCCAAGGAAGATATCGGCGGAACGCTGGTAGAGTTGGCAGGAAAGCCGCCCTTCCGAAACATAGAACTGGAACAGGCAGTGGCAGGGCGGCAGCGCCATCGCTTCCACCTCGGCTGGGTTCCATGCCGAAACAATCAGCCGCCGCGATTGAGGATTTCTGCGTATCTCCTTGAGAAGATTCGCGATCTGGTCGATCGAGCCGCCATGGCCGTCCGGCCAGGAACGCCACTGCTTGCCGTAGACCGGGCCGAGATCGCCATTCTCGTCGGCCCATTCGTCCCAGATCGAGACGCCATGGTCGGTGAGATATTTGATGTTGGTGTCGCCGGCCAGGAACCACAGAAGCTCATGGATGATCGACTTGAGATGCAGCTTCTTGGTTGTGGTGACGGGAAAGCCGCGCGCCAGGTCGAAACGCATCTGGTAGCCGAAGACGGAGCGCGTTCCGGTGCCGGTGCGGTCGCCGCGGTCGGCGCCGTTGTCCAGCACGTGCTGCAGGAGGTCGAGATACTGGCGCATCGGTTCCGGCTCGATTCGGTTGTCCAGCCATCATAACTGACAGACGGGCGATCGAACACCACAAAGCAGCGCGCAAACCATGCCCGAAGCCAGTCAGTCTCCAACAACATCACCGGCTGGCGCATGGACCGCGCCAGCCCGGCGAATTGAAGCGCGGCCGTCAGAGGGAGCCGAGTTTACCCAGGTCCTTGGCAACCAGGTAGTAGAAGGTAACCCGGTTCTTGGTATTGTCGGCGGCCATCGCCTTGCAGACCTTCTCGATCGAAGCGTCAGCCTTGTTGTCGTCCGATATGCCGAGCTTCTTGGCAACCCAGCCAGCCTTGACGCGCTCCAGTTCCTTCGGATCGGTGCAAGACACCAGCGAGGAATCGCGGTTCCGAAGCGCAATACCAAGATGCTTCACGATTTTGTCGACCACGTCGGCACTCGCCGAGGCATCGTATTTCTTCACGTCTGCAAGATAGTCGGCCATCAAAATTCCCCTCGTCGGCGCCACGGATCCGATCGATGAGGGCTGTGGCGCGCTGCTGCAACTGGTGCGCTATGTCGGTAACTCCTCACCGGGGCAAAGCTTCGGTTGAGACCGCGCTCAAGTCAACCCTTCGGACTTGCGGTTTTGACACGGGGACAAAGTGCCATTGCGGCCTTTCATTTCCTGCGATCGCCCCCTATATTCGGTTTGTCGGCTTGACCGACTATGGCGATAAATGGGCGATGAAATAAGCCGTTCGGACCCGGGGGCGGTACCCGGCGCCTCCACCAAAAGCCGCTGTTGACGACAGAGCGGTTTTTGCTGGGGGCGAAATAGGATCGACGAAGGTGTAAAGATCGTACTTTTGCCCGGCATGGTACCACCGTCATCGGGCTAAACCTGTAGTTGCAAATGACAACTATGCGGAAGCACGTCTCGCCGCGTAAGCGGTGCGATAGCTTCAAATCAAGCCCTAGAGGTTCGCACTTCTAGGCGGGGTTCGGAGGTACCTGGCAACAGAAACCTCCACTTCTCCCCTCCTCCGATATCCAGCATGCGCGACGGCAGTTCCTCCGCGAACGCGCCCTGCCGCGTGCTCCCTCTCCATGGACAATATATGCAAAACGATTCCGATCGATTCTTCGTGCTGACCGGCGGTCCCGGCTCCGGCAAGACGACCCTGATCCAAGCCCTGCGCCGGGCAGGCTTTGCCGCCTCGGTCGAAGCCGGGCGTGGCATTATCCGCGACCAGTCCGCCATTGGCGGACCCGCTTTGCCTTGGCACGATCGCGCCCTGTTTGCCGAGTTGATGCTGTCATGGGAGATGCGCTCGTATCAAATTGCGCAAGAACAGACTGGGCGTCCTGTTTTTTTCGATCGCGGCGTTCCGGACACGCTCGGCTATCTCAGGCTGAGCGGCCTGCCGATACCCGAACACGCCCACGCTGCCGCAGAGCGCTTCCGCTATCATCGGCGCGTCTTCGTCGCCCCGCTTTGGCCGGAGATCTTCGCGCAGGACAAAGAGCGCAGGCAGACGCTCGACGAGGCCGAGCGCACCCACCATGCGCTGGTCGGCGTCTATACGGAACTGGGCTATGAGATGGTTCCGTTGCCGCTGGCCCCCGTCGAGGCGCGGCTGCGCTTCGTGCTGGCGCAAACCGGGCTGTAGCCTTGAAGTCGGACGCAATCGAGCGGGATGCACGATTCAATTCGAATGCATCCCGCTCTGGGGTCTATACCAGTCCCTGGCCGATCTCATCGGTTGCACTGGCGAAGGTCTCGCCGGGTAAGAGCATCTCATTATGGGCTCTGCCCGTCCGGATCATCGGAAGGCAATTGGCGAGTTCGGCAACACGGCAGTCGAAGAGCACCGGCCGGTTTACATCGATCATTTCCTGAATCGCGTCATCGAGGTCGGCCGGCTTCTCACAACGTATGCCGACCGCACCGAACGCTTCAGCCAGTTTGACGAAATCGGGCAAAGTTTCGGAATAGGAATGCGCAAGCCGGTTTCCGTGAAGCATTTGCTGCCACTGGCGAACCATGCCCATGTAAGAGTTGTTCAAGATGAATATCTTGATAGGCGCATTGTACTGAACCGCCGCCGACATCTCTTTCATCGTCATCTGGACAGATGCGTCGCCGGCAATATCGATGACAAGGCTTTCCGGGTGCGCGATCTGCACGCCCAATGCCGCCGGCAAGCCATAGCCCATCGTACCAAGGCCGCCCGACGTCATCCAGCGACGCGGCTTTTCGAGACCGTAGAACTGGGCCGCCCACATCTGATGCTGGCCAACTTCGGTCGTAATGTAGGTGTCGCGATCCTTCGTCAGCGCGTAGAGACGCTCGACCGCGTATTGCGGCATGATCACCTCGTTGCTCATTTCGTAAGAGAAGGAGTTGCGCCCGCGCCAGCGCGCGATCTTTTTCCACCATTCATCGAGGCGTCTTCTGTCAGGGTTTTGCGGCAGCGCACGCCATGAGCGAACCAGGCTGTCCACCACCTTGCCGGCATCGCCCTGGATGCCGACGTCGGCACGGACGGTCTTGTTGATCGAGGAGGGATCGATATCGACATGGATCTTCCTTGAGTTCGGTGAAAAAGCCTCCACGCGCGAAGTCACGCGATCGTCAAAGCGGGCGCCGATGCAGAGCATAACGTCGCACTCATGCATGGCCATGTTCGCCTCGTACGATCCGTGCAGGCCGACCATTTTCAGCCAGTTCTTGCCGGATGCCGGATATGCGCCAAGCCCCATGAGGGTCGAAGTGATCGGGAAATCAGTCAGTTCGACAAGCTCCCGCAGCAGTCTCGATGCCTCCATGCCGGAATTGACGATGCCACCGCCGGTATAAATGACTGGACGACGGGCATTGGCCATCAACTCTATCGCCTTGCCGATCTCGTTGATGTCGCTCTCCACCGTCGGCCGACAGCTCTTCAGTGCAGCAGCATCCGAGGGCGGCGTGTACACGCCGGTGGCAAACAGGACGTCCTTTGGCATGTCGACGAGGACAGGTCCCGGTCGTCCGGACTTGGCGATGTGAAAAGCCCTGTGGATCGTTGACGCCAGTTCGTTGACGTCCTTGACCAACGAATTGTGCTTGGTGCAGGGCCGCGTAATGCCGACCGTGTCGCATTCCTGAAAGGCATCGGAGCCGATCAGCGTTGTCGGCACCTGTCCTGTCAGGCAGACGATCGGCACCGAATCCATAAGCGCATCCTGCAGTGGCGTTACCGCATTTGTCGTGCCTGGACCGGATGTGACGAGCATGACGCCGACCTTGCCCGTAGACCGTGCATAGCCTTCGGCGGCATGGCCCGCACCTTGCTCATGGCGCACGAGGATATGCTTGATGTCATCCTGTTGGAATATCTCGTCGTAGATCGGCAGCAAGGCGGCGCCAGGATAGCCGAAGACATGCTCTACGCCATTGTCTCTGAGTGCGTGGAGAACGATCTCCGCGCCTGTCATGCGCTTGCTCGCGGTTTGAATAGGGTTCTCGCCCGTCATGGTTCTGATCCGTGGTGTTGCGTGATGAGGATGATTGACGGGGCATCGCCCGGATTTCGGGCATAAAAAAAGGCCCCGTCAGGAGCCTGTTTACCGCGCATGGGTGGCTATCGCCGGATGGTTACACCATCCTGCCCATGCGCTTTCCTACCACCACGAGAGCCGTTGCGATCATCATGACCATCGCTGCTACAGCCGAAACCGGGCGTCGTCAACGCCTTTCGGACGGAACTGTCCGCGCCCAATGGCAAAGAGGCCGGCATGAGCCGGCCCCTTCGTTCTCATCGAAAGTCTACTACTCGGCCGGCGCCTCGACGGCCTCGCGAGAGCGGCCGAGCGTGACCTTGGCCAGCGTGAAGGAAATCACCGCGCAGAGCGTGATGCCGGCCACCATCGGCAGCGGCGTACCGTCGAAAAACACGCCGGCAACACCCATGGCCAGTGCGCCGATGGCGAAATGCAGCGTGCCCATCAGCGCTGACGCCGTGCCGGCAATCTCGCCATGCTCTTCCATGGCCAGCACCGACGTGGTCGGAATGACCAGACCAAGGAAGCCGTAGCCGACGAACAGCAGCACCGCCATCACGTCGAGCCGGTCGATGCCCGTCGCCATCACCGCGAACAGCACCACCATCGTCGTGGCATAGCCGGTCACCGCGACGCGCACCACGCGTCGCAGGCCGAAGCGCTCGGCCAGCAGCCCCGTCATCTGCGACATGCCGATGAAGGCGACCGCGTTGATCGAGAAGAACACGCTGTAGACCGAAGGCGACAGGCCGTAATGGTCGATCAGGATGAACGACGAGCTCGACAGATAGACGAAGAAGCTGGCAATGCCGAAGCCGGCAATCGCCGTCAGGCCAAGGAAGTTACGGTCGCCCATCAGGAAGCGGTAGGCCGACAGCGCGGTGCCGAAGGAGGACCCGGCGCGATCTTCCACCGGCCGCGTCTCCTTGAGCGAGGTCGCCAGAAGGATGGTGGCCAGCAGAGCCGCGCCCGTCACCGTCCAGAACACGGCACGCCAGCCGAAATTCTCGATGATCACGCTGCCGGTCAGCGGCGCCAGGATCGGCGACACCGAAAATACCAGCATCAGCAAGGACATCAGCTTGGCAGCCTCATTGCCGGTATGCAGGTCGCGCACGATGGCGCGCGGAACGGCCATGCCGGCGCTGGCGCCAAGCCCCTGCAGGAAGCGGAAAGCGATCAGCCATTCGATGGTCGGCGCCATTGCCGAACCGATGCCGCCGACCATGAACAGCGCAAGGCCGCCGTAGAGCGGCAGCTTGCGGCCGACCATGTCGGAGATCGGCCCGACGACGATCTGGCCAAAGCCCATCGACAGGAAGAAGATCAACAGGCTCATCTGCACGGCAGCGGTGCCGGCATGCAGATCGGCGCCGATCGACGGCAGCGCGGGCAGATACATGTCGATGGCGAACGGGCCGATGGCGGACAACAAGCCGAGCACGACCGCGATGCGGAGGAATTTGGGACTCATGATAGAGGCTTCTTTCAAATCTGGTTGCCGCCGCCAGGCGGCGTCTAACCTAGGACGTTCCATCCCGTGAGATTCCGACACCTCGAGAGCGAGTTCTGTTCGTCTCTTTCATGCGAAATCTCTTTATCTTGTGTCCACAAATTTAGACACTCTTGTCTAAATCGTCAATCGTCTCTATATAGTTTTTTATGAAGCTGCACGTTTCTCCTGACATTTTCCCGCCACGCGGTCATGAGGCCAAGCGCCTGTCGATCGTCGACTCCGCCGCCACCGTGTTTTGCCGCGAAGGTTTCGCCGGCGCCAATATCGACCTGATCGCCGCCGAAGCCGGCGTCTCGCGCCAGACCATCTACAACCATCACGGCGACAAGGAAAAACTGTTCGTCGCTGTGGTCCGTGATCTGACCGAACGTTGCAATGCCGGCATCTTCGCCACCATTGCCACCTTCCCCGATCAGCCGGGGGATCTCGAAGCCGACCTGATCGGCTTTGCGGTGCGCTTGAATCAGAATTGCATCTGCAACCGCGATGGAAAATTCCTGCGCAAGCTGATCCAGACCGAAGGCGAGCGCTATCCCGAACTGTTTGCCGAATGGCGCGAACAGGGACCGGGCAGGACATGGCCGGCAATCGCCGCCCGCTTCGCCCGCCTCGCCTATGGCGGCTATCTCACGATCGAGGACCCGGACGTGGCGGCACGCCAGTTCCTTGGCCTTGTCAATGCCGAACTGCAGACCACCTTCATGCTTGGCGGCTCGCCGCGCGAGGATGAGGTGCTGCAATCCGCGACCAATGGCGTGCGCACCTTCCTGCGCGCCTTCGGCAAGCGCCGCTCCGCGGCATCGTCCGAAAAGCAAAGCGCGCTCACCAGCGCCTGAGCGATCAAATCGCTGGCAATAGTCTTCGCTTCCGCGCGAGGGTGATCTATATGCGGTTTACGCCGCGCTCAAGCTTGATTACAGCTATGCGGACGATTCAACGGAACCCGACCGCCACATGGCCGACGACCACATCCGCTACGACATTCTGGCCCAGGAGGCGTTGCGCGGCGTCATGCGCAAGGTCCTGGCCGAGGTCGCGCGCACCGGCCTCCCCGGCAACCACCACTTCTTCATCACCTTCCTGACCGGCGCGCCGGGCGTACGCGTGTCCTCGCGGCTGCGCGAGCGCTATCCCGAGCAGATGACCATCGTCATTCAGTTCCAGTATTGGGACCTGAAGGTGACCGATACCGGCTTCGAGGTTGGCCTGTCCTTCTCCGATGTGCCGGAAAAACTCGAAATCCCGTTCTCGGCCGTGCGCGGCTTCTATGATCCCTCGGTCAATTTCGAACTCGAATTCGACGTCAAGACGGATGGTGCGGCAGCCGATGAACCGGCTGCGCCAACTCCGGAGCCGTTGACCATCGTCTCCGAGAAAAAGCCGAAGGCCGAGAAGAAGGCCGCCGCGGAGGCGGAGAAGAAGCCCGCGGCCGCGGACGCCGCCACCAAGGGCGCCGAAGTGGTCTCGCTCGACGCCTTCCGCAAGAAATAGGCCGGCGACTTACGCCGTGGCCGAAATCGTCAATCTCCGCCAGGCCCGCAAGCAAAAGGCGCGGGACGAAAAGCTGCGCGCCGCCGAACAGAACCGCGCGCTGCACGGCCGCTCCAAGGCCGAAAAGGAACGCGATCGCGTCGCCGCCGACAAGAGCGAAAAATTCGTTGCCGGGCATCGTCGTGAAAAGCCCGGCGACCCCGGCCGTCAATGAGCCCGGTCGAAAAGCGTTCGGTGACCATTCGCGGCCACCGCACCAGCTACTCGCTTGAAAAGCCCTTCTATGACGACCTCGTCGCGATCGCGGCGGCCAGAGAGCTGACGCTCGCTGCTCTTGTCGCCGAAGTCGACGAGACGCGGCCCCGCGACACCAACCTGTCTTCGGCGTTGAGGCTCCATGTGCTGGAGTGGGCGAAGCGAGGAGAGAGCATCTAAAGGCTTTCGACCGCGTCGTCCTTTTTCCTGCGTCTGGTGCCGAAGCCAAGCAAGGTCGAACGCTCGCGCTCCTCGGCCTGTTTCCTGGACCGCACGCGCATCAGATCCTTCCAGCCGACATAGCCGACCAGCAACGAGCCTTCGCGAGTGACGACGGGCAGATGGGAGACGTTGGCCATCAGCAGCTTGTCGGAGAGGCCTTCGAGATATTCGTCCGGATAGGCCAGCGTCACCTTGCTGCCGGCCAGCAACGCGCCAAGCGTGGTGGTGCGGTGCGTGCCGGCGCGTCTCCAGCGCAAGATCGCCGGCGGATCGATGAGGCCCAGCACCTGACCGTTCTCGTCGACCACCGGGAAACTCGGATGCCGTGTTTCCGGCGCCGTCAGGAAGGCTGCTGCGCCATGCAGCGTCATCGTCGCCGGCACGCTTTCGACCTGCGACGTCATCACCTCGCGCACCCTGGTCAGGGCGAAAGGGTCGACACGGTATTCGCGAACCAGATGGTGTCCCCTTCTGGCGATCTTTTCGGTCAGGATCGAACGCTTCATCAGAAGCACGGTCACGGCATGCGCCGCGGCGCAGGCGGCAATCAGCGGCACCAGCATATGTGTGTTGCCGGTCAGTTCGACGGCGAAGAACGTGGCGGTCAGCGGCGCGCGCATCGTGCCGCCCATGGTGGCGGCCATTGCCAGCAGTGCCCAGAAACCCGGATCCGCGGCAGGCAGAACGCCAGCGAGCACAGCGCCCATAGCCCCGCCCATGATCAACAGCGGCGCCAGCACACCTCCCGACGTTCCCGAGCCGAGCGCTACCGACCAGATGATCGCCTTGACCACCAGCAGCAGGAGTGCCGCCGTCGCGACGGTGCGGCCATCCAGCATGTCGGTGATGTTGTCATAGCCGACGCCGAGCGCGTGCGGTTCGATCAGCCCGCCTATGCCGACCACCAGGCCGCCAAGCATCGGCCACCACATCCAGTGGATCGGCAGCTTCTGAAAACCGTCCTCGCAGGCATAGACCATCTGCGTCAGCAGTCCCGACAGAAGTCCTGCACAAACGCCGATCGCCACCCAGCCGGCAAGGCCGACAAAAGACACCTCCATGCCGCCCTGAAACGGAAAGATCGGCCCGGGCAGATGCAGCATGGTGCGCTCGACCTCGGCGATAACAGCCGCGACCGCCACCGGAATGAAGCTGCGCGGGGTCCATTCGAATAGCAGCAGTTCGACCGCCAGCATGATGGCGGCGATCGGTGTTCCGAACACCGTGGTCATGCCCGCTGCCGCACCAGCCACCAGCAGGGTCTTGCGCTCGTTGTCGCTGACCGGCAGCATCTGCGCGATCAGCGAGCCGATCGCGCCGCCTGTCATGATGATCGGTCCTTCCGCGCCGAACGGTCCGCCGGAACCGATCGAGATCGCCGACGACAGCGGCTTCAGGATCGCCACCTTGGCGTCGAGTTTCGAGCGCCCGAGCAGGATCGCCTCGATGGCTTCGGGAATGCCGTGGCCGCGGATCTTCTCGCTGCCATAGCGCGCCATCAGGCCGATGATCAGCGCACCGATCACCGGAACGAGGACGGCGGCAAGCCCAAGCGGCGTGTTCTCGAGCTTCAGGTCGGCAAGCGAGAACTGGCCGAAATAGGCAATGTTGGTGGCAAGCCGGATCAGCTTCAAAAGCGCGATGCCGGCAAACAACCCGGCTGTCGCCACCACCACGGCAATGGCGGCGACGAGCAGAACCCTGGGATCCGTGGTGAAATCGCGCAGGTGCTCCGGGTTCGAATGATGGGTCTTCATGGCAGTTGCTTCCTGGCGGCGGCCGTATGTCTGGGGTGCGGCACGGTCGAAGCGGCCAGCCGACTTTGTCGGTGGCTATGTATCGTAACACGATATAAATATTCAAGCCGGTTTCGCCCGAAATCCGTTTGAGCTTTCGCCGGAAAACGAACACATGTCTGATATGTCGCAGCCACGAGAACAACGTCCCGCCATCAGCCAGGCCGATTACCAGCGGCTGTCGGAGTTTCGCTACCTGATCCGCCGGTTCCTCGAATTCAGCCAGGTCCAGGCGGAAGACGCCGGCCTGACCCCGCGCCAGCATCAGGCGCTGCTGGCGATCAAGGGATTCCCCGGCGGCGGCCCGGTGACGGTTGGCGATCTCGCGGAACGCCTGCGCATTCGCCACCACAGCGCCGTCGAACTGGTCAACCGTCTCGGCGAGGCAGGGCTGGTCACAAGGGATCAGGACAAGGACGACCATCGCCGCGTGCTGCTGCAACTGACCGAGCGCGCCGACGATTGCCTGGCCGAGCTGTCGGCGGCGCATCTCGACGAGCTGTCACGCATCGAACCGATGCTGCGGCGGCTGCTCGATCGAGACCGTGGGTAGTCGACTACTACTGCAGCGACTTCAGCAGATTGTCGATCGTGAACGGATTGGACTTCGGCTTGGCCGGCGGCGGATTGTCGTTGGCCTGCGGCAGCGGGGCACGCTCCACCTTCGGAGGCTGCGCGGCCTTGCGTTCGGCTTCGAGCCTTGCCTTTTCCTGCGAGGCAATACGCATCGCCTCTTCCGCCTTCTGCCGCTCCTGCTCGTCCTGCGCCTTGGCGGCCTCGTCGGCGGCCTGCTTTTCGGCAGCCGCCTTCGCTTCGGCATCGGCCTTGGCTTTGGCATCTGCGTCCGCCTTGGCTTTCGCCTTCGCGTCGGCCTGAGCCTTTGCGTCCGCCTCAGCCTGAGCCTGTGCATCCGCTTCGGCCTTGGCCTTGGCGTCAGCTTCGGCTTTGAGCCGCGCTGCGTCCTCCTGCCGGCGCATTTCCTCGGCCGCCTTGTCGCGAGCATCCTGCAGCGCAGCGTAATAGCGCACTTCGCGCCGCAGCCGCTGCTTCTCGAGCAGCGCGGCCTGCATCGCCTCGACGCGCTGCTGCTCCTTCTCCAGCGCGCGCTGGGTCAGGAACTGCGCCAGCGGCTCACTGTCGAATGCTCGTTTGACCGCGCCGAACGGCCCCTCGGCGGTGAAATTCACAACCGGCTCGGAGCCGACCAGCGCCTCGTCGCCAGGCTGATAAGTGATCGCACCCTTGGCCGACACCGTGGCCGCGTTGAGATCCGCCGTGATGTCGGCGGACAAGGTCGCCGCTGGATTTTCCAGGCTGACCGGCGGCGCCCGCAGCGTGCCGCCGGCAACCGTGAAGGCTATGTCGGTATCGCCGGCGGCAAAACTGCCATCAGCGGCGATCTCGGGCGCGAAGCCGGCGGTCTTGGCCGCATCGATGTCGCGCCCGATCGCATCCGCCTTGGCGAGGAACGCACTGAACGCATCTGGATTGAGGCCAGCAACTTTCACGCCCTTCAACGCCGCAGTTCCGGAGCCTGACAAGGCAGCCACCATCCCTTCGACCGATTTGCCGCTGCTTGACAGCGCCGTCGACAAATCGCCGATGCCGCTGATGCCGGCATCCGGCAGCACGGTCGCCAGATCGGCGCCCGCCAGTTTCATCTGGCCAGAGAACAGCCCGGTGCCGTTGTTGTTCTTCAACTCGAATAGGCCGGTCAGCGCCCCGCCCAGCAACTTCGCCTTGAGATCCGAAACGCGGATGCCTTCCTGGTCGAGCTTGAGCGAAAAGGCGGCGTCATAGGCGGTGGCGAACCGGCCGGCGGCCAGTGCTGCCGTCGTCAGGTCGAGGTCGGCGGTGAATGGCAGGCTGGATTTCTGGCTGAACGGCGTCGCCGGCCACACGCCACCCTTGCCTGCCCCGTCTTTGGCTGCGCCCTCCTTGTCGGCCAGAAAGGCGGAGTCGCCGAACAGCGCCACCGCCAGGGGATCGAGGTCGAGTTCGTCGAGCGCCAGCGCCCCGGCCAGATGTGGCACGCCGTCCTTTACATCGATATTGACGTCGCCGGACACCGCCGCTTCGTTGATGGCGCCACTGAGTTCGTCCAGCACCAGCAGGCCGTTGCCGTAGTCGCCCTGCGCGGCGAGCGACGTCGACATGCCCGCCCCCATGCCTGGCAGGCCGATGCCCGACGTCATCAGCCATGGCTCGATGTCGGCGGCATCGAGGCTGAGCTTGCCCTTGGCGGCGAGGCCTTGCGGCGTGTCGGCGATCGTTCCCTCGAAACCGGCCTTGAAGTCATTGCCGGCAAGGCTGAAATTCGTCGCCAGGCCGCCGCCAAACGTGCCCTTGGCCTGAATATCGGTGTTTGCCTCGCCCAGCATGCCGAGCGGCAGCGCCGGCAGGCCATAGAGCGCCAGCAGCGCGGTGGCATCAGGATTCTTGGCGTTGAAGGTCAGCGCCACCGGCGCTTCGAGAAGCTTGTCCACCGCCCCCTTCCCCGACAGCGACGCCGAAAAGGCCGAGCCGCCGGCCCTGCCTTGCCCGCTTACCGCCAGGCCCGTGGTGCCGTCGCCATTGTCGGCTGCACTCGCCACCAGGTCGATGCGCGCATCCTGGAACAGCTCGGGATAGGCAGCAGCACGGCTCGACAGTCCCTTGAGCACGGCACTGTCGGGATAGTGCTGGGCGGCGACATCGATCAGCGGCTTCAGATCGACGGCAACCACCGACGCATCGAGCTTGCCGGTCGGGCTCGCGGGGAAATCCTTGATCCGGCCGGTGGCGCTGATCGAGGCGCCGGCCAGCCCGCCCACCGAAAGCCGGTCGATTTCGAGCAGCCCGTCGCGCAGCCTGAGCGCCGTGTCGACCGTGTCGGCGGTCAACCCACCGGCGTTGACCGGCCCGGCCTTGATCTGGAAATCGAGGTCGCGGTCGGCAAAGCGATTGGCGCCCTTGTCGCTGACGAAGATCGAGGCGAAGGCCGCCAGCCCGTCGACATCGAGATCACCGCCTTCAAGCCGCATCAGCACCGAGGGCTTGGCATCCTCGGGCTGGCTGGAATCGATGCGGCCGGAAAACTTCGCCTTGCCCAGGATCAGTTCGAGATCGCTGAAGGCCTGGCGCTTCTGCGAGAGGTCGACCTTGGCCTTGAAGCCGGCGGCCGGCAGGCGGCGGATCGCCTCGTCGACATCCTTCGACAGCCAGGCGGCAAAGCCGGAAGGTTGCGCCACGGCCAGCAGCAGCGAGCCGTTGAAGCCGAAATGACCTTCCAAGTTGAGCACCAGCATGCCATCGGCTTCCAGCGTGGTGCGGCCGGGCAAGGTCGCGGCAAGCGATTTCACCGACCAGCCGCCATCGACCGGCTCGGCGGAAAGATGCACGTCGCGCACCGTGGTGTCGCCGACCACCACCGCCGGCAGCTTGACCTCGACCGTGCCGGGGATGGTCGGCTTCGGCATATCGAGCAGCGCTTGCTCGAACGCCGCGATGCGCTGGTCCAGCGTCAGGCCGGCGCCGGCTTCGGCGCCCACCGCCTCGTCGAACTGCACCTGCGCGCCATTGGCCTCGATGGCGAAACTCGGTTTCAGCCCGAGATCGACAGAAGCCTTGCCATCGGCGGTGTAGGGGTTGTCGAGCGGCCCGGTCTCGAAGCGGAATTCGTCGACCCCGAGTTTCTGGTGGTCGAGCGAAAATTTGCCGTTCAGCCGAAAGCCCGGATCGGGCTTACCGCCCGAGACTTTCACCGTCTCGCCATCGGTGCCGCGCAGCTCGGCGCTGTTCTTGTCGGCACCGGAAATCTTGAACTGGCCGGAGTAGACGGCGGCTCCATTGACGATGCCGGCATTGCCGTCGGTCTCGATGACCAGCGGATACGCGTCCGGATCGGCCTTCAGCCGAAACCGCATCTGTCCTGAGCCTTCGGCCTTGCCGGTGGACGCGGTGACCGCGGTGCGCAACCCGTCCAGCCGCAGCGTGCCGTCCATGCGCCATGGGCCGGCCAGCGACTTGGCCGAGACGGTCGAATTGATCTCGGAAAACAGATGGCTGCGCCCGCCAGCGGCATGGCGAACTTCGATCTGACCCTCCGTCACCGTCAGCTTCTCGATCGAGATCTGGCTGGGGTCGAAGGGCGAGGACGGCCGTATCGCCCAGTCGACAGTGCCGTCATTGGCGATATCGATGGTCGCTTTCGGCCGCACCAGCCGCATGTCGAAGATCAGCACTTCACCGCGCAGGAAGGGCGCCAGTTCCGCATCCATCGAAAACGTCTCGACCGTCATGGCCGGCTGGCCGTTGGGGCCGCCGGCGACGGCGACATCCGAGAAGGTCACCGAAGGGAACGGCAACAGCCTTGCCGTGGCGTCGCCCTGCACGGTCACCTTGCGGCCGAGAATGGCGCTCGCCTCGCGCTCGAAGTCGGCGCGGTAGCCGGTCCAGTCGATAAAATACGGCACCACCAGCGCCGCACACAGCACCAGCACGAACAGGCCACCGAAGATCACGAACAGGCGTGCGAGCATCAGCTCCGAACAGGTTGGTTGAATTTCCGCCGCACTCTACCCGCATCCGCGTGTCGATAAAGAGGCAATTCATCCAGTTGCGCGATCTCCGGTGATCTGAAACAAATCCCGGCGAAGCGGAGAAATCGGATGTCGGGCAAGAACTGGGATCGCGTGCCGATCGATGCGCAAAGTGTCGACGCTCCGCTGTCGCTTTCGGCGGTCTTTCTTGTCGTCGCCGTCGCCAGTGGGCAGAGCGCGCTCGCCAAGGTTGCGTCGGTGCTCGGCAAACTCGACGACCTGGTCAAAAATGTCGGATTCCGCGACCTTTCCGGGCGGCTGTCGTGCATCGCCGGCATCGGCCGCGATCTCTGGGATCGTCTCTCTCCAGACCGGCGGCCGCTGGAACTGAAACCGTTCGCGCCGATCAAGGGTGCCGTTCATTCGGCGCCTTCGACCGCCGGCGATCTTCTCTTCCACATCCGCTCCGAGCGACCCGACATGTGCTTCGAGTTCGAGCGCATCCTGCTCGACAATCTCGGTGACGGCGTAAGCGTCATCGATGAGGTTTCCGGCTTTCGCTATTTCGATGCGCGCGACCTGCTCGGCTTCGTCGACGGGACCGCCAACCCGACCGGCCTCGACTTGCCCGCCTCTGCGCTCATCGGCGATGAAGACGCCGACTTCGCCGGCGGCAGCTATGTCGTCGTCCAGAAATATCTCCACGACATGCAGGCCTGGGCGCGCATTCCGACGCCCGAGCAGGAAGCGATCATCGGCCGCACCAAGATCGACAACATCGAAATCGACGATGACGATGCGCCGCGCAAATCGCACAAGTCGCTGGCCACCATCGAGGATGCCGCCGGCAACGAGTACGATATTTTGCGCGACAACATGCCGTTCGGCAGGCCGGGGCAGAACGAGTTCGGCACCTACTTCATCGGCTATTCCAGATATCTTTGGGTCACCGAAAAAATGCTGCAGCGCATGTATATCGGCGAGCCGCCGGGCGCCTACGACCGCCTGCTCGATTTCTCCACGCCGCACACCGGCACGACATTTTTCGCGCCAACCCGCCCCATGCTGCAGACGCTTGTCGAGGGCGGACAGGCGAAGCCTGCTGCACGGTAGGCAGGCGTCCTCAACGATTTCAGCCCGCGATCACCGCGAATTCAGCGTGCGTCGCGCTTTGCCTGTGCCACCTTGGCCGCCCTGCGCTGCCGGCCGAGTTCCATTGGCCGGACCAGATCCGGCGCCCTCTGGTTCGCCACCGGCCGCATACCCCTGCGCGCGGTGCGCGAGTTGAAGGCGGGGCCGTCCGATGCCGCCCCTTGCTTCATCACCAATGCTTTGCGCGCATTCTCGATCAGCGAAACGCTGGCGGCCAGTTGCCGGCGCCGCTCGGCCTCGCCATTCAGGCGCCGCATGGCCATGGCCAGCACCGCAAGCTTGAGCTGCGACCCGCCATCAGCCTTCGAAGGCGTAGCGCCCTTCGCCGCGCCCTTGCCCCGGATCTCACGCCGGCGGCGGTGTGCTTCGGTCTGCGCCTTGTCGCGCCGCTCCCGCAACAGCTTGACCAGGCCGGCAAGATCGGCGTCGGAGAGCTCCTGCACCGCCGGATGGTGAGACTTCTCCACCAGATCGTGTTCGTCGGCACTCAGCGCGCGCGCTTCTTCCTTGCGTGAAATCGCCATGGCATCCTCCTCCGCTGGCACGCCTGTTGGCTTCAGGCCCTGCTACCGGCCAAGCCTCGGCCCGAATGGTGGCGCGGTCAAGACTGGCCGCCTACGAACCTTGCGTCGGAAAATCGGTTAGTTTCCCGGCAAGATCTTGCCCGGGTTCATGATATCAAGCGGATCGAGCGCCTGCTTGATGGTGCGCATGATGTCGACGCCGTGGCCGAGCTCGTGGCGCAGGAAGCCGATCTTGCCCTGGCCGATGCCGTGCTCGCCGGTGCAGGTGCCGTCCATGGCGATGGCCCGCATGTTGAGCCGCGCGACGAATTTTTCCGACAGCGCGATCTCCTTGGGATCGTTCACATCCATCAGCACAAGCACGTGGAAATTGCCGTCGCCGGCATGGCCGACGATCGGCGCGATCAGGCCCATCTCGGCGATATCGGCCTCGGTTTCCATGACGCATTCGGCAAAGCGCGAGATCGGCACGCAGACATCGGTCGACAGCCCCTTGGCTCCCGGCCGCAGGGTCAGCGACGACCAGTAGGCGTCGTGCCTCGCCTTCCACAATTTGGTGCGCTCCTCGGCGACGCTGGTCCACAGGAACGGCCCGCCGCCATTTTCCTCCGCGATCATGCCGAAGGTTTCGGCCTGTTCGGCAACGCCGGCATCGCTACCATGAAACTCGACGAACAGGCACGGGCTCTCGGGATAGTCGAGCTTGGAATAATTCTTCATCGCCCGCATCTGCAAGGCGTTGACCAGTTCGATGCGCGCCACCGGGATGCCCATCTGGATCGTCGCGATGACCGCGTTGCAGGCCGCCTCGACGCTCGGAAACGGGCAGACGCCGCCGGAGATCGCCTGCGGGATGCCTTGCAGCTTCAAGGTCAGCGACGTGATGATGCCGAGCGTGCCTTCCGAGCCGACCAGCAGCCGCGTCAGATCATAGCCGGCCGAGCTCTTTTTCGCCCGCTTGCCGGTTGTCACCGTTTCGCCGTCGGCCATGACGGCGGTCAGCGACAGCACGTTCTCGCGCATCGTTCCGTAGCGCACCGCGTTGGTGCCGGAGGCCCGCGTTGCGGCCATGCCGCCCAGCGAGGCATTGGCGCCGGGATCGATCGGAAAGAACAGGCCGGTGTCGCGCAGATGCCGGTTCAAATCCTCACGGGTGACGCCGGGTTCGACCGTGCAGTCGAGATCCTGCGGATTGACCGCCAGGATACGGTTCATGCGCGATGTGTCGACCGATATGCCGCCGCCCGGTGCGTTGGTGTGACCCTCCAGCGAGGAGCCGACGCCGAAGGCGATCACCGGCACGCGGTGCGCCGCACAGGCGCGCACGATCTCCTGCACCTCGGCCGTCGTCTCGGGGAACGCAACGCCATCCGGTGCCTGCGTCGGAATGTAGGTGGTGGTATGTGCATGCTGCGAGCGGATCGCCTGGCCGGTCTGGAATCGCTCGCCGAGCTGCTGCTTGAGGATCCCGAGCACCGCAGCGATGCCTTCCTCGTTGCGTTCGACCGGGTTGAGGTCGCTCAGAGCCATGAATTCCTCCGCGAATGGACCAGCGTCCATGCTTGTTATGCGTCTATGGATGCGTAAAGCAATTCCAGGAAAAGTGTGAAGCGGTTTTCCGTCCGAAATTGCGTCAGAACAAATAGAGTCTCCGGAGCCACGCTCTGTCCAGCACCAGAACAAGGAAGTTTCGATGCCCATCCCCACTCCCTTCGTCTCGAAACCCATGGACATCGAGAAGGACTGGATCGACTACAACGGCCATCTCAACATGGCCTATTACAACGTGCTGTTCGACCGCTGCTCGGACGACGCCTTCGAGGCAATGGGCATGGGACCGAACTATGCCAGGGATCGCCGCCTCACCATCTACACCGCCGAAGTCCATGTCTGCTACGTGCAGGAGCTGCATCTCGAGCACAAGGTCACGGTCTCCTTCCAGCTCATCGACCATGACGACAAGCGGCTGCGGGCCTATCAGGAAATCCGCCATGTCGACGGCTGGCTGGCCGCGACTTCCGAATCGCTGTCGCTGCATGTCGACATGTCCGGGCCGAAGGTGGCGCCCTTCCCCGCCGATGTGCTGGCCAGGGTCGAAGACATGCGCGCCGCCCATTCGGCCCTGCCGATGCCGGAACGGGCCGGCCGCTCGATCGGCATCAAACGCAAATAGGGCGATGCCGACACGTCTCGTTTCCGGCTTCAAAGCCACACCGGCGATCTAAAATCGCAGAACCTTGCCATCGACCGGCGGCGGCGCTTGAAGCGGCGCGGCGCCCTCGTTAACCTTACCAAGGTTTTAACGGGAACAAGCCATTTGAGCCGTTGCGCGACTCAGCGGGCCGGTCGAAAACGATCTGCATCGAGGTAGCGACACGGGCGGCGCGGCGCCGGTTCGAGGAAAGTGCATGAAAACCGACATCAAGGTCGAGGTGGACAGGTTGGCTGCCGATCCGCGCATCACCGACTACGATTTCTGGCGCTCGCTCAAGAACGTCAACAATGAGATCTTCCACATCGCCAACAACAACGAGCCGATCCCGTTCGACATGATCCGCTGGCGCGCCATCCTGAAACAGGCGCGCATGAAGCGCGGCCACGCATAAGGTCCTCGAACGGAACAATCCCCGCAGGTCAAGCATGGCGCCTCAACGCCGCCAGGGCCGAACGCGCCACCACCGGCGAGGACTGGATGATCGCCGTGTTGGTCATCGCGTAGGGAATGATGCGGTCGATCACCCGCTCGAGGTCGACCACCGACCCGACATGCGCCAGCGCGATGAAACAATCCTCTCCGGTTACGCGGTCGCATTGCACGATCTCCGGCAGTTCGCGGATGATCTCGGCCACGACGGCCAACTGCCCCGGCACTGGCCGGATGCGCAGCCATGCCGACAGCGGCAGGCCGAGTGCCGTCGGGTTGATCCTGACCGAATAGGCCTCGATGACGCCGCTTTCCTGCAGCCGCTTGATGCGCTCAGCCACACTCGGTGCCGACAGGCCCACCGAGCGTGCCAGCTCCGCCGTGCTGGTGCGCGCGTCCTTTTCCAGCAGGCGCAGGATCTTCATGTCGGCGGCATCGAGATCGGCGCTTTCAGTTCGAAGGCGCTTCATGGAAAACTCCTTTATTCCGGGAGAAAGATAGCCGAAAGAGCTAATCATCATCTATATAAATAGGCAAATCTGCCTGCGATACTGATCCGATGGATGATCAAACGCAAGCTCTCGCGGCGACCCCTGCCCCGGGCAACTTCACCCTGGGCAAGCTGACGGAAAAACTGCCGCCGCATGTCTGGTTCGGCGTCAGCGCCGTCTTCCACTATCTCGGGCCGGCCTTCGCCGTGCTGCTTTTCCCGCATGTCGGCGTGCTCGGCATGGCGTGGCTGCGCATCGCCACGGCAGCACTCATCTTCGCACCCCTGACCCGTCCATGGCGAAGCTTCGCACGCGCCGATGGCACGACGCGGCTGCTGTTGCTGGCCTTCGGCGCCTGTCTGGCGGTGATGAACTGTTCGTTCTACCTGGCGCTCGACCGACTGCCGATCTCGCTGGTGGCGGCGATCGAATTCGTCGGCATCATCGGCGTCGCGGCGATCGGCCTCAGGAGCACGCGCAATCTCGCCGCCCTTGCCATCGCCGTCGCCGGCACCTTGCTGCTCATCGATGTCAGATGGTCCGACGATCCCATCGGGCTGTTCTGGGCCATCCTCAACGGGGCGCTGTTTGTCGGTTACATCGTACTCGGCCATCGCGTCGCCGCTTCAGGCGCCGGCAGCGGCATCGCCGGTCTGGGTGCTGCCATGGCGATCGCCTTCATCGTCGTGCTGCCGATCGGCTTCACCGATGCGCTGCCGGCCTTTTTCTCACTGCCGCTGCTGCTCGCCGCCATCGGCGTCGGCATCTGCTCGTCGGTCATTCCTTACATCTGCGACCAGCTCGCCATGTCGCGGCTGCCACGCGCGAGCTTCGCGCTGATGCTGTCGCTGCTGCCGGTCACCGCGACGCTGATCGGCGTCGTCGTGCTGCGCCAGATTCCGGGTTTTATCGATTGCCTCGGCATTGCGCTGGTGGTCGCCGGCGTCGCCTTCCACAAGCCGGCATCGGCCGGCTAACTCCGGAGGCCTGATTCTCAGTACGAACTGCGACAGGAAGGCTCAAGATTGAACCAAATCGGCGTCTGATCCGTTGTCACCCGCGAAAATGGCTTGGAGTGACAGAATGGAATGGAAACGGACCAGGGAGCCTGCCGACGCCTGGCACATGACGGACGATCTGCATGTCGAGCACGGCAAGGGCGATCCGTTCGCGGCGGCTATCCGCGCCACCCGCATGTCGATGATCATTACCGATCCCCGACAGCAGGACAATCCTATCGTGTTCGCCAATGACGCTTTCCTGCGACTGACCGGATATGAGCGTCATGAGGTTCTGGGCAGGAACTGCCGCTTCCTGCAGGGACCGAAGACCGACAAGGCCGCTGTCGAACAGATACGCGCGGCGATCGAGGATGAAACCGATGTCAGCGTCGATATCCTGAACTACCGCAGGGACGGCTCGACCTTCTGGAACGCGCTCTACATCAGCCCGGTTTCGAACGACAAAGGCGATTTGCAGTTCTTTTTCGCATCGCAGCTCGACGTCTCGGATCGCAAACAATCGGAGAGTCGCATCAACGCGGACAAGGACCGCTTCGAAAAGGCGGTGAAGGAGCGCACCGCGGAACTGGAAGCCGCCCTCGAGGCGCAGACCACCTTGCTGCATGAGGTGGATCACCGGGTGAAAAACAACCTGCAGATGATCTCTTCCCTCATCATTATGCAGCGGCGGACCATACGGGACGAAGCGATCAGGCGTTCGTTGACCACCATGCTGGAGCGCATCGAAGCCCTGAGCACCGTGCATCGGCGGCTTTATCAGTCGAAGGACGTCAGCAAGTTCGATGTGGCGGATTTCGCCAAGGATCTGGTGACAGACCTGCTGACGGCGTCGGGGCGCTCTGAGATCAGTCCGGCTCTCGACCTGGAACCGATCGTCATTTCCGCGGAAAAGGCAACGCCCGTCGCTCTGATGGTCAACGAACTCGTCACCAATGCTCTCAAGCATGCCTTCAAGTCCAAGCCCGACGGAATGTCGGCCGGCCGCCTGGGCATCAAAATGAGCCAGCCCGACGGCCACTTGAATATCGAGGTGTCGGACGACGGCGTCGGCATGGCCGACGCCAACGGCGATGCCTCGTTCGGCATGCGGCTGATCAAATCGCTCGCCCGCCAGTTGCATGCCGAGATCGAATGGCGCGACACCGGCCCCGGCACGAAGGTCGTTATCTCGATCCCGAACGAACCTCAGGAAAAAGGGAATGTGTCATGATTGAGCCGCTCAAGGTCCTGATCATCGAGGACGAAGCGCTGCTGGCAATGGAGCTGGAGAGCCTTGTCGAGGACGCCGGCCACAGCGTCGTCGGCTGGGCGACCTCTTCGGCGGAAGCCATGGCCATGGCGGATGCGACCGAAGCCGATATCGCCTTCGTCGACATCCATCTGAGTGACGGGCCGTCCGGCATCGACGTGGCCAAGTACATAGGCGAAAGGAAGAGTTCGACGGTGGTGTTCATGACCGCCAATCCGAAGCGCATCCCCGATCATTTCGCCGGCGCGATCGGCGTCATAGCCAAGCCTTACACGATGAACGGGCTGACGTCGGCGTTGCGGTACCTGCAGGAAGGCGTGCGCCGCCCGCCCCCCGTTTCGGCGCGGCCGGCCGGCTTCACCCTGTCGCCGGCCTTCGAAACCGCCTGGGCGCCGGCGGCATGACAGCTGAAGTCATTTCAGTTGTTCCCGAAGGAAGGCGATCGTTCTGCCCCAGGCGAGGTCAGCCGCCTTCTTGTCGTAGCGCGCCGCCGACGTATCGTTGTTGAAGGCGTGGTTGGCGCCTTCATAAACATAGACCGTGTAGTCGACATGCGCCGCGTCGAGTTCCTTCTTGAAGGCGTCGATGCCGGCATTAATGCGCTCGTCGAGTCCGCCATAGTGCAGCAGCAAGGCCGCTTTGATCTTGGATACATCGGCGGCCTTCGGCTGCATGCCGTAATAGGCAACGCCGGCACTGAGATCAGGCGCGTTGACGGCCAGCATGTTAACCGTGCCACCGCCCCAGCAGAAGCCGATAGCGCCGACCTTGCCGTTGCCGTCCTTGTCGCTCTTGAGGAAAGCGACGGTCGCAACACCGTCAGCGATGGTCTGCGCCGGATCGAGCTTGCCGAACATGTCGCGCGCCTTGTCTTCGTCGGTCGGCGTGCCGCCGAGCGGCGACAGAAAATCCGGCGCCAGCGCCACGAAGCCTTCCAGCGCCACGCGCCGCGCCACATCGCGGATATGCGGGTTGAGCCCCCTGTTCTCATGCACGACGATGACGGTACCGAGCTTGCCCGCCTGGTTCGCCGGCTTGACCAGATAGCCCTTCATCTCGCCGCTGCCGCCGGGGTAGCTGATGTCCTCGCCCTTCACGCGCGGATCGTTGTCGGCGACGATTGCTGCTTGCGCCGAATTGGCCGCCAGAAGCGGCGCGATCGCCGCCGCCGCCGCACCTGATCCGGCAAGCCGGGTCAACTGCTCCATGAACCGGCGGCGATCGAGCGTCAGATGCGTGTACTCGTCATAGGCGTCGATCATCGCCTGGGTGATGGTGGGCTTGGCGTCGGGTCTCGTCATGGATGGGCTCCTCTGCTTCGGGCTTCAATTCCCAGCTACATAGGGACCAAGCCGGCATCATCCAGTCGAGCACTCATCGCTGCCGTCGATCGCCTCAGGCGTATGCCGCCGGCCGCGTCCGGGCAGCAAAGCCGGTGCCCATGCGCGGCCGTGTCATCACTTTTTAGTCATTGGCGATAAATCCTGCTGGCGCTGCCACAATCGTGAAGGAAGGTGGCTATCGACGGTATCTTGACCGCGTGCCTCAGACCCAGAAGGAAGCGAGACCATGACCATGCCTTCCCCGATCCTCGCCAGCGCGGTCGTCCTTGCGGGGGCCGCCGCTTTGGCCCTACGCTCGATGGTTGTGAATGCAGGCAGACTATCGTTGATCAGGGTCCGCACTGAGCGGAACCGCAACACGAAAACCCAGGGTTGAGGTGACGCCATGAACGTCCAGGACATCGTCAACACCGTTTCGCAGAAGGCGGGCCTCGACCAGGCGACGACGGAGAAAGTCGTCGGCACCATTTTCTCGGTGCTCGAACACGAGGCGGAAGGCACCAGCGCCTCGGCGTTCTTCGCCAAAATCCCCGGCGCCGACGACCTCGCCCATCAATATGACGTCATGGCCGCCGCTCCGGCCGGCGGTGGCGGTTTTCTGTCGTCGTTGCAGGGCGCGCTTGGCGGCGTTCTCGGCGAGAAGGCCGGCGCGCTGATCAACGGCATCGCCGCGCTCAAGGCATCCGGGCTCGACATGGCGCAGATCCAGAAGGCCGGCGCGACGCTGATCCAGCAGGCCGAAGCCGCCGCCGGCCCCGACCTGACCAACAAGGTGCTCGGCTCGGTGCCCAGCCTGAAGGGTCATTTGGGGATTGGCTGATCGACAACGGGCCGATCGGAAGATTTCCCGCCCCTCATCGCCCAGTCGGGCACTTTTCCCCGTCACTATGCGGGGAAAGGATACCGGCACAGATGAGGGGCGGCGCGACCTCTGAAAGATCGCGTTACCCTGTCGCCCCTACTTCGGCAGCGCGTAGGCCATCACATAGTCACCAGGCTTGGTGCCGACCGAACCGTGGCCGCCGGCGACGATGACCACGAACTGGCGGCCGTCGGCGACCGTATAGGTCATCGGCGTCGATTGCCCGCCGGCCGGCAGCCGCGCCTGCCACAGCTGCTTGCCCGATGTCAGGTCGTAGGCGCGCAGGTAGTCGTCGACTGCGGCCCCCAGGAAGGCGACGCCACCGGCGGTGATCATCGGCCCGCCGATGCCGGGCACGCCGACCTTCAGCGGCAGCGGCAGCGGCGTCATGTCGTAGACGGTGCCGTTGCGGTGCTTGTAGGCGATCTTGCCGGTCCTGAGATCGGCACCGGCGACATAGCCCCAGGGCGGCGCCTGGCAAGGAATGCCGAGCGGCGACAGGAACGGTCCCATCACCACCGCATAGGGCGCGCCCTCGTTGCGGTTCAGCCCCTGTTCGCTGCCCCGCCCTTCGTCCGGCGGCGGCACCTGATCGCGCGGGATCAACTGCGACTTGAACGCCAGATAGGTCGGCATGCCGAACAGCACCTGCCGGACCGGGTCGACGGCGACGCCACCCCAGTTGAAGGTGCCGAAATTGCCGGGGTAGATCAGCGAGCCCTGGACGGAAGGCGGCGTATAGCGACCCTCATAGCGCAGGCCCTGGAATTCGATCCGGCAGGCCAACTGGTCGAACATGGTGAGGCCCCACATGTCGGCGCCGGTCAGCGGCTTCGGCATGAAGGTGAGGTCGGAGACCGGCTGCGTCGGCGATGTGTGGTCGCCTTCGATCGCGCCGCCGGGCGCCGGCACTTCGTTGACCGCGATGACCGGCTCACCGGTGCGGCGGTCGAGCACATACAGATCGCCCTGCTTGGTCGGTCCGACCAGCGCCGGCACCACCGTGCCGTCGGGTTTGGTGATGTCGATCAGGCTCGGCTGCGCCGGTACGTCCATGTCCCAGAGATCGTGGTGCACGGTCTGCCGCACCCATCGCACCTGTCCGGTGTTGAGGTCGAGCGCGGTGATCGACGACGAGAAATTCTCGACATTGGCACTGCGCCCGGCGCCGAGCTGATCCGGCGTCTGGTTGCCGAGCGGCACGTAGAGCAGGCCGAGCTTCTCGTCGGCGCTCGGCGTCGACCACATGTTGGGCGAGTTGGCGGTATAGGTCTGGCCGGCCGGCAGCGGGGTCGTCTGGTCCGGATTGCCGGAATCCCAGTTCCACACCAGCGCGCCGGTGGCAGCGTCGTAGGCGCGGATGACGCCGGACGGCTCCTGTGTCGAATAATTGTCGTTGACCGCGCCGCCGACAATGATCTTGCCGCCTGAGATCAGCGGTGCCGAGGTCGAGTAATAATAGCCCGACTTCGGATAGGGCATGTTGGTCAGAAGGTTCAGCGTGCCGCCCTCGGCGAAAGCCGGGCAGATCTGCCCGTTGGCGGCGTCGAGCGCGATCAGCCGCGCATCCGAGGTCGGCAGGTAGACGCGGGTCGCACAGGGCTGGCCGGCGGCGCCGGCGGCATCGGCGTAATAGGCCACACCGCGGCAGGTCTGGTGCTGGCGGTCCTTGTCAAGCTTGACCTTGGGATCGAAGCGCCATTTCTCCTTGCCGCTCGCGGCATCGATGGCGATGGCGAAATTATGCGGCGTGCAGATGTAGAGCGTGTCGCCGATCTTCAGCGGCGTCACCTGATAGGTGGTCTCGCCGACATCGTCCGGTCCCTTCACGTCGCCGGTCTGGTAGGTCCAGGCAGGCTGCAGCTTGGCGACATTGTCCGGTGTGATCTGGTCGAGCGGCGAATAGCGCTGGCCGAACTGCGTGCGGCCGTAATAATGCCACTCGCCGGCCGGCACGTCATTGCCGAGATTGGCGTTGGCGACCACCTTGTCGGTGCCGAGTTCGCCGGCAATGTCCTTCGGATCCGAAGTCATCGAATAACCGGCGACGGCCAGTGATGCCAGCACGGCAAGGATCAGCGGCGCGCGTGCGTCAGGGCCGACAAGACCCCGTCTCGCCCACGGCGTCAGCAGCCACAAAGCGAGAAGCACGATGACGCCGCCGCGAGGCCCGAGTTCCCACCAGTCGAAGCCGGTTTCCCAGACCGCCCAGGCCAGTGTGCCGAGCACGATCGCCGCGTAGAGCCACAGCGCGGTGGACCGGCGCCGGTAGAGCAGCCAGGCGGCGATCAGGAAGGCAAGGCCAGCAACGACATAGTACCAGCTGCCGCCCAGCATCGCCAGGCGGATGCCGCCGCCGCCGAGTGCCAGGCCGATGAGGAAAAGAATGAGGGAGGTGATGGTGACAGCCAAGATGATACTCCTTCGACTGTTGCGCTTTGCCACGCCAAGGACAGCCCGATGTCCCGTTCCTGCCCTGCGCACAGCTTTCTCCTGCCCGCCCCGCCTGTCAAGCTGGCCCACACGCCAAGGTGGCAATTCATCTTGCCTGCGGTCGGGTTATCGAGCAGTCTCCGTCGCAGCATCACCGTGGAGTAGACCGAGTCATGCCCTTCGTCTTTCCGCCATGGATGCGCATTGCCGGCGCGCTGTTCGGCTTCGTCGTGCTTATGGCTGGCAGTCAACCGGCGTCGGCACAAACGCTCGAGGAGATCAACAAGGCAAGCGGCTTCCACGAGATGCTGGCCGGCCTCGGCCCAAGCATAGTCGCCGGCATCAAATCCGTGCCGGGGCCGGAAAAAGTCAAGGAAGCCTTGTCCGCCGCCGCTGAAGGCGCTTTTGACGCTGACAGGATGGAGAAAGCCGTAGAGGCGCGGATGACGGGCCGGTTGCAGCCCGTCGATCTCACCGATCTGGCTGCTTTCTTCGATTCACCATTGGGCAGGCGGGTCACAGCCCTGGAGATCCAAGCGTCCGATCCGCAAGCCGTGGGGCGCAAGAAGATCGAAGGTCCGAAAATCCTTGGAGGACTTCAGGCGGGAGATCCGACACGGCTCGCGTTGTACCGGAAAATCGTCGACGATACCAGCGCCGTGGACATGGCTGAAGCGATCGCATTGAACATGGGCTATGCGATGGTTTCGGGAATGCTCGCGGCAGCCGGGCAGCCTTTATCGGATCAGCAGATAATGGTGCTGGTGCACAAGCAGGCCGGCAACCTTCGTGAAAAAGCCGAAAAGGGGATCATGGAAGGAAATGCTTTCGCCTATCGTGACTTGTCGCTCGACGATCTCAGGCTTTACGCGGCATTTCTCGCGTCCCCTGCGGGCAGCCATTACTACGACCGGATGCAGACGGCACTCGGCGCCGTGATGACCGATGAGGCGCGTTCGTTAGGGCAGCGATTTTTCGTCGCTCTCGGCTACCGCAAGGCCTGAACAGCCCGTACATCCTTGCCGCCAGCACTTTAGCGGAACAAAACGTAGACAGTTCTGGTCTTTCCCCACCGAATCACTACATTCGGGGGCGATGTCCGGCTTTTCCGAAGACATGCCCTTTTTCGACGAACCCAATGCGCGGCCCTCGGCCCCGTCGGGTATCGCCGCGCGCGCCATGGCTGCCTGCAGCGGACACAACAACGCACCCGACTATCTGAAGGGCCTCAACCCGGAGCAGCGGCTAGCTGTTGAAACAACGGAGGGTCCGGTTCTGGTGCTGGCCGGCGCCGGCACCGGCAAGACCCGCGTGCTCACCACCCGCATCGCCCACATCCTCGCCACCGGCAAGGCGTTCCCGTCGCAGATCCTCGCGGTGACCTTCACCAACAAGGCCGCGCGCGAGATGAAGATCCGCATCGGCGTCCTGATCGGCGAAGGCAATGTCGAGGGCATGCCATGGCTCGGCACCTTCCACTCGATTGGAGTGAAGCTGCTTCGCAGACATGCCGAACTCGCCGGCCTGCGCTCCGACTTCACCATCCTCGACACCGACGACGTCGTGCGGCTGATCAAGCAGCTGATCCAGGCCGAAGGTCTGGACGACAAGCGCTGGCCGGCCAAGCAGTTCGCCCAGATGATCGACGGCTGGAAGAACAAGGGGCAAGGCCCCGCCGACATTGCCGAGGGCGACGCGCGCGCCTTCGCCAACGGCAAGGGCCGCGAACTCTACAAGGCCTATCAGGAGCGGCTGAAGACGCTGAACGCCTGCGATTTCGGCGACCTGCTCTGCCACCCGATCCGCATCTTCCGCGCCAATCCGGACGTGCTGAAGGAATACCATAAGCGCTTCAAGTACATCCTCGTCGACGAGTACCAGGACACCAACACCGCCCAGTACATGTGGCTGCGGCTGTTGGCGCAAAGGCCTCAAGGCAAGCCGATCTCCCCCCTTGAGGGGGAGATTGGGCGCTCTTCGGCCGAAACCCGCGCCACCGTAAACATCTGCTGCGTCGGCGATGACGACCAATCCATCTATGGCTGGCGCGGCGCCGAGGTCGACAACATCCTGCGTTTCGACAAGGATTTTCCCGGCGCCACCATCATCCGGCTGGAGCGCAACTACCGCTCGACCGCGCACATCCTTGGTGCCGCCTCCCACCTCATCGCCCACAATGAGGGCCGCTTCGGCAAGACGCTGTTCACGGATCGCAACGATCCCGAGGATGGCAAGGTCAATGTCCACGCCGCCTGGGATTCCGAAGAAGAAGCCCGCGCCATCGGCGAGACCATCGAGGCCTATCAGCGCCAGAAGCACAATCTCAACGACATGGCTATTCTTGTCCGTGCATCCTTCCAGATGCGGGCCTTCGAGGATCGCTTCATCACACTCGGCCTCAACTACCGCGTCATCGGTGGCCCGCGCTTCTACGAGCGCCTGGAAATCCGCGACGCCATGGCTTTCTTCCGTGTCGTCGCGCAAGGCGCCGACGACCTCGCTTTCGAACGTATCGTCAATGTGCCCAAGCGCGGCTTGGGCGAAGCCACCATCCGCCAGATCCACGACACCGCCCGTGCGCTGCGCATCCCTATGCTGGAGGCCGCCGCCAAGCTCGCCGAAAGCGACGAGTTGAAGCCGAAGCCGCGCGCCGCCTTGCGCGAAGTGGCGGCCAATTTCGAGCGCTGGCAGAAGGCGCTGGAAACCACGCCGCACACCGAACTCGCCGAGACCATTCTCGAAGAGAGCGGCTACACGGACATGTGGAAGAACGACCGCTCGGTCGAAGCCCCCGGCCGGCTGGAGAACCTGAAAGAGCTGATCCGCTCGATGGAGGAGTACGAATCGCTGCGCTCCTTCCTCGAGCACGTCGCGCTGGTCATGGACGCCGAACAGAATGCCGGGCTCGACGCCGTCTCGATCATGACGCTGCATTCGGCCAAGGGCCTCGAATTCGAGACCGTCTTCCTGCCCGGCTGGGAGGAAGGCCTGTTCCCGCATCAGCGCGCGCTCGATGAAGGCGGCCGCTCCGGGCTGGAGGAAGAGCGCCGCCTCGCCTATGTCGGCCTGACGCGGGCCAAGAAGAACCTGCATATCTGGTTTGTCTCCAACCGCCAGATCCATGGCCTCTGGCAGTCGACGATCCCGTCGCGTTTCCTCGAGGAATTGCCGAACGCCCATGTCGAGGTCGCTGAAAGCGGCAACTCCTACGGCGGCTACGGCAATTCCTATGGCGGCGGTTCCTTTGCCTCCAGCCGCGGCGGCCAGGGCGCAGGACGGCAGAACCCCTATGGCGCCTCGCGCTTCGACAATGTCGGCGCCGACAGCGAAAAGTCCGCCGCCTTCTCCAACACCTATGCGACGCCGGGCTGGCAGCGGGCGCAGGCCAACCGCACCGAGGCGACCGACCGCAACTGGGGCTCGCGCTCGGGCCATCAGGTCGAGCGCATCGGCTATGGCGAGACGGACAGCGGCTACGGCGCCGGCCGCACCTCGGTCAAGGGCCGCACCATCGACGGCGAACTGGTCGCCAAATCCGTCTCCGACAAGCCGTCCGCCTTCAACGTCGGCGACCGTGTCTTCCACCAGAAATTCGGCAACGGCAACATCTCGGCCATCGAAGGCAACAAGCTGACCATCGACTTCGACAAAGCCGGCCAGAAACGCGTGCTGGACGGGTTTGTCGCCGCGGTGTGAAGATGGCGTTTTCCCCGCGGAAGCCTCACCTTCGTCATCCGCAAGGAGCGTAGCGACGCGGCGCAGACCCGTGGATGACGAAGTGGATTGATGTCTACGCCGATCGTCAAGGCATGCGGTCCGCCAACGAAACAGCCCCTCACCGATACCGCGCCTGATTCCATTTGTGCCCCAGCAGCGACAGGATGATGATCAGCCCGTTGAAGAACTGCACATAGAAACCGCTCAATCCCGCCGCCACGACGCCGGTCTGGATGAAGGACACGGTAACCGCGCCGATGGCGCCGCCGACGACAGTGCCGATGCCGCCCCAGGTCGGCGTGCCGCCGACGAATACCGAGGCCAGCACCGGCAGGAGATAGCCGTCACCGGCGGTCGGCCACCAGGTGAAGTTGATCATCACCGAGAAGGTGCCGGCGATCGCCGCACCGATGCCGACGAAGACGAACACTTTCACCCGCACGCGCTTGACGTCGATGCCCATCTGCTGGGCGCTGTCGGGATTGTCGCCCACCACCCTCACCTGCGCGCCGAAACGATGGCGGTTATAGAGCATCGCCGACAGCACGACGAAGCCGATGGCCCAGAAGATCTGCACCGGAATGCCCAGGAGCTGGCTGGAGAAGATCGTGTAGGCCCAGCTGTCGCTGAGGCTGGTCAGCGCCATCGACTTGCCCTCGTTGATGATCTGGATCAGGCCGCGCAACAGGAAATTCATGCCCAGCGTGGCGATCAACGACGATAGCCCGCCATAGACGACCAGCGAGCCTACGAGGAAGCCGAGCAGCATGCCGGTGACGAGTGCCGCGGCGATGCCGAGAAACGGATCGTAACCGGCCTGCACGACCAGCGCGAAGACCCATGAGGCGAAGCCCATCGTTGCCGGAAACGACAGGTCGATCTCGCCGCAGGTGACGACGAAGACCAGCGGCACCACCACGAACAGCGCAACGGGGAGCGTCGTCAGCACCGAACGGTAGAGATACCAGGTGGTGAAAACGGTCGGGTTGGCGATCAGGAACACCGTCATCATGACGATGAACACGGCGAGCGTGCCGAGCGCGGCACGGTTGTCGAGGATGAAGCCGCGCATCCAGTGATCGGATGGGTGCCTCCATTCCTTTTGAGAACTGGGACGGGGAATGCCGGCGGACGGCTCGTGCAGGTCGGGCTCCATGGTCTTGCTCATCGTGCTCTCTGCTCCGCGTCGCCGGCATCGTGCAGCCCGGCCAATCCGCCGGGATGCGCGACCTCTTCCATGAAGTTGATGAGATCTTCGGCCGACTTGACCTCGCTGCGGTCGGTCGTCAGTGCAACCTTGCCGCGGTCCAGCACCACGAAGCGGTCGGCGATGTCGAAGACATGATGGATGTTGTGGCCGATGAACAGGATCGAGCGGCCGCTCGCCCGCACCTGGCGCACGAAATGGAATACCTTGGCGGTCTCGGTCAGCGACAGCGCCGTCGTCGGTTCGTCGAGGACGATCAGCTCGGCCTGCTTGTAGATGGCGCGGGCGATCGCCACGCCCTGGCGTTCGCCGCCCGAAAGCTGGCCGACGATCGACTGCGGCGTGAACACTTTCGAGGTGAAGCCGATCTCGCGCATCAGCCGGCTTGCCTCCTCGATCTCCTTGTTGACCCTGAGAAAGCCCAAGAAGCCGGTCAGCTCGCGGCCCATGAAGATGTTGCGAACGATGGTCTGCTGCACGGCCAGCGCCCGGTCCTGGAACACCGTCTCGATGCCGGCTTCGCGGGAACGCGCCGCGCTCCACCCGGTCACCGGCTTACCACGCACGAGGATTTCGCCGCTGGTCGGCTTGACCACGCCCGAGAGAATCTTGATCAGCGTCGACTTGCCGGCGCCATTGTCACCGAGCAGGCCGACCACCTCGCCGCGGTCGACGCTGAGATTGACCCCGCCCAGCGCATAGACCTGGCCATAGGACTTGCTGATGTCGCGCAGTTCGATGAGGCGTTCGGCCATCGGATGCTCGCTTTCATTGTCTCGTGCCGGCGTCGTCGCCAGCGGTCCCGCCGGCCGGGGCCTGAGATCCCGGCCGGCGGCTTGGGAGGTCAGCGCAGCGCCTGCTTGGCGAGCTCGGCGACGATCTCGTAATTTTCGGGCGTGACGAAGCCGGCGCCGGTGTCGACATTCATCGGCGCCAGCCCCAGCACAACCTGCTGGCAGAGGCTGAGGATCGGCAGATAGCCCTGCAGGAACGGCTGCTGGTCGGCGGTCAATTGCACCCAGCCACCCTTGAAACCCTCGACGATCTGCGGGCTGGTGTCGAAGCCGAAATTGAAGATCTCGCCCGCCTTGCGTCCGGCCGCCTGCATATAGGTCGAGACATTGCCGAGCATCTGCCCGCCGGGATAGCCGACCGCCTTGACGTCGGGATTGTTGAGCAGCGCCGCGGTGATCACCGGAATAGCCAGATTGGGATCGGACGCCCATTCGCCGCTCGGCGGTGAGGACAACTGGATGACCTCGACGCCGGCGTCCTTGAGCGCTGCCACCGTGCCACGTTCGCGCGCGCCGCGACTTTCGTTTTCGAACGGACCGATCATGATCGCCTTGTCGCCGGCCTTCAGCTTGCCCAGTTTGAACGCCTCGGCGCCGAGCGCGCGGCCCTGCTGTTCCTGCTGGGCGCCGACATAGCCGCCGCCGAACGCTTCCACCACCTTCGGCACAGGCACGTTCTGGTACATCATCTTGATGCCGTCCTTTTGCGCCTGTTCGGCGAGCGGCATGATCGATGCATCGCCCGGATGGCCCATCATGGCGATGCCGTTGGGCTTGACCGCGACGGCCTCGCGCAGTTGCTGAACCATCTTTTCGATGTCCCACTGGGAGAAGATGTAGTCGACCTTCGGCCCCAGATCGGCCTCTGCCTGCTTGGCGCCATTGTAGACGATGGTGCCGAAAGCGTCGCCCTCGGCGCCGCCGACGAAGAAGCGGATGTGGACGTCCTTGCACCATTTGGCGTCGAGCGCCTGCGCGGGCAAGGTGGAGATCGCAGCGGCAACCACCGTGGCGGCGGCCACGACGGTCGAGCGCAGAACTGTCCTTCTCATCGTCATGCTCATGCACTTATCCTCCCTTTTTGTCCTCGCAAGCGAGGGGTTTCGACATTCGCTTCGGCAATGTGCGTTGCAGACATCCCGGCCGGCTCCTCCCGCCGGCCGATCCTCACATCGGGTTCGGCAGGTAGCTGGCCCCTCCCCGGCATTGCTTGAGATATTCCAGCGCCCGCACCTGGCCGGTGATCTCGAGGTCGCCGCGATAGACCGGGTCGTGCCAACCTTCGATATCGATGGCCCCCTTGTAGCCGGCCAGCCGCAATTCGCTGATCACCCGCGTCCAGTCGCTGTCGCCGAAGCCCGGCGTTCGCATCTGCACGAAGGGCATCCGGCCGAACACGCCATGCTCGCGGATGACATCCCAGCGCACCGTCGCGTCCTTGCCGTGGACGTGGAAGATGCGCGGCGCCCATTTGCGGATCTGCGGCATCGGATCGATCAGATAGACGAGCTGGTGGCAGGGCTCCCATTCCAGTCCGAGATTGTCGTCCGGCACTTCGTTGAACATCAGCTCCCAGGCGTCCGGATTGTGGGCGATGTTCCAGTCGCCGGCGGCCCAGTTGCCGTCCATCGCGCAGTTCTCGAAGGCGATGCGCACGCCCTTGTCGGCGGCGCGCCTGGCCAGCGGTCCCCAGACCTCCTTGAAGCGCGGCAGGCTGTCGGTCAGCTTCTTGCCGCGCAGGCGGCCGGTGAAGCCGCTGACCATCGAGGTGCCGAACAGATGCGCATTGTCGATGACCGTCTCCCAGGCCTTGAGCACGCCGCGATCGACCTCGCCGTCTTCCAGCGGATTGCCGAACACGCCGAGCGAGGACACGGTGACGTCGGCATCGCCGATCGCCTCGCGGATCTGGCCGGCCAGCCGCGGCAAATCCTTGCCGCCAAGCGTCTGCCAGAAGAAGGGCTGGATGCTCTCGAAGCCGAGCGGCAGGATCTGCTTGATGTAAGCCGCCGGGTCGTCGAGATTGGCCCGCACCATGGTGCCGATCCGGATGTCGAGAAGCGGGTTCGGCGTCATTGTGCTTCCTCTGCGATTGTCACGCGGCGGCCGGTCTCGGCGCTTTCGATGGCGCCAAAAACCATGGCCAGGCTCTTGATGTTGTCGCCGCCGCGCGTTTCCGGCTCGGTGCCGGTCTCGATGGCGTGCATGAAATCCTGGAGAATGCCGAGATGGCCGCCGACGCGATCGGACGCATCGAGCGGCGGCACCTCGATCGGCTGGGTTTTGTCGAACATTCCCTCGCGGCCCGGCATCACTGCTTCTGCCCTCAAATCGTCATGACCGTCCCAGATGAGGCTGCCGCGCTCGGCAACGATGCGCCATGCACTTTCCCAACTGGTGCGGAAGCCGGCCGCGCACCAGCTGCCGGCGTAGGTGAAGACCTTGCCGTCGCCGAGATCGAAGACGGCGCTGGCCGAAGATCCCTGCCTGTACCAGGAACTGGCCGGCTCCCATTCCTGGCAATAGACGCCGGCCGGCTCGCCATTCACCATGTAGCGAGCGGCGTCGAAGGTGTGGATCGCCATGTCGAGCAGCAGCACATGGGCCATCTCCTCGCGAAAACCGCCGAAATGCGGCGCGACGAAGAAGTCGGCGTGGATGCTGGTCGGCGCACCGATGGCGCCGGAGTCCAGGAACCTCCGGATGCGCCTGACATTGGCGACATAGCGGCGGTTCTGCACGACCGCATGGATGCGCCCGGCGCGACGCGCGGCCTCGACGATGGCGCGCGCATTTTCCGGACTGTCGGCGAGCGGCTTTTCCGTCAGCAGATGGCAATTGTGCGCAAAGGCGGACAGCGCGACCGCGCGCCGGGCGGCGGGAACCACGACATCGAACACCGCTTGCGGTTTGATCTGATCGAGGACGGTATCGAGGCTGCTGCCGATGACGGCATTGGTGAGGCCGTATTCGTGCGCCCGCGCCCGTGCCCTGTCGGCATCGAGATCCACAAGGCCGACAATGGCGAGCCCGTCGACTTGCTGCGCGGCATCGAGCCAGGCCTTGCTCATCGCTCCGCAACCGACCAGGACGGCATTGATCATCCGGCGCTCCTCCTCCGCTCGGTCCCTCCAGACCGATCGTCACGGCATCCACGGCATGACCGTAAACGTTTTTCCGTAAACGTTTACGAGAACACACCCGAAGGCGTAGAATGTCAATTGGCCGCTCGTGAAAATCGTCCTGTCGCCTTGGCCTGAGCGGCTACCGGTGCTAGCCAAGCAAGGGGAGTACAGTCACTTGGCATCCAGCATTCATGACCTTGCCCGTCACCTGAACATTTCGATCGGCACGGTGTCGCGGGCGCTGAACGGCCGCGCCGACGTCAATGCCGACACGCGCCAGCGCGTGCTCGAGGCGGCCAGGACGCTCAACTATTCGCCGAACCAGTCCGGCCGCAGTCTGCGGCAAGGCGCCACCCATTCGATCGCCTTCATGCTGCAGCCGCATCCGGGCGACCAGCAATATGGCGAGCCGTTCTTCATTCCGTTCCTGATCGGGCTGCAGGCCAGGCTTGCGGAAAGCGGGCTCGACCTGACCGTGGTCATGGGTGCGCCGGGCGACTACCAGCAGGAGCGCCTGCGCCGCGTCGTCGAGACGCGCCGCGCCGATGCGGTGCTGCTGGCCTGGACGCGGCGCGAGGATGAACGCATCGACTATCTCACCCAGGCCGGCTTTCCCTTCGCCACGCTCGGCCGCAGCCGCTCCGGAACCAAGTCCTACCCTTCCCTCGACCTCGATTTCGAGAAGGCCGGCGCCGACGCGGTCGACCGCCTCGTGGCGCGCGGCCACCGCCGCATCGCCGCCGTCCGCCCGTCGCTCGACCTCAATTTCGGCTATCTGTTTTTGGCCGGCTATCGCAAGGCCTTGCGGCGGCACGGCATCGAGGTCGACCCCGAGCTGATCGCGTCCGGCTTCATCAACGAGGCCGGCGGCTACGGGGTGACGCCGCAGGTGATGCGCTCCAAGGCTCCGCCGACCGCCATCATCTTCAACAATGACGCGATGGCGCTGGGCGGCTGCAAGGCGCTGGCAGAGATGGGCATCAGGCCGGGCCACGACATGGCGGTGACCGTCATCGTCGACACGCCGCTCTGCCGCTATTTCTCGCCAGCCCTGACCGCCTTCCGCCCGGCGCTCGAGCCGATGGGACAACGGCTCGCGGAAATGCTGCTGGCGTCGCTTCCCGCCTTCGCCGGCCCGGAGGGTCCGCGGATCATCCGCGAGGTCTGGCCGCTGGAACTGGTCGCGCGCGACAGCGATTAATCGCAGCAGCAGGACCTGGCGAATTTGTCAAACGCTGAGCCAGGGTGTGTTGAGATTCAGGTTCAGGCCGAGCCGAAAATGATGGCTTTTGAGAACCGGAGCGGAGCGGACATTCGGGTCCGTGAGCACCGGAAGCGCAGAAAGCCGTCGTTTGCAGGCCGGCCTCACCTGAATATCGACATACCCTAGTCCACCTTCTTCTCGCCTCGCTCCCCGGCCTTGACGATGTCGCCCGTGGTGAACAGGATTTCCTTCAGTTCCGCGCGCCAGTCCTTCTTCTGGCGCAGCAGGAATTCGAGATCCATGCCGAAATGCTTGAACTCCTCGCCCTGCGCGTTCTTCATGATGGCGCGCGCCTGCGGGTCCTTCTCCACCGACATGCGCTGTTCGTACCAGCTGATCGCTTCCGCCTCCTCGATCAGCGAGGTGATCATGCGGGCAAAGGTCCGCACCTCCTGCGACGGTTCTTCAGGCGGTTCGTGATACTGGTCGAAACCCATGTCGTCCTCCCCTCAAACAGCACACCGGTGCGCAGTGCACCGGCCGCAGCCTTGAATGCGCGGGAGGCGCTATAGGTTCCGGATCACGCCACAACCAGGGCGATCAGCGGGAGCCAGCCTCAAGACACCGGCGCCGCTCCGCCCTCTGCCGTGCGCCGCGCGATGAACTCGTCCAGCACGCCTGATGTGGCGACGGCCGAGGTCGGCGGCGCGAAATCGGCAAGCACCCGCCTCCAGACACCGGTGGCGCGCTCGCTCGCCGTCTTCGAGCCGCTTTGCGTCCAGTTGCCGAAATTCGACCAGTCCGCCACCAGCGGCTCGTAGAAAGCGGTGCGGTAGCGGGCCATGGTGTGGCTGGCCGAGAAGAAATGCCCGCCCGGCTGCACCTCGGCGATAGCTTCGAAACCAATCGTGTCGGTGTCGCCGGGCGTCGCAGCACAAAGTTCAGCCACCGTCTGCAGCGCCTCGATGTCGGTGATCAGTTTCTCGAAGGAGACACTGAGGCCGCCCTCCAGCCAGCCGGCAGCATGGATGCACATCGTCGCCCCGGCCAGCACCGAGCCCCACAGCGCGAACTGCGTCTCGTGCGCGGCCTGCGCGTCGGAGATGTTGGCCGCACTGCCGCCGCCGGACCGCCAAGGCAGCCCGGTGAAGCGCGCCAGTTGGCCGGCGCCCAGCGTCGCCTTGACGTGCTCGGGCGTGCCGAAGGCGGGCGCGCCGGATTTCATGTCGACATTGGAGGAGAACGAGCCGTAGACGACCGGCGCACCCGGCCTCACGATCTGCGCCAGCGTCAGCCCGGCCAGCGCTTCGGCATGCTGCAGCGTCAGCGCGCCGGCGACCGTTATCGGCGCCATGGCGCCCGCCAGGCAGAACGGCGTGATGACGGAGACCTGCCCCGCGCGAGCGAAATCGATGATGCCTTGCGCCATCGGAATGTCGAGCTGACGCGGCGAGTTGGTGTTGATGACGGTGTAGCAATGCGCGCTTGCCAGAAACTCCTCTTCCGACAAGCCGCGCGCCAGCCGCAGCATCTCGAACCCGTCCTCGACTTGCGGCGTTCCGCGCGCGAAGACGAACGGGAGCTTGTCCGACAGCGTCAACTGCGCGCGGTTGACGGCATAGTGCCGAAAGCGGTTGTCGACATCCTGCGGTTCGATGCAGGGCCCCAGCATATGCAGCACATCGAAATGCTGCACCAGCCGCATCAGATCCTCGAAATCCGCCAGTGTTCCCGGCCGCCGGCCGCGCTCGAGATCGGTGACGTTCGGCGCCCCGCACCCGGCCAGGAAGGTCATCGAGCCGAGCTCCAGCGTCAGATCGCGGGCGCGCGAACCGGCGTAAGCGTGGATCGACTTCGGCGCCGAGGCGAGTGCCGCCGTCACCATGTCACGGCCGATGCGCACCATGTCGGTGTCTGGATCGACCAGGGCGCCGGCATTGGCAAAATGCTCACGCGCTTGCGGCAGCAGCACCTTGATGCCGAGCTCTTCCAGCACCCGCAGCGCCGTGTCGTGGATCGAAGCCACCTGGTCGTCCGAAAAGATCGGCTGCGGCAGGAACGGGTTCTTCAGCGAATGGTAATTGGGACGGCGGCTGCTTTCGCTGCCGGCCTCGCCCGTGCGTCCACGCCGGCGCTCGCGCCTGCCGTCCCGTGCCGCGTCATCGACCATCGGAAATCCTCCTCATTGCCGCATTGCCTTGCCCAGGGGATCGTAGGGCGAGGCCGCGACGACACGCGCCGGCCGTTCCTCACCCACGACATGCACGGAGAGCGCGGTGCCCTCGCCCGCGAAATCGCGGTCGACCAGAGCCAGCGCCAGGCTCTTGCCGACCGTATAGCCATAGCCGCCCGAGGTGACGAAGCCGACGCGTCGGCCCTGATGCCAGACAGGCTCAAAACCGCTGGCATCGGCGTCGAGCGCATCGATTTCCAGCGTCACCAGGCATTGGCCGCTGCCGGCCTCCCGCTGTTTCAACGCTGCTTCGCGGCCGATGAAGTCGCTCTTGCCGAAAGCGATGAAGCGGTCGAGACCGGTCTGGCCCGGCGTATAGCCTTGCGTGAATTCACGCGACCAGATGCCAAAGCTCTTCTCCAGCCGCAGCGCATTGAGCGCATAGTAGCCGATTTCAGCAAGGCCCAGATCCTCGCCCGCAGCCAGCAGCGTGTCGCGCAGAGTGGCGTGCATGGTCACGGGGCAACTGATTTCGAAGCCGAGTTCGCCCGCGATCGACAGCCGCGCCACACGTGCCTGCACCATACCGATGTCGAATGCGCCACAGGCCATGAACGGCAATGCTGCGCTGGAAACATCCTGATGCGTCGTGCGCTCCAGAATCTCCCGCGCATTCGGCCCCGTGAGCAGGAAGCCGCTCATCGTGTCGGAGAGGTCGGCGATGGTGACGCCCTCCGCCGCATGGCTCTCGAACCAGCGCATGTGGAATTCCCGGAGATAGTAGGAGCCCATCAGCCAATAAGAGCCGCCGCCCCAGTTGAAGACGGTGAGGTCGCCCTTCAGCCGTCCGTCATGGCCGAGCATCGGCGCCAGGCCGGCCCGCCCCGGCTTCGGCAATCGGCAGGCGAGCAGCCGGTCGAGCCACGCCTCCGCACCCAGCCCCGACACCGCATAGCGCGCATAGGCCGAGATATCGACGAGGCCGGCGGCGCGCCGCACCTGCAGCGCCTCCTCGCCGACGATGTCGAAGGCGTTGGAGCGCCGCAGCGTCGTGCTCTCGGCAAATCCCATCGGCGCGAAATAGGCCGGGATTTCCAGCCCCCAGGAAGCCGTCCATTCGCATCCCGCCGCGCTCATGCCGTCATAGGCGCCGGGGCGTTTCAGCGGCCGGCCGGCGGGCAGCCGTTCATTGGGAAAGGTCATGACGAACCGGCGCGAATAGAACTGGCGCGTCGTCTGCCTGAGATATTCGCGGTTGGCGGCGAAGGCACCGTAGCGAGCGATATCCATGCCGAAGATGTCGGCCTGCGGTTCGCCGAAAATCATCCATTCGGCCAGCGACTTGCCGACGCCGCCGCCCTGGCTGAAACCGGCCATGACGCCGCAGGCGACCCAGTAGTTCTTCAGGCCGCGCACCGGCCCGACAATCGGATTGCCGTCCGGCGTGAAGGTGAAGGCGCCGTTGACCCATTTGCGGATACCGGCCGTCGCCAGGCAAGGGAAGCGCTCATGCGCCTTGGCGAGTTCCGGGCTGATGCGGTCGATGTCTTCCGGGATCAGCTCTATGCCGTAGTCCCACGGCGCTCCGTCCATGTTCCAGTGCTTTGGGTTCTGCTCATAGACGCCAAGCAGCACACCCTTGCGCTCCTGCCGCAGGTATGAAAAGCCGTCGAGATCGACGGCGATGCCGATTTCCCTGTCAAGTGCTGCGATCTCCGGAATGTCATCGGTGATGAAATAGTGGTGCTCCATCGGCGTCACCGGCAGGTCGACGCCGGCCATGCGGCCGAGCTGCTTCGCCCACAGCCCGCCGGCATTGACGACATGCTCGGCGATGATGGTGCCCTGCTCGGTGATGACGTCCCAGCGCCCGTCGGCACGTGCTTTCAGCTCGACGACCCGGTTGCGCAAGATGATGTCGGCGCCGCGCTTCTTCGCAGCACCCGCATAGGCATGCGTGGTACCGTACGGGTCGAGATGGCCTTCGTTGGAATCATGCAGGCCGCCAAGAACACCGTTGACGTCAACGATCGGGCAGATCGCCTTGATCTCGTCGGGCGTGACCAGGCGCGCGGTCTCGATGCCGACCGACTGGAACACGGCCCAGGCTGATTTCAACCACTCCCAGCGCGCGGGATCGCTGGCGATGTTGACGCCGCCCGTCATGTGCAGGCCGATATCCCAGCCGGATTCGGCCTCGATCTCCCGGTAGAGATTGATGGTGTAGTCCTGCAGCGCCGCCACGTTGGGATCGGCGTTGAGCGCATGGAAGCCTGCCGCCGCGTGCCAGGTCGAACCGGCCGTCAGTTCTGCGCGCTCGATCAGCGCCACATCGCTCCAGCCGAACCGCGTCAGGTGATAGAGCACCGAGGCTCCGACCACGCCACCTCCGATGACGACTGCGCGGTAGTGCGACTTCAAGGCTTCCCCTCCACGGTTGGTCCGAAGACTGGAGCATATATCCACTGGACATAAGTGTCCAGTGCCGGCGCGCGCATCGTTTTTCGTCGACCGCCGGCATGCACTGCGCGCTGTCACGCAAGCATCATGTTCGCGCCGTAGACCGCATTTCGGGGAGGCTTGCGCAGCATCATCGATGTCGCACCTCTTTCAGTTTTTCGTCCCGCGGCCGCTCCGGCACATCCGTCACAAAGAGGATTATCCATGAAGCACCTGTATCGACCCGCGTCGCTTGGCGTCGCGCTGGCCTTGTTCACCGCCTTGGCGCCGGCGCTCGCCGACAGCACCGCGACCGTCGGCGGCCTCGTCAACAAGGGGCTGGTCGGCGTCGGCCGCATCCCGGCCGCTCAGCGCGACAAGTTCGGCGAGACCTTCGGCTCGGGTTCCGGCATGGCGATCGACGCATCAGGCTGGACGCATGACACCGCCGGCTACAGGGGTTCGCTCTGGCTGTTGCCGGACCGTGGCTACAATGTCGTCGGCACCACCGACTACCGGCCGCGCCTCAACACGATCGCCATCGAATTTGCTCCGGTCGCACGGGGCGCGGCACCTGCTGCCGGCCAGGAGCAGACGGGCGTCAAGGCAACGCTCGCCGACACCATGCTTCTCACCGACGACAAGGGGGCTGATGCCACAGGCCTCGACCCACTCAACGGCGTGCGCGCGGCAAGCGGCGACATGCCGATCCTGCCGCAAGCCGACAATGGCAAGCTGGCGCTCGACAACGAGGCGATCGTGCGGCTGCCCGATGGTTCGATGTTCATCTCCGACGAATACGGCCCGAACATCTATCGGTTTTCCGCCGACGGGCATCTGCTGTCGGCAACCCAGCCACCGGCCGCCTTCGTGCCGATGCGCCACGGCACGCCGAACTTCGCCTCGGACAATCCGGGACCCGGTGCCGCCGAGCCCGATCCGAAGGACCCCGAGACCGGCCGCCAGAACAACCAGGGCCTGGAGGGAATGGCGATGACGCCGGACGGCAAGTTCCTGATCGCGGTGCTGCAATCGGCGCCCCGGCAGGATGGCGGCGATTCGCCCGCGACGCGCCAGAACACGCGTGCGCTGGTCTATGACGCGTCCGACCTCGCCCACCTCAAACTGGCGCATGAGTATGTCGTGCCGTTGCCGGTGTTCAAGGATGCCAAGGGCAAGACCAAGATCGCCGCGCAGAGCGAGATCGTGGCGCTCTCCGACAAGACCTTCCTGATGCTGGCGCGCGACAGCGGCAACGGCCAGGGGCTGAAGGGCGACACCTCGCTGGTGCGCCAGATCTTCGTCGTCGACGTCTCGGCCGCGACCGACATCGCCGGCGGCGCCTTCGATGCCGCCGACAAGCCGCTGGCGCCCAAGGGCGTGCTCGACCCGTCGGTGATGCCGGCCAAGCTGACGCCGTTCATCGACATCAACGACAAGGGCGAACTCGGCCGCTTCGGCCTGCACAATGGCGCGCCGAACGACAAGAACAACCTGTCGGAGAAGTGGGAGGCGATGTCGGTGGTCAGCGTTCTCGATCCGAAGCTGCCCGACGACTACTTCCTGTTCGTCGCCAACGACAACGACTTCCTCGCCCAGGACGGTTTTCAGGTCGGCGCACCCTACAAGGCGGAAGACGGCGCCGATGTCGACACCATGTTCCTGGTCTATCAGGTCACGCTGCCGGGTCTCGCCAGGAAGTAACCACCACTGCCCAGGCGGGCGCGCTTGGCGCGTCCGCTGGGGCTCGCGGCTGGGCATGAACGAAGCAGCGGCTTTCAGTGCGGCGCGTTCGCAAGGGTGCATCTCGGTCCCGCCTGCGATATCATCGTGGACTGGATCCAAATCACCATCCGCCGAGTTGCCCGCCATGGACGAAAAAATGCCCGCGCGCCGGCGCACCGGCGACCTGACCAGCGGCCCTATCCCGCGCACGCTTCTGCTGTTCGCCCTGCCGGTGCTCGGCTCCAACGTGCTGCAGTCGCTCAACGGCTCGATCAACGCCGTCTGGGTCGGCCGTTTCCTCGGCGAATCGGCGCTGACCGCCACCTCTAACGCCAACCTCGTCCTGTTCCTGATCCTCGGCACTGTGTTCGGCATCGGCATGGCGGCCACCATCCTGGTGGCCCAGTCGGTCGGTGCCCGCGACCTGCCCGAGGCGCGCCGCATCGTCGGCACCAGCGCGACGTTCTTCTTCCTCGTCTCGGTTGTCTTCGCGGTCTGCGGCTGGATCTGGGTCGACGCCATTCTCAACACGCTCGGCACACCGGCCGACGCCTTGCCGCTGGCGCGCTCCTATCTGCGCATCATCTTCGTCGCCGTGCCGATGATGAACCTTCTGTCCTTCGTCATGACCGTGCTGCGCGGTGCCGGCGATTCACGCACCCCCTTCTTCTTCATGGCGCTGGCCGTCGTCCTCGACATCGTGCTCAACCCATTGCTCATCGCCGGCATCGGACCGTTTCCCGAACTCGGCATCGCGGGCTCCGCCACGTCCACGCTGATCGGCCAGACGGTTAGCGTGATCGCCATCCTGATCGTGCTCTATGTGCGCAAGCATCCGCTGCGGCTGGCCGGCGCCAACCTCGCTCTGCTGCGGCCCGATCCCACCTTGCTGCGCATCGTCGTCTTCAAGGGCGTGCCGATGGGCCTGCAGATGATCGTCATTTCGGCGGCGGCACTGACGGTGATGGGCATCGTCAATTCCTACGGCTCACAGGTCGCCGCCGCCTACGGCATCGCCGCCCAGCTGTGGACCTACATCCAGATGCCGGCGCTCGCCATCGGCGCCGCGGTGTCCTCGATGGCGGCACAGAATGTCGGCGCCGGGCGCTGGGACCGGATCGGCCGCATCGCCGCCTCAGGCGTCGGCTTCAACCTCGTCCTGACCGGCGCACTGGTTGCCGTGCTGTCGGTTTTCGACCGTTCGGTGCTGAGCCTGTTCCTGAGCCGCGACAGCGCGGCGATCGACATCGCCGTCCACATCAACAATGTCGCCTCGTGGTCGTTCATCCTGTTCGGCATAACCATCGTGCTGTTTGCCACCGTACGAGCCACGGGTGCCGTGATGCCGCCGCTGATCATCCTGGTCATTTCGGTGCTGGTCGTGCGCACCGGCTTTGCCTATTTCATGCGTGGCGTGATCGGCGAGGAAGCGTTGTGGTGGAGCTTCCCGGCGGGTTCGATCAGCTCGCTTGTACTGGCGGCGGCCTACTATCGTTTCGGCCGCTGGCGCACCACGCACATGATCGAGGACAGGCCGGCCGCCGGCGAGCCGCCGGACACCGGTCTTGGCGTGCCGCGCGGACGCGCGCATCTTTCGCCTGAAACACCGAACGGCTGAAGCCAACCCGGTTCCGCTGGACCGCTCCAGGCCCTCAACGCCGTTGTTGTTTCAGCCCAAAAGCCAGCGCCACCAACGCAAACACCACGATCATGCCGGCGAACGCCAGGCTGGCAGCGACGGGACTGGCATAGGTCGAAACGATGCCGATGCCGATGACGGGCAAGGCGTTGCCGACAAAGCAGCAGATGAAGAAGCTGGACACCACTTCGGCGCGACGATCCTTGGGCGCGATCTCGTTCACCACTTGCAGGCCGCCACGGTAACCAAGCGCCGCCGCAACGCCGCAACAGGCCGTCGCAGCAACCATCAGTGCCATCGAGGCCAATATCTGCGCCGCCACCACCAACGAGACGCTTGGGATCATCAATGCCAGCGCAGCCAGCATCGCCTTGTTGCTCTTCATGTGCATCAGAACGACAATGCTGATCGCGGTGACGATCGCCAGCTCGAAGAACAGCGCGCCGGCGACGGCATGGTTGGTCTCATGCAGCTGCTGCGCCAGGATGCTCGGCGCCAACGCGGCGTAGAACCCGACCAGCGCCATCGCGCCGAAGCCGGTCACCGCCGGCGCGACGAAGCGCGCACGGATTTCCTCCGGGACGGAAAGTCGCGGCCGCAAGGAGATCCGCCCGAGGCCGCCCGGCTTCGCCACCGTTTCGCGAGTGCGCCAGACCAGGATCGTCACCACCACAAGTGCTGCCAGATAGACGATGAAGATCAGCCGCAACGGCCATGGCTCGTATTCAGCCAGAAATCCCGAAATCAGTGCGCCGAGGCCGAGGCCGAGGAAATTGGTGCTGGTGGCAATCACACTGGCGCGCGACTTGTCCGCGCCGGGAAGAAGCTCGGCAATCCACGCGGTTCCGGTCCCCGCGCCGACGCCGATGCCAAGCCCGCTCAGGATGCGGGCGACGTCGAGCGAGACGACGTTTACGGCAAACAGGAAGACAAGCGCACTGACGATGGCGACGAGCATGGCCGCCAGGCTCGCGGGCCGGCGTCCGACAATATCGGAGACGCTGCCCAACATCAGAAGTGCCGCCAGATTGCCGACGACATACACGGCGTAGATCAGCGTCAGGGTGATTTGTGAAAAGCCGAATTGCTGCTTGTAGACGATGTAGAGCGGCGTCAGCACCGTGCTGCCGGCAAACAGCACCGCAATCATCGCGGCGACGGTGGGGATTGCGAGAGCATCGCCACCTGCCCCTTCGTGCGTATGCGCAAAATCGCGAATGGCCATGGCCAACCTCGTCACCAATTTCGGGGATCGAGGGGTCTAACGCGGTTTCATCCACGACGTTCCAGCCGGCAGGCAGGCTCCTGACAGCACGGTGGGCATTGATTGAGCGGGATGTCCGCCCGCTGAACAGGCTCGGATCGGGGCCAGCGGCTCCATCTATCGTTCAACCGGTCGGCCTTACCTGCAAGGAAAGCCGGGCGCGATCTTGCACTTGCCGGGACGCGGCCTGTGCGGCGGCCGATGGTGCGGAGGACGGTGCGGCTTGTGCCAGTGTGGCGGCCGATGCGGCGGACGCACGATGATGATTGGCGGGCGAACGATCTGGGTGCGTTCAAGATAACCGGCGCTGGCCCAGCCGCTCACGCCGCCGCCATGGATTCTACACCAGCCCGGCTGGCAGCCGGTGACATTGACTCTGAAGCCGGCGGGCAGCGTTCCCACTTTGGCGTATCCCGCTCCCGGCCCGCTGCGGACGTTGAGGTTGGTCGAGGTGTGAGCGCTGTAGGCGAAGGCCGCGGCGGACGTCCCGAACACCGCGGCCAGGATGGTCGCGGCCACAAGCAGAAAACGAAATCTCACCAGTCCCCTCCATTCGAATCCCGGCCGTTCACCTGCTTCGGCCAAGACTGCCCTGCAAGAGGAGCGGCCAAGCCAAGAAAAGTCAACAGGTGGGCGGCCGTAACCGTCCTGGCCAGCGGGACTGATGCCGGATTTTCCTTGGACATGGTTGAGGAATTTCGCGGTTGCCATTTATTGGCTCCTCAACATCCGCTAGCGTTACTCTCTTTCGACAATTCATCGCGGGCAAAGGTGGGATCCATGGGCAAAGGCAGGGTCGAGGCATTCACCGATGGCGTCGTGGCTATCATCATCACCATCATGGTGCTTGAGTTGAAAGTGCCGCATGGCGAGGATTTCTCCGCCTTGGTGCCGTTGTGGCCGATCTTCTTCTGCTACGTGCTGTCCTTCATCAATGTCGGCATCTACTGGAACAATCTGCACAACATGTTCCACACCGTTCAGCGGGTCGACGGGCGCGTGCTGTGGGCGAACCTCAATCTGCTGTTCTGGCTGTCGCTGATGCCGGTGACCACAGCCTTCATGGGCGAGAACCACTTTGCGCCGGTGCCGGTAGCAGTCTATGGCACCGACCTCGCGCTATGCGCCATCGCCTACACCATACTCGCCGCCGCGCTGCATCGCCTGCACGGCAATGATACCGCCTTTGCCAAGGCGCTGGGTAATGACCGCAAGGGGAAGCTCTCGCTGGCTGTCTATATCGTGGCCGTCGTGCTGACCTTCGTCAGCCAGTGGATCGGCGTCGCGCTCTATGTGCTGGTCGCGATGATATGGCTCGTACCGGATAGGCGCTTTGCGCGGGTGATCGAAAAGTAGCTGTCTTCACACATTTTCAAGGCAGAGCGCTGCACGGCTTTCCCAGAGTTGCCCTACTTGCGCATCGCTTTCAGTTTTTCCGCCACCGATGCGGCGAGGTCGGCATAGAGCTCCTCCAGCCGTTCCGCGGCCTTGATGATCGAGAAATCATGGCCGAATTTTTCCAGCGCCATGCGCAGTTTCTCGACGAACTCGGCTTGTTTCTCCAGCGCGGAAAAGAGTGTCTTCACCTGCGCTTCGCTGATGTCGGGATTGGCCAGCATCTGCGGCACCTCGCGGCCCATCTGGTCGCCAATGGCGGTCTGCTCCTTCAGAATTGCAACCCAGTCCGTCAATCAGGAACCTCCGTTTGTCCCCAGGCCTAAATCTCTTTTGCGGGGACAAGGGGGAACATGCGCAGCCTCGGCCGGACTGGTCAACCCGACAAGACGAGCAGAGGCTTGCACCGGCCCGTTCCGGCGCTAAGTTCGGCGCCATCGAACAAGGAATCCATCGCCCATGATCACCGACGCCGAGATCCAGACCGCCCTGCCCGCGCTTGCTCCAGGCAATGCCGCCGTGATCACCGGCGCTGCCAGCGGCATCGGTCTGGCGGCCGCCAAGCGGCTTGCATTGCTAGGCATGAAGATCGTGCTGGCCGACATTGGCGGCGCGCGGCTTGACGACGCCTCGCGCGCCGTTTCCGCGATTGCCGGCGACGGTGCCGTGCTTGCCGTCGCCGCCGACGTTTCGAAGGCGGATGAGGTGGACCGCCTCGCCGAGAGGGCGTTCGGCGCCTTCGGCGGCGTGTCGCTGCTGATGAACAATGCCGGCGTCGGCGACAACCCCGGAAAGCCGTGGGAAAACCGCGATGCCTGGAAACGGCTGCTGGACATCAATTTCTGGGGCGTTGTGCATGGCGTGGAGGCCTTCGCGCCGCGCATGCTGGCCTCGGCCAGGCCGGGTCTGATCGTCAACACCGGCTCCAAGCAAGGCATCACCACGCCGCCCGGCAATCTTGCCTACAATGTCTCCAAGGCAGGAGTGAAAACCTTCACGGAAGGCCTGGCGCACGCGTTGCGCAACGAACCCGGCGCCCATGTCGCTGCCCATCTGCTGATCCCCGGCTTCACCTTTACCGGTCTGACCGAGGGTGCGACGGAAAAACCGGCCGGCGCCTGGACCGGCGAACAGGTTGTGGATTTCATGCTGGAATCCCTGACCAGGGGAGATTTCTACATCCTGTGCCCGGACAATGAGGCGGCCCGGCCGCTGGATGAAAAGCGCATGGCCTGGGCGATCGGCGACATCATCGAGAACCGCCCCGCTTTGTCGCGCTGGCATCCGGACCACAAAGGCAGTTTCGCAGCCTTCATGAAAGGCTGATCTTCAGGCCGCTTGCTTTTTCGACCCGCGCTTCTGTGCCACGGCCTTCTTCGCCGCGATGTCGGCGATCTGTTCGTCATGCCGCTTTGCCGCACGCTCGCATTTGGCGCGGATTTCCTCGACTTCGGATTCGGTCAGATGCTCGATGCCGATGAAGTGGTTGTGGCCCTTGCCGACCCGGATCAGTTCGTCGAGCTTGGCCTGGATCGCCGCGCCGTCGCGGTTCTGAGTGTTCTGGATCAGGAAGACCATCAGGAAGGTGATGATGGTCGTGCCCGTGTTGATGACAAGTTGCCAAGTGTCCGAAAAGCCGAAGAACGGACCGCTCACCCCCCAGGCGATGATGATGAGGCAACAGACGGCGAATGTCGGCGGCAGGCCGGCTATGCGGGCGACCCAGTTGGCAACCTTGGTGAAATGCTTTTCCATCTATCGAAATCCTCGACGCTGCGGCGCGATGAGAAACAATCAGCGACCGCTTCAGGTTCCCGATGCGAACAAATACCTCAGGTACAATTGCCTACACGCATAGGGAGAATGGTCTTGGAAAACACACCTTATGGGTTCAATGCCACAGTACTCCTGCAGGCAAGAGTGCCTGTTCCTTCCGCTTCACAGCGGTTTACCTCCAGCCCCTTCCGCTGCGCCACCCCCGCATGGCGGAAGGGGTTTCAGTCCGGAGAGCGCGGAGCATGGTTTCCCGAAAGCGCCGACCGGCAGAAGGACAGACGGTCGCTCCACTTTCCCGCAGATTGCTTGGCAGCGCCGGCCTAGGCCTGCTGATGGCCTGCGCGGCCGTGACCGCCAGGGCAGAACCATCAACAGCACCGGCTGCCGAAATAGCGACCGATCCGACAATCACCGGCAGTCTCGAAAGGCATTGGACCAACAACGCGCTGGACAGCGACCATGCGGTCAAGGACTGGTACACACTGTTGCGCGGTTCGCTGCAGCAGCAATGGGGCGACAACGACGCCAACGCGAAATTCAGCGCGGACTTCCAGGTAACGCATTACGACAAGACGTCGATCGAGGACGACCGCGGATTGTCGCTGTCGGCCGAGGCCTTCCGCCGGCTCGGCCCGGGTCTCGAACTGAGGGGATCGCTGAGCTATCGCGTCTCCAGCACCGGCGACAATCTGGATATCGGCCCGCTGACGCTGGGTACGCGCGAGTTCAAGCAGGTCTTCGGCGCCCAGACACAACTCGGCATCGACCTCGGCAACGCCACATCGCTGATCCTCGAGGCCGCCGACAGCTACGAAAAGCTCGGCGCGACGCATTTCCAGGAAGATCTCATCTTGCCGGCGAAGCTGCATGCCGACCGCAATCTCTTCCAGTTGGCGGCTCGGGTCACCCGGACAGTTGGCCAGCTTGCCTTCGGCGCGTCCGCGTCTGCGCTCTTCGCCAGCGTCGAGGAAATCGGTTACCCGCCGCTGTTCCTATCGTTCAACGCCTATACGCTGCGCGCCGAGGCGGCCTACAAGGCCACCGGCGGTTCGACGCTCGGCGTGGCGCTGGGTGCGCAGTTCCTGCGTGGCGCCGATAACATCTACCAGCGCTGGCGTCCGACCTGGCAAGTCACGTTCGGCAAGCCTCTGCCGCACGGCTTCGAGCTGCGCGGCACCTATTTCGGTCGCTACGAAACGTCCGAAACCGACGACCCCCTGGCTTCGTGGCTGCAGCGCGCGGAATTGGAACTGGGCATGAAGGTGCGCGAAAACCTCGGCATCGCTTCCGGCATCTTCTATGAGCTCAAGGACAATTTGCTCTACGAGAACCAGGAGCGCCGCAAGGGCGTCTATGCCGAAGCGACGTACAACGCGACCAAATCGATGGCCATTGTCGTTCGCGTCGACGTTTCCGAGACCTTCAAGACCGTGATCGACGAGCGCGAACACACGGTCGATGCATTTGTGGGCCTGCGGGCGAAGATCTAGCTCATTCCCGCGCTTGACTGGGTAGGCCCACAAGCGGAGGCAGGAGGGTGTTGAAGACCCTCCTGCCCACGACACGTGACATAAGGATGCCCGTGACTTTCCTGCTCAGTGACGGCCGCCCAGCTTGTAGCTGTTGCCGCCAAGGACATTGACGCCGATACCGCTGAGAACGCCGGTAAGGACGTTGGTCTTGTTGCCGTTCAGAATGCCCTGGACGACATTGCCGCTCAGGATGTTGTTGCCACTCAGGATGCCATTGAGCGCGGTCACCTGGCCGACACCGATGGACGGCGACACATTGATCAGGCTACCCGAGCTACCTCCCCAGCCGCCGGCATAGGCGCCGACAGTCGAGAACGAAACCATAGCAGCGGTGAGTACAAAAGCGAACTTCTTCATGACTTCTCTCCATTGTTGCTAGTAGTGTTTTCTTCGACTTCTTACGACTTACCCCCGAAACGAGTAGTGCATTTTGCCGAAAGTCTTGCAACCTTGGAGTGTTTAATTTCACGGATACAATCCGTTTTCCATTTCTTAACTTTAATATTTTACGTTAAGAAAATTGGTTACCGTCGACGTCTTGAGCTGGTCAGACGGCGTCGTTTTCCCAACGATCGAGGAATGCTTCGATCGGCATTGCCTGCATGTCGGAAACCGCTCTGGCGAGCTTTTCGACCGGCCAGTTCCACCAGGCGAGAGCTTCGATCCGCGCCGCGATATCCGGAGCGAAGCGTGGCCGGAGAGCCTTCGCCGGCACGCCCGCGACGATCGCGTAAGGCGGCACATCACGCGTCACCACTGCGTTGGCGCCGACCACCGCGCCATTGCCGATGGTGACCCCGGGCATGATCACCGCGCCGTGGCCGATCCAGACATCATGGCCGATGGTCACGGCTTTCGCCTGCCGCCGTTCGCGGAAGGCGGCATCGACGCCCAGCCAGCGAAAATACTCGTTCGGCCGGTAGCTGAGCTTGTGCTGGGTCAGCCGCTCTATGGGATGCTCCAGCGCATTGATGCGGCTGTTGGCGGCGATCGAGCAGAATTTGCCGATCGTCGTGTAGATCGCTTCCGAATGGCGTTCGAAATAGGAGAAGTCGCCGACGGTGACCTCGCGAAGCACCACCCGCTCGCCGATCGAGGCATAACGCCCAAGCTTGCACGCCTTCAACTCCGCGGTCGGATGGATGCGTGGCTCGGGGTCTTTCGGGACGAGATCTTCGGAACGGTCCATGCCGGCGGCTTTACCCCTAGGCGATTGGTCCCGCAAGCGGGGCCAATCGTCCGTCAGATCGTTTCCCGGCAAGGATTCGCCCAGGCGATTGGTCCCGCAAGCGGGGCCAATCGTGCGCCCGGGAAGGAACTGAATCGCCTATTGCGGCTTGCCTTTGCTCCACACCACGTTCTGGCCGTAGAGCGGCACGGTGGTGACCGACATTTTCGCCGAGCCGTTCTGCACCTGGCGCGAATGCGAGAGATAGATCAGCGTCTCGTTGGCCTTGTCGTAGATGCGGTTCACCACCTGCTTCTTCCAGATCAGGCTGATGCCTTGCTTGAACACTTCCTCGCCGCCCTCGCTCATGTCGATGTCGCCGATGGTGATCGGGCCGGTCTGGCGGCAGGAGATCGAGGAATCGGACGGATCCTCGAACCAGTTGCCCTTGTGCAGGCGATCGATGATGCCGCGATCGAAATAGGAGACATGGCAGGTCACGCCCTCCACCTTGGGGTCCTTGATCGCCTCGACGATGATGTCGTTGCCCAGCCAGTCGACGCCGACCTTGCCGACTTCATCGGCCACAGCGGCCCCGGCACCTAGGACAACGCACGCGGCCAAGGCACCGCCGATCAGTCTTCGCCCAATCAGTCCGTGCCCAATCAGTCGTTGCAAGGGACCCTCCTACGGTTCGAGTTGCCGGTCACAGGTGGGGCGAGCGGCCCGGCTTTGCAAGCAGATAGGTCGACACCGCAGCGGTTGCGGCAACGCGGCACTTTGCCTGTGCGGGGCCAAACCGCTAAGACTGTCACACAGGCGCGGCATTGAGCCGGCGCGACGATTTCTGCAGACGGACTTTTCTGATGATGCGTTCTATCCTGGTCGGTATTCTCGTCCTGATGGCGGCCGGCATCGGCTGGCTGACCTTCGACTGGTATCGCGGCCACTATGGCGGCGAGCCATTCGGGGCCGCCTTTACTCTGGTCGACCAGAAAGGCGCGCCGATCACCGAAGCCGCCTTCCGGGGCCAGCCCAGCGTCGTCTTCTTCGGCTTCACCCATTGCCCCGAGGTCTGCCCGACCACGCTGTTCGAACTGGCCGGCTGGCTGAAGACGCTCGGCGACGACGGCAAGAACCTGCACGCCTATTTCGTATCGGTCGATCCGGAGCGCGACACGCCTGAGGTGATGAACGCCTATGTCAGCAATTTCTCCGACCGTATCGTCGGCATCACGGGCGCTCCGGACAAGGTCCATGCCATGGCCAAGTCGTTCGGCATCTATTGGAAGAAGGTCGACACCGGCGACGGCGACTACACGATGGATCATACCGCCTCGGTGCTGCTGCTCAACGCCAAGGGCGATTTTGCCGGCACAATCGCCTACGGCGAAAGCGCCGATACGGCCATCGCCAAGCTGAAGCGGCTGGCGGCGAAAGGCTGATTACCATTTCATGACCCAGACGCGCCTTTACTTCACCACCGGAAAGATCGAGTCCATCAGCATTTTCGCGGCGCTTGAGGCGGCCTTCGAGGAAGAGGGGCTGCCGATCGCCGTGCTGGAGGTCGACGAGGACAAGGACATCCACGAAGTGTCGCTCTATGCCGATGGCGACGTCGATGCGGTCGAGACCCGCTTGAAGGACATCCTTGCCGGCCTTTTCCTGTCGAAGCCGATCGAGCGCGAGCCCCTGCCCGACATCGACTGGGTGGCGCATTCGCTGGAAGAGCTGAAGCCGGTGCGTGCCGGACGTTTCTTCGTCCACGGCGCACATGACCGCAGGAAACGCCACAGCGGCGAACTCGCCATCGAAATCGAAGCCGGCCTCGCCTTCGGCACCGGCCATCACGGCACCACCGCCGGCTGCCTGGAAATGCTGGAAAGAGTGGTCCGGCGCGAACACCCGCGCAATGCGCTCGACCTCGGCACCGGCAGCGCGGTACTGGCGATCGCCGTCGCCAAGCTGGCGCACATTCCGGTGCTGGCCACCGACATCGATCCGGTGGCGGTGCGGGTGGCTGCCGCCAATGCGCGGCTCAACCACGTCAAGGCACTGGTGGAAACAGCAACCGCGCCCGGCTTTCACCATCCGATCTTCGGCAAGCGCGCGCCCTTCGATCTGATCGTCGCCAACATATTGGCGCGGCCGCTGATGCGGCTGGCGCCGCAAATGGCCCATCATATCGCACTTGGCGGCTCGATCGTGCTGTCGGGCATCCTCGAGCGCCAGCGGGACGCGGTCATCTCGGCCTATGTCGGCCAGAATTTCCGCCATGTCAGAACCTTGCACCGCGAGGGCTGGGTGACGATCCACCTGAAGCACTAGACCGGCACCGACCGAGCCTGGACCAAATTCCCCCAGTTGTCAGTCCGGCGATGCTGTAGCAGGTTGCACGCAGCCGGAAATCGATTCCGATTTCCGCGACCGTACGTTACGGTTGCGCGGACTGCAGGAGGCCCACCATGTTCCAGACCTTCGATTCCGCGGGCGACCCGGCCGTCGGCAAACCGCGCGTGGCGCTGCTGCGCCAATGGCTTGAAGTTAACGGGCTGGACGGCTTCATCGTCCCGCGTGCCGACGAGCATCAGGGCGAATATGTCGCCGATCGTTCGGCGCGGCTGAAATGGCTGACCGGCTTCAGCGGCTCGGCCGGCGTCGCCATCGTCCTGCGCGACCGCGCCTTCGTCTTTGTCGACGGGCGCTACACGCTGCAGGTGCGCAGCGAGGTCGATCTCGACGTCTTTTCGATCGAAAGCCTGGTCGACAATCCGCCGGCTGTCTGGCTGAAAGACAATCTTGGCAAGGGCGCACGGCTCGGCTTCGATCCATGGCTGCACACGATCAGCGAGGTCAAGGCGCTGCAGGCCTCAGTCGACAAGAACGGCGCCGTACTGGTGCCGCTCGACAAGAACCCGATCGACATCATCTGGAAGGATCAGCCCGACGCGCCGGTGGCCCCGGTCGAGCTCCACCCGATCGGCTTTGCCGGCGAGCTCGCCAAGGACAAGCTGGCGCGGCTGGCGGCGGCGATCGCCAAGGACGGCGCCACCCATGCGGTGCTGACCGACCCCTCCTCCATCGCCTGGGCCTTCAACATCCGTGGCGGCGACGTGCCGCACACGCCGCTGGCGCTCGGCTTCGCCATCCTCGCCGCCGATGGGTCGCACCAGCTTTTCATGGATAAGCGCAAATTCTCGCGCCAGGTCGCCGCCTACCTCACCCAGCTCGCCGAGCCGCATGAGCCCGGCGAATTCGAAGCCGCGATCACAGCGCTTGCCAAGAGTGGCGCGAAAATCGCGCTCGACCCGGTGCTGGCGGCTGACCGGCTGCGCATGCTGGTCGAGGACAATGGCGGCACGGTGATTGCGGCAGCCGACCCCGCCCGAATCCCGCGCGCCACCAAGAACCAGGCCGAGATCAACGGCTCGCGCGCCGCGCATCGGCGTGACGGTGCGGCCGTGGCGAAGCTTCTGTGCTGGCTGGAGCGGCAAAAACCCGGCTCGCTCGACGAGATCGCTGTCGTCACCAGGCTGGAGGAACAGCGCCGGCAGACCGGCGAGGAAACCCAGATGCCGCTGCGCGACGTCTCCTTCGACACTATTTCGGGCGCCGGCCCGAACGGCGCCATCATGCATTACCGCGTGTCGCGCGCCACCAGCCGCAAGCTGCAGGCCGGCGAGCTGTTCCTGCTCGATTCCGGCGCGCAGTATCAGGACGGCACCACCGACATCACGCGCACCGTGCCGATCGGCCAGCCGACGCAGGAGATGCGCGAACGCTTCACCCTGGTGCTGAAAGGCATGATCGGCATTTCCACCTTGCGCTTTCCCGCCGGCACGCGCGGCTCCGAGATCGATGCCGTCGCGCGCATGGCGCTGTGGAAGCACGGCTGCGACTTCGCCCACGGCACCGGCCATGGCGTCGGCTCGTATCTGGCCGTGCATGAAGGGCCGCAGCGTATCGCCCGCACCGGCACCGAAAAGCTGCTCGAAGGCATGATGCTGTCCAACGAGCCCGGCTACTACAAGGAAGGCTCCTACGGCATCCGCATCGAGAACCTGATCCTGGTGACGCCGGCGCAAGAGATCGAGGGCGGCGACATCGCCATGCACGGTTTCGAGACGCTGACGCTGGCGCCGATCGATACCAGGCTGGTGCAGTCGGACCTTCTGACGCGTGACGAGTTGCATTGGCTGGACTCGTACCACGCGCGCGTGCTGGCCGAGATCGGCCCGATGCTCGACGGCGAAACGCTGGCCTGGCTGGAGAAGGCCACCGCGCCGCTGCCGCACGACGCGAAGATTTGATTTTTCTGAGGCGCCGAGGGCGTGTCGAGATTCAGGTCAGGACGAGCGAAAACGATGGGTTCCGTGAACCGGAGCGAAGCGTACTTTTGGGTACGTGAGCTCAGTTCTACCGCGACGCGGTAGAACGGGGAAGCGCAGGAAGCCGCCGTTTGCAGGCCGTCATCACCTGAATATCGATACGCCCTACCCGACGAACTGCCGCGCCACGATCAATACCGCCGCGCCCGCCAAAAACATCGCCATCAACCCACCGCGCAGCGAAACCACGGCGGTGACCACCAGTGCGGCCCATTCCGACGGGCCGGCGTTCAACAGCTCGGGCGCCACCAGCGTCGTCAGCACCGCCGCCGGCACGGCATTGAGGCCGGCCTCGACGCGGGGATGGATGGTATCGAAGCGCGATATCACCAGGTGCCCGCCGATGCGCGTCAGATAGGTCGCGATTGCGCCGGCGATAATGATCCAGAAGGTCGTGCTCATGGCCGTGCCTTTACGCCGCTATGGTGGGGAGGCAGGATGACCGCCAGCAGCACACCGGCAACAGCGCCAATCGAGACATGCCAGGGCGAGCCCACGGTCTTGTAGGCGATGATGGAGGCGGCAGCGCTGGCAATGACCACCGGCAGCCACAGAGGCCGCTTGCGGAAGCCCAGCACGAGACCGAGGAAATAGATCGGCAGCAGGAAATCGATGCCCAGCGCGTGCGTGTCGGGGATCAGCTTGCCGAACAGCGCGCCAAGCGCGCTTTCGAGGATCCAGAACAGATAGACAGGCAAGCCAAGTCCCAGATACCAGGCAAAGCCGACCGTCCGGCCCGATTGCGCCCGCGCTTCGGCCACCGCGAATTGCGGATCGGTCAGGATGAAATAACCAAGCGCCTGCTGGATGAGGGGCCAGTGCGCGATGCGCCGGCCGATGCCGGCGGAATAGAGCACGTGGCGGAAATTGACGGCGAAGATCGACAGGACGATCAGCCACGGCGCCACATGCTGGCCGAACAGCTGGATGCCGACCATCTGGCTGGCGCCGCCATAGACCAGCGCACTCATCAGAAAGGCTTCCAGGACCGAGAAGCCATTGTCCACGGCGAGCGCGCCGAACAGCACCGCAAAGGGCGCCGAGGCCACCACCACAGGCATCGACAGCCGCACGCCTTGCCAGAAATCGCTTCTGTCGCCGCTCTCGGAAATTACGTCCGTCGCCATCAACCACTCCTGATGCATGTCGCCCAAAAGGGGGATAACGACATGCACAACAACAAGGGAAGCGCGGTATGTAGGTGGCGCGGCTTGCCGTGTCACACGAATTCGCTTGAGCCAAACGATCAGCGGAAATGATCGCTGGATCGGCTGAGTTAGACGCTTATTCCGTCAGGATCTTGCCCTCGATCGCCCTGCCCCAGTCGAGCAGCGGCTTGGCGCGCAAGGTGAAATCGACGAGCTCGTCGACCAGATCAGCCGTATGGATTCCCGCGGGATCGATAACATGCTGGACGACAAAATGCCGGTTGCGGATGGCGGCGACAAGGTCGGGATCGCTGATTTCCTCGAAGCCGCGTGGCGTACGCTTCATACGGCCTTCGGTCTCGAGTTCAAGCCGGTTCTTCTTCAACGCCGCCACCAGGGCGCGAAACCTGTCCGGCTTCGTCGCGATGGCTTTGCGCATCGCCAGCAGCAGCGCCGGCTCCGGCTGCCACCAGGCAATGTCGGCGAAGCAGCGCTCAAGCCCGACATGGACGTAGAACACGCCCTGCTCCATCTTGGTGCCGTCGGGCGACAGGATGGCAGACAAATGCCTGTTGTAAGGCCGCTTGTCCTTGGCGAAGCGCACGTCGCGGTTGATTCGGAACAGCGACTTCTTGCGGTCGCCGCGCAGGCCGAGACCCGCCTTTGCGAAGCGCTCGGTCAGCGTGTCGACGAGATCACTGAGCGGATCGCGCAATTCCTGTTCGAACAAGTCACGGTTCTCCAAAAACCACTCTCGGCTCTGGTGGAAATCCAGCGCCTTGAGGAACGGAATGGCTTTTGGGCCGAACCCTTTGAATGCGCCGTCCATCAGGCCTTGCCGATCCGCGCCAGCCAGGCATCTTCGTCGATGACCTCGATGCCGAGTTCGCTGGCGAGCTTGAGCTTGGAGCCGGCACCCGGCCCGGCGACCACCAGATCCGTCTTCGCCGAAACCGAGCCCGCGACCTTGGCGCCGAGGCGCTCCGCCATCGCCTTGGCCTCGGAGCGTGTCATCTTTTCCAGCGAGCCGGTGAAGACGACCGTCTTGCCGGCGACCTCGCTGTCGGCCGAGACGTTGACGATATACGGCTTCGGCTTGACTTGGCGGAGCAACGCATCAAGCACGTCGTCATTGCGCTCATTGCCGAAGAAGTCGCGCAACGCGTCGATCACGGTATCGCCGATACCGTTGACCGAGGGGAAGACACTGTGCGGATCTTCCGCTGCCGCTGTTTCCTTGCCCACGCGGATCAGTTCCTCGATGGTCGAGAAGGTGCGGGCAAGCACAGCCGCCGTTGTTTCGCCGATATGGCGGATGCCGAGCGCGAAGATGAAGCGATCGAGCTCCGGCTCGCGGCGCGAATCGATGGCCGCGAACAGCTTGTCGAGGCCCTCATAATTGCGGTCCTCGACGCTGCGCACGTTCTTGCGCGTCTTGCCCGATGCGGCCTCGCGCTGCCTCGCCTGTTCCTCGCGCCGTTCCGCCAGCGCCCTGGTGACAGCCGGACGGCGATCCCTGAGCGTGAAAATATCGGCGGCGGTCCTGATCAATCCCGCATTGAAGAAGGTGTCTATGTTCTCGGCACCAAGGCCTTCGATGTCCAGGGCACCGCGCGACACGAAGTGGCGCAATCCTTCCACCGCCTGCGCCGGGCAGATCAGCTCGCCGGTGCAGCGGCGGCGGGAATCCTCCTTGCCGGTCTTCTCGTTGATCTCGCGCGTCGCCGGCGAGCCGCAGATCGGACAGGTGTGCGGGAATTCGTACGGCACGGCATCGGCCGGCCGCTTGTCGATGACGACGCTGACGATCTGCGGAATGACATCGCCTGCCCGCTGGATCACGACCGTATCGCCGATGCGCACGTCGATGCCGTCGCGGATCGGCTGGCCGGTCGAGTCCAGGCCCTTGATGTAATCCTCATTGTGCAGCGTGACGTTCTCGACCACGACGCCGCCGACCGTGACCGGCGCCAGCCGCGCGACCGGCGCCAGCGTACCGGTACGGCCGACCTGGATGTCGATCTTCTGAACGGTCGTCATCGCCTGTTCGGCCGGAAATTTATGCGCGATCGCCCAGCGCGGTTCGCCGGTGACGAAGCCCCAGCGGCGTTGCAACTCCAGCTGGTCGACCTTGTAGACGACGCCGTCGATATCGTAGCCGAGCGCGGAGCGCTGCTCCTCGATCCGATGATAATGCGCGATCAACTCCTCGGCCGATTTCGCCCGCACCATCAGCGGACTGATCTTGAACCCCCACTCGGCGAATTTCTGCACCGAATCATACTGGGTCGGAGCCGGATCCGCTGTCGTGTAACCCCAGGCATAGGCGAAGAATTTGAGGTTTCGGCTGGCGGTGACGGACGGATCCTTCTGGCGCAGCGACCCGGCCGCCGTGTTGCGCGGATTGACGTAGTCCTGGCCGCCGACGGCGGCCGAGCGCTGCTTCAGCGCCTCGAATTCCGCATAGGTCATGTAGACCTCGCCGCGGATCTCGATGGTCTCGGGCCAGCCCGAGCCTTTCAGCTTCGCCGGAATATCGGCGATGGTCTTCAAATTGGCGGTGATGTCTTCGCCGACGGCGCCGTTGCCACGCGTTGCGCCCTGCACGAACACACCGTTTTCGTAACGCAGCGAAGCCGATAGCCCGTCGATCTTCGGTTCGGCCGTGAACGCAATGTCGAGCTCCTTGTCGCGATCGAAGAACCGCCGCCCGCGTTCGATGAAATCCGTGACGTCATCATCTGTATAGGCCTTGGCAAGGCTGAGCATCGGCACGGCATGGCGCACCTTGGTAAAGCCTTCCGCGGGCGCTGCTCCGACCCTGAGCGATGGCGAATCCTCGCGCACCAGCGCCGGAAAGCGCTCCTCGATGGCAAGGTTGCGCCGCGCCAGCGCATCATACTCGGCATCGGTGATAACAGGCGCATCTTCGGTATGGTAGCGCCGGTCGTGCTCGGCGATCTCTTCCGCCAGCCGCTTCAGCTCGGCTTCGGCCTCGCTCTCACTGAGCGAATCGACAGGTTTTTCAGCCATGCTTTCCTTCCCCGGACGGTGGCCCGCCACAATAGATCAGGATTTTGGGAAAATCATTCCTGAACAGCAGGATGGAGCCATATCCTGACTCGATCCCTGACACCTGTTGTTCTTATGCCGCCGTGGTGTTTTCACGCAGCAATCGCTCGGCGGCGGCGCGCGCCTCGTCGGTGATGGTGGCGCCGGCCAGCATGCGCGCGATCTCTTCCTGCCGCGCCGGCCGGTCCATCTCGGCAATGCCGGTGGCGACACGGTCGGTGGTGCCGGATTTGGAGATCAGGAAATGCGTCGCCGCGCGTGCCGCGACCTGTGGCGCATGCGTCACCGAGAGCACCTGGACGCGCTTCGACAGCCGCGCCAGCCGCTGGCCGATCGCGTCGGCGACAGCGCCGCCCACCCCAGTATCGATTTCATCGAAAACCAGCGTCGGCGCCGAGCCGCGGTCGGCCAGCGCGACCTTCAACGCCAGAAGGAAGCGCGAAAGTTCGCCGCCGGACGCTACTTTCATCATCGGCCCGGGCCGCGTGCCTGGATTGGTGCGCACCCAGAATTCGATCTGGTCGATGCCCTCTTCCATGCGGCTCTCGGCCTGGCTCTTCATTTCCACGATAAAGGCGGCGCGTTCGAGCTTGAGCGCCGGCAATTCCGCCATGACCGCCTTGGTCAAGCCGACCGCCGCCGCATGACGAAGCGAGGACAGCTGCGCGGCGGCAATGTCGTAGGTCTCGCGTGCCGCGGCGGCCTGTTTTTCCAGCCCGTGCAGGCGCTCCTCGCCGGCATCGAGATCGGCAAGATCGGCCGACATCGTGTCGCGAAGCTGCGCCAGATCGTCGACGGCGACGCTGTGCTTGCGCGAGGCCGCGCGCAGCGAAAACAGCCGCTCCTCCGCCTTCTCCAACCGCTGCGGATCATATTCGGTGGCGCGCAGTGCTGCCTCGACGCCCGATTGCGCCGCGTCGAGCGACAGCATCGCCTCGTCGAGCGACTTGACGACGTCGTCGAGCAGGCCGGGCGCCTCGGTCACCTTGCGCTGCAGCCGCCGCAGCAGGCTGGCCAGTTGCGGCAAGGGCGAGGACGGGCCGGACAGCACATCCTGCGCATCATGGATTTCGGAAGCGATCTTCTCGGCCCGCATCATCGATGCGCGCAGCTCGGCGAGATCCGTCTCCTCACCCGGCTGCGGATCGAGCTTCGTCAACTCCGCCACCGCGGCGCGCAAATAGTCGGCCTCGCGCGCGGCCGCCGCCACCTTGGCGCGGTGGCGCGACAGCTCCTGCTCGCAGGCGCGCCAGTGCCGCCATGCCTCGCCGGTCGAGCGGACGGCGCCGAGATGGCCACCGAAAGCATCGAGCACCTCGCGATGCGCGCCGGGATCGACCAGCGCGCGTTCATCGTGCTGGCCGTGGATCTCGACCAGCGCGCGCCCGACATCGCGCATCAGCGTGACGCTCGAAGGCTGATCGTTGACGAAGACACGGGTGCGGCCATCCGCCGTTTGCAGGCGGCGCAGGATGATGTCGCCGTCATCCTCGATCGCATTGTCGGCAAGCAGCGCACGCGCCGGATGATTGCGCGGCACGTCGAAGACGGCGATGACCTGGCCTTGCGCCGCGCCATGGCGCACCAGCGACGCGTCGCCACGCGCACCGAGCGCCAGCGACAGGGCATCGAGCAGGATGGATTTGCCGGCACCGGTTTCGCCGGTCAGCACCGAAAGACCCGGCTGGAAGTCGATATCCAGCTTCTCGATCAGGACGATATCGCGGATCGACAGTCTGGAAAGCATCAGAACCCGAATCTAGAGCGGCACGCGACCATTTGCAGTCGCAGCGCCGCACTATCTTTTTGTTTGAGCACCGGATCAATCCGAAAAGCGCTGTGAACGCTTCAGTCGATGCTCATACGTCAGGCGCCGGTGATCATCTTTCCGGCCTTGGATATCCACGACCCTGCATTTTCGCGCGGTGCAAGCCCATTGCTCTGCAAGAGCTTGTAGGAATCCTTGTACCACGAGCTGTCAGGGTAGTTGGTGCCGAGCACGGCGGCGGCGGTCTGCGCCTCCGAAGTCAGACCCATCGCGTAATAGCTTTCGGTCAGACGCGCGAGCGCCTCCTCGACATGGCGCGTGTTGGAATAGTTCTCGACCACGGTGCGGAAGCGCTTGACGGCGGCGATGTATTCACGCCGCTCGAGATAGTAGCGGCCGATCTGCATCTCCTTGCCTGCCAACTGATCATTGGCGAAGCGGATCTTTTCCTTGGCGTCGTCGACATATTCCGATGTCGGCCAGCGCGTCACCAGATCCTGCATCGTCTGAACGGTCTGACGCGCTTCCTTCTGGTCCTGCGTCACGTCCTTGATCTGGCGGTAGTAGCTCAAGCCGATGATGTACTGCGCATAGGCGGCGTCATCGGTCGACGGGTAAAGCGTGAGATAGCGCTTGGCCGAGCCGATAGCCTCATCGTAATTGCCCTGGCGATAGTCGGCGAAAGCGCCCATCACCATCGATTTGCGGGCCCATTCCGAATAGGGATGCTGGCGGTCGACGGCGTCGAACTTGCGGCTCGCCTCCTGCAGGCGCCCGGCATTGAGATTGGCAAGGCCCTGGTTGTAGAGAACATCGGCCGGCTCGGTCTGGTCGACATAGGTCGACAGGTCGATATCTTTCTCCGACGACATGCAGGCCGACAGGAAGAGCGATGGAACAACTACTGAAAGCGCCAGGAAAACGGCCCTCTGCGGTGCTTTCAATTGACCAACTCGCTTGAAGAACATGATTGGATCTCGCCCTTTCGGCGCTATTTCAATGCCAGTTGCATGCCATTGTTTCAAAACTGGTCCCCACTTTTGAACGACATGCACTAATCGACGGCAGCAGCCATAAACCATAACCGCCTTGCCCGGCAACGCTATCTCCGGCCAATCGCACATTTTTGTGGCGGCCGGACGCAGCTTGGACATCAATGCAATTTCACTGGCGGGTGGTGCATTCCTGCAACACGGGCAATCCCCCATGGAACCCGAAAAACCTGGGAAAATCAGATCATCCAGGGCGCGTAGAGCGGCGCGTTGACGGCGTTCATCTCGGCGCTGCGGCCACGCTCCCGGCGCGTCGTCTCGACGATCTCGAACGCCGTGCGATCCGACAGCAGGCGGCGCAGGGCCGCGGCATTCATCCTGTGGCCGCCGCGATAGGAGCGGAAGCAGCCGATGAAGCGGGCGCCGGCCAGCGCCAGGTCGCCCATGGCGTCCAGCGTTTTATGGCGCACGAATTCGTTGGGATAGCGCAGGCCGCCCATATTGATGACGCGGTTGTCGTCGCCGATCACCAGCGAATTCTCCAGCGAGGAGCCGAGCGCATAGCCTGCAGCCCACAGCCGCTCGACATCCTTCATGAAGCCGAAGGTGCGGGCGCGCGCGAGGTCGCGACGGAAAATATCGGCATTGAGGTCGGAGGCAAACAGCTGACGGCCGATCGCCGGGCTTTCGAAGTCGATCTCGATCTCGAAACGGGTTCCGTCATAGGGCCGAAACTCCGCCCACGAGGCGCCGTTCTCGATGCGGACCGGCTTGATGACCCTGATATAGCGGCGCTTGACCGAAAGCGTCTCGACGCCCGCATGGTCGATGGCTTCGACGAACGCCATGGCGCTGCCGTCGAAGATCGGAACCTCGGAACCGTCGATCTCGACCGCGACATTGTCGATGCCGAGCCCAAACAGCGCCGCCATGATGTGCTCGACCGTGGCGATATGCTCGCCGGCGGGATCACCAAGCATGGTGCACAGGTCGGTGGCGCCGACTTCCGAGACCAGGGCACGAAACTCGCGGCCCTGCTCGGCACCGTTGAAAAGCTGGAAAACGATGCCGGTGTCGGCATCCGCCGGCATGAAGCTGATGGACACTTCCTTGCCGCTGTGGACGCCGGTGCCGGTAAGCGACGCGCGCGTCTTCAATGTCGTCTGATAGTCGTGCAAGACAATCCCCATAAGCCCGTAATGCCTAGGTCCGCTTCTCCAGCCCGAGGGCGCGGCTCTTGTGTGAATCGGCTGGCAGGGCGACTTCCCCCGAAATCCCGGCAAACCGATGATGGTAGGCAGCGAAGATAATGTCCCGTCAGGGAGACTCCAAATCACGGTTTCTTACTCTGTGTAACCGCGAACTGGAATGGGTGCGACTTTGTAAGTTGTTGAAATCACATCATTTAAAACGTTAACAGGCAAGCGATTCCTCGCTTGCCTGTTAACAAATGTTACAGTCCGTTTACCAATCAGTTGGCCTGGCGGCGCAGGAACGCCGGAATCTCCAGCTGATCGTCTTCCTGAGTCGTCCTCACCTGCGGCGTCAGGCGGCCCTGATCGTCGAGTTGGCCACGGCGCGGCGCATAGAGCTGCGCATCCTGGCTGGCGAGGCGGCGCACTTCGGGCGCGGCCTGGCGCAGCTTGGGCTCGCGCGGCTGCGCCGGCTGCAGCCTTGCGGGTTCTTCCTCGCGGCGGGTAAGTCCGTTGGTCAGGCGCTTCAGCAGGCCCATCGGTCCGCTGTTGTTCTCGTGGTCAACCGGGCGGCTCTTGGCATCCACCTCGGCCTTGACGACCGGCGGGAAGTCCTCGACGCGCGGCATACGCTGAGGCGCCATGGCAACAGGCTGCGGGGCTTCGCGCAGCATCTCGCGCGGCTGCGGGGCCGGCTGCATCTGCTGGACCACCGGCTGCGGCATCGGCTGTGCTGGCGGCGCCTGGAAGATTTTGCTCTGCGGGCGGAAATCTTCTGCGTGAGCGACAGGAGCCGGGCGCGCCTGCGCCATCGCCGCGGCATTGGCTTCGGCCAGTTGGATGGCTTCGGCGACAGGGTCGACAGCGCGTGGCTCGTAGGCCGCCTGCTGAACAGGCGCCGGGCGAGCCTCCGCGATCTGAGCCACCGGGCGGCTGACCGGCTTCGGAGGCGCCGTGCGGATCGAGATCGGCGCAGCGGCGATTTCAGCCGCCGATTTGTCGATGCCGGTGGCAACCACCGAGACGCGGATGACGCCTTCGAGTTCCTCGTCGAAAGTGGCGCCCAGGATGATGTTGGCGTCCTGGTCGACTTCCTCGCGGATACGGGTCGCCGCTTCGTCGACTTCGAACAGCGTCAGGTCGCGGCCGCCGGTGATCGAGATCAGCAGGCCCTTGGCGCCCTTCATCGAGGTCTCGTCGAGCAGCGGGTTGGCGATCGCCGCTTCGGCGGCGGCCATCGCGCGGCCCTCGCCCGAAGCTTCGCCGGTGCCCATCATCGCCTTGCCCATCTCGCGCATGACGGAACGGACGTCGGCGAAGTCGAGATTGATCAGGCCTTCCTTGACCATCAGGTCGGTGATGCAGGCGACACCGGAATAGAGCACCTGGTCGGCCATGGCGAAGGCATCGGCGAAGGTGGTCTTGTCATTGGCCAGCCGGAACAGGTTCTGGTTGGGGATGACGATCAGCGTATCGACGCATTTCTGCAATTCCTCGATGCCGAAGTCCGCGGTCTTCATGCGGCGCTGGCCTTCGAAGTGGAACGGCTTGGTGACGACGCCGACGGTGAGGATGCCCTTTTCGCGCGCTGCGCGGGCAACGACGGGAGCAGCACCGGTGCCGGTGCCGCCGCCCATGCCGGCTGTCACGAAGCACATATGGGTGTTGGTCAGGTGATCGAGGATTTCATCGATGCACTCTTCCGCCGCCGCACGGCCGACTTCCGGCTGCGATCCCGCACCGAGCCCCTCGGTGACGTGAGCGCCGAGCTGGATCAGGCGGCCTGCCTTCGACATGGTCAGCGCCTGCGCGTCGGTGTTGGCCACCACGAACTCGACGCCGCGTAAACCGGCGGTGATCATGTTGTTGACGGCATTGCCGCCGCCGCCGCCGACACCGAACACGGTGATGCGCGGCTTAAGCTCGGTGATGTCCGGCTTTTGCAGATTGATGGTCATTGTCTCCGTCCTTTGCCTTTCACGCCGCTTCGCCGCCGCGGCCGCCTATGGGGCTGTCCCCGTCAATTTTAGAAACTGTCTCTCAACCACTGACTCATGCGATGCAGTTTTCCGCCCGTTCCGGTCATTTTGAGACCGGAAATTCCTTTCGCCGGATGGCTCTCGAAGCTCGCCATCTGCGGGTAGATCAGAAGCCCCACCGCGGCCGAGAAGGCCGGCCCCTTCGCCGCTTCCGGCAGGCCGGCCACGCCGAGCGGGCGGCCGATGCGCACATTTCGTCCCAGAATGCGGCGCGCCGCCTCCGGCAGGCCGGCAAGCTGGCTGGCGCCGCCGGTAAGAACCACACGCTTGCCCACTGCATTGCCATAGCCGGACTTGTTCAGCCGGTCGCGCAGCAGTTCGAGCGTCTCGTCGATGCGGGCGCGCACGATGCGCGTCATCACCGAGCGCGGGATCTGCAAGGGCACGTCGCCATCGTCACCGATCGGCTGGATCGAGACCAGGTCGCGATCGTCGGCGCTGCCGGGCAGCGCCGAACCATGCATCACCTTCAGCCGTTCGGCGGCATCAAGCGAGGTCGACAGCCCCTTGGCCATGTCCAGCGTGACATGGTTGCCGCCGATGGCGATGGCGTCGCCATGGACGAACTTGCCTTCCGAAAACACCGAGATCGTCGTCGTGCCGCCGCCCATGTCGATGCAGGCCGCACCCATTTCCAGCTCGTCGTCGACCAGCGCCGCCAGCCCGCTGGCATAGGGCGTCGCCACCATGCGCTCGACCGACAGATGCGAACGGTTGATGGACAGCTCCAGATTGCGCATCGGCGCGGCGTCGCCGGTCAGCACATGCATGTCGACGCCGAGTGCGTCGCCGACCATGCCGCGCGGATCGCGCACGCCGCGTTCGGCATCCAGCGAGAAGCCGACGGGAAGCGAATGGATCACTTCGCGCTCGGCCTTCAGCGCCTGCTTGGCGCCAGCACCGAGAACGCGCTTGATGTCGGCCTCGTCGGCCTCGTGGCCGCCAAGATTGATGGTGGCGGAGAAGGCTTCGCTCTTCAGCCGGCCGGCCGTCATGTTGACGATCAACGAATCGACCGTCAGCCCGGCCATGCGCTCGGCTGCGTCGACGGAAAGGCGGATGGCATGCTCCGCCCTGTCGAGATCGACCACGACACCCGACTTCACGCCTTGCGACTTCTGATGGCCGATGCCGATCACCTGGATCCGGTGCGAACGGCCGCGCAGCAGCTTGCCGTCATCGCACGGCTTGAGCTTGGCCACCATGCAGCAGACCTTGCTCGAACCGACATCCAGCACCGTCAGGGTGCCAGACCGGCGCGACGCGGCATCGCCAGGACTGCCAAGCCAGCTCATATCTTCGTCTCCGGCTTGCGCTTCAGGCTCTTGGGTTTCTCGTTGAGGGCGGCTTCGCGCTGCGTCGCCGCTTCCGCCGTCAACTGCACGACCAGCCGGTCCGTCAGGCGCATGTCGACGGCGGCGATGTCGCGCGACAGCAAACCGTTGTCATGATCCATCTTCACGAGTTCGGCGAGCGCCTGATCCTCGTCGTCCTCGGGAAGCTTGATGGTGATGCCATTGTCCAGCTTCAGGTCCCAGCGCCGTTCGCCGACACGGATATAACCTTTGATCCGGTTCGCGAGCTCGGGATATTTTTCGACCTTGGCCAGGAAATCGGGCGCGCTCGCCGGCGCGCCGGTGCCGATCAGCAGCGGCAGAAGCACCTGCTTGCCGCCCGAGAACGGCGCGATCATGGCGCCATTCCTCTCGATGACCGAAAGCTCGTCACCCTGCTGCCAGAGCGCGAAAGCCTCACGCTCCTCGACACGCACTTCCAGCGTATGCGGATAGACCTTGCGCACCGCCGCGACCTCGATCCACGGCAAGGTCGCAATTCGTTCCCGCGCGGCCTCGGCATTAAAGCCGATCAGCGACGTCCAGCCGTCGAGTTCAAGCCTGTCGAGTATATCGATTTCCGAGGTCTGGCGATTGCCCACCACCTTGACCTGATCGACGGCAAATCCGGTACGGGCGGTGATGCTCTGCACGATACCGTCGACATGACCGCCGAGATAGGCGCCATAGGCACTGCTCGAGAAAATCAGCACGGCCGACATCATGGCCGCGGAAAAGCGCGGCGCCTGGAATTCCCCGACACCGAGGCGCGCCATAATGCGCACCGGGCGGCGCAGCATCCGCGGCAGCACGAAATGGTCCAACGACAACGACAGGCCGAACAGCGCCGGACCGGCCGCGCCCCTCTCCCTACCCTGTCCCCATTTCAACGCAGACACGAAGCGTCCTCCACCATCCAACTCAACAAATCGCCAAACGAGTGCCCGGCCTGGGCGGCGATTTCAGGCACCAAGGACGTCGGCGTCATACCCGGCTGGGTGTTGACCTCGAGCCAGACAATCTCGCCGTTTTCGGAATGCCGATCGTCATAACGGAAGTCCGACCGGGAAACGCCCCGACAGCCGATCGCTTGGTGAGCCTTGAGCGCCAGTGTTTGTATTTTTTGGTAAATATTCGGTGAAACTTTTGCGGGGCATTCGTGCTTTGATCCCCCGGCGACATATTTTGAATCATAGTCGTAGAAGGAATGGCCGGTCGGGATGATCTCGCAGACCCCCAGCGCCACATCGCCCATCACCGCGCAGGTCAGCTCCCTGCCGTGAATGTAGCGCTCGACCATGACGGTATCGCCATATTTCCATTCCGACGAGCCAAGAACCTGCGGCGGATGCGACTGACCTTCATGCACGATGACGACGCCGAAGCTTGAGCCCTCATTGACTGGCTTGACCACATAGGGCGGCTTCATCGGATGCTTGTTCTGGATGGCGAAGCGGCTGGCGACCTTCGATTCGGCGACCACGATGCCGACTGCCTTGGCAACCCGTTTGGCCTGCTCCTTGTTCATGGCCAGAGCCGAGGCGAGCACGCCGGAATGGGTGTAGGGAATGCCGAGATATTCGAGGATGCCCTGGATGGTACCGTCCTCGCCGAAGGGGCCGTGCAGCGCATTGAAGGCGACATCGGGCTTGAGCTCGGCAAGCACGGAGCCGACATCGCGCCCGACATCGACGCGGGTGACCTGGTAACCTTCCTTCTCAAGCTCATCGGCGCAAGCCTTTCCGGAGGACAGGGACACGGGCCGCTCGGACGAAAAACCACCCAGCAGGACGGCCACATGCTTGTTTTTCATTCCCCGGCATCCCCTCTCTCACGGCGGACCAAAACCAGATTTTCCGCAACATTGAGTCAGAGTCTCCCGGCAGGTTGCCCCCCCAGACGGAAAACGCTGAAAACGCGTCGAACGACTCAAATCAGGAAACGCTTTCGAGCAGAGAATCAGAGAGTTGATTCACTGGCAAGTGCTTACGATTCCGAGAGATTCACTTTCTGAGAAAATGGATGCGAAAAGCGTGTCGTTGAGTCTTTGCGGCAACGGTCGCGGACCGTTTTTCGCCTCGTTGAAGTTCATGCATCACATGAACTTCAACACGCGCTAGGTGTGTCGAGATTCAGGTCAGGCCGAGTCGAAAACGATGGCTTTCGAGAACCGGAGCGGAGCATCACCTGAATATCAGCGCACCTTAAAGGAGCTGCCCGAGAAACTCCTGAACGGCATGCCCTGGCCGGAAATTGCCGATGCGCTTGATTTCCCATTGCAGCCGGATACCGGAATTCTCCAGCACCCGCGTGCGCACCGTCTCGCCGAGATATTCAAGGTCGTAGCCGGTCGCGGTTCCGGTGTTGATCATGAAGTTGCAATGCATCGGCGACATCTGCGCGCCGCCGATCATCAGGCCGCGGCAGCCCGCTTTGTCGATCTCCTTCCAGGCCGATGTGCCGTCGGGATTCTTGAAGGTCGAGCCGCCGGTCTTCTCGCGGATCGGCTGCACGGTCTCACGATGGTTCTGCACGGCCTCCATCGCAGCCTTGATGGTCGCCCTGTCCTCGGCAAAGCCTTCGAACACGGCGGAGGTGAAGATCAGCCCGGAAGGAGCCGCCGAATGGCGATAGGCGTATCCCATATCGGCATTGCTCAGCGTCTGCACATTGCCCTTGCGATCGAGTGCTCGCACTTCGATGACGCGCTCGCGCGTCTCGACGCCATTGGCGCCGGCATTCATTCGCAGCGCACCGCCGATTGCACCCGGAATGCCGTGGTAGAAATGAAAGCCGCCAATGCCGGCCTCGAGCGCCACCGCTGCGACGCGCTTGTCGGGGGTAGCAGTTCCCGCCTTGATCCTGATTGGCGAAATCACCTCGGCATCGCCGAAACCCTTGGCCGAAAGCCGAATGACAAAGCCCTCGATGCCGCCATCGCGGACCAGAAGGTTGGAGCCGACGCCGACGACCGTCAGCGGTATCTCTTCGGGAACGGCTTTCAGGAACGCGGCAAGGTCCTCCTCATCGGCCGGCTGGAACAACGCTTCAGCCAGCCCCCCGGCACGGAACCAGGTGATCTTGTCCATCTCGGCGTTCGGCGTCAGGCGGCCACGCAGGCCGGCAAGCCGGTCGCCAAGTCTGTCGATCAGGGCCTGGCCGTGCATCATGAGACGGTCCCGCCAAGCTCCTTGGGCAACGCATAGGCCCATTGGGTGATGTTGCCGGCTCCAAGGAAGACGACGAAATCGCCCGGCTTGGCCAGATCGCGGACGATGGGCGCAATCGCCGCCGGGCCCTCGATGTAGCGCGCGTCGCGATGACCGCCGGCGCGGATGCGCGACACCAGCGCGTCCGAGCTGACGCCGTCGATCGGCTCTTCGCCGGCCGCGTAGACCGGCGCCACCATTACTGTGTCGGCGTCGTTGAAGCAGGTGGAAAACTCGTTGAACAGATCATGCAGCCGGCTGAAGCGATGCGGCTGGGCAATGGCGATGACACGACCCTGGGTGGCGCTGCGCGCCGCCTTCAGCACCGCCGAGATCTCGACCGGATGGTGGCCGTAATCGTCGAATATTTCGACGCCGTCCCACGAACCGGTATGGGTGAAGCGGCGCTTGACGCCGGCGAAGGACGACAGGCCCTTCTTGATCGCCTCGGCCGACAGGCCGAGTTCGTGCGCGACCGCGATTGCTGCCGTCGCGTTGGAGACGTTGTGACGGCCGGGCATCGGCAGGCGCAGGCCTGCTATGACAGTCTGGCCGCCGGTCTTGCGGTCGCGGATCACCACGTCGAATTCCGAAATGGCACCTGACATGCGGTGATTGGTAAAGCGCACGTCGGCCTGCGCATTCTCGCCATAGGTGATGACCCGGCGGTCCTCGATGCGGCTGACCAGCGCCTGCACTTCGGGGTGATCGGTGCACATCACGCCAAAACCGTAGAACGGAACGTTCTCGACAAACTGGCGGAACGCCTCGCGCACCTTGTCGAAGCTGCCATAGTGGTCAAGATGCTCGGGGTCGATGTTGGTGACGACCGCGATCTCGGCCGGCAGTTTCAGGAAGGTGCCGTCGCTCTCGTCGGCCTCGACCACCATCCATTCGCCGTCGCCCATGCGGGCGTTGGTGCCGTAGGCATTGATGATGCCGCCATTGATCACGGTCGGATCGAGCCCGCCCGCATCGAGCAAGGTCGCCACCATCGAGGTCGTCGTCGTCTTGCCATGCGTGCCGCCGATCGCCACCGCCTGGCGAAAGCGCATCAGTTCGGCCAGCATCTCGGCCCGGCGCACGATCGGCAGCAGCTTTTCGCGCGCGGCCTTCAGCTCAGGGTTGGATTTCTTGATCGCCGTCGAGACGACCACCACCTCGGCATCGCCGAGATTCTCGGCCCTATGGCCGACGAAGCATTCAATGCCCTTGTCGCGCAGCCGCTGCACATTGGCGCTTTCGGCCTGGTCGGACCCTTGCACCTTGTAGCCGAGATTGTGCAGCACTTCGGCAATGCCGCTCATGCCGATGCCGCCAATGCCGATGAAATGCACAAGGCCGATGGTCTGCGGCATCTTCATGCTTGCGTCCCCTTCCTGAAATCCGAAACTGTTTTTTTGGACGCAATAGCCTCTGTAAGATCGGCGAGCAACCGTGCCGCGTCCGGCCTGCCGGCCGATTTCGCACCCGCCGCCATTGCCGTCAGCCGATCGGGGTCGTCCATCAGCCCGCCGACAAGCGCTGCGATGCGTTCGGACGAGAGCGAGGATTGCGGATGCACTTCGCCGCCGCCGGCAGCGGCAAGGGCCGCCGCGTTCGCCGCCTGATCGTGATCGAGCGCATGGGGGTAAGGCACCAGCAGCGCCGGCCGGCCGATGACGGCGATCTCCGAGACGGTCGAGGCGCCGGAACGTGAGATCACCAGATGAGCGGCCGCCATGCGTGCCGCCATGTCGGTGAAGAAGGGCGAGACCTCGACGGCGACGCCAAGGGTGGCATAGGCCGCCTTGACCCGCGCCACGTCATCGGCGCGCGCTTGTTGGGTAATGACCAGCCGTTTGCGCTGGGCGTTGGAAAGCAGCGCAATGGCTCCCGGCACGGCATCGGAAAAGAATTGGGCGCCCTGGCTGCCGCCAAAAACCAGCAGGCGGAACGGTTGATGCCCGGCAGATGCCGCATAGGCAGTCTTGGCCGCTTCCAGCACCGCAGGCCGGACCGGATTGCCCGTCGTCACCGTCTTGACCCCGGCAGCACTGCTGTCCTGCGGCAGGAAGCCGCCGGCGATGGCGTCGACACGGCCGGCCAGCGCCCGGTTGGCGCGCCCCATCACCGCGTTCTGCTCATGGATCAGGGTCGGTACCTTGCGCCGTGTCGCCGCGTAGAGCGGCGGCAAGGTTGGATAGCCGCCGAAGCCGACGACAGCATCCGGCTTGATCCTGGCGATGACGGCAGAAGCCTGGCGCACGCCGCGCCAGATTTTCCAGAAGGCACCAAGCAGGGCAAAAGGGTTTTTCGAGCCCATCGTCGCCGACTGGATCGGGTGGACGGCAGCGGCCGGAAAATGGCCGGCGAAACGCTCGGCACGGTCGTCGGTTGCCAGGTGCACCGACCAGCCGCGCTCGTTCAGCTCATGCGCCAGCGCCTCGGCCGGGAAAAGATGCCCACCGGTGCCGCCTGCCGCGAGAAGGATGACGCCTCTGGCCATATCACTCCGCCGGCACGGCGCGTTGCGACAGGCCAAAGCCCATCTGCTTGCGCTTTTCCGGCCGCTTGCGTGTCAGCGCCAGCACCATCCCCATCGAGATGGCGATGGCGATCTGCGAAGAGCCGCCATAGGAGATGAACGGCAGCGTCATGCCCTTGGCCGGCACAAGCTGGAGGTTGACGCACATGTTGATGACCGCCTGCAGGCCGAAGACGGTGACGAGGCCGCCGACCGCATAGCGGGTGAAATCGTCATGCTCCTTCAGCGCCGTGTTGAGGCCGCGCAGCACGATGAAGGCGAATATCGACATGATGAAGAAGCACATGATCAGTCCGAACTCTTCGCCTGCGACCGAGAAGACGAAGTCGGCATGGCTGTCGGGAATAACGCGCTTGACTGTGCCCTCACCTGGTCCGACGCCAAACCAGCCGCCATTGATCAGCGCGTCGCGTCCCATATCGACCTGGAATGTGTCGCCTTCGCCGGTAAGAAACTTGTCGATGCGCAAGGCAACGTGCGGGAACACCGTATAGGCGGCGAAAACGCCGCCGACGCCGGCGGCACCCAGCGCAACGATCCACAGCCAGGGCAGCCCGGCCATGAAAAACATGATGCCCCAGGTGCCGGTCGTCAGCATGGTCTGGCCGAGATCCGGTTGCGCCACCAGCAGCGACACGACCAGTACCAGCAGCAACATGGCGAACAGATTGCCGGGAATGTCGGGCTGGCGCTTGTGCTCAGCGAAAAGCCAGGCGCACATGATGACGAAGGCTGGTTTCAAAAATTCCGACGGCTGGATCGACAGGCCGGCAAGCGACACCCAGCGGCGTGCGCCCTTCACCTCGACGCCGATGTAGAGCACCGCCACCATCAGCACCAGCATCAGGCACAGCATGATCAGCGCCATCCGCCGGATCTGCCTGGAATCGAGGAACGATACAGCCAGCATCACGCCGAGCGCCGGTACGGTGAAGATGATCTGCCTGGTGGCGAAGTGGAAACTGTCGAGGCCGATGCGTTCGGCGACCGCCGGGCTCGCCGCGAAGGACAGCACGATACCGAGGCCCATCAGCGACAGGAACGCCGCCAGGAACCAGCGATCGATCGTCCACCACCAGGTCGCAACCGGACTTTTGTCGAGACGGCTCTGCATTATCGTGCCCCTCCGATGGGTTTCACACCCTCGATAGCATTCGCAGCTTGCCTGAAGGCTTCGCCGCGAACTTCGAAATTCTTGAACTGGTCGAAGCTGGCGCAGGCCGGCGACAGCAGCACCACCGCCTCGCCGCTGTCGTCCTTAGCCGCATCATGCGCGGCGTGCTCGACCGCCGCGGCCAGCGTGCCTGAAATCTCGTAGGGCACGGCCTCGCCCAGCGTCGCCGAAAACGCCGGCGCCGCCTCGCCGATCAGATAGGCCTTGGCGATGCGCGGGAAGAAACCGCGCAAGGGTTCGATGCCGCCTTCCTTGGGCAGGCCGCCGGCGATCCAGTAGATGCGTGGAAAGCTCGACAGCGCCGGCGCCGCAGCATCGGCATTGGTCGCCTTGGAATCGTTGATGAACAGCACATGGTCCTTGCGGCCGACCTGCTCCATGCGGTGCGCGAGGCCGGGAAAGCTTTCCAGTCCCGACTGGATCTCGCCAAGCTCCAGCCCGATCTTGAGACAAGCGGCGACCGCAGCCAGAGCGTTCTGGGCATTGTGCTGGCCACGCAAGGAGCCGATGCCTTCGAGGAAGGCGACACGGCTGTAACGGCCGTGCACAGCTTCCATCAAATTGCTGCCATCGGCGAAATAGCCGTCGGTCAGCGGCAGGCGCTTGGAAATGCGGATGACATGCCGCCCCGCCCGCTCCAGCCGCTCGGCAATCTGCGCGCACCAGGAATCGTCGATGCCGACGATCGCCGTCTCGCTGCCGGCCACCAGCCGCTCCTTGATCGCGGCGTAGTGCTGCATGGTGCCGTGGCGGTCGAGATGATCGGGCGTCAGATTGAGCAGGATGCCGGCCGTCGGGTTTATCGAGGGCGCGAGATCGATCTGGTAGGACGAGCATTCGACCACATAATGCCGATCGGGCTCGGGCGGATCGAGCGTCATCACCGCGCGGCCGATATTGCCGCCCATCTGGGCATCGCGTCCCGCGGCTTTCAGGATGTGCGCGGTCAGCGCGGTCGTCGTCGACTTGCCGTTGGTGCCGGTGATGGCGATGAAAGGCGAATTTGGCGCGCTCAGCATTCGCTCGCGGCAGAAAAGCTCGATGTCGCCGATGATCTCGACGCCTGAGCCGCGCGCCAGTTCCACCGTCCAATGCGGCTTGGGATGCGTCAGCGGCACACCAGGCGACAGCACGAAGGCCGAGAATTTCGCCCAGTCGGCGCCGCGCAAATCAGCGGTCGCGATACCGGCAATGGCGGCCTTGGCCACACTGTCGGGATTGTCGTCCCAGGCCAGCACGTCCGCGCCGCCCTCGATCAGCGCGCGCGCCGTCGCGATCCCCGAGCCACCGAGCCCGAAGAGCGAAACGCGCTTGCCTGAAAAGGATGCGGCGGGGATCAAAGGGCTTCCTATCTCAGCTTGAGGGTCGACAGGCCGACCAGCGCCAGGATGACGGCGATGATCCAGAAGCGGATCACCACCTGGCTTTCGGTCCAGCCGAGCTTTTCGAAATGATGGTGGATCGGCGCCATCAGGAACACCCGCTTGCCGGTCATCTTGAAATAGCCGACCTGAATGATGACCGACAGGATTTCGACGACGAACAATCCGCCCACGATGACCAGCACGATCTCGTGCTTGGTGGCGACCGCGACCGTGCCGATCAGGCCGCCCATGGCCAGCGAGCCGGTGTCGCCCATGAAGATAGCCGCCGGCGGCGCGTTGAACCAGAGGAAGCCGAGGCCAGCGCCGATGACCGCGCCGAGCACGACCGCGAGTTCACCGGTGCCGGGCACGAAATGGATCTGCAGATATTCGGCGAACACGGCGTTGCCGGAGAGATAGGCGATGACGCCGAAGGAGGCAGCCGCGATCATGATCGGCACGATCGCCAGGCCGTCAAGGCCGTCGGTCAGGTTCACCGCATTGCCGGCGCCGACGATGACGAAGCAGGAGAACGGAATGAAAAACCAGCCGAGATTGACGATGAATTCCTTGGCGAAGGGAAAAGTCAGCGACGACGAGAACGGCGCCTGGCCATTGTGCATGATCACCCAAGCGGCGATGCCGGCGATGACGAATTCCAGCGCCAGCCGTGCCTTGCCGGAAAAGCCGAGATGCGACTGCTTGGTGACCTTCAGATAGTCGTCGTAAAAGCCGATCGAGCCGAAGCCCAGCGTCACCAGCAGCACCACCCAGACATAGATGCTGGACAGGTTCGCCCACAAAAGCGACGAGCCGATGATGCCCGACAGGATCATCAGCCCGCCCATGGTCGGCGTGCCGGCCTTCTTGAAATGTGTCTGCGGCCCGTCGGCGCGGATCGGCTGGCCCTTGCCTTGCCGCAGCCGCAGCGAATTGATGATGGTCGGTCCAAAGATGAAGACGATCAGCGCCGACGTGATCAGCGCGCCACCGGTGCGGAAGGTGATGTAGCGGAAGACATTGAAGACCGAGACCTTGTCCGCAAAATCGACGAGCAGTGTGAACATGCGCTTTCGTCCCCCGACCTAGGTCTGTTTTCTGGTTGTCGATTCAGCCGGGAATTTGCCCAGCAGCGCATCGACCAGTTTTGCAAAACCGATGCCCTTCGACGATTTGATCATCACCACGTCACCCGGCTTGAGCGCGGCAAGCAGCACCGGCTTCAGCTCCTCGACACCGGCGCGGTATTCCGTCTTGATCTCAGCCGGCAGCGCTTCGGCCAGCGCCCGCATTTCCGGACCGCCGAGGAAGACGGTCTGCGTGCCCGTGCCGACGATGAGATCGGCAAGGGCCGCATGCAGCTTGGTCGAATGGTCGCCGAGTTCGAGCATGTCGCCGAGCACGGCGATGCGGCGGCCCTCGCCCGTCACCGGCGTCGCGTTGAGCAATGCCATGGCTGCAGCCATCGATGCCGGATTGGCGTTGTAGCTCTCGTCGATCAGCGTGATCGACCCGCCGGGGTGGCTCGAAGTCGAGCCACCGGGATGGCGCAGCACATGGCGCTTGCCGCGCCCGCGCTCCGCGGAGAGATCGGCCAGTGCTGAAGCAACCTTGTCGAGATCGGCGCCGACCAGATGCGCCGCACCCAGCACCGCCAGCACGTTCTGCACCATATGGCGGCCGGGCGCGCCGATCCGCGCCGTCACTTCGTGGCCGCCGATCCTGGCGGTGATGTCGGAATGATCGGCATGCAGTTCGCATTTGGTGAGCTTGAAGGTCGAGCGCGCATTCACGCCGAAGCCGTAGACGTGCTCGACACCGGCGGCATGGGCCATCTTGTCGAGCAGCTTGAAGCGGGCATCGTCGCGGTTGAGGACGGCGGCCCCCTCGGGCTCCAGCCCCTCGAAAATCTCGGCCTTGGCCTTGGCGATCTCGTCCAGATTGCGGAAAAAGCCGAGATGCGCCGCCGCGATCATGGTGACGATGGCGACATGCGGCCTCACCATCTTGACCAGCGGACGGATCTCGTCGGGATGGTTCATGCCGATCTCGAACACGGCATAGTCGCAATCATCAGGCATCCGCGCCAAGGTCAGCGGCACGCCCCAGTGATTGTTGAAGGACTGCGCCGAGGCATGCACCTTGCCTACGGCTTGCAGCACATGGCGCAGCGCTTCCTTGGTGGTGGTCTTGCCGGCCGAACCGGTCACAGCGATGATTTTCGCGCTCGAGCGGGCGCGCGATGCAACTCCAAGCTTTTCCAGCGCGACCAGCACGTCCTCGACGACGATGATCGGCGCTGTCAGCCGGCCGAGCGACGGCAGCTTGCCTTCGGCCACCACCAGCACGCCAGCGCCAGCCTTGATGGCGGCGGTTGCGAAGTCATGGCCGTCCATCGCCTCGCCCTTGATGGCGAAGAAGGCGTCGCCCGGCTGCAGGCTGCGGCTGTCGATCGAAATGCCTGAAATGCCATCCGGCATCGGCCCGAGCGGCCGCCCGTCCATGGCGGCAACCAGCGCTTCGGAGGTCCACAGCAAGCTCATGCTGCGCGCTCCGTGAGTGCCGCCCGGACTTCCTCATGATCGGAGAAATGCAAGGTCTCGGAGCCGATCGTCTGGCCTTCCTCGTGGCCCTTACCGGCCACGATCAGCGTGTCGCCGGCATGCAGCATGGCGACCGCTTCGTGGATCGCCTGGCGCCGGTCGCCGATCTCGATGGCACCTGGAGCAGCGGCCAAAATAGCGGCACGGATCGTTTCCGGCACTTCGGAGCGCGGATTGTCGTCGGTGACGATGACGACATCGGCAAGCCGCGTCGCGATTTCGCCCATGATCGGCCTTTTTCCCCGGTCGCGGTCGCCGCCGCAGCCGAACACGACGATGACGCGGCCGGTGGTGAACGGCCGCACCGAAGCCAGCACGTTTTCCAGCGCGTCCGGCTTGTGGGCATAGTCGACATAGACCGGCGCGCCATTGCCGGTGGTGCCGACGAGGTCGAGCCGGCCCGGCGCGCCCTTCAGTTTCTCCAACGCCATTAAGGCCTTGGCGACAGGTGTTCCCGTGGAAATGGCAAGACCCGCCGAAACCAGCGCGTTCGAAATCTGGAAATCACCGGCCAGCGGCAGGTCGATCTCGTAGAGCACGCCGTCGGCCTCGACTTCGGCCCGCTGGCGGTGGCGTTCGTGCTCGACCCGTTTCAGCCTGAGGAAGTCGCCATGGCGGCCGACCGTCAGCACATTGAGCCCGGCAGCCTTTGCGGCCACGGTCGTCGGCGCCGACCATGGATCGTCGGCGAAGATCACGGCCGGCGCGCCCTTCGGCAGCAACGTGTCGAACAGGCGCAATTTGGCGCGGTGATAATCTTCGATGGTCGGATGATAATCCATATGGTCGCGGCCGAGATTGGTGAAGCCGCCGGCGGCCAGCTTCACGCCGTCGAGGCGGCGCTGGTCGAGCCCATGGCTGGAGGCTTCCATCGAGGCGTGGGTGACGCCGGCATCGGCCAATTCCCGCAGCAATTGATGCAGGGCGACCGGATCGGGTGTCGTCAGCGAACCATAGTCGTTGCGCCCAGGCGCCACCACGCCGGTGGTGCCGATCGAAGCGGCGGCATAACCGGCTTGCTCCCAGATCTGCCTGGTGAAGGCTGCGACCGAGGTCTTGCCGCTGGTGCCGGTCACCGCGACCATGATCTCAGGCTGCTTGCCGAAATAGCGTGCCGCACTCTGCGCCAGCGCCAGGCGCGGATCGTCGACCGCCAGCACCGGAACCGGGAGCCCGGCAATGGTGCTGCCCTTGCCCGCCACGATCGCGGCCGCACCGCGCGCGGCGGCATCTGCGGCATAAACGGCACCGTCGGCCTTGGTTCCGGCGAGCGCAAAAAAGACAACGCCCGCTTTTACCTGGCGGGAATCCGAAGAAATCCCTGTAACCTCCAGATCGACGGAAGCTATTCCCTCGACGGGCAGGATACCGGCTAGATCTCTGAGCTTCATCGAGTCCCGTTCACCGCAACAAAATAGCGCGCTGTTGCCGGCGCGCCCTAAGAATCACTGATAGGAAACCAGCGTTGCACCATTTTCATGGCTGAAATCTGGCTTCACGCCAAGCATGGCAGCTGAACGCCTGATGATATTGCCGGCCATAACCCCAGCATTCGCGGCCGCGACATCCGTCATGCCGGGCTTTTCCGGGTGCGGGGCATCGGCAATGGTAAACACCAGATACTGCGGATCGTCCATCGGGAAGGCGGCGACGAAGGTGTTGAAATTCAAGTCCTTCGAGTAGCGGCCATTGATGACCTTCTCGGCGGTTCCGGTCTTGCCGCCAACGCGGTAGCCGGGGACTCTGGCGTTTCTGGCAGAGCCCTTTTCGGCATTGAGCGAATAGAGGTAGCGCATGCCTTCGACGGTCTTTTCGCTCACCACTCTCTTGGCGGTGGCCATCGCTTCCGCCTGCGTCCGCACCAGAAAGGTGGGGTTCATCAGGAAGCCGCCATTCATCAACGCCGCGCAGCCCACAGCCGCTTGCAGCGGCGTCGTCGACACGCCATGGCCGAAGGCGATGGTGAATGAATTGACCTGTTTCCAGACCTTCGGTTCAGTCGGACGGGCAGTCTCCGGCAATTCGGTCTGCATCCTGTCCAGAATGCCAAGGCGATGCAGGAATTCGCGATGCCCCTCGATGCCGACCATCTCGGCTTCCCTGGCCGACCCGATGTTGGACGAGTAGAGGAACACCTCCGGCAACGACAGCACACGGTTCTTGCCGTGGAAATCGTGAATGGCCTGATGGCCGACCCGGATTGGATGCGAAGCATCGAAGCGGCTCGCCATCGTCGCTTTGCCGGAATCGAGCGCCATGGCTGAGGTGAAGCTCTTGAAGGTCGAACCCATCTCGTAGAGGCCCGCCGACATGCGATTCAGCCGGTCCTTGTCTTGTGCGTTGTAGGGATTGTTCGGATCAAAATCCGGCACCGAGGCCATGGCCACCACTTCGCCGGTCTTGACGTTGAGCACAACGGCGCCGGTGCCCATGGCACGATAGCGCTCCAGGCCGGCGGCGATCTCGTCGCGCACGACATGCTGCACGCGCAGATCGATCGAAAGCTTTACCGGCTTGAGATCCTTGGCAATGGCAAGGCCCGACGCCTGCAGGTCGCTCAGCCCCTGCTCGTCGACATATTTCTCCATGCCGGAGATGCCCTGGTTGTCGATGTTGGTGAGCCCGACAATGTAGGACGAGGTCTCGCCGCTCGGATAGAAGCGGCGCTTTTCGGTGCGGAAGCCGAAACCGGGAATGCCGAGCTGCATGATGTCGGACTGTTGCTTGGGCGTCAGCTGCCGCTGCAGCCAGACGAAACCGGCGCCGCTCTTCAGCTTATGGTAGGTCTGCTCATAGTCGATGTCGGGAAGCACCGTCGACAGCTTCTCGATCGCCTCGTCGGCGTCGACAATCCGGCGTGGTTCTGCAAACAGCGACGCCGTCTTGATGTCCGTGGCCAACACTTCGCCGTTGCGGTCGACGATGTCGGGCCGCGATGCCGTCACCCGGCTCTGCGGACCGCCCGACATATCGGGGGTCTGGAAGCCGAGATAGACCAGCCGCCCTGATATGGTCGAGAAGATGCCGAAGAACACCGCCATCGTCATGACGATGCGCGTCCTGCCCTTGCCGCCGGTCGCCTTGCGGGCGCCCTCGACCACGATCGATCCATCTTCACTCGTCCTGGCGCGACGTTTCAGCAGTTTACCGATCATTGGGCGATGCCTCCGGTCACCACGGGATCCCTGCCGTCCGACGGCGCCTTGCCGCCCGAACTATCAGCCATGCCGCCCTGGCGTCCCGACAAGATGTCCTGGATGTCAAGGGATTTGGCCGGCAGGTCGCCGACACCGCCGATCTGGCGGGCGCTGACCGGCTCGAGTTCGAGCTGCGACTTGTAGAGTTCGGCGAGCTTCTGCAGCCGCGACGGCTGGGTAAGCAGGCTCCAGTCGGCCTTGAGCAGGTCGATCGTGTCCTCCTCATAGCGTATCTGCGCATGGATCTTCTGCACGGCGGCCAATTGTTCCTCGGCCTCGCGCTTGGCCTTGTAGGTAAGGGCCGCGACCGCAACCATGACGGCGATCAGGACAATGTCGCTGGTACGAAACACTTAGCTACCTCTCCCCCGGCCGGTCGATACCGGGAAGCTTTGGAAGGCCGAAAATCGAAAAGTCGCTGCCGCGCGCCGGCGCCTGGGTGCGGACCGCCGCGCGCAGCCTGGCCGAACGGGCGCGCGGATTGGCCGCCACCTCGGCGTCGCCGGCCGTCACGCCGCCGCCCGCCTTGCGGAACGTCGCGGTGCGCGCATGCGCCTCGGGCAGGTGACGCGAGCCGGTCGCGACATCGGCCCGGTCGGCGATGAAACGCTTGACGATGCGGTCTTCCAGAGAATGGAAGGTGACCACGGCGAGCCGTCCGCCCGGCTTCAGAGCGCGTTCGGCCGCAAACAGGGCCTTGGCCAGTTCGCCAAGCTCGTCATTGACAAAAATGCGCAGCGCCTGGAAGACGCGCGTCGCCGGATGGATCTTGTCCTTCGGCGCCCGGCCGATATGCGTCTCGATGGCGTCGGCGAGTTCCAACGTGCGCTCGAACGGGCGCTTTTCGCGGCGCGCCTCGATCATGCGGGCAATGCGTCCGGCATGGCGCTCCTCGCCGAGGAAGCCGAAGATGCGGGCAAGATCGCCCGGCTTGAAGGAATTGACGACGTCGGCGGCGCTGAGGCCCGATTGCGCCATGCGCATGTCGAGCGGCCCGTCGGCGCGGAACGAAAACCCGCGCTCCGCCTGGTCGAGCTGCATCGAGGACACGCCGATGTCGAGCACGATCCCGTCGGCGCTCTCGACATGTTCGTCCAGCGTCGAGAACGGCGCCTGCACCAGCCGCAGCCGACCACCCGACTGCACTTCAAGATCGCGCCCGGCCGCAATGGCATCCGGATCGCGGTCGATCGCCACCACGGAGGCGCCTGTCGCCAGAATGGCCCTGGTGTAGCCGCCGGCGCCGAACGTGCCATCGATGATGAGGTCGCCCTGCGCCGGCGCCAGTGCTTCGAGCACTTCGGCAAGGAGGACCGGAATGTGGCGGGCCGATCCGCCAACGGCGTGCCCATCTACGGCGCGAGGAAGGTCATCGCCGTGGCCTGCCGTCATTCCGGTCGCTCCCCAGGCTTCGTCCCCTGCCGAAGCTGCAAAAGCCGTGCCCGTGCCTGCGCCCCGTAGGCGGCAAGCCGTCCCGGCTCCCAGATCTGAAAGAAATTGCCGCGCCCGACAAAGGCCACTTCCGCCGAAATGCCGGTGTGTTCGCGAAGGAAATCGCTCATCGTGATGCGGCCGTCCTGGTCGAGTTTCAAGAAGGTTCCGTCGCCATGGCAGAAGAACGACATATCGTCCGCCGTCTGCAGGAAGGGATCCTCGAGCGCTATGCGCTGCTCGTAGCGGTCGAGCAGGTCGAGCCCGCCGACATCCATCGCCGGCAGGTCCAGGCAGCGCAGCGCATAGAGTTCCGAATAGCCGCGCTTCTGCACGACGGCACGGAAATGCGCGGGAACGGACACCCGCCCCTTCGCATCGATCCTGCTCACCGTGTTTGACAGAAACCGGTCCATTAAACGCTACAGCCGCTTGCGCCGCCGCACCCCTCTGCATCTTGTCGCACGCGCCGCCGCAGCGCGTTCCCTGCCCCGTATCAACCTCGTCCGCACAGCCAAAAACCAGCAAACGCGCAGCCGCCGCGGCTGCCCGATTGGCGTACGCTTTACCCTGACACGGAACGAAGGCTTTGATGTCTGGATGGGATATCATGGGGCACTATGGGCGTCAACGGGAATAGGCTTCACAAACACGCGCGCCGCGACCAATGAGAGCAGCCGTGACGACACGTCTCGTCTTTATGGTCTATTAAGCCTAACGAAGCGTTTAGAGCCGCCTGGCCCAACCCGGACGCGCCTTGCCGCGAGCCGCTGCCGGGCATAGCGTCTCGCCACATCCAGCCGGTCACCAACAGGGTCTGAAATTCGATGTCTGAAACAGCAAAGTCACGCGCTGCAGCGCTTCCTCACCTGCGTCGCAGCGGGCTTGCCATGGGCGATTCCATTCCCCTGCCGCTGACCATGGCCGCCATCTTTCATGCGCCCGGCGATGCCACCGGCTTCAACCAGTACGGGCGATTCAGCAACCCGACCTGGGACGCGGTCGAGCATATGCTGGCCCATCTGGAGGACGCGCCCTGCGTCGCGTTCCCTTCCGGAATGGCGGCAATCTCGGCGGCGTTTTTTGCCGTGCTCAAGGCCGGCGACCGTATCCTGCTGCCATCGGACGGCTATCACACGACACGAGCGCTGGCCGAGCGCTTCCTCAAGCCGCTCGGCATCACCTATGATGTCAGGCCGACTTCGACCTTCCTCGATGGCGGCTTCGATGGCTATCGGCTGGCATTTGTCGAAACCCCTGCCAATCCGGGGCTGGATATCTGCGATATCGCCGCCGTTGCCGATGCTGTCCACAAAGCCGGCGCGATCCTTGTGGTCGACAACACGACCATGACCCCTTTCGGCCAACGACCGCTCGACCACGGCGCCGACATCGTCGTTGCCGCCGACACCAAGGCACCCAATGGCCATTCCGACGTGCTGTTCGGCCATGTCGCCAGTCGCAATGCCGATATCATCGCCGCCGTGACCGGCTGGCGCGAAGTTTCCGGCAGCATTCCCGGTCCGTTCGAAGCCTGGCTGGTGCACCGCGGCCTGGAGACACTGGATGTGCGCTTCGATCGCATGTGTTCCTCGGCGGAAGTCATCGCGCGGCGGCTGCAGGGCCACAAGGCAATCAGCGGCCTGCGTTATCCCGGGCTGGAAGGCGACCCGTCGCACAACCTAGCCCGCGCCCAGATGGAGCGCTTCGGCTTTCTCATCTCTTTCGAACTCGCCTCGGAAGACAAAGCCGAGGACTTCATCAACAATTGTGCCCTGATGCAGGCCGCGACATCCTTCGGCGGCGTCCACACCTCCGCCGAGCGGCGCCTGAAGCGAGGCGATGCGGTCTCCGCCGGTTTCGTCCGCCTCTCGGTCGGCTGCGAGCCGGTGGAAGAGCTCTGGAAAGCGATCGAGACGTCGCTGGACGGGATCAGCGGCTCCCGGCTCGGATGAACGGCCGGACAGGCTTGAATCAACAGGCGCGCCCGAGGGCGCAACCTGCTGATTTCAAGAGATTTCTCTTGATATCGGGGGAGAGAAATTGCCAGCTGGCCTGTAAGCCGGGTTCTGTATGGCCCTCGTCCCTTGCGAGGCGAGAACGTGGCGGCCATTCATCTTGGGCGCATGTTGCCATGCGCCTCACGCAACCTACCCGGACGGTGAGCCGGAAACAGCCCTCGAGGGTTTCCCCTCGCACCGTCCCTATTCGGTCTTGCTCCCGGTGGGGTTTACCGTGCCGCTCCTGTTGCCAGTCGCGCGGTGGGCTCTTACCCCACCCTTTCACCCTTGCCCCGAATCCGGCAAGCCGGATCGTGGCGGTTTGCTTTCTGTGGCACTTTCCCTGGGGTCGCCCCCGCCGGCCATTAACCGGCACCGTGTTTCCATGGAGCCCGGACTTTCCTCACCCACGACCTTTCGGCGTTTGCGGGTGCGGCCGCCCAGCCAGCTGGCAGAGCGTATAAAGGGGTTCACGCCCGAAAACGCAAACGAAAAAGCTGACTTATGCGGGCGATCCAAGCGCAGCCATCTGCACCTTGACCTTGCCGCAATAGGCTGCCGACACGGGGTTCATCCGCGTTGCGGCGTGCCCGGCATTGTATTTCAGAATGGTGCCGCAGGTCGTGCCGCCACCGAGGCTCCGTGCCATGGCAAGGTATTTCATGCCGTATTTGATGTTGGTGTCGGGATCGAACAGGCCCTTGGCGGAGCCGCTATAGCCCATCATCCGAGCCGTGGCCGGCTTGATCTGCATCAGGCCGATCTCGCCGGCGCTGCCGACGATGTTGGGCCGGTAGTTGCTCTCGATCTTGATGACCGCCGAGGCGAGCGACACGGGCACGCCTTCGATCGCCGCATAGCGGGCAACGATTGCGGAATACTGGCCGCTGCTCGCCACCGCGGCCGTCGACTCCGCCGCGTTCCTGAGGCCGATCGATGCCGTTCTCGTCATGTCGACGGTCTTGCGGCCGCGCTTCGTCTGCCTTTTGGCAATGGACTTCTTCGGTTTGGACCAGCTTGCCTTTTCCGCTTTGGCGGAAGCCCGCTTCGTCTCCGCTTTGGCGGATGCCTGCTTTGTTGCCTTGGCGTCGTGGCCTGCCTTGCCGCTTTTTGCGGATACCACGGGAAACCCTTGATCGGCCCGCGGGCTGAATGACGCTGCATGCGCCGCACTGAAGGCAAAAGTCATTACGCCGGCAGCAAGAGCTGCCGTTAAAACGGTAAATTTCTGCATGTGATCCTGTTCTGTCTGAACCGCGCGAAGATGTTCACGCAGCAACGCCTAACCAACGTCGGAACAACCCGGGGGGCTTGGGGTCCGACATCTACACGTCAGCCGTTTGACGCCCGAATTGGTGTCAAACAAGGCCAGGCAAGTCACTTTGAGTGACAGCCTGTAACTTAAGGATTGGAAAGAATTGCTTGGGAGAGGTCTCCCGGGGATTAGCGCTTCACGGAAGCAAGCAGCCTTTGCAGCGTCCGCAGCGTCGAGCCGTCGGCAACGCCGTCCACCTTGCGCGGCCGGAAATGCCGTTGGAATGCTTCGACCACCGCCTCCGTCTGCCGGTCGAAAACGCCGGATATTTCAACGCCATAGCCGTAGAGCGCCAGCATCGACTGCAACGCTTCGATATCGCCGCCGGTGTCGCCGGTTGTCAGAGTAGCGCCTCGCCTGACGGGGGCGGCCGTAACGAGATGGCCGACACCGGCCTCGAATAGCGTCCGCCACGGAAACTTCTCGCCGGGATCGATTTTGCGCCCCGGCGCAACATCGGAATGCGCGAGTACCCGCTCGGCGGCGATCGAATGCCGACCGGCGATCCCCCGGCACAGCCCGATCACGGCATCGATCTGCCGCCGGGGAAAACCGGGATAGCCCAGCGAATGCCCGGGATTGACGATCTCGATGCCGACGGAACAGGAATTGATGTCGGCGCGTCCGAACCACGAACTCTTGCCGGCATGCCAGGCGCGGTCGCTTTCCCTGACCATCTGCACGATATGGCCATTCTCGTGGACCAGATAATGCGACGAGACCTCGCTGGCCGGATCGCAAAGCCAGGCCTCGGCCCCGGCGCCGGTCGCCATGCCGGTGTAGTGCAGCACGATCATGTCAGGCCTGGGTGTCTCGCGCCGCGGGCCGAAATTCGGCGATACCCTGACTTCGGCACGTGGCTCGTCGGGCAGAAAGCCGCTCATGCGTGGCGCAGGCCCCGCTCGATCATCTCGTAGGCGGCGTTGATCGCCGCCACCCTGGTGGTCGCGATCTTGATGAATTCCTGAGGCAGGCCGCGCGCGATCAGCCGATCCGGATGATTGTCGGAAACCAGCTTGCGATAGCGTTTCCTGACCTCTTCGAATGGCTTGCCGCGCTCGATGCCCAGCACGACATAGGGATCCCCGGCGCCGAGATTGACGTGCCGGGCCATGATGGCTTCGTAATGCGCTTCGTCGATGCGGAAAATCTCGGCGATGCGGTGCAGGAAATGGCCTTCGCGCTCGTGCACCAGCCCGTCGGCCTTGGCGATATGGAACAGACCGTCGAGTATGTCTTCAAGCATCACGCAGTTGGAATGGCCCGAACCGCACATCTGGGCCATCCGCTCGGCATAGGTTTCGAAACCGGCCACGTCGCGCTGGGCGAGATCGAACAGCCGCGCCACGTTGCGCGTCTCCTTCGGCGGCACTTCGAATATCTCCTGGAAGGCGCGCACCTCGTCCTGGGTGACGATGCCATCGGCTTTGGCCATCTTGGCCGACAGCGCGATCATCGCCACCGAAAAGGCGACACGCCGGCGCAAATCCGCATCGCCGGAGAAAACCGTACGCACAGCCTCGACAACGTCGGCGACACCCGACGAGGTTGAGGATGAAACGCGGGTGATGAACTCGCCGAGGCGATCCCAAATCGACATGGCCTGCTTCTTAGAGCCACCGCTCCCTCCTATCAAGCCGGGACAGTGCCGCAGGCTTTGCGCGACAAATCGATCCGGCGCGCGAGAGGGATTGGCCCACGGCGCTCGGACGACATGAGAAAGGCCGGCGCGAGCCGGCCTTCCTCATTCATCACAAGAAGTACTGCTTGCTCACTACTGCGCGGGCGCAGGAGCTGGTGTTGCCGGAGCCGGCTCGGCGGGCTTCTCGGGTGTGATGCTCTTCGTGGTCGAATTATCCGTTGCCGGAGGCGTCGCGGCCGGCGGCGTGGCTTCCGGGGTGGCCGGCTTCATCGGTTCCTCCGTGGCCGGCGGGTTGGTGCTCTGGGTGGTGGTGTTGTCCGTACCGCTGTCACTGCAGGCGGCGACGCCAAGCAAGGCCAAACCGGAAACGGACGCGAGAATGAGCTTTTTCATTTGTCTCTCCTTCAACACACGCTCACGTTGCCGTGAGCGGTCGAAGGACAAATGCGTCAGCCGGCCATGAGTTTCGTAACGTTGCGTTTCCGCATGTAACATCGTCTGGTTCATTTGCGATTGCCGCTCAGGCCGTAGCGAACTAACAGCATGTGCCGAAACACCGATCGAACAGAAGAGCGCCAGGGGCTGTCATGACCGAAAAATGGGATTTCTGGATCGACCGCGGCGGCACATTCACCGATATCATCGGCCGAGATCCGGAAGGCGGGCTGCACCCGCGCAAGCTTCTCTCCGAAAATCCCGAAGCCTATAACGATGCCGCCATCCAGGGCATTCGCGACCTTCTTGGCTTGTCGGCCGGCGACACGATCCCGAGCGGCCTGATCGGCGACATCAAGATGGGCACCACGGTCGCCACAAATGCGCTGCTGGAGCGCAAGGGCGACCGCGTGCTTTTGCTCATCACCAAGGGCTTCCGCGATGCGCTGAAGATCGCCTACCAGGCGCGCCCGGACATCTTCGCCAAGGAGATCATCCTTCCCGAACAGCTCTACGAGCGCGTCATCGAAATCAACGAGCGTGTGTGCGCCGATGGCTGCGTCGAACAATTGCTCGATATCGCCGCCTGCCGGCCGGCGATCGAACAGGCCAGGGCCGATGGCATCGATGCGGTCGCCATCGTCTTCATGCACGCCTGGAAATACCCCGACCACGAGAAGGCGGTGGCGAAAGTCTGCCGCAAACTCGGTTTCAGCCAGGTCTCGGTCAGCCATGAGGTCTCGCCGCTGATCAAGCTGGTCGGCCGCGGCGACACCGCGGTGGTCGACGCCTATTTGTCGCCGATCCTGTCGCGCTATGTGCAAAGGGTGGCGGGAGAGTTGGGTGCGGCGCCAAGCTCCCCCCTTGTGGGGGAGAGCGATCAATTTCCCCGCCTGATGTTCATGATGTCGTCGGGCGGTCTCACCGCCGCCGACATGTTCCAGGGCAAGGACGCACTGCTGTCAGGACCAGCCGGCGGCGTCGTCGGCATGGTCGAGACGGCCAGGCTCGCCGGCTTCGACAAGGTCATCGGTTTCGACATGGGCGGCACCTCGACCGACGTCGCTCACTATGACGGCGAATATGAGCGCGCCTTCGACACCGAGGTCGCCGGCGTGCGCATCCGCGCGCCGATGATGCGCATCCATACCGTCGCCGCCGGCGGCGGCTCGATCCTGCACTACGAGGCCAGCCGCTTCCGGGCCGGGCCGGATTCGGCTGGCGCCAATCCCGGCCCGGCAGCCTACCGGCGCGGCGGCCCGCTCGCCGTCACCGACGCCAATGTGATGCTGGGCAAGCTGCAGCCCGATTTCTTCCCGGCCATTTTCGGACCCGGCCAGGACCAGACGCTCGACGTCGAGACGGTACGGGCAAAATTCGCCGCACTCGCCGCCGAAATCGGCGACGGCCGGTCGCCCGAGACTGTCGCCGAGGGCTTCGTCACCATCGCCGTCGAAAACATGGCCAATGCTATCAAGAAGATCTCCGTGCAGCGCGGCTACGACGTCACCGAATATCTTTTGAACTGTTTTGGCGGCGCCGGCGGCCAGCACGCTTGCCTGGTCGCCGATGCGCTCGGCATGGAAGCGGTGCTGATCCATCCCTTCTCAGGTCTTCTGTCGGCTTATGGCATCGGCCTGTCCTCGGTCTTTGCCTCGCGCCAGCAGGCGCTGCTGAAACCGCTTGCCGAAGAGTCCAGAACGGAGATCGGCAACCTCATTGCCATCTTGAGAAAAGCCGTTGTCGCCGAACTCGCGGCGCAAGGCATCGGCGAGGATACGGTCGCCACGAAGTCGGTGCTGCACATTCGCTACGACGGCACCGACACGACACTGCCGGTGAATTTCGAGGCGGATTCGATTTTCCAGGCCAGGCGCGATTTTGAAATCGCCCACAAGGCGCAGTTCGGTTTCGTCTATGACGACAAGCCGATGATCGTCGAGACCGTCGGCGTCGAAGGCACCGACACCGGCGGTACTGGGCGCGACGAAACTGAATCGCGAACCGAAGACCTTGCCGTAAGCCCTTCACAGACCCGCGAAATCTTCACCGAGGGAGAGTGGCGCACTTCACCCATCTTCCGCCGCGAGGCGCTGAAGCCGGGAAACCGGGTTGCGGGACCTGCCTTGATTATCGAGCCGAACCAGACAATCGTCATCGAGCCGGGCTGGCTGGCCGAAATCACCGCCAGGAACCATGTGCTCCTGCGCCGCGTCGAGAAAAAGCGCCGGCAGGCAGCGCTCGGCACCGAGGCCGATCCGGTCATGCTGGAGGTCTTCAACAACCTCTTCATGTCGATCGCCGAGCAGATGGGCGTCACGCTGCAGAACACCGCCTATTCCGTCAACATCAAGGAACGGCTGGATTTTTCCTGCGCCGTCTTCGACCGTACCGGCGCGCTGGTCGCCAATGCGCCGCACATGCCGGTGCATCTCGGCTCGATGGACCGCTCGGTCGAAACCATCATCCGGCTGAATTCCGGCGACATCCACCCCGGCGACGTCTTTGCCCTCAACGCACCCTACAATGGCGGCACGCATCTGCCGGACATCACTGTCGTGACGCCGGTCTTCGATGATGCCAAGGAAAGAATCCTGTTCTGGGCCGCCTCGCGCGGCCATCATGCCGATATCGGTGGCACGGCACCCGGCTCGATGACGCCGCTCGCCACCACGGTCGACGAGGAAGGCGTGCTGTTCGACAATTTCCGCATCGTCGACCGTGGCCGCTTCCGCGAGAAGGAGCTGGAAACGCTGCTCACCGATCACCGCTACCCGGCCCGCAATCCGCACCAGAACATCGCCGACCTCAAGGCGCAGATCGCCGCCAACGAGAAGGGCGTAGCCGAACTGCGCAAGATGGTTACGCATTTCGGCCTCGATGTCGTCGAGGCCTATATGGGCCATGTCCAGGACAATGCCGCCGAAAGCGTGCGCCGCGTGCTGGAGCGGCTGCCGGATAGTTCTGAGTACGAATACCCGACCGACACCGGCCAGATCATCAAGGTGAAGATCACGGTCGACCGGCAAAAGCGCGAGGCGACGGTAGACTTCACCGGCACCTCGCCGGTGATGAAGAACAATTTCAACGCGCCCGAGCCGGTGGCCCGCGCCGCCGTGCTCTACGCCTTCCGCGTCATGGTCGAGGATATGATCCCGATGAATGCCGGGTGCCTGCGGCCCATCAAGATCATCATTCCCGATGGCTGCATGCTGAAACCCGCCTACCCCGCCGCCGTCGTCGCCGGCAATGTCGAGACCTCGCAGCATGTCACCAACGCGCTGTTCGGCGCCATGGGCGCCATGGCCAACGCCCAAGGCACGATGAACAACCTGACCTTCGGCAACAAGACGTATCAATATTACGAGACGATCTGCTCCGGCTCGCCGGCCGGCCAGATGAACTCGGGCCGCGGCTTTGCCGGCACCTCCGGCGTCCACACCCACATGACCAATTCGCGCCTCACCGATCCCGAAGTGCTGGAGCTGCGCTTTCCCGTTCTGCTGGAGGATTTCCACATTCGGGAAGATTCCGGCGGCAAGGGCAGATGGAGCGCCGGCGACGGCACCAAACGCACCATCCGCTTCCTCGAAAAGATGGAATGCGCGATCCTGTCCTCGCACCGCAACCGGCCGCCGCAAGGGCTGGACGGAGGCGGTGATGGCGAGGTCGGCTCGACCAAGATCCGCCGCAAGGACGGCACGATCGACCTGCTGAAAGCCTGCGACCAGACCGTGCTGCAGGCAGGAGACGCCGTCATCCTGACGACGCCGACGCCGGGGGGATTTGGTAAACCGTAAGAAGAGGCGTCAACAGGCTGTCACCGGCCTGTCATGGCCCTGCGCTACCCGCTTGCGGCAAAGCAAATGGGGAATCATCTTGCCATGACGGACGTTTCCGCAGATCTGGTTTTTCGCCGCGGCAAGGAAGTTGGAAAGGCCGTCTACCAGAACCGCCCGCTGTCGAAGGCCGGCATTTCGGAGCGGCTGTTCGCCTTCCTGTTCTCCGGCCTCGTCTATCCGCAGATCTGGGAAGACCCCGATGTCGACATGGAGGCGATGCAGCTTGGCCAGGGCCACCGCGTCGTCACTATCGCCTCCGGCGGCTGCAACATCCTGGCCTACCTCACGCGCTCGCCGGCCCGGGTCGACGCCGTCGACCTCAACACCGCGCACATCGCGCTGAACCGCATGAAGCTGGAGGCGGTGCGCCATTTGCCATCGCAGGGCGACCTGTTCCGCTTCTTCGGCGCCGCCGACACCAGCCACAATTCGAGAGCGTATGACCGTTTCATCGCGCCGCATCTCGATCCTGTCAGCCGTCACTACTGGGAGCGCCGCAACTGGCGCGGCCGCCGTAGGATCACTGTGTTCGACCGCAATTTCTACCAGACCGGCCTGCTCGGCCTGTTCATCGCCATGGGCCATCGCACGGGAAAATTCTTCGGCGTCGACCCAGCCGGCATCATGCAGGCCAGGAACATCGGCGAGCAGCGCCGCTTCTTCAACGAGGAGTTGGCGCCGGTCTTCGACAACAAGCTTTTGAGATGGGCGACGTCGCGCAAGGCTTCACTGTTCGGCCTCGGCATTCCACCGGCGCAGTACGATTCGCTGATCACTTCTGGCGACGGCACCATGGCCAGCGTGCTGAAAGCCCGGCTGGAAAAACTCGCTTGCGATTTTCCGCTGGAGAATAACTACTTCGCCTGGCAGGCCTTTGCCCGCCGCTATCCGAACCCCGGCGAGGCCGCCCTGCCCGCCTATCTCGAAAAGCAGAATTACGAGACCATCCGCGGCAATGTCGGCCGCGTCGCCATCCACCATGCCAATCTGATCGAGTTTCTCGCCGGCAAGGATGCAGGCACGGTCGACCGCTTCGTCCTGCTCGACGCACAGGACTGGATGACCGACGATCAGCTCAACGCGCTGTGGGCGGAAATCACCCGCACGGCTTCGACCGGCGCCCGCGTCATCTTCCGCACCGCCGCCGAGCCCAGCCTGCTGCCGGGTCGCGTCTCCAGCTCGCTGCTCGACCAATGGGACTATCAGGACCAGGCTTCGCGCGAATTTTCGGCCCGCGACCGCTCGGCCATCTATGGCGGCTTCCACCTCTACGTGAAGCGCGCGGCATGAGCACCAGCGAGTTGCCGGCCAGCCCCGAATTCAAGGCCAGCCATGCCGAACTGATGGACGGCGTCTACCGCTGGCAGCGCCACATCTACGACCTGACCCGCAAATACTACCTGCTCGGCCGCGACCCAATGATCTCGGGGCTCGACGTGCCTGTCGGTGGCACCGTGCTGGAACTCGGCTGCGGCACCGGCCGCAACGTCATCCTCGCCGCCCGCCGCTATCCCGACGCGCGCTTTTTCGGCCTCGATATTTCGGCCGAAATGCTGGAGACGGCCGGAAAGGCGATCGACCGCGAGGGCCTGTCCGGTCGCGTCATATTGGCTAGGGGCGATGCCACCGATTTCGATGCCCGTGCACTCTTCCATGTCGAACGCTTCGACCGTGTCTTCGTGTCCTATTCGCTGTCGATGATCCCCGGCTGGGAAAAAACAGTATCGGCGGCACTTGCCGCCCTGTCGCCGAACGGTTCGCTGCACATCGTCGATTTCGGCCAGCAAGAAGGGCTGCCCGGCTGGTTCCGTGCGCTGCTGCGCGGCTGGCTGAAAAAATTCCACGTCGCGCCGCGTGAATCGTTGCGCGAAGTGCTGGAATCGGAATCTCGGCGAACCGGCGCAAGCTTCCGTTTCCGCACGCTTTATCGCGGCTATGCCTGGCTGGCGGTTATCGGGCGGCGCGGCTAGCCAAGGTGAAACCGCCATTTGCAGGCCGACCTCACCTGAATGTCAATGCACCTTAATGCAGCGCCTTCATCAGCGCCCCCACCATCGTCTGCGGCCGATGGCCAAGCTTGGCAGGCGTCAGCCCCAGCCGCACCACCACCAACTGCTCCGAGGGAATGATGGCAACCGTCTGCCCGTCATGGCCTTCCATCCAGTACGTGTCCTTGGGCAGGCCTGCCGCGACGCCGGCGCCGGGGTTTTCCTCATCGCCCGGGGCCTCGATCCACAATTGGCCCTTGCCGTAGACCTTCGAGGCGGATGCCGGCTCTCGCATCCAGTCGACGAAACCGGCCGGCAGGATCTGGTTGCCGTTCCACACCCCGCCTTGCAGCAGGAACTGGCCGAAGCGCGCCCAGTCATGCGCGGTTGCGTAGAGATAGGACGAGCCGACGAAGGTGCCCTGCTCGTCCGTTTCAAGCACCGCGCTGTGCATGCCGAGCGGCTCGAATAGCGCCGTGCGCGGCCACGTCAGCGCCCTGGCCTTGTCGCCGACCGCGTCCTGCCAGAGGCGCGACAGCATCACCGCCGTGCCGCTCGAATAGGAAAACTGTTTGCCGACCTCTGCAGCCAGCGGCTTGGATTCGGCAAAGCCCGCCATGTCAGGTTCGAGATAGAGCATGCGCGTGACGTCGGCGACGTCGCCATAATCCTCGTTGAACTCCAGCCCGCTCGACATCGCCATCATGTCGGCAAGGCTGATCGCGGCGCGGCCGTCCGCCTTCCACGGCGCGAACAGGTTTTTGTTGTCGAAAGCCATCTTGCCGTCCTTGACCAACGTACCGACGATGGCGGCATTCACCGTTTTGGTCATCGACCAGCCGAGCAGCGGCGTCCTGGCGGAAAAGCCATCGCCGTAGCGCTCGGCGACGACACGGCCATTCTTGACCACCACGACCGCGCGCATGCCGGTGCCGATCAGCGCCGCATCGTCCAGCAGCTTGGCAACAACCGGATCCTGTGATGCCTCGACCCGTTCGCCTTCCGGCCACAGGTCGCCCATGGTGACTGCGGACGGCTCCGCTTGGATCGCGGTCCGCCGCACCTTTCCTACGTCGCCGTCCGGAACCGAAGCGCAGCCAAGCCCGTCGCGGGCTACGGCGACGCTCTTGCCGAGGAAACCGAACAGGCCGGCAGACACCGTTCCCCTGTTCTTGTCCACCGAAACCCGCATTAACCGCAGCAGGGGATGCCCGGGTGCCTGCACGTCGACGGCCAGCACCTCATTGGGATCGCGGCCGGCGATAAAAACGTTCGAACAGACGATCTTGGCCGAGTAGCCCGAGCCGACCCTGATCAACTCCGGTGGCGCGATATAAAGCCAGGCAAAAAGTGCTGCGACCGCCAGGACGATCAGGCCAAGCAGCCATTTGACGATCTTGACCACGATCCGCATTTATTTCCTCCGGGCCCTGCCCGACCCTTATGTCATCGATTTGCCGCCATTGCTTCCGCAAAATCACAATGCTTGTCGAGCGTCATCAACGGATTATCAACCATGATCGGCGATCACAGGATATGCTGAGCGATGCTGTGGGGCGATCGTTCGGAGGGGGCCCGATCACAAAGCAGGCCAACAGTGTAGAGACCCATCAGCGACCGGCTGAATCCGGCTCGGGAATTGCGATGCGCCGTCTTGCGGGCCTGATCATGCTAGCGCTGCTTGGTGCTTGCTCGACCGTCGACGATCTCTCGCCGCTGTCGCCATCCGCTTCGAGCAGCCCGACGGTTGCCGTGCGCGCGCCGCGCTTTGCCGACTCCAAGCCGCATGAATGGGAGAGCGGCGCGCCGTGGAACTATGCCGTCCACGGCACCGATGTTTCCAAATACCAGACCTCGGTCGACTGGCCGGCTGCCAGGGCCAGCGGCATCTCCTTCGCCTTCATCAAGGCGACTGAGGGCGGCGACCGTTTCGACGAGTATTTCAGCGAGCATTGGGCGCGCACGAAGGCCAACGGGATTCCGCGAGCCGCCTATCATTTCTATTATTTCTGCACCCCGGCTGCCGTTCAGGCGCGCTGGTTCATCCGCAACGTCCCCGTCGATCGCTCGGCGATGCCGCCGGTCCTCGACATGGAATGGAACCCGCAATCGCCGACCTGCAGGCTGCGTCCCGACGCCGCCACGGTGCGCGCGGAGATGACCACCTTCCTCGAAATCGTCGAACGCCATTACGGCAAGAAGCCGATCATCTACACTTCCGTCGACTTCTTCGACGACAACGGGCTGTCGGGGTTCCGCGGCTATCCCTACTGGCTGCGTTCCGTCGCCGGCCATCCGCGTGAGAAATACGGCAGCCACCCCTTCACCTTCTGGCAGTACACCGGAACCGGCATCGTTCCCGGCATGACCGGCAAGTCCGACATCAACGTCTTCAACGGCAGCGAAGCCGCCTGGAACAAATGGCTGCGGCAGAACACCCGTTGACGTCAGGTTCAACGGCAGCACCGCCCTGGATCAAAAGCACTCCAGCAGAGCTTCCGTTGAACCGGTTTAACGGCAGCACCGCCCTGGATCAAATCACTCCAGCAGAGCTTCCGTTGAACCGGTGCAACGGCAGCACTGCCCTGCATCAAATCACTCCAGCAGAGAAGCTGCCGCAGAACACCGTTGACACCGGGCCTGCCGCCTGCTTTTCGACACAGCCAGCGGTAAAGAGTGCAACCGCCGGTAATTCAGGGCGTTGGGCTTCCCGGGGGGGAGCACAACAAATGACCCCCTGTTCGTTTCGAAAGGAAGCTGATGCGACTGCGTTCCAAAGTCCTCGCGGCTGCGCTGACCCTGTGCGCCACGGCCTTGCCGGCGATGGCGCAGGAATGCGGCGGCGACTTCGAATCCTGGAAGCAGGGCGTCGCCGCGGAAGCCAAGGCGGCCGGCGTAGGTACAGTGGGTCTCGACGCCCTTGAAGCGGCAACCTTAGATGACAAGGTGTTGGCGCGCGACCGCGCCCAGGGCGTCTTCACCCAAACCTTTGTCGAGTTTTCCAACCGGATGATCTCGGCCTATCGCCTGAAGCAAGGTGCGGCGAACATGAAGAAATACGCGGATGTCTTCGCCCGCGCCGACCAGCAGTTCGGCGTCCAGGCGCCGATCGTCGCCGCCTTCTGGGCGCTAGAGACCGATTTCGGCGCCGTGCAGGGCGACTTCCACACGCTGAGCGCCTTGGTGACGCTTTCCCATGATTGCCGCCGGCCGCAGCTCTTCCGGCAACAGCTGGTGCCGCTTCTGGAACTGATCGATCGCGGCGTGCTGCCGGCCGATGTCAGGGGCGCCTGGGCCGGCGAGATCGGCCAGACGCAGATCCTGCCCTCCGACTATCTGGCACGCGGCGTCGACGGCGACGGCGACGGCAAGATCGACCTGCGCGGCAGCGTGCCTGATGTGATCATGACCACTGCCAACAAGGTGCTGTCGCGCGGCTGGAAACGCGACCAGCCCTGGATCCAGGAAGTCCGCGTGCCCGAAGACATGCCGTGGGATCAGACCGGTCGCACCAACAAGCTGCCGCTGTCGCAGTGGGCGCAATGGGGCGTCACCTACCCCAGCGGCGCGCCGCTGGTCGATAACGGCCTGAAAGCAGGCCTCGCGCTGCCGATGGGCCGCAAGGGGCCAGCCTTCCTCGCCTACGACAATTTCGACGTTTATCTCGAATGGAATCAGTCCTTCACCTATGCGCTGACGGCAGCCAACCTTGCCGCACGGCTGGCAGGCGCGCCGCCGCTGGACCCGCGCAATCCCGAGACCGGTCTCAACAATGAGCAGATGAAGGCATTGCAGACCAAGCTGGAAGCCAAGGGCTACGATGTCGGCACCGTCGACGGCATTTTGGGTACCAACACCCGCGAGGCGATCCGCAAGGAGCAGACGCGGCTAGGTTTGCCGGTGGATGGCTGGCCGACGCCGGAGCTGTTGGGAAAATTATAGGGCAATAGGGCAAATTAGCCCGAAGCAGTGACTGCCGCCACCCCTATTCCCCTATTCCCCTATTCCCCTATTCCCCTACTGCCTTATTCCCCTCAATCCGCCATCGTCTCCAAACTGGCAAACCCCTGTGGCGCGTCGCCCTCGTCGAACGGCGTCGTCACCTCGACGAAGGTGTCGGGATAGAAGCCGTTGAAGCGGGTCCTCAGCGACAGCGAATAGGCGCCGATATGGCCGATCTCGATCCAGTCGCCGGTATCGACCGTTTCCGGCAGCCAGAACGGCCGCGACAGGATGTCGACGGAATCGCAGGTCGCGCCGCAGACCTTGAACGGCACGATGTTCTTCTCCTCGCCATTGCGCGAGCGGATCGCCGGGTCGGGAATGAAGCGCGCCGGCAGCGTGATCTTGCCGGTCCATGAATCCGACAGCGATGCCCAGATGCCGTCATTGATGTAGAGCCGCTTGCCCTTGCGCAGCAACACCCGCACGATCAGCGACAGGCAGCGCGCCACGATCACCCTGCCGGGCTCAGCCACCAGCGGCATCTGGTCGAACTGATACTCTTTCAGATCGCCCGACAGCCGCGACATGATCTGGCCAAGCGACGGCATCTCGATCTGCTTGCGATTGGGGTCGTGGCCGTATTCGGCGGGGAAACCGCCGCCGACATCGAGCCCGGCAATATCGAAGGTCAGCCGGTTGCGCACCCAGTCGGCGGAAGCCAGCGCCCGCTCATAGGTGTCGGGATCCTCGATCTGGCTGCCGACATGGAAGCACAGGCCGACCTTGTAGCCGGTACGGTTCAGCCGCTCCGCGAGCTCGACGGCATAGGCCGGCCCGGCGCCGAACTTCTTCGACAGTTCGTAGGCGGCATGCCCCTTGGTCTGCACCCGCACGAACACGCTGATCGAGCCCGGATCGATGTCGAGAGCCCGCACCACTCGCGTCAGCTTGGTGATCTCGTCCTCATGATCGAGCGAAATGACGCGGATGGCGTATTTCTCCAGCGCCAGCTTGATGTCCGACTGCGCCTTGACCGGGTGCATGTAGAGCATCTCGGCATCGGGGGAAACGGCACGCACGGCGGCGAACTCGCCCGGCGAAGCGACGTCGAAAGCCTTGACGCCGGCTTCGACCAGCGTCTTCAGCACGATCTGCTCGCCATTGGTCTTGACCGCATAGGCGGTCTTGCCGGGGAACATGCCCATGAACTGCCTGGCATCCGCCATCAGCACTTGCGGGCGGAAGCAATAGACCGGATCGTCCGGACGAAGCGCCAGTGCCGCCTCGCGGGCATTCTCGAATCGCTGCATGGACGAATCCTCACTTCGGCTGCGCACAATTAATCCAAGCTAGCGGCTAATGAAAACAATTCTGTGTCTCGTGCGGCTGACGCTGGGGCGCTAGGTCTTTGCCAGCAACGCTTGCCAGCGATCAGGTTTCGGGTGGCTCTTGTCACTGAGTCCGATATGGCTTCTGCCTGACTGACTGGCATTCAGGCCGTCTGGGAGGGCGACTCACATGGCAATAGCCGCGACATCAGCACCGCGCGGGCCGATGGTGCTCAAGGACTGGGGGCAGCTCCTGCTGCTCGGCGCGATCTGGGGCGGCTCGTTCTTCTTTGCCCGCATCGCGGTGGCGGAACTTCATCCGCTGGTGCTGGTGCTGTTTCGCGTCGCCATCGCCGCGATCGCGCTACAGATCTATCTCGGCCTGCGCGGCCCGTCCTTCCGTCTCGCGCTTCCGCATGCAGGCCTGTTCTTCCTGCTGGCGCTCACCAACAATGTGGTGCCCTTTTCGCTGATCTTCGCCGGCCAGACGGAGCTTGGCGCCGGCGTCGCCTCGGTGCTCAACGCGACGACGCCGTTCTGGACATTGATTCTCGCCAATACGCTGACATCGGACGAAAAGCTCTCCTGGAACAAGCTCGCCGGCATTGCGCTCGGCATCGCCGGTACGGCCGTCATGATCGGCCCCGGCCTGCTTGCCGGGCTCGGCGGCCCCGTCTGGGCCAAATTCGCGCTGATCGGCGCTTCGCTGTCCTATGGCATTGCGCTGATGGTCGCCCGCCGCTTCAAGGGCGTGCCCTCGCCGGTCGTCGCCACCGGGCAGTTGACCGCTTCGACCATCATCATGATCCCGATCGTGCTCTTCACCTACGGCCCATCCGGCCTGTTCTCGGCCTCGCCGCCGGTCTGGGCGGCGGTGCTGGCGCTGGCACTTCTGTCCACAGCCGTCGCCTACATCCTCTATTTCAACCTCGTCGCCTCGGCGGGCGCTACCAACGCCTCGCTGGTCACGCTTGTCGTGCCGGCCAGTGCCATGCTGCTCGGCTTCCTGTTCCTAGGCGAGCGGCTGGAGCTGTTCGAAATCGGCGGGGTGGTGCTGATCGCGCTCGGCCTCATCACCATCGACGGGCGCGTCCTTGGAAGACGTTAGCGCGTCCTTTGAACCCCCACATCGCCGCGAAAGTCGCATTCGACTTTCGCGGCGGTAGCGCTGCCATGACACGGCAGCGACACGAGCCGGCCACATTTTATTCACAGGTCTGAAGTCGGTATTTGCCTAGGAGTTTCAAAGCCTAACGGCAAAAGACATGTCGCGGATTTCACAATCACGTCGCAATGCAGCACATTTTCCGCTTGCCTGTGGCACAAATGAACCTAGACTCCATGACATAGCTCTTTAAGAGGAGGCTATGTCATGGGACTTACGAGGCCTATCAACGCATTGATGATCTGTGCTGCGTTCGCCTTTATCGGAGCCCTCATTATGGGCTTCCTTCCCTGACCGCCAAAGCGGGGAAGACCAGCACCCAAATAGTCCAACCAATTCAAAAGGCCGGGTTTTTCCCGGCCTTTTGTTGTTGAGCCCGACCTCATGCCGCGGCTGATCCGGCGGCCGCCGCCTCGTGCGAGCGAATACCGATCATATGGCAGATGGCAAAGACCAGATCGGCGCGGTTCATGGTGTAGAAGTGGAAATCGCCGACACCGCGCTCGACCAGGTCCATGACCTGTTCGGCTGCCACCGCCGATGCCACCAGCGCATGCGTCTGCGGGTCCTTGTCGAGGCCTTCGAAACGCTCCGCCAGCCAGCCGGGCACATGCGCGCCCGCCCTCGCTGAAAAGTTCGCGACCTGCTTGAAACTGTGAACCGGCTGGATACCCGGCACGATCGGGATGTAGATGCCGGCGCGGCGGACGCGCTCGACATAGCGCTCGTAGAGATCGTTGTCGAAGAAGAACTGGGTGATCGCCCGCGTCGCGCCATTGTCGACCTTGCGCTTCAGCATCTCGATGTCGGTGGCGAAATCGGGGCTTTGCGGATGCTTTTCCGGGTAAGCCGCGACGGAGATGTCGAAATCCGCGATCGTCTTGAGCCCGGCGACCAGTTCCGCGCCATTCTCGTAGCCACCGGGATGCGGCCGGTAGGGCTCGCCAACTCCGGAGGCCGGGTCGCCGCGCAGCGCCACGAACCGGTTGATGCCGATCGATTTGTAATCCTGGATGACCGCATCGACCTCGTCGCGCGTTGCCCCGACGCAGGTCAGATGCGCCGCTGCAGGAATACCGGTTTCCGTCAAGATGCGCTTTACAGTGCGCGCGGTGCGCTCCCGTGTCGAGCCGCCGGCGCCGTAAGTCACCGAGACGAATTTCGGCTTCAGCGGCTCCAGCCTTGTGACCGTCTCCCACAGCCTCGCTTCCATCTCGTCCGTCTTCGGCGGGAAGAATTCGAAGGAAACCCTGACCTTGTCGCCGATGTCGGGGCGGCGGGAAAAGCGGAACTGGTTCATGCGATTTCCCCCATCGAGTTCGCTTTGGCCTGCCTTGTGTCGTTGGAAGGATCGGCAATCAGCAGGCGCCGATCGCGGCCGAGCCAGAGTTTCACGGTGAGCCTCGCCTCATTGCCACCGCGCGGCTCGAACTCCTGGGAATCTTCGAGATCGAGGCCGGCTTCCGAAAACCAGTCGGCGATCTGCCGGTCGGAAAAGCCGAGCCGCATATGCGCATGCTCCTCGCGCAGGAATTCCAGCGCATGCGGCGCGAAATCGACGATGACCAGGCGTCCTGCCGGACGCAAAAGCCGCGCCGCCTCGTGGATGGCGCGGGCGGGATCGTCGAGATAGTGCAGCACCTGATGGATGGTGACGAGATCGAAGGCATCGCGCTCGACCGGCGGCGCGAAGATGTCGCCCTGCCGAACCTGCGCGTTCGAAACGCCGGCCTTGTCGAGATTGGCGCGCGCCACGGTCAGCATCTCGCGCGACATGTCGATGCCGACACCGCGCCGATAGAGCGGCGAGAAGATTTCGAGCAGCCGCCCGGTGCCGGTGCCGAGATCGAGCATCGACTGGAACGGCCGCTTGCCGACCAGTTTCAGCATTGCGGCTTCGACGGCGCGGTCCGGCACATGAAGCGAGCGGATATGGTCCCAGCTTGCCGCATTCACGGAAAAATACTCGACCGCCCGGTCCTGCCGCTTGCGCTTGACCGAGGCCAGGCGCTCAAGATCGCGCTCGACCTGCGGATCGGCGCCGCGAATGCCGGAAACCAGGCCCATGACGAAGTCACGCGCGGAATCCGCATCCGACAGGCGGAAGAAGGCCCAGGACCCTTCCTGGTAGCGGCCGATCAGCCCTGCCTCCAGAAGCAGCTTCAGGTGCCGCGAAACGCGCGGCTGCGACTGGCCGAGAATTTCGGTAAGATCGGAAACGGTGAGGTCACCGCGCGACAGAAGTGCCAGTATGCGCAATCGGCTGGATTCGGCCGCCGCCTTTAACGTATCCACCATAGTGTCGAGCGAGACATGCATCAGCGTATTCTCTTTGAAAAGATATAAACATATGTTTATGTCAGTTTTCGAAACCTTGCAAGCGCTATGTCGCTTCCGGACAAGAAAATGCCGCTTGTGTGGCGTTTTAAGAGACATGGGCCATGACTGGACCGCGTGAGATGTTCGAGGCCCGCGAAGGCGAGCAGAGGCTGGAAAACGATCCCGCACTGATGCCGCCGGATGACGGCATCGTCTTCATCGGCCGCATTGCCTCGCCGTGGACGACGCGCGAAACCTGCCCGAAGAACATGCGCGCCGCGCGCGAGACCGGGCAGAAGGCAGTGCTGACCATCGACGCGCCCTATCGAAATGGCTTACGGGGGCTGGAGCGCGCCAGCCACGTCATCATCCTGTCCTGGCTGCATCACGCGCCGCGGGACCTGATTGTGCAGAAACCACGCCATGCGGCCGAAGCAAAAGGCGTATTTTCGCTGCGCTCCCCTGCCCGCCCCAATCCAATCGGGCTGCATGTGGCCAGGCTCGTCGGGCTCGACCAAAACACCGGCCGCATCGATCTCGACGCCATTGACGTGCTCGACGGCACTCCGGTCATCGACATAAAACCCTATTTCGCCTCGACCGACGCTATATCGGAGGCGACCATCGAAGGGCGCGACGAGCCCGGGGTTCGGCGATGACGGCGCCCACCGGTCGCCGCCGCGCCATCGCCAAGGCGCTGACAGCACTTCTGCCGCTGGCACCCTATGCCGACATGGAGAAGATCCGCGGCGACGCCGGCGCGGTCCACATGAAGACCTTACCACCAGGCATCGCCGTATGGCTGGCGACGATTGCCCATATCCGCCACATGCACACAGATTACGAGAAACTGCTGAGCGAAGGTTACGACCGCGACTCGGCGCGTTTCTTCGTCATCGAGCAGACCAACGTCGTGCTCACTCGCTGGCGCGCGACGCGCCTGCTCGACGCGGATGACGAGGAGGAATGACCACGGCTACTTCCGCTTAAGCACTGCGACCGCATTATAGGGCTGACCATCGGCCTGGCCGATCCAGGTCCAGGACAGATTTTCCTTGAAAAACCTGACGGTGATGTTGCCGCCGTCGATGCATTTGTCCTGACCGTAGGTGATGCTCTCGTGGTATTCCGCCGAAATGCCGTCCCTGGACGTCTGTGACAGCAATCCGCCGCAGCCGAGTGACGGATAGTCGATCGACGCGCTGCCATCGTTGATGGTCATGGCGATCGGCCAGTCGGCCCCGGCGTCACCCGCCGGGCTTTGATGGCCGCTGCCGACCCAGGTGCCGCTCAGCGACGGCACCGCGCAAGGCAGGTTCTGGAAGATCGGTGTCAATTCGCTGCCGGTTTTCTCGCAGCGATAGGTCTGCCCGCCCTGGCACAATTCCTCGCCTTCGCGCGCGCACTGGGCGCTGGCTTCGCCCGCGGCGGCGAACATCGTCATGGCTGCTATGACGGCCCCAAGCCTGCCCATCTTCCCCCTCCCGTTCAGAGCGCGCAATCTAAGGCAATTCCGATCCAATGTATCGGCGAGATCGTCATCGAGGCCGAACAGCACCGGGCGGGTGGCTCTATGCGTTCTGCCCTGCGCCGATAGCCTGCTGACTCGCCTTGCGTGACAGGAGGCCCCGATGAGCCACACGGCGACGACACAGGACGAGAAGCAACTGCCCGCGGTTGGCGACCGCCATGTCGACCCGCATTCCTACCCCGACGGCATCGCCTTTCTCGACGGCCAATACCTGCCGATGTCGCAGGCCAAGATCTCGGTGCTGGACTGGGGTTTTCTGCATTCCGACGCCACCTACGACACCGTGCATGTCTGGAACGGCCGCTTCTTCCGCCTCGATCTGCATCTCGACCGCTTCCTCGGCGGGCTGGAAAAGCTGCGCATGACCATTCCCTTCGACCGCGACGGCGTGACCGAAATCTTGCACAATTGCGTAGCGCTGTCCGGTCATCGCGCCGCCTATGTCGAAATGCTGTGCACGCGCGGCGCCTCTCCGACCTTCAGCCGCGACCCGCGCCAGGCGGTCAACCGCTTCATGGCCTTCGCCGTGCCGTTCGGCTCGGTCGCCAACGCCGAGCAGCTGCAGCGCGGCCTGCGCGTCGCCATCAGCGACAAGATGCGTATTCCGCCGGCCTCGATCGACCCGGCGATCAAGAATTACCACTGGCTCGATCTGGTGCGCGGCCTCTACGATGCCTATGACCGCGGTGCAGAGACCGCGTTGCTCCTCGACTTCAACGGCAATGTCGCCGAAGGCCCGGGCTTCAACGTCTTCTGCGTCAAGGACGGCAAACTGTCGACGCCGGCCACCGGCGTGCTGCCCGGCGTCACCCGCCGCACCGTCTTCGATCTCTGTGCAGAAGAAGGCCTTGCCGCCACGGCGACCGATCTCAGCGTCACCGCATTGCGCGAGGCCGACGAGGTGTTCATCACCTCCACTGCGGGCGGCATCATGCCGGTGACGGAGATCGACGGCGCGGCGATCGCCAATGGCAAGGTCGGACCGATCACCAGCCGGCTGATGGCGCGCTACTGGCAAAAGCACGATGACCCGGCCTGGTCGTCTCAGGTGAATTATCCCCGATAATTCAGGCGTCTTTGTCAAAAGATTCCCGTCGCCTCTGGAAAATCAGAGGATCGACCGTATATGCCCGAAAGCGGAGAAGCCTCCGCTTTCATCCAAAATCACGCCCGCAGGGGCAAGGACTCCAAGATCATGACAAACAAGGTTTGGTTCATCACCGGATCGTCGAAGGGCTTTGGCCGCGTCTGGGCCGAGGCTGCACTCGCCCGAGGCGACCGCGTCGCGGCAACCGCCCGCGATGCTGGCACGCTCGCCGATCTCGTCGAGAAATACGGCGACAGGGTTGCCGCGATAAAGCTCGACGTCACCGACAAGAAAGCCGTCGATGCCGCTGTCGCCGAGGCGCACAAGCGTTTTGGCCGGCTCGACGTCGTCATCAACAATGCCGGCTACGGCCATTTCGGCGCCATCGAGGAGGTCAGCGAACAGGAAGCTCGCGACCAGATCGAAACCAATGTCTTCGGCGCTCTGTGGGTCACTCAGGCCGCACTGCCGATCATGCGGGCACAGCGTTCCGGCCACATCATCCAGATCTCGTCGATCGGCGGCGTCAATGCCTTTGCCTCGCTCGGCCTCTACCACGCCTCGAAATGGGCGCTGGAGGCCTTCAGCCAGTCGCTCAGCATCGAGGTCGCGGAATTCGGCATCCATGTGACGCTGGTCGAGCCGGGCGGTTTCTCCACCGACTGGGCCGGGCCGTCGGCCAAGGTGTCCCAGCCGATCGAGGCCTATGCGCCCGCCCGTGCCAAGATGGCCGAGCGCCGCGCCAATTCGGTCGCCGGCGATCCAGACGCCACCGGGCCGGCCATGCTGGCCATTGTCGACGCCGCCGAGCCGCCGCTGCGGGTATTCTTCGGCGATGGCGGCCTGCCGATGATCAAGCAGGAATACGCCAACCGCATTGCCACCTGGGAGAAGTGGGACGACGTTTCCATCATGGCGCAAGGCGTGAAGAAGAACCGCAAGGGCTGAAGTCCAGCGCTTTTGCTGCGCCGCTCCATGGGCGGCGTAGCCGGCCCTCAGGCTTGATAAATCCACTGCTCCGGCACGCGCAGCGATATCTCTTCGCCTGCCCTAACCGTGCCTGGCTTCTCTACCCAGGCGACAATGCCGCGCAGCCGCTTCGCCGCTTTCGGGAACAGCAGCGCGCCGGCTTCGACGTCGGCCATTCCGGCGTTCTCCGCGATCGACCGGCCGGCGATGCGGCACGGGCCATTCTGCGCGTCGACCTTGACTGTCACGCCGCCCTTGAAGAACAGCAGCGTGCCGGCCGGCAACATGGAGAGGTTCGGCACCCCTTCGATCACCAGATTGGCGCCGATCCACTCCGGCCTGATCTCGGCCAGATCCATGCGCTCGGCGACAACCGCCAGCTCGTCCGCTGCCACGATGGACAATTGCCGCTCGTTGCGCATTTCAGTGCCGCGCGGATACCAGGGCTCGCGCCCGCCCGAGCGCCGCGTCGGTCCGGCATGGAAATCGCCTGATATGCCGTCGAAACCCAGCCGCAATTCGTCCACCGGGCGCGTCTGAAAATGATCTGCCGGCGCCACGTAAAGCGCTGCCGCCCTGGCGGCAAGCTTTCGCGCGGCGATGATTTCAACCGGCTTTTCAGCCTCGGGGAAGAGATCCGGCATGGCGTTCTTTCCATTCGTCATCCAGCGAGTTAGCCGGGCGCGCTTCGCGGCGTCCAGTCGAAAGTGCTGATCGTCCGATCAACAGCACCGATAGGATCGCGATCACGCTTTTCTTACCTGTCATCGATCTCGCACCGCATTGCCGGCGCGCGGTGCCGGTTTCATAGTGACGTCCAGACGGTTTGCGGAGGCTGATCATGCGACCTGTGACGGCGATCACGTTGCTTTGGTTGATCTGGGCAGGAAGCTGGGCCGTCGCCGCTTTGTGGTCCGACCCTGCCCAGAAGCGCGCCGGGTTCAAGGCGGAGGCCCGCTATCGGGGTCTCTGGGTAGCCGGCGCGGTGCTGCTGTTCATTCCGGCGCACGGCTATGAAGGCCGGCACAGGCTGTGGATGCCTGATCTCCCCGAAGCCTGGATCTGTGTCGCCCTGATCGCCATCGGCATCGCCTTTGCCTGGTGGGCGCGCCTGCATCTCGGCAGGCTGTGGTCGGGCACCATCACCGCCAAGGCCGGGCACCGTGTCGTCAACACCGGCCCGTATGGCCTTGTCCGGCATCCGATCTACACCGGATTGCTGCTGGCGATCCTCGCCACCATGGCGGCCAAGGGCACCGTCTGGGGCATAGCCGGAACCGCGCTGCTCATCATCGGCATCGTGACGAAAGCCAGGCTGGAAGAAAATTTCCTGCGCGGCGAACTGGGCAGCGCCTATGACGACTATGCCGCGCGCGTTCCGATGCTGGTGCCGTTCGCACCAGCATGACGCGGCAGCCTCAAAGCATTCTCAGCAGCGCGCCGCCGATCGAATAGCCCGCGCCGAAGGCGCAGATCAGACCGAAATCGCCCGGCTTCATGTCGGCGTGGTTCTCCGACAGCGCGACGATGGCCCCGGCGCCCGCCGTGTTGCCCAGCCGCTCCAGCACCATTGGCGCGCGGTCGTGATCGACCTCGTGGCCGAACGACAGCTTCAGGATCATCGCATTCATCCGCGCATTGGCCTGATGCAGCCAGAAGCGCCTGATCGCCTGCGGCGTCAGCCCGTGCTCGGCGAGGAATTCGACGATGAATTTCTGCCCGGCGACGGTGACTTCCTTGAACACCTTGTTGCCGACCTGCTTGATCAGATTGCCTTCCAGATTGATCATGTAAGGATCATCCTGGGCGGTGCGGGTATGGTAGCCCAGATTGGTGCGGATGTTGTTCGACATCTGCGTCCAGATGCGCGTGTCGAGCACCTCGAAGCGCCCCGGCCGCTTGTCGCCCTTGGCCAGGCCTTCGACCACCATCGACACCGAAGCGTCGCCGAAAATGAAATGCGTCTGCCGGTCGCGGAAATTGAGATGGCCGGTGATGATCTCGGGCGTCGTCACCAGAATGCGCTTGTGCGCGCCCGACCGCACCAAATTGACGGCGATGTGCAAGGCCGCCGCCGCCGAAGAACAGCCGAGCCCCATGTCGAAGCCTGCGCCCTTGGTGCCCAGCGCCTCCTGCATTTCGATGGCGATCGCCGGATAGGGCCGCTGGTGATGCGAGGCCGAGCAGATCACCAGGTCTATATCCGACGGCTGTAGTCCCGCATGCTCGAGAGCCTTCTTTGCCGAGGCGATGCCGAACTCGGCTTCGAGCGACAGCGCATCGTCGGGCCGAGCCGGAATGCGCGGCGACATGCGGGTCGGGTCGAGAATGCCTTCGCGCTCGATGACATGACGGGTGCGCACGCCCGAAGCGTGGACGATGAAGTCGCTATCCGATTTCGCCAGCGGCGGCTCGTCGGTGCCCAGGCGGCGCGCATTCTCCGCGTCGACCCAGGCATTGAAGCTGGCCACCAGCTCTTCATTGGTGATTGTGGCTTCAGGGATTTCAACGCCGATGCCGCTGATGATGACGCGATGCATGTCCAGTCCGTCCCATCCGCAAGCGTTGCGGGCTTCATGTGGGCGCCGGAACGCTCCGGCGCAACAGTTTTCTCACCGCGGCGGTTTACGCCGGCTTAAACCAAAGGTTTAGGCCGGACTGGTCCTCGTGCAACGTGGATAATCAGGCCCGCTTGGCAACGATGAAGATGCGTGGAAAGCGCAAAAGCACCTTACCGCTAGCCGTTTTCGGATAGGCCTTGGCGATCTTGGCCGTGTAGCTTTCGAGGAACATCGCCCGTTCGTCGGAATCCAGCGGATCGAGGAACGGTTTCAGGCCCGTCGACTTCACCCATTCGACGATCGCTTCGGCGTCGGCAAGCGGGTGGTTGTAGATGGTATGCCAGATATCCAGCCGATCACTGTGCGGCGACAGGAGGTCATAGTAGGACGACACCGGCGGCAACGGCCCGCGTGCCGCGCCCTTGAACTTTTCGGCAAACGGCATTTCGGCGGCGGTCTCGCGCATCAGGCGGTGCGAGTCTTCGCCCATATTGTCGGGCATCTGGACGGCCAGCGCGCCGCCTGGCGCGAGGAAACCCATCAGCCGCTGGAAGACTGCGGGATGCTCGGGCAGCCACTGGAACACCGCATTGGCGAAGATCACGTCGACCGGCTCCGCCGGCTGCCATTTGGAGGCATCGGTCAGATCAAAGGTGACCTCGGGCAAGCGAGCCCGCGCCTTCTCGATCATGTCGGGCGAAGTGTCGAAGCCGCTCACCCCAGCATCCGGCCAGCGCCCGACGAGCAGTTCGGTCGAGTTGCCAGGCCCGCAGCCGATGTCGACGACCCGGCGCGGAAAGTCGACGGGCACCTGCGCCACAAGATCCCGCGCGGGCCGCGTGCGTTCGTCCTCGAATTTCAGATACTGGGCGGCGGACCAATCAGCCATTTGAGCTCCTCATGCCGGTTGAGATCGCCGCCCGGAAAACCCCTTACCGCGTCAGCCTCTTGTAGGTCATGCGGTGCGGGTTGACGGCATCTGGCCCGAGGCGGCGGATCTTGTCCTGCTCGTAATCCTCGAAATTGCCCTCGAACCATTCGACATGGCTGTCGCCCTCGAAGGCGAGGATATGCGTCGCCAGGCGGTCGAGGAACATGCGATCGTGGGAGATGATGACCGCGCAGCCACCGAAATTTTCCAGCGCGTCTTCGAGCGCGGCCAGCGTTTCGGTGTCGAGATCGTTGGTCGGTTCGTCGAGCAGCAGCACATTGCCGCCGGTCTTCAACATCTTGGCCAAATGCACGCGGTTGCGCTGGCCGCCGGAGAGGTTGCCGACCTTCTGCTGCTGGTCGCCGCCACGGAAGTTGAACGACGCGCAATAGGCGCGCGTGTTGGCCTCGAACTTGCCGAGCTTGACCACTTCTGCGCCGCCGGAAATCTCTTCCCACACCGTCTTCGACGGATCGAGAGCATCGCGGCTCTGGTCGACATAGCCGAGCTTCACCGTTTCGCCGACGCGCACAGAACCCGCATCCGGCTTTTCCTGGCCGGTGATCATGCGAAACAGCGTCGTCTTGCCGGCGCCGTTCGGGCCGATGACGCCGACGATGCCGCCGGGCGGCAGCTTGAATTCCAGGCCGTCGATGAGCAGCGTGTCACCAAAGCCCTTCGACAGGCCTTCCGCCTCGATCACGACATTGCCGAGCCGTTCGCCGTGCGGGATGACGATCTGCGTATCGCTCGGACGCCGCTTGTCGGCTGCATCCAAAAGGTCCTGGAACGCCTGGATACGCGCCTTGGACTTGGTCTGGCGGGCCTTCGGGCTCGACTGGATCCATTCGCGCTCGCGGCCGATGGCGCGCTGGCGGGCATCGTCCTCGCGGCCTTCCTGCTTGAGCCGCTTGGCCTTGGCTTCGAGGTACTTGGTGTAGTTGCCCTCATAGGGAATGCCGCGGCCGCGATCGAGTTCGAGGATCCAGCCGGTGACGTTGTCGAGGAAGTAGCGATCGTGGGTGATGATCATCACGGCGCCCGGATAGGCACGCAAATGCTTTTCCAGCCATGCCGTGGTTTCGGCGTCGAGATGGTTGGTCGGTTCGTCGAGCAGCAGAAGGTCGGGCTGGCGCAGCAGAAGCTGGCAAAGTGCGACGCGGCGGCGTTCGCCGCCCGACAGCTTGGTGACTTCCGAATCCTTGGGCGGGCAGCCCAGCGCTTCCATCGCCATCTCGACCTGCTGTTCGAGATCCCACAGGTTGAGCCGGTCCATCTCGTCCTGGAGCTTGGCCGACTCGTCGGCCGTCTCGTCGGAATAGTTCATCATCAATTCGTTGTAGCGCTCGATGATGGCGGTCTTGGCGGCGACGCCTTCCATGATGTTTTCGAACACGGTCTTGTCCGGATCGAGCGCCGGCTCCTGCGCCAGGTAGCCGACAGTGGCGCCTTCGGCGAGCCACGCTTCGCCGTTCCACTCCTTGTCGAGCCCAGCCATGATCTTGAGGATCGTCGACTTGCCCGAACCGTTGGGGCCGAGGATGCCGATCTTGGCGTCCGGATAGAAGGAGAGATGGACATTCTCGAGCACCTTCTTGGTGCCATAGGCCTTGTTGAGGCCGGCCATGTGATAGATGAACTGGCGTGCCACGCGCGCTTTCCCTGAAAAACCGACTGGATTTGTCGAATTGAATGGAGGTTGGCCGCTATGTAGGCGATGCGGCGGCGAACGGCAATCGCTTTTGCCAGATCAGGCCAATCACACGGACAAGTGTGGACCGCTGCTCGTGCAGTCTAGGCGCCGTTCAGCCGCCCTTACTGGAACCCGATAGCGTCGACGGTGCCGGTCGGGCAGCCTGCCTTGTTGGTCGGCACCGAAGCCAGCAGCAGGTCCTTGAGCGCGCTGTTCGGGCCGATCGGGCCGGCGAGGCCGAGGGTCAGTTCGCCGATCAGCCGCCTGCCGCTCGACGGATCGATGACGCAGGAAACGCGCACGCGGTCCCCTGCTCCCGCCCCGAAGGCAGTGTCGAAAGCGCCGCGGATCTGGTCGGCCGTCAGCTTGCCGCCGATGTTCTTGGCAAAGAGATCGCGCACCGGCGAACTGTTCACCGCGCGCATCAAATTCAGCGCGTCGGAGAAATAGTCCTGCTGGCTCTTGCCGTAGCAGGTGCCGTGCTTGATCCATTCATGCCGTTCGAGATGGGAGGCCGTTCCAGGCATCACCTGGTCGAGTTCCGTGCGGGTGTTGGCGTCAAGATTGACCGACGGCAGGTCTTTCCAGTGGGCCGGATTGTCGTTGGCCTTGTCGCTCGCCGTCGCCTGGCAATAGAAATTGCCATTCGGCTGCGGCCACAGGCCGTGCAAGGTGAAATGCGTGGCGTCGAAATCGCCGGCACTTTGTGCCCTGCATTCGGTCTTGTTCGACTTTGTCTCGCAAAACGCCGGCTGCCAGCTCAGCGCGAAGACGTATTCTGGCTTCCCCGATGCCGCCGGCTTGCCTTGCCCGTCAGGCGCGGCCGGCACGGTCGCCGCGCTGCTGCCGGAAACATGGCCGCAGCTGACCTTCACCCAGCGGCGCTCCGGATCGGCGCCCGGCACCAGGATGAGATAATGCGTCGGCGCATCCTTGTTGCCGGCAAGCAACTGATAGCTCTGCCCGGCATCGGTCGAGACATTGCCGGGGTTCTTGCCGTTCTTGATCGCTTGCGTCGCCGGACAGGCGGCGTCGGCGACGAAGCTGCCGCTCATCTTCACGTCGGCATGCGCGGCCCCGGCCAGCGACGCCGCCAACATGGCCAATCCGAAAACGACACCGATGCGCATGGAGAATCCCCGGCTGAAGAAGTGGGCGACAGACTGAAGCTGTCTCCATGTCAGAATTGCGATATTTTGCTGACCGAACGCAAGAAACATCGTCGCGAAAAGCGGGTTTGCCGGATTGACGCATAATGTGGGCCGGCGCAAACAAAGCCAACGACGACAAAAGCAGGGGCGGGATCAGGCGGCATGTCATTCAGCCAGCAGCGCGTGGTTGCCTCGCCGACCGGTGCCGAGCTCAATCTTTTCGTCAGGCAGGCCGATGGCCGGGCACGCGCCGTCGTCCAGATCAATCACGGGCTAGCCGAGCACGCAGCGCGCTATGCCCGCTTTGCCGATTTTCTTGGCTCGCGCGGTTTCGACGTCTATGTCCACGATCATCGCGGCCACGGCGCGACCAAGGCGTCCGACGCTCCGCTCGGCAGGTTCGCCGACAGGGACGGTGCCGCCAAGGTGATCGCCGACGTCGACGTCATCCATGATCTCATCGCCCGCGAACGGCCAAACAGACCGGTCATCCTGTTTGGCCATTCGATGGGTGCGTCGGTGGCGCTGAACTACCTGTTGCGCCACTCGCCACGCGTTCACGCGGCAGCAATCTGGAATGGCAATTTCTCCCAAGGCCCGCTTGGGCAGCTTGCGCTCGGCATCCTTGCCTGGGAACGGATGCGGCTCGGCTCCGACGTGCCATCGCGCCTGCTGCCGAAACTCACCTTCCAGGCCTGGGGCAGGGCGGTGCCCAATCACCGCACAGTGTTCGACTGGCTGTCGCGCGACGAAGCGGAAGTGGCGAAATACATTGCCGATCCCTTGTGCGGCTGGGACGCTTCGGTGTCGATGTGGCGCGACGTCGTCGGTATGGCGCTGAACGGCGGCAAGGATGCCGGCTTTGCCGGTATCCGGCGCGACCTGCCCGTCAGCATCGTCGGAGGCGAGAAGGATCCGGCTTCCGACTATGGCAAAGGGATCACCCATCTTGCCAATCGCATGCGCAAGATGGGCTTTTCGAATCTGGTTTCAAAGGTTTACGCCGACACCCGCCACGAAAGCCTGAACGAGGTGAATCGCGACATTATCATGGATGATTTCGCCGCCTGGGCCGACGAAGTCCTCAAAGCGTGACGGATTGGCCCATTGCAAGAGCCGTGACAGCCGTTGCAGGGCTTGATAGAGGCTCTGCTTTCGCAGCAATCGCAGTGATTGCGGCAACCACGGTGATCCATGGCTGAGCCCCCGCTGAAAGGCGTCCGCGTCGTCGAACTCGCCCGCATCCTTGCCGGGCCATGGGCCGGGCAGTTGCTTGCCGATCTCGGCGCCGATGTCATCAAGGTCGAGAGCCCCGATGGCGGCGACGACACCCGCAAATGGGGCCCGCCCTTCGTCATGGGCAAGGACGGCGAGAACCTGTCGGCCGCCTATTACCATTCCTGCAATCGCGGCAAGCGCTCCATCGCCATCGATTTCTCGACCCCGGAAGGCGCCGAGACGGTGCGCCGGCTGGTCGCCACTTCGGACGTGCTGATCGAGAACTTCAAGCTCGGCGGCCTGAAGAAATACGGCCTCGACTATGATAGCCTGCGCAAGATCAACCCGCGCCTCGTCTACTGCTCGATCACCGGCTTCGGCCAGGACGGTCCGTACGCACCGCGCGCCGGCTACGACTTTATCATCCAGGCCATGGCCGGCATGATGTCGATCACCGGCGAGGTCGGCCGCGAGCCGCAAAAAGCCGGCGTCGCCATCTCCGACATCTTCACCGGCCTTTATTCGGTCATCGCCATCCAGGCAGCACTGCGCCATGCCGAGCAGACCGGGGAAGGTCAGCATGTCGACATGGCGCTTTTCGACACCCAGATCTCGGCGCTCGGCAACCAGAATTTGAACTATCTCGTCTCCGGCAGATCGCCGGTGCAGATGGGCAATGCGCATATGAACATCGCCCCCTACGAGGTGGTGCCGGTCCGGGATGGGCACATCATCCTTGCGGTGGGCAATGACGGCCAGTTCGCCAAATTCTGCGCTGCCGTCGGGCTGGACGACCTGCCTGCCAATCCCGACTTCGCCACCAATCCCGCCCGGGTCGCCAACCGGGCCAAGTTGCGCGAACGCATGGTCGAGGCGCTGAAGGTTTTTGATCGCGATCCGCTGCTGGCAAAGCTCGAAGCGGCCAGCGTGCCGGCGAGCCCGATCAACACGATCGGCCAGATGTTCGCCGACCCGCAGACGATCGCGCGCGGCATGCGGCTCGACCTGGACGACGGCCATGGCAATCTTCTGCCTTCGGTGCGCGCGCCGATGGTGATGTCGGGCACGCCGCTGGTCTATGAGCGCCCCTCGCCGCGCCTGGGCGAGCACACGCAAGAAATCCTTGCCGAACTGGAGAAGTCTGGACAATGAAGACCGGCGGACAACTCATCGTCGACGCTCTCGAAGCCAACGGCACCGACCGCGTCTACTGCGTGCCCGGTGAATCCTATCTGGCGGTGCTCGACGCGCTGCACGATTCAGCGATCCGCACCATCGTCTGCCGCCAGGAAGGCGGTGCCGCCATGATGGCCGATTGCCACGGCCGCCTGACCGGCAAGCCCGGCATCTGCTTCGTCACCCGCGGCCCCGGCGCCACCAATGCCTCGGCCGGCATCCACATCGCCATGCAGGATTCGATACCCGCCATCCTGTTCATCGGCCAGGTCGCCGGCCACGCCAAGGAGCGCGAGGCTTTCCAGGAGGTGGATTACAAGAGGTTCTTCGGCGACATCGCCAAATGGGTAGTCGAGATCGACGACGCCTCGCGCATCCCAGAATTCGTCACCCGCGCCTTCGCCGTGGCGACATCGGGCCGTCCCGGCCCAGTGGTGATCTCGCTGCCCGAAGACATGCTGACCAGTGTCGTCGAAGCGCCCGTCGCCTTGCCGCACACACCGGTCGAAACGCGGGCCGGGGAAGCCGAACTCGATGCGCTTGAGAAACTGCTGGCCAACGCCAAGCGGCCTTTCGTCATCCTTGGCGGCACGCGCTGGGACGCCGAGGCGGTTGCACAAATGCGCACGATCGCCGAGGCCTGGTCGCTGCCGGTCGGCTGTTCCTTCCGCCGCCAGATGCTGTTCGATCATCTGCATCCGAACTATGCCGGCGATGTCGGCATAGGCATCAACCCGAAGCTGGCCACGGCGATCAAGCAGGCCGACCTCTTGCTGCTGATCGGCGGCCGCATGGGCGAAATGCCCTCCTCGGACTACACGCTGCTGAAAAGCCCCTACCCGGCCCAGACACTGGTCCATGTCCATGCCGATTCCGGCGAGCTCGGCCGCGTTTACAGGCCGGCATTGGCGATCAACGCCTCGCCGTCCGCCTTCGTCGACGCTTTCGCCAAACGCAAGCCGGCCTCCGCACCCGTCTGGGCAGCCGAGACGCCAAAGCTGCATGCCGCCTATCTCGACTGGTCGACACCACCCGAAAGCGGCCCCGGCCCGGTCCAGATGGGCCCGATCATGAACTATCTCGAAAAGATGCTGCCCGACGACGCCATTCTCACCAACGGCGCAGGCAATTACGCCACCTGGGTGCATCGCTTCCATCGCTTCCGCCGCTTCGCCACTCAAGGTGCGCCGACGTCAGGCTCGATGGGCTATGGCACGCCTGCGGCAGTCGCCGCCAAAGAGCTGTTTCCAGAGCGCACCGTGGTCGCTTTCGCCGGCGACGGCTGTTTCCTGATGAACGGGCAGGAATTCGCCACTGCCGTGCAATACGACCTGCCGATCGTCGTCGTCGTCGTCAACAACGGTATCTACGGCACCATCCGCATGCATCAGGAGCGCGAATATCCCGGCCGCGTGGTGGCCACCGACCTCAAGAACCCCGATTTCGCGGCTCTCGCCCGCGCCTATGGCGGCCATGGCGAAACGGTTGAGAAGACGGCGGACTTCGCCCCGGCCTTCGAACGCGCCCGCGCCAGCGGCAAGCCGGCGATCGTCGAGATCAGGCTCGACCCCGAAGCGATCACCCCGACCCGGACGATGACCCAGATCCGCGACAAGGTTTGAGAGCCGACCGGGGCAAGTCGAGTTCCTTCACGCCCCCTCTGCCCTGCCGGGCATCTCCCCCTCAAGGGGGGAGATTGGCAGTTTCGTCGTCTCGCCCTTCTTCCAACACTGGCGATTGGCGAAACCCGAAGTACATTCGATCTCCCCCCTTGAGGGGGAGATGTCCCGCAGGACAGAGGGGGGCGCTGTCCCGCCAACCTTCAACGGTCAGCTACTTCGCCTTCTCGATCTGGCCGCGGACCTCCCCATTCGGGTTCGCTTTGGTGTGGACGTTGACGTAATACTTGCCGGCCTCAAGGTCAGCCGCCTGGGCATCAGTGAGCGTCTCCGACCCCTTGATCGGGCTCTTGAGTTTTTTGAACGGGATGACAGGGTCGGCGTTTTCACCCATCGCCGCAGGGCCATGGATATGCGCGGCCGTCGCCGGTCCGCTGAGGCCGGAATATTTGACGTTCCAGTTGAGCTTCTTCTTGGTCGTGTCGAAGGTGAAAGTGGCCGTGCCCTTACCCTTCGTGGTGACGGGCGGGCTCTGCTGGCTGCCGTCTAGTGTCGCCTTGAACTTTTCCATGGCTGCCAGGGCCGGCGATGCGAACAGGAAAGCGGTCGAAATGGCCAGCGCCGACAGCGCCGGTAAGAAGGATTGGGTGCGCATGAAGAACCTCCGATTGACTGTGCACGCGTCGCGGCTCCCCGGCGCGCGCATGCGCCAACGGAACGGCCTGGCGGCACAATGTATCCAACCACACGTTTTTGTGATGACGTATAGAGATCCTAGGGGCCGTCCTGTCCGGCTTTAGCGATAGCGGTCAGACCGCCGCCAGCGCCTGCGTCAGGTCGGCGATCAGATCGTCCGGATGCTCGACGCCGATCGACAGCCTGACCGTGGTCTCCAGCACGCCGATGCGCTGGCGCACCTCGAAGGGAATGCCCGAATGGGTCATGGCCGCGGGGTGACTGGCCAGCGATTCCGTTCCGCCGAGGCTCACCGCCAGCTTGAAGATCTGCAATCCGTTGAGGAAGGCGAAAGCCGCCTTCTCCCCGCCCTTGATGTCGAAGGAGAAGGTTGATCCGGCGCCGCTGCATTGCGCCCTGTAGGCGCGGCCGGCCGGCGTATTCTCGCCCAGAAACGGCAGGTAGTGCACCTTGTCGACCTTGGCGTGGTCGCGCAGGAATTCGGCGATCAGCCGAGCATTGTCGTTGGCCCGCTCCATGCGGATCGACAGCGTCTCCAGCGAGCGGCCGAGCATCCAGCAGGAATGCGGGTCGAGCTGCGTGCCGATCGCGCCGCGCAGCGCCTTGATCGGCTTGGTGATAGCCTTGCTGCCCATGGCGGCACCCGCGATCAGGTCGGAATGGCCGCCGACATATTTGGTCAGCGAATAAACCGACACGTCGGCACCATGTTCGATCGGCCGCTGGAACACCGGACCCAGCAATGTGTTGTCGCACACGATGATCGGCGTTGACCCTTGGCTCGCGCCGATCTCGTCGGCGATCTTGCGCATCAGCGCGAGGTCGACCAGGCTGTTGGTCGGGTTTGACGGCGTCTCGATCAGGATGACCGACACGCGGCCTTTCGCGACGGCCGCGTCGGCGGCCGTGCGCACCGCCGACTCATCCACGCCATCCGCGAAACCGACAGCACCGATGCCAAAACCGGAGAGCGTGCGCGTCAAAAGCGTCTCCGTGCCGCCGTAGAGTGGCTGCGAATGCAGGATGACGTCGCCCGGACGGGCATAGGCGAGCAGTGTCGTGGCGATCGCCGACATGCCCGATGAAAACAGGATACAGGCATCCGTCCCCTCATAAATCGCCAGCCGGTCCTCGACGATCTCGCTGTTGGGATGATTGAAGCGCGAATAGACCAGGCCGGAGGCGGTGCCGCTCGGCGGCTCCTTCCTGCCGGAGGTGTAGTCGAAGAAGTCGCGTCCCTCCTCCGCCGACTTGAACACGAAGGTCGAGGTCAGGAACACCGGCGGCTTGACGGCGCCCTCCGAAAGCTGCGGATCGAAGCCATAGCTCAGCATCAGCGTCTCCGGGTGGAGCTTGTGGTTGCCGATATGGCTTTTCGACGGGCGTGGCGCGGTCATGGCTTTTCCTGCCTGTTCGAGTGAAATAGTGAACGGCAATTTATGCGATCTCGTTCCATCAATCCTTGCTATTTTTGGGCTCACATGGCTGCATCCCCGCAACAAATTGCCTGGAGAGACCGAAAATGCAGCAGAAGATAGCCGACGATTTCGACCTGAAAATCCTGCGTGAGCTGCGGGCCGACGCCCGCATCACCAACAACGAGCTTGCCGAGCGCATCGGCCTGTCGCCGTCGCCCTGCCTGAGGCGGGTGCGGCGGCTGGAGGAGACCGGGGTCATCAGAGGCTACACCACGCTGGTCGATCCCTCAGCCTTCGGCTGGAGCATGGTCGCCATCGCCACCATCCGGCTCAGCCGCCAGAACGAAGACGAGATCGTGATGTTCGAGGACGCGATCCGCGGCTGGGAAGAGGTGCTGGAATGCCACCTCGTCACCGGTTCGCGCGACTATGTGCTGAAAGTGGTGACGGGAAGCCTCGAACAATACGAGCGCTTCATCAAGGAAAAGATCGCGCGGCTGAAATGCGTCGCCTCGATCGAGACCAGCTTCGTCATGAACACCATAAAGGAACGGCGCCTCTGACATTTCTGCCGGAGGCGCCGCTTTCTGGATAGATGTGTTGCCGGCTAGGCTTACTTGACCGCTTTGTCGGTGATGGCGGTGGTGTAGGCGCCGGTCGGCTCCTTGGTGATGATCTTCTGGTCGAGCAGCGCCTTGGCGGTGCGCTCGTAGGTCGCCGGGTCAAGCTTGCCGTCGGCATTGTCGATCAGCTTGGCGACTTCGCTCATCATGCGCTTCTGGTGGTTCTCGTCCTGGCCGCCGCCGTCCATGACGATGCCTGCGGCTTCGTCATTGTTGTCGATGGCATATTTCCAGCCCTTCATCGAGGCGCGCACGAAACGCACCATCTTGTCTTCGAAGGCCGGATCCTTGAGCTTGTCTTCGGACGCATAGAGCCCGTCCTCGAGCAGGTCGTTGCCCATGGCCGAGTAGTTGAACACGGTCAGCTGTTCCGGCTTGTAGCCGGCGTCGATCAGTTGCCAGTACTCGTTGTAGGTCATGACCGAGATGCAGTCCGCCTGCTTCTGGATCAGCGGCTGCACGTCAAAACTCTGCTTGAGCACCGTGACGCCGTCCGGGCCGCCCTCGGTCTTCAGGCCGAGCTTGTTCATCCAGGCGTAGAACGGATACTCGTTGCCGAAGAACCAGACGCCGAGCGTGTGACCTTTGAAGTCGGCTTCGGTCTTGATCGGGCCGTCCTTCGGGCAGACCAGCTCCATGCCGGCCTTCTTGAACGGCTGGGCGATGTTGACCAGCGGCACGCCCTTTTCGCGGGCAGCCAGCGCACCGCCCATCCAGTCGACGATAACGTCGGCACCACCGCCGGCGATCACCTGCTCGGGCGCGATATCGGGACCGCCCGGCTTGATGTCGACGTCGAGACCCTCGGCCTCATAGAAACCCTTGGCCTTGGCGACATAGTAGCCGGCAAACTGGGCCTGCGTGACCCATTTCAGCTGCAACGTCACCTTGTCGGCGGCCATTGCCTGGAAAGCGGCAAGCGACATCGCGCCAGCCAGAACGGGAATAATCAGTCTTTTCATTTTGTTACCCTCTGAAGTTAGTGCCCTAAACCCATCGCCCCTATCCACCACGGACAGAGGGATGCCAAAACGTGACGGCTCTTTCGACAAGAGCGACCACGCCATAAAAGACCGAACCCGCAAGTGCTGCAACTGCGATTTCGGCCCAGACCATGTCGATGTTCATCCGCCCGACCTCGGTCGAGATGCGGAAGCCCATGCCGACGACAGGCGTGCCGAAGAACTCGGCAACGATGGCGCCGATCAGCGCCAGCGTCGAGTTGATCTTCAGCGCGTTGAAGATGAAGGGAGCTGCTGCCGGCAGCCGAAGCTTCAAGAGCGTCGGCCAGTAGCCCGACGCGTAGGTGCGCATCAGGTCGCGCTCCATATGGCCGGAGGCGGCCAGACCGGCGACCGTGTTCACCAGCATCGGGAAGAAGGTCATGATGATGACCACCGCCGCCTTGGACTGCCAGTCGAAGCCGAACCACATCACCATGATCGGCGCGACGCCGATGATCGGCAGCGCCGAGACCATGTTGCCGATCGGCAACAGGCCGCGTCGCAGGAACGGCACACGGTCTGCGAGCACCGCGGTGATGAAGCCGGCGCCGCTGCCCACGACATAGCCGAAGATGACCGCCTTGAAGATGGTCTGGCGGACATCGGCGCCGAGCACCGGCAGCGAACCGGCGATGCGCGCGCCGATGGCACTTGGCGGCGGCAGCAGGATGAAGGGTATGCCGGCCCCACGCGTCACCGCTTCCCAGATGATCAGGATCCAGGCGCCGAAGATGGCCGGGATGATCAGGCGCAGCGCGGTGCGAGCCCATTTGGCGAACGGACGCAATGATGACAGCACCGCCACGCAGCGCCAGCCAAGCAGCCATGCGGCGGTGAGAAGCAGGAAGTACGGCGTCCGCGCCAGGCCTTCGAAACCGGTGATGCCTCCAATCAGCAGCCACGCGAGCAAATGCGCGCCGATGAAAAGCACAACGGCTTCGACGATGGACGGTATTCTGGCCATCGAGATCAAAGCAGCGACAAGCAGAACGCCGAAGATCAGCCAGGTCGTCGCCACATAGGGATATATCAACGTCCCTGCAGGCTGCGCCAGTGCATCCACTTTCGGCGCGGCGATCGGGCCGAGCGCCACTGCGATCAGGCACAGCACGATCGCCAGCACTGCCTGCCAGGAGGGTTTCAGCCAGTTCATGCCGGCCTCCCGCCCATGGCGCGGTCGACGAGGCGCCCGGCAATGCCGACCACCATGACCAGAAGGGCGGCCACCACCGAACCGGCGACCAGCGCCGACCAGATGTCGATGGACTGGCTGTAATAGGCGCCGGCGAGCAGCTTGGCGCCGATGCCGGCGACAGCGCCAGTCGGCAGTTCGCCGACGATGGCGCCGACCAGGCTTGCCGCCACCGCCACTTTCATCGATGTGAACAGGAACGGCACCGAGGCAGGCACGCGCAACTTCCAGAAGGTCTGCGCGCGACTGGCATTGTAGGTGTGCATCAGGTCGAGATGCATGATCTCGGGCGAGCGCAGGCCCTTCACCATGCCGACAGTCACCGGGAAGAACGACAGATAGGTCGAAATCATCGCCTTCGGGACGAGCCCGCTGATGCCGATCGCCCCCAGCACGACGATGATCATCGGCGCCACAGCCAGGATGGGAATGGTCTGCGAGGCGATGATCCACGGCATCAGGCTGCGGTCGAGCGTCGCCACATGGACAATGCCGACGGCGATGATGATGCCGAGCGCCGTGCCGAAAGCGAAGCCGAGCAGCGTCGACGAAAGCGTCACCCAGGCATTGTAGACCAGGCTGCGGTTGGAGGTGATGGGCCGCAGGAAGGTGTTCTCGAAGAAATTCACCGCCACCTGGTGCGGCGCCGGCAATGTCGGCTTCGGCTGCGACAGCGTCTTGCCGATGAGTTCGCTGAACGTGGATGTTTCACCGGCGCGACGATCGAGATCGCGCTGGAACGGCGTGTTGAGGATGACGGCGAAGACATACCAGAGCGCGACCACGCCAACGAGGATGGAGGTGACGGGAACGAGCTTGTCGCGGAAGGTGTCCATCTAGCGGGCCTCAGCCGACTGGCGCCCTCCTCTCCCCAACGGGGAGAGGGTGGCCGGAGCGAAGCGGAGGTCGGGTGAGGGGGTAAAAATCTTTCCGTCAAGGCAAGCCAAGATCGTATCCAGGACCGCTCGACGTTCGGCCAAAACCTCATGATTCCAGAACCGGAGAACCGAATAACCTTGTCCGTTCAGCCAAGCTGTCCTGGAAGGGTCGGTTGGAGAATCTGCGTGCTGACTACCATCAAGTTCGACAATCAGGCTTACCTCGCGACAAACAAAGTCCGCGATGAACGGTCCAAGCGGCACTTGCCTCACAAATTTGTAGCCATTGAGATGACGGCCTCTCAGCTCCCCCCAAAGCCTGTATTCAGCCTCGGTCTCGTCAACCCGCAGCTTTCGGGCGCGAGCGGTTGCCCCGACCTTTCTCTTGGTCGAATCCGTCGGCGCCGCCCCCTCACCCGACCTCCGCTTCGCTCCGGCCACCCTCTCCCCGTTGGGGAGAGGAGGGAGCCCGTCGTTTGCTCCCTCAATCGTCATAGCTGTGCCCCGCGCGCAGCCCGTCCCGCACCCGCGCTGCGATCGCCAGAAACTCCGGCGTCTCGCGGATGTCGAGCGGCCGCTCTCTCGGCAGCGTCGATTCGATGATGTCGCTGACGCGGCCGGGGCGCGGCGACATGACGACGATGCGCGTCGACAGATAGACGGCCTCCGGAATGGAGTGGGTGACGAAGCAGATGGTCTTGTTGGTGCGTCCCCACAATTCCAGCAGCTGCTCGTTGAGATGGTCGCGCACGATCTCGTCCAGCGCGCCGAACGGCTCGTCCATCAGCAGCAGGTCGGCGTCGAATGCCAGCGCACGGGCAATCGAGGCGCGCTGCTGCATGCCGCCCGAGAGCTGCCAGGGATATTTCTTCTCGAATCCAGAGAGGTTGACGAGGCCGAGCGTGCGCTTGATCCGCTCGCCTTGCTCCGCCCTGGATAGGCCCATGATCTCCAGCGGCAGCCCCACATTGCGCTCGATGGTCCGCCACGGAAACAGCGCCGCCGCCTGGAAGACATAGCCATAGGCGCGTTTCTCGCGCGCCTGCTCTGCTGTCATGCCATTGACGGAAATCGCCCCCGAGGTCGGCTTCTCCAGATCGGCGATGACGCGCAGCAGCGTGGTCTTGCCGCAGCCCGAAGGCCCGATGAAGGAGACGAACTCGCCCTTGCCGATGGTCAGATCGACATTGGACAGCGCCTGCACCGGCCCGTCATTGGTCTGGAAGGTCAGCCCGAGTTTGCTTGCCGCGACGACGGCTGGCGAATTCCCCGTCATCGGCTGCCGCCTGCCTGTTTCCGTTCCTGCGGCGGCTGGAATCCGATTGCTTTTATCGCGATGTTGTTTTCCACTTGCCCTGTCCCATTTGGCCCTGTCCCTCTGACCTTGTCCCACGCGATCGACGCCCGGAGTTTCCCCGATGTCGCCCAAACCCACTTGTCATCTTATCCGCCCTGAAAGCACTTATGAAGGCAAGCAGGGGCTGACCTATTTCGCCGGCATTGCCGCCGAGACCGTCGGTGCGTCCGGCATCTGCATGCACATGCTCACCATGCCGCCCGGCGCCCGCGCCAAGGCGCATATGCACGAGAGCCACGAGACGGCGATCTATGTGCTCTCCGGCGAAGTTCACACCTGGTATGGCGACCGGCTCGAGCATCATATCGTCGTCAAGGCCGGTGATCTCTTCTACATCCCCGCCGGCGTGCCGCATCTGCCGGCTAACCTGAGCGGCGCCCCGTCCTCTGCCGTCATTGCGCGCACCGATCCCAACGAACAGGAAAGCGTCGTCCTGCTGCCGGAACTGGATGCGCTGGTCGCCGGAAGCTGACTTCGCCGGGCTAGGCGCCCGTCGGCCAATTGCTAGAGGTTTGCGCCCGCCAGCTTCGGCAATCATCGGCACCGAGACACTTCCCCATAGACGGTGCCGTCCGCATCCGCGACCACCAGTTTCTTGGCGTTCTTGGTGCTGTGCTTGATGATGAAGGTGGCGGGCGACTTGCCCTCTTCGCCTTCGGCCTCGCACTCCGCCTTCACCACAAGCGAGCCGTCGGCCTGGACCCTCTTGCCGGTGAAGGTGCAAGCGCTCGTCGCCGTGATGAAGTCGGTGTTGGTTAGAAGCAGCATGTCCTCGGCGTAGACTTCCTGGCCGTTCTTGTTGATGCAGCCGGACTTGTTGCCATAAGGTTTGGCTAGGTCGATGCCGGCCGCCGACACTTGGCTGGCCACCAGAACCAAAACTGCCGCGAAAAGAAGTCCCCCGCGCCGCACCTCAAACCCCGGTCGCGGGGATGCCGGTGCGTTCCACCTTGCGCGGCGCGGAGATTTCCTTCCAGGTCGACAGCGCCCGGTTGACCGCCGCATTCGGCTCGCGGCCGACGAATTCACCATGGCCGGGCTTGGCCTTGACCTCGGCCTCCTGGATCGACAGTTCGCCCCGCGAGAACACGAACCGCGGCAGGCCGGTCACCTCGAAACCCTCGAAGACATTGTAGTCGATCACCGATTGCTGCTTCTTGGACGAAATTGTCTTCTTGCGCTTGGGATCCCAGACAACGATGTCGGCGTCGGCGCCCTCTACGATGGCGCCCTTCTTCGGATACATGTTGAGGATCTTGGCGATGTTGGTCGAGGTCACCGCGACGAACTCGTTCATCGTCAGCCGGCCGGTGTTGACGCCTGTGGTCCACAGCACTGGCATGCGGTCTTCAAGCCCGCCGGTGCCGTTCGGGATCTTGGTGAAATCGCCGACGCCGTTGCGCTTCTGTTTGGTGGTGAAAGCGCAATGATCGGTCGCCACCACCTGCAGCGAACCCGCCTGCAGGCCGGCCCACAGCGAGTCCTGGTGCGATTTGTTGCGGAAGGGCGGGCTCATCACGCGGCGTGCCGCATGGTCCCAGTCCTTGTCGAAATACTCGCTCTCGTCCAGCGTCAAATGCTGGATCAGCGGCTCGCCGAACACCCGCATGCCCTTCTGGCGCGCCCGGCGGATCGCCTCGTGGCTCTGCTCGCAGGAGACATGCACGACATAGAGCGGCACGCCGGCCATGTCGGCGATCATGATGGCGCGGTTGGTCGCCTCGCCTTCCACTTCGGGCGGCCGCGAATAGGCGTGGCCCTCGGGGCCGTTGTTGCCGGCAGCCAGCAGCTTCTGCGACAGTGCCGCCACCACGTCGCCATTCTCGGCATGAACGAGCGGCAGCGCGCCGAGATCGGCGCAGCGCTGGAACGACGCATACATCTCGTCGTCGTCGACCATCAGCGCGCCCTTGTAGGCCATGAAATGCTTGAACGAGGTGATGCCCTTGTCGACGACCGTGGCCATCTCGTCGAACACCTGCTTGCCCCACCAGGTGATCGCCATGTGGAAGGAGTAATCGCATGACGCCTTCGAGGTCTTGTTGTCCCACATCTGCAAGGCTTCGAGCAGCGACTGCTGAGGCGCCGGCAGGCAGAAATCGACCACCATCGTCGTGCCGCCGGAGAGCGCCGCGCGCGTGCCGGATTCGAAATCATCGGCCGAATAGGTGCCCATGAACGGCATTTCGAGATGGGTGTGCGGGTCGATGCCGCCCGGCATGATGTAGCAGCCGGTGGCGTCGAACTCATGGTCGCCATGCAGGCCCGAACCGATGGCGACGATCTTGCCGTGCTGCATCAGCACATCGGCCTTCCAGGTGCGGTCGGCGGTGACGATGGTGCCGTTTCGGATGACTTTGGTCATTGACTGTTCCCTTGTTCTCTTCGCGCTTCTTTACGAGCGTCGTTTGGAAGGTGGATTCTAAGCTCACTCCACGATGACAGCCGTCTCCACCACCGCGTGGAACAAGACATCGGCACCCGCCGAAGCCCATTCCTTGGTGATCTCCTCGGCCTCGTTGTGGCTGAGGCCATCGACGCAAGGGCACATCACCATCGCGGTGGGCGCGACACGGTTGATCCAGCAGGCGTCGTGGCCGGCACCGGAAACGATGTTGCGATGGGAATAGCCAAGGCGGTCGGCGGCATCGCGGATCGCCTTGACGCAGCCGGCATCGAAAGTCACCGGATCGAAAGCGCCGACCTGTTCGATCTCGTAGCGGATGTCGAGTGCATCGCAGATCGTGTCGATGCCTTCGCGGATGCGGCCATCCATCGCGTCCAGCACTTCTTTTTCCGGCGAGCGGATATCGACGGTGAAGACAGTGCGCCCGGCGATGATGTTGCGCGAATTGGGATAGACCTCCATATGGCCGACCGCGCCGACGGCATCGGGCTGGTAGTCCATGGCGATCTCATGCACCAGTTCGATCACCCGCGCCATGCCGAGCCCGGCATTGCGGCGCTTGGGCATCGGCGTCGAGCCGGTATGGGCTTCCTTGCCGGTCAGCGTCACCTGCAGCCATTTAAGGCCCTGGCCATGGGTGACGACACCGATGTCGATATCCTCGTCCTCGAGGATCGGACCCTGTTCGATATGCAGTTCGAAGAAGGCATGGATCTTGCGGTCGCCGACCTTCTCGGGGCCTTTCCAGCCGATGCGCTCCAGTTCCTCGCCGAATTTCTTGCCCTGCTTGTCGACATGCCCGTACACATCGGCCTGGTCGAGCACGCCGGCGAACACGCCGGACGCCATCATAGCCGGCGCGAAGCGCGAGCCCTCCTCGTTCGTCCAGTTGGTGACGACGATCGGATGTTTGGTCTTGATGCCGAGATCGTTGAGCGAGCGCACCACTTCAAGCCCGCCCAGTACGCCGAGCACGCCGTCATACTTGCCGCCGGTCGGCTGCGTATCGAGATGGCTGCCGACGTAGACCGGCGGCAGGCTGGGATCGGTGCCTTCGCGGCGGGCAAACATCGTGCCCATTTCATCGACGCCCATTTCGAGCCCGGCCGCATCGCACCAGCGCTTGAACAGATGCCGCCCTTCGCCGTCTTCGTCGGTCACGGTCTGGCGATTGTTGCCGCCGGCAATGCCGGGGCCAATCTTCGCCATCTCCATGATGGAATCCCACAAACGGTCTGAATTGATTCGCAGATTCTCGCCGGGTGCGGCCATCTCGAGTTCCCATCTACACCGGGGGTCTTGTCGCCCCTTGAGTGATTTACAGCTTGACCGTATGGTCAGCTTTTAAACTACACAACCTGACCAAGCGGTCAACTAGAATCTTGGGGTAGACATGGCAGAACCCACCCGCCCCATGCGGCGACAGGAGATCCGCCGAGAGAATGAAAAAACCATTCTCGTCGCTGCAGAGAAGGTGTTTGCGGAGGCAGGGTTTGGCGGCGCCACGATGCAGTTGATTGCGGATCTGGCGGGATTGCCGAAGGCAAATCTCCACTACTATTTCGCCACCAAGGAAGAGCTTTACCGGTCGGTCGTTCAAAACATCTTTGAAATCTGGCTACAGGCGGCCAATTGCTTCGACGCGGCGCGCGGGCCCATAGACGGCATCAGTGCCTATATCGACGCCAAGATGGAAATATCACGCCGCCATCCGGACGGCTCGAAGGTCTGGGCCTCCGAAGTGATGCACGGGGCGCCGGTGCTTCAGGACTATATGGAATCGACGCTGCGCGAATGGACCGACGGCCGCGTCGAGATCATCAGGCGCTGGATCGAGGAAGCCAAGATGGACCCGGTGGATCCGCGCCATCTGCTCTATATGCTTTGGGCTACGACCCAGCACTACGCCGATTTCGGCCATCAGATCGAGACACTCAATGGCGGAAAACCTCTGTCCGACCGGCAATGGCGGGAAGCCAAGGAAAATATCAAGCGGGTGATCCTGACCGGGATCGGTGCGTTGCCCGCCTGACTGTAATGGTTCGTTGCAAGCAAAGGTCAGGTCGGCGCGCTGCCGCGCCGACCTCAACCGACCGCGTCAGTCCGTCAATCGATTGACCTCAGCACATCGCGAACATGGTCGATCAATTCGTTGATCTGGCCCTTGGTGATGATCAGCGGCGGCGACAGCGCGATGATGTCGCCGGTGGTGCGGATCAGCGCGCCGCGCTCGAACGCCTTGACGAAGGCCGAGAAGGCCCGCTTGGTCGGCTGGCCGGCGATCGGCGCCAACTCGATCGCACCGATCAGGCCGATGTTCCTGATATCGATGACGTTCGGCTCGCCCTTCAGCGAATGCAGCGCGTCTTCCCAGTACGGCGCCAGCTCCTCGCCACGGGTCAGCAAGCCCTCTTCCTTGTAGGTGTCAAGCGTGCCGAGTGCGGCCGCGCAGGCGATCGGGTTGCCCGAATAGGTGTAGCCGTGGAAGAACTCGATCATGTGCTCGGGGCCGGTCATGAAGGCGTCGTGGATCTCCTTCTTCACAAACACCGCGCCCATCGGGATGACGCCGTTGGAGACGCCCTTGGCGGTGGTCATGATGTCGGGCGTGACACCGAAATAGTCGGCGGCGAACGGTGTGCCGAGACGGCCGAAACCGGTGATGACCTCATCGAAGATCAACAGGATGCCGTGCTTGGTGCAGATCTCGCGCAGCTTCTCCAGATAACCCTTCGGCGGCAGGATGACGCCGGTGGAGCCGGCGACCGGCTCGACGATGACGGCGGCGATGGTCGAAGCGTCGTGCAGGGCGACGATACGCTCCAGCTCGTTGGCGAGTTCCGCGCCATACTCCGGCACACCCTTGGTGAAGGCGTTCTTTTCCGGCAGATGCGTGTGCGGCATATGGTCGACGCCGCCGAGCAGCGTGCCGAACATCTTGCGGTTGGTGACGATGCCGCCGACCGAGATGCCGCCGAAATTGACGCCGTGATAGCCGCGCTCGCGGCCGATCAACCGGGTGCGCGAGCCCTCGCCCTTCACACGGTGATAGGCGATCGCCATTTTGAGCGCGGTCTCGACCGATTCCGAGCCGGAATTGGTGAAGAAGACATGGTCCATGCCCTTGGGCGCCAGGTCGACCAGGCGGTTGGCCAGTTCGAACACGATCGGATGGCCCATCTGGAAGGCCGGCGCATAATCGAGTTCGGCAGCCTGTTGCTGGATCGCCTCGGTGATCTTCGGACGGCAGTGGCCGGCATTGACGCACCACAGGCCGGCGGTGCCGTCGAGCACCTTGCGGCCGTCGCTGGTTGTGTAATGCATGTCCTTGGCGGACACCATCATGCGCGGCGCCTGCTTGAACTGCCGGTTTGCCGTGAACGGCATCCAGAATGCACTGAGATCGTTCGGCGTGACTTTCAGCCGGTTGGACATGACCAGGACTTCCCCTTGTAAACTGTTTCGCTGCGCCCAACGCTTGGTCTTTGCCGCGTTTTCATGCTACGCAAATTTTTGACCGATTGGACAAACGTTAGCACCGCCCTGTAGGCGGTCAAGGATTACTAGCGGAAATGCGGCACCTGAAGTGCGTTCCACAGGCTAGGGAAAAACTGGTCCAGAGAATTGGTCCAGATGAGCCTCAACACGAGGGCTTGCAACGGTGACCATCGGCACGGATGCCCCTCGCCGCACCCGCATCCAGCAGGAAAAGCGCGAACTCATCCTGGAGGCGGCGCTTGAGGTCTTCTCCACCAACGGCTTTCGCGGCTCGACCATCGACCAGATCGCCGAAGCCGCCGGCATGTCGAAACCGAACCTGCTCTATTATTTCCGGCGCAAGGAAGACATCCACGAAACGCTGATGCAGCGCCTGCTCGACACCTGGCTGGCGCCACTGCGCGAACTCGACGACATTGGCGATCCCCTAACCGAACTGCGCAGCTACATCAGGCGCAAGCTGGAGATGGCGCGCGATTTTCCGCGCGAGAGCCGGCTGTTCGCCAACGAGATCCTGCAAGGCGCGCCGCGCATCATGCCGCTGCTGGCGGGCGAACTGAAAACGCTGGTCGACGAGAAGGCCGCCGTCATCAAGGGCTGGATGCGCGCCGGCAAGATCGCCAAGACCGACCCGTGGCACCTGATCTTCTCGATCTGGGCGACGACGCAGCATTATGCCGATTTCGACGTCCAGGTCCGCGCCGTGCTCGGACCGAACCGCGGCGGCGACGGCCGCTTCGAGGATGCGGCAAGATTTCTCGAGCAGTTGTTCCTCGATGGGCTGAAGCCGAAGGGCTAAATGGTTTCGTCATTCTAGGGCGAAGCAAGGAGCGAAGCGACGCGGCGCAGACCCTAGAATCCATGCCGCGACTTCAACGCGCCGCAAAGGTCCAAATTCTGCTCCGTAGTACTCTTCGGCAAACGTCCCGGCATGGATCCTCGGGTCTCCGCGTCCGCTTCGCCCGTGGATGACGAAGCCGAGGGGGACGCCAGCCAACCTCAGGCGCTGCGCCGCTCGGCCGGCAGCGCGTCCAGCAATGCCTGCAGCTTGGCGATCGAATTCTGCTCGGCTAACGGCGTGTAGACGATCAGCTTCATGTCCGAGCCGTCGCCGATCGACAGGCTCATATGCTCGAAGGTCATGGCGCCCGCGCTCGGGTGCCGGACATGTTTCACCCCCGACAACCGATGCGCGACGTCGCGCTGCGGCCACCAGGCACGAAATTCGGGGCTCGAACGGGTCATCAACTCGATCAGCCGCTCGAAATCCGGATCGCCGACATAGCGGGCGCTCGCGGCCCGGAACGAGGCCAGCACGGTGCGCGCCAGTTGCTCCCAGTCAACCAGCAGGTGCCGGTGATGCGGGCTCGTGAACACCATGTGGACGATGTTGCGGGCGTCACCCTCCAGCAGACCATAATCGCCGAACACCGCCACCGCCGCCGGGTTCCAGGCCAGCACGTCCCAGCGCCGCCCGACGACATAGGCCGGCTGCAGCACCAGGCTCTGCAGCATGTGCAGCAACGGGCCATCGACCTTTTCCGGCGCTACGGCACGGCGCTCCGGCTGCTGGCGGTCGGCGAGGATGAACAGATGCTGTTTTTCGGCGGCGTCGAGGCGCAGTGCTTCGGCGAGCGCCGTCAGCACCTCGACCGAGGGCCTGACCTCCCGCCCCTGCTCCAGCCATGTGTACCAGGTCGTGCCGACACCGGCGATCATCGCCACCTCCTCGCGGCGCAAGCCCGGCGTACGTCGCCTGAGACCGATGGCGATGCCTGCGGCCGAGGGCGTCAGCCTTTCGCGGCGCGAGCGCAGGAAGGCGCCGAGTTCGCGCCGGCGGCTGTCTTCAGCCGAACGTGTGGGGGCCGCGTGAGGTTGGGACTCCATGCGCGTATTATAGCAGTATTGATACCAGGATAAAGTTTGAACTGTTTGGCCAGTGCCAACTGCCCCATCTTCCGTTCAGAGCAACAGAACGGAGGCTCTGAACATGGAACTCAAAGACAAGACGATCCTCATCACCGGCTCGACAGACGGCGTCGGCCGCGTTGTCGCGCAACGGCTCGGCGCCGCGGGCGCCCGTGTGCTGGTGCACGGCCGCGATGCAACGCGCGGCAAGGCTGTTGTCACCGAGATCGAAGCCGCCGGCGGCAAGGCCGAGCTTCTGGTCGCCGACCTCTCTTCGCTGGCCGAGGTGCGCCACCTCGCCGAGGCGGTGCGCGCCCGGACGAACCGGCTGGACATCCTCATCAACAATGCCGGCATCGGCACAGCGGGCCAAGGTGCCAAAAGGCAGGTGAGTGCCGACGGCTATGAACTGCGCTTCGCGGTCAACTATCTCGCCGGTTTCCTGCTGACATCGGAGCTCCTGCCATTGCTGAAGGCCAGTGCGCCGGCGCGCATCGTCAATGTCGCCTCTGCGGGGCAGCAGGCGATCGACTTCAGCGATGTCATGCTGACCCGCTCCTATGACGGGGTGCGCGCTTATTGCCAGAGCAAGCTGGCGCAGATCCTGTTCACCGTCGATTTGGCCGAACAGTTGAAAGGCACCGGCGTCACCGTCAACGCATTGCATCCGGCGAGCTACATGAACACAACCATGGTCCGGCAGGCCGGGGTGACGCCGTGGAGCTCGGTCGAGACCGGCGCCGATGCCATCCTCAATCTCGCCACCTCACCCACGCTTAACGGGAAAAGCGGCCTCTATTTCGACGGCCTGCGGGAATCCCGCGCCGATGCTCAGGCCTACGACGCCAAGGCAAGGCAACAGCTGAGAAGCTTGAGCCTCGATCTCATCGGTCCGGCCTCCCCCACATCGAAGGAACAGCATTGATGACCAAGGCAATCCAACACACCGTCATCATCGGCGGCTCGTCCGGCATCGGGCTGGCGACGGCGCGCAAACTGCTTGGCCCGGACATGAAGGTGACCATCACCGGGCGCAACGAGGAGAAACTGAAGAGCGCTTGGAAGAGCCTTGGCGGTGCTGCCGAGAAGGCCGCTTTCGACGCGTCGAAGCCGGATGAGGTCCGTCAATTCTTCGAGCGCCTCGGCCCCTTTGATCACTTGGTGCTGGCGGCCAGCGGCGGCAAGGGCCTCGGCCCGTTCCCGGCGCTTGACCTGAGTGACATCGGCAGTGGCGTGGAGGAAAAGGTCCGCCCGCAGCTGTCCTGCCTGCAGGCCGCCTTGCCGACACTCAACAAGGCCGGATCGGTCACCTTCATCTCGGCGGTGTCGGCGCAGCTCGCAACGCCCGGCGTCGCCGGTATCGCCGCCATCAACGGCATGCTGTTGACCGTGGTGCCGATCCTGGCGATGGAGTTGAAACCGCTGCGCGTCAATGTCGTGGCGCCAGGCGTCATCGACACGCCCTGGTGGGACTTTCTGGCCGAGGAGCAGAGGCAGGCGCTGTTTGCCGACTATGCCGGCAGGACCCCGGTCGGCCGCATCGGTCGCGCCGAAGACGTCGCCGCGGCAATAGCCTTCCTCGTCTCCAACGGCTTCATGACCGGTCAGGTGCTGACCTGCGACGGCGGACTGCGATTTGCGGCGTAGCGTTCATCGGGCGCCGACAGGCTTTCACCCTCAATTGGCTCTCTTTGGACCGCCCCGCACGCTCTTTTCGCCGGGGCTGTCACCGCCCGGTCTCACCGCAGCGGGCTTTTCCGGAACGTAGGAATAATCAGGCGTATCAGCCCCATACATCTTGTTGTCGATCGCCTCTTGCCAGCTGAAATCCGCGTCGGACGGTGAAACGTCGGCAATGTCATGGCGGGAGGAGCGAGAGTGCAGCCAGTTCGGGGTGATCTCTCGGACCAATTGTGCAAAGCGTCCCATCGAAACCGTTCCTTTCCTTGCCCTTTCCAGGAGGCGCGATCGCGGTTGCGTCGGCTGGATCTAAAGTTGACCTCTCAGCCAGGCCAGCGTCTCGACAACGTCGGCAAGCCCGTACCGCGCTGCGGTGTGCGCTGGTGGTTTGACGCGTATCGATATGCCGCCGGCATCATTGACGGCCTCAAAACCGTTTTCATCCGACGTGTCGTCGCCCAGGAAGACCGGGCGACGGCCCGTGAATGGCGCAATTTCCATGAAACGCCGGATCGCGGCGCCCTTGGCGGCCTCGAGCGGCAGCAGTTCCACACCGGCATTGCCGGGAACCACCCGGTAGCCCTTTGGCAGCGTGGCCAGCGCCTGCTCGACAAGCTGCGTCGCGCGCGGAAGCAGATGCGGGGCGGCGCGCGTGTGGATGGCCAGCACCCGTCCTTTGCGCTCGATATAGGCGCCACGACCGAGCTCGGCCTCGATCTCGTCGGCAAGCGCAGAAATATCCGCCGGCTCATCCGCGACTTCGACGTCGTCGTTCGGTAGGAGCCGATGTTCCAGGCCATAGAGCCCGGCGGCGCGCAGCTTCAAAGGCTGAAACAGATGATCGACAGCCGCGACGGAACGGCCTGTTATGAAGGCCAATGCCCCGTTCAGCTTGCGATCCAGGCCTTGCAGCAAGGAGCGGAGCTCATCGCTGACCGAGACGGCGTCCGGGTGTTCGGCATGTTCCAGCAGGGTGCCGTCGACGTCGAGGAACAACGCCCATTCGCCGGTCAGCACAGTGTGCGGTTTCTCCATGACGGCCTGTGGCTTGTGCAGGGTCTCGCCAACAATGTTTTGCAGCGCATCGCTCATGACATCGCCACCCGTCTGCGCTCAAAAATGGAGACGACATTGTCGACGCTGGGCGGCGGATCGCTGACGGCACCGGTCACCCGATCGAGGTCCCCGCGCTTGCGCAAACGCGCCGCATCCAGAAGCATGCTGCCGGCCCAGCGATAGACATTGTTGTTGCGGATTGTCTCGCGCATGGGGCGCATGCGCTCGCGCTGTTCTTCGGGCGACATGGTCAGTGCCTGCAACAGCGCTCCGCTCATCATGGCGGCATCGTAAGGGTTGACGATAAGCGCCTCCAGCAATTCGCGCGAGGCGCCGGCGAATGTGCTGAGCATCAAAACGCCCTGCTCGTCGTCGCGCGCGGCGACGAATTCCTTTGCGACGAGGTTCATGCCGTCATGCAGGCTGGTGACCATGCATATGTCGGCGGCCCGATAGATCTCGTAGACCTGTTCTTGCGAGTGATGTTCGGCCACCATGATCACCGGCCTGTAGCCCTCGCTGCCATAACGCCGGTTGAGCTCTTCGGCATAACGGTGGCACTCGTCATGGAGCAGCTTGTAGGCGGGCAGCGTGCCGCGGCTGGGTGCCGCGATCTGCAGGAAGACCAGTTTTCCGATCCACTCAGGCTGTCGCTTGAACAATTCGTTCAAAGCGTGAAACCGATCGAGAATGCCCTTGGTATAATCGAGGCGCTCGACCCCGACGGCCAGCTTCACATCCGCTTTAAGGCCGAACCTCTCGCGCATGCGAGCGCGGCAATCGTCGACAGCGGGAAGTTTCGCCAGCAGGTCCGCCGGCCATTCTATCGAGATCGGATAGGCGTGCACCAATGTGGTCCGTCCGCCGTAGGAGATGGCCGCATCGGCCCGCTCGATGCGGCTTTCCAGGAAGCGATCGACGCTTTCGGTGAAGTTGTTGGCATGGAACTGGGTGTGGAAGCCGATGATCGAGCTGCCGAGCAGGCCTTCGAGGATGCGTTCACGCCATGGGCAGATGCTGTACACTTCCGAATTTGGCCACGGGATGTGCCAGAAAGTGATGACGATCGCCTCCGGCAGGCGCTCGCGGATCATGCGCGGCAGCAGCGCGAAATGGTAATCCTGAACCAGCACGATCGGCCGCTCGTTGCGCGCCTCGGCAACCACGGTATCGGCAAACTTCCGGTTGACGGCTTCATAGGCAGCCCAGTCGGAGGCGCGAAAAATCGGCCGGGTGAAGGCGATATGGCAAAGCGGCCAAAGGCCCTCATTGGCGAAACCGAGATAATAGCCCTGATGCTCTTCCTCCGTCAGCCAGACCCGGCGCAGCGTGTAGGACGGGTTGCCAGGCGGCACCTGCACGCGATCGTGGTCGTCGACGGTGAGGCGGTCCGCCGTTCCGCCGCCATAGGCGATCCAGGTGCCCGCACAGGCGCGGGTAATGGGCTCGAGCGCCGACACCAGCCCGCTGGCCGGGACGAGCAACTCGACGCCGTCGTCCTTCACATTGTGGATGTACGGCTCGCGATTGGACACCACGATAACCTGCGCATCGGGCAGATCGTCGGCCAGGATCTTGCGCAATGTTTCGGGCGACCAGGTCACCAGCGCGGCATCGGCCGATTGGCCGTTCTTTTCGAACTCCCGGATCACCTTGCGCGCGGCCTCCGCGGCCACATCTTCGCCTGCCGTATGTGGGACGGCAGGAGGATGACGGCGGCGGTGCCGCGATATGGAGAGGAATACGGCAAGAGCGGAAAAACCGAGGCTCGCGAAAATCAGAACCCAGAGCAGGTCCGCACCGTAGTTTGTCATTGAACGTCAACTCACCCCGGCCGTCGGCGACCGTTTGTTCGTGTTTCCCGTTTGAAACGGTCCGCCGGCCACGTGGTCGGCGTTCGGACCAGTGTTTTTGCAACGCACAAGGCCTGGATCGGTTCCGCCAATTTTGTTCGGATCATGTTCTTACTATGAGCGGCACCAGCCCTTCATGGCGGTCGGCCAGGAAAGCGACGACCCGGTCGCCGACGCGCTGGAAGGTGAGATCGACGACCCGGTCGCCGACGCCCAGGTGCCGCAGTGTCAGCGTGTCGATGCCGATCGGCAGCCTGGGGCGGCCAACGCGAATCTCACCCTCCCAGCCGTCGATCTCCAGGCCAAGACAGGCCTGCATCAACATGAAAGCGGAGCCCGCCGACCACGCTTGCGGCAGGCAGGCGACGGGATAGGCGATGGGTGCTTCGCCCGGCGCACGTGTAAAACCGCAGAACAGTTCGGGCAGCCGCATGTTGAAATGGACCGCGGATTCGAACGTGCCGCTCATCAGGCGAACCACGCTTTCGCGCTCGCCATAGCGCGCCAGCCCGGCACCGCAAAGGGCGGTATCGTGCGGCCAGATCGCGCCATTGTGGTACGACATCGGATTGAAGAACACGGCATCGTCGGCGAGCGTCCGCAGTCCCCAGCCCGAATGGAAGGAGGCGGAAAGCAGCTGGTCAGCCACCATCTGGGCCCGCGCAGGCTCAGGCAATCCGACAAAGAGCAGATGCCCCGCATTCGAGGTCCGCACCTTGCAGGGCTCGCCGGCACCGTCGATTGCCAGCGCATAGAAGCCGAGATCGTCAAGCCAGAAATCCCGTTCCACGGCAACCCGCATCGCTTCGGCGCGATCATCCCAGTGGTCGGCCCTGTCGTTCTCGCCCCGGCGACGGGCAAGTGCCGCCAGCCCCCGGAAGGCGGCAAAGACGTAGCCCTGCACTTCGACAAGGGCGATCGGGCCCTTGGGAATGCGGCCATCGGCATGGAAGACCGAATCGAAACTGTCCTTCCATCCCTGGTTGGCGAGGCCGGACTCCGCCGCTCGCTGGTAAGTCACGAATCCGGTCTCCCGGCCCGCCTCCTCCGTCCATTCGGCCGCGGCGCACAGCGACGGCCACAGGCCGTCGATGAACGCCATGTCACCGGTACGATCGGCGTAGGCACAGGCAAGATAGATGTAGAGCGGTGTCGTATCGACGCCACCGTAGTAGCGGCCAAAGGGAAGCTCCCGCAGCGCCACCATTTCGCCCTTGCGGGTCTCGTGCATGATCTTGCCCGGCTGCGAATCGCTGAACGGCGATGTCTCGGTCGCCTGATGCTGGGCCAGAAAGGCCAGCACGCCCCGCGCCAGTCCCGGATTGAGCCACAGCATCTGCAGTGCCGAGATGACACCGTCGCGGCCGAACGCCGTCGAGAACCAGGGGATGCCGGCATAGGGATAGGGGCCGGTCGCCAGCTCGGTGGTCAGCAGCGCGACATCGGCGCGGGCGCGCTCGACCCAGTCGTTGAAGACACGGCCCGAGCTGCGCACCGTCGCGCCATGGCGACGTTTGGCCCGCATGCCAAAACGGGCGCGGGCGGCAGCGGCGCGGAACCGGTCGCGGTCGGGCTTGTCGGCCACCTCGGGACCGACCTCGACATAAAGCACCTTCCTGCTGCGCTTGGTCACGGCGATCAGGAAATCGGCACGGTTGGCACTCAGTTGGTCCGGCGCCTGCGAGAACGATATCGCCGAGAGGCGGGCCAGGCCATCGAGCCCATCATAGCGCAGCAGGACCGACGTCGCGTTTGTTTCGGCGGCATGGGCCAGCCCGCGCTTCAGCCGTGTCGAGCCACGCACTTCAAACATGTCGCGGAAATCGGCGGAATAGTGCAGGGAAACGCTGATCGTCGAGTGTTCCCGGCTGTAATTGGAAAGGGTGATGCGTTCAAACAGCCTGTCCTGCCAAAGCAGTCTGACGCGTTCGATGTGAATGGCTCCCTGCGGGATGTCGCGTCCACCGGCGCTCTGTATCGGCAGATTGGTCAAATTGGTGGTGAACAGCACATTGTCCTGGCTGAGCGAGGCGCCGAGCAGAGATGTCTGCCTGCCGCCGACGGTCAGCCGGAACTCGGAAAGGACCCGCGTGTCGTCGCGAAAGAAACCGTCGCCGGCGCCACGTATGTCGCCATAGGCGTCGGCAACGGCGAAGCAATCGCCCTGCTTGAGCGCAAACAACCGATGCGGCTCGCGAGGGGCGGTGGCGTCGAGCGATGCAAGCGCAACCGCAGGATCGAGCTGGCGCTCATCGAGTTGGGCCATTCGTCAAAGATCCCTGTTGTTTCGTTGCCGTGGCTCGAGCACGTCGCTGCTCAAGACGCCTTCGCCGTGCTCGGGACGCCGATCAGGCCCGCATAGGCGGCCAGATAGTCGCCGGCCATTCTTCGGGCGGAGAACCGCTTTTCGAAAACGGTCCTCACCTTTCGCCTGTCGAGTTGCAGCAAGTCCGGCACCGCAGCGACCGCGCTATCCATTGTGTCAGCGATAAAACCGGTGACGCCTTGATCGATGATCTCCGGCAGCGCACCGCAACTCCAGCCGATGACCGGTGTGCCGCAGGCCATTGCCTCGATGGCGGCAAGGCCGAACGGCTCCGGCCAGTCGATCGGGAACAGCAGGCCGGCCGCCTTGCCGAGAAATTCCGCCTTCTGGTTTTCCTCGATCTCACCGACATAGACAACGCGATCGCCATCGATCAAAGGCTCGACCACCTCACGGAAATAGGCGCGATCGTCGTCGCCGATCTTTGCCGCGAGCTTGAGCTTGAGCCCCGAACGCAAGGCGATCTCGATGGCGCGATCCGGGCGCTTGTCGCGTGAGAACCGGCCGAGGAAGGCAAGGTAGGGTTCTTCGGCGGCCGTCTCGAACGTCGGCTCGTAGAGAGCAGTCGGCAATCCGTGATGGATCGTCGCCAACCAGTTGGCGTTGGCCAGGCCCGCCTTCTGGCTGTGCGAAATGGAAATCAGGGGAAAGCGCGGGAACCGTTCATAGGCCGGCGCCAGGTCGACATAATCCAGCCTGCCATGCGGCGTCGTCACCGTCCGCTCCGCAATATCCTCAAAGAAGGAAAAGTGCAGGAAGTGGCTGAGGTGGAAGTGGATGACGTCGAACTCCGACGCCCGTTCCCTCACCTGCGCAAGCATCGAAAGATGCGCCGCGATCTCGGATTTGAGCGGACGCGGATCGAGGCGCAACGCGCGTTCCCGGCTGGGTACCAGCTTCGCGGAGGTCTGGCTGTCGCCACTGGCAAACAGCGTCACCTCATGACCCAGATCGACCAGCGCTTCGGTCAGATACGAGACGATGCGCTCGGTGCCGCCATAGAGCCTTGGCGGCACCGATTCATAAAGCGGCGCGACATGGGCGATTTTCATATTTCATCCTGGATGCTGGGCATGCAGGTGTGAAATGCGTCAACGGCTCGATTGGTTCCGATTTTATGGTCGAGCCGTCGGCACCAGAGGCCGCAGTCGGCATGGAACTGTGCGTTAAACGGATTGCGCGATCAGGGTCAGAAAGCCACCGCTCAGGGCAACATTCCCGACGAAGCCATTGATGCGGGACGCACGGTCCGGACCCTGATGGTCCCAGAAATTGTGGAACATCGGCGTGGCGACGATGAGGAACAGCAGCAGCACCGTGGCCGCGAGTGCCGTCCACAATCCTGCGATGACCAGCACACCGGCGGCGACCTGAAGCACGATACCAGTCCACAGTGCCAACCGCGCCTGCGGCACACCGCGCGCGGCCATCAGCTGGGTCAGGAAGGCCGCGTTCTGGATGTTGCGCAGGCCGGCGAAAACGAAGGCGCCGCCGAGCAGCAAGCGAGCGAGAAACAACAAGGTCGAAGGCAAATCCGCAGGCATCAAACTCTCCCCTTTAAAGGTTTAAGGCAGTGGGAGCGCGCTCTCTACGGCGCTCCCAACATGATTGGACAATCAGGCGGCCTTGGCCGCCGGCATCGGATGTATGGCTTGGAACGGAATGCACAGCCGGTTCCAGGTGTTGATCATGCCGAGCGCAACGGACAGCTTGACCAGCTCCTCTTCTGAGAAATGCTCCAGCGTACGTGCATAAAGTTCGTCCGGCACGCCATTGTTGGCGATCAGGGTGACGGCTTCGGTCCAGGCCAAAGCCGCGCGTTCACGCTCCGAGAACAGCGGCGATTCCTTCCAGGCTGAAACCAGATAGAGCCGCTGCTCGGTCTCGCCGTCGCGCCTGGCCTCGCGGCTGTGCATCTCGACGCAGAACGAGCAGCCATTGATCTGCGAAGCCCTGAGTTTGATCAGGTGCAGCAGGCTCACCTCGAGCCCGCATTCGTCCACCGCCTTGTTGAGCGCCGACACCGCCTTCATGATCTCCGGCGCCTTGGCGAAAAATTGCAGCCTCTGTTTCATCGTCTTGTCCTTTCACGTCTGCTTGGGTTTTGAGGTTTTGGGGTTATCTGGATTTCTGCGGCCGCTGGTGGCGCTCGACAAAGGCGCAGCTCGCAGCAAGCGACCTGGGATCGCCTTCTGCCGCGTAGGTGGCCACGATATCGGACAGCTTGGTCTCGGCGAGCGCGGCGCGATAGGCGCGTTCGGCCTTCAGCATCGCGGCGTTGATGCCGCAGGGTTTCACATAGGCCGACGCATCGAGCTTCACCGGACCGCGCTGGCGGATCTCGCCGCAGCGGAAGGCCGGCTCGCGGCCCTCGACGGCCAGCACGATGTCGAGCAGCGTGATGCGCTCGGCTGGCCGCGCCAGCCGATAGCCACCGGCAGGCCCGGGCACCGATTCCAGGATGCGCGCCGCGCTCAGCATGTTGAGATGCTTGAGCAGATAGCTCGGCGAAAGGCCAAAGGCCTCGGCGAGAGCGGCGCCCGGCATGGTGCTATTGCCTTCCACACTGGCCAGCGTGGCGGCGCAATGGATGGCTGCTTCAACACCCTCGCCCAGCTTCATCGAACAGGTTCCTTATTCATGGATACATACTATCGTGGATAATTCTTATCTGCAATAGGAAAATGAAAAACGGCGCTCGAAAGCGCCGCTTTTCTCTTGGGGTAGTTCCTACTCCGCAGCCACCTTGGCCATCGGGTTGTTCGGGTGCGTGGTCCAGTTGGCGTAGACCGGCGATACCGGCCTGCCGGTGCGCTGGTCCATCACACCGGCTGCCAGCGGCTCCATGGTAATGCAGTTCTCGACCGGGCAGACATTGACGCAGAGATTGCAGCCGACACACTCGGCCTCGATGACCTCGAAGTGCCTGACGCCGTCGACCATGCTGGTGATCGCCTGGTGCGAAGTGTCCTCGCAGGCGATGTGGCAGCGGCCGCACTTGATGCAGGCATCCTGGTCGATATGCGCCTTGGCGACGTAGTTCAGGTTGAGATACTGCCAATCGGTGACATTGGGCGTGGCGCGGCCGATGATGTCGTCGAGCGAGGCGTGCCCCTTCTCGTCCATCCAGTTTTCCAGGCCCGCGATCATCTCCTGCACGATCTTGAAGCCGTAGGTCATCGCCGCCGTGCAGACCTGCACATTGCCGGCGCCGAGCGCCATGAATTCGGCCGCGTCACGCCAGGTGGTGATGCCGCCGATGCCGGAGATCGGCAGGCCCTGCGTTTCCGGATCGCGCGCGATCTCGGCCACCATGTTCATGGCGATCGGCTTCACCGCCGGCCCGCAATAGCCGCCATGCGAGCCCTTGCCGTCGATGGTCGGCTGCGGCGCGAAGCTGTCGAGATCGACACCAGTGATCGAATTGATGGTGTTGATCAGCGACACCGCGTCGGTGCCGCCGGCATGTGCTGCGCGCGCGGGCTTGCGCACATCGGTGATGTTGGGCGTCAGCTTGGTAATGACGGGCATACGGGTGTTCTGCTTGCACCAGCGCACCACCATTTCGATATATTCCGGCACCTGGCCGACGGCGGCGCCCATGCCGCGTTCCGACATGCCGTGCGGACAGCCGAAATTGAGCTCGATACCGTCGGCCTCCGTCTCCTCGACCACAGGCAGGATCGCCTTCCAGGCCTCCTCGACGCAAGGCACCATGAGCGAGACGACGATGGCGCGGTCGGGCCAGTCCTTCTTGACCTGCTTGATCTCGCGCAAATTGACCTGCAGGTCGCGGTCGGTGATCAGTTCGATGTTGTTGAGGCCGAGCAGGCGGCGGTCGGCGCCCCAGATCGCGCCGTAGCGCGGACCGTTGACGTTGACGACAGGCGGCCCTTCCTCGCCCAGCGTCTTCCACACCACGCCGCCCCAGCCGGCCTTGAAGGCGCGGATGACGTTGTAGGCCTTGTCGGTCGGCGGCGCCGAGGCCAGCCAGAACGGATTGGGCGACTTGATGCCGACGAAATTGTTTCTGATATCCGCCATGCTCATGCCCTCCCGTTCGAGGTCAGTGCCCGATTGATGCTCTCCGCAGCGTCGCGTCCCTGCGCGACCGCCGAGACGGTCAGGTCGTCGCCACCGAAGATGCAGTCGCCACCGGCCCAGACCTTGGCAAGCGACGTGCGACCTTCCGAATCCACCTTGATGCGACCGGCTTCGAGGCCGATCGATGCACCGCTGCCATTGAGGGCGGCCGGGACAAAGCTCTGTCCAATCGCCTTGAACACCTGGTCGGCAACGAGCGTCAGCGTCTCGCCGGTGCCGGCAAGCCTGTCGCCGTTGAGGGCGGTGTATTCGAGTTCGACGGCAGTGACCTTGCCGCTCTCGGCGATCACCCGCTTCGGCTGCAGCCAGTGACGGATGCTGACGCCATTGGCAGCGGCCAGATCCTGCTCGAACTCAGACGCATTCATGTGCTCCTGGCCGCGCCGGTAGCAGATCGTCACCTCCTCGGCGCCGAGCAGCTTCGACTGTACCGCGGCGTCGATGGCCGTCATGCCGCCACCGATGACGACGACGCGGCGACCAACCGGCAGGCCGGAAAGGTCGCTGGCCTGGCGCAGCTCGGCAATGAACTCGACCGCGTTGATGACGCCGTCAGCGTCCTCGCCATCGGCACGCAGCGCATTGACACCGCCAAGGCCCATGCCGAGAAACACCGCGTCGTAGTTGCGGATCAGATCCGACAGCTGATAGTCGCGGCCGAGCGCCTTGCCGTTCTGGATGTCGATACCGCCGATCGCGGTCACGTAGTCGACTTCGGCCCGGGCGAAATCGTCGACGCTCTTGTAGGCGGCGATGCCGTATTCGTTGAGGCCGCCGGCCTTCGCGCGCGCCTCCAGGATGGTCACGTCATGGCCGTGGCGGGCGAGCCGGTGCGCGGCGGCAAGGCCGGCCGGCCCGGCGCCGACCACGGCGACCGTCTTGCCGGTCGGCTCGGCGCGCGGATAAAACTGCTTGTTCTCGCCCATGGCGACGTCGGTGGCGTAGCGCTGCAGGCGGCCGATCTGCACCGGCTTGCCTTCCGCCACCTCGCGCACGCAGACTTCCTCGCACAGCGTCTCGGTCGGGCAGACGCGGGCGCACATGCCGCCCAATATGTTCTGATCGAAGATGGTCTTGGCCGAACCGATCGGATTGCCGGTCGAGATCTGGCGGATGAACAACGGAATGTCGATCGAAGTCGGGCATGCATTCATGCACGGTGCGTCGTAGCAGAAATAGCAGCGGTCGGATTCGACCAGCGCCTCGTGGTGATCGAGCGGCGGATGCAGGTCGGAAAAATTATCCGCATACTGGTCGGCCGAGAGCCTGCCGCCCGCAATGCCTTCCCTGAATTGGCCTTCTGGCATCGTCAGTTCCCCATGTTTTCTTTTGAGGAAGGCTAGCACGTTTTATTTTTTTATCAATTGGTCAATTTTCGGCGCAAGTCCCTGAAAAGGCTCGGCAATAATATGATTTTTTTACTCATATTATTGCGACTGCGGTCGGGCTTGCAGTGCGAGCGAAAGGCCAGGCTCAAGCTTGCGGCCATGGATGGCCCTGACCTCCTGCGCCACCAATTCCTGCAATCGCCACAGATTGCGGTCGCGGATGCCGAATGCTTCGAGATGGCTGACCGTGTTGTAGAGATATTCGGCGCCGGATCCGATATGCCCGCAGGCTCCGGCCAGCACGCTCGCCACTCTGTCCAGCGGCTGGTTCAGCGACGTTCCCCTGCCCTTCACGCCGACCCAGAAGCCGAGCGCGCGCAGCTTACCCTGCGGCGTATGCACCGGCAGCCAGCGAACCGTCTCGATGCTTTCATGGTCGCTGATCTCGCGCCGCAACAGCCTTTCGATCTGCGCCGGCTTCTCACCCTCCGGCAAGCGATAGATCACGCCGTTGCAGCGCCCGCCCCGCTCGAGCGCCATCATCAACCCAGGCTGCTCGGCGCTGCCGCGCCAGCGCACCATGTCGAGGCAGAAGGAGCGGTGCCAGCCGAAGGCCGTGGCGAGCTGTTGCTCGACCGACTCGAATTCCGGCTTCCAGATCAGCGACCCATAGGCGAACACCCATAACGGTCCCTCATCGGCTTCATTGGACAGTCGCAAGGCGAGGGTTCGAAAGTCCTCGTCGTTCATGTCTGTCCAGCTCGGGTCCGAACCGGGATCGGCCTCTTCCCGATGGCACAGTGCGACAAGCTCGGGCGTGAGCGACATCAAGCGCATGGACGACAACCCCTCATGACCGCAGAGAAATCGAAAACCGCTGGATGCGCAATCAGGGAACGCTTGGCACACACACCCATTGTTGTCCGGGCGGTGTCGGATTTCCGTCGTGAGGATCGTCCTATGATGGACGACGATCGATCCATGAAAGGTGAGGAGACCGAAAATGCCAAAAACCCCGATGCCCTTCTTCTGGTACGAATTGATGACATCAGATCTCGACGCCGCCGAGGCGTTCTACACCCAAGTGGTCGGCTGGACGGCGCAGCCCTTCGATAAGGCACCCGGCATGCCGCGCTACATCGTCATGAATGTCGGCGAACGTGGCGTCGGCGGCCTGATGACCTTGCCCGAGGATGCCGCCAAGATGGGCATGCCGCCTGCCTGGCTCGGCTATATCCACACCAGGGATGTCGATGCCGCAACTGCATCGCTGGAGAAAGCCGGCGGCACCGTTCACCGCCAGCCCGACGACATTCCGGGCGTCGGCCGCTTTGCCGTCGTCGCCGATCCGCAAGGCGCGACCTTCATGTTCCTGCAGCCGAACGGTCCCGACCAGCCTGTCGTGCCGGCCAGCACGCCGGGCCACATCGGCTGGCACGAGCTTTACACGTCGGACTGGAAAGCCGCGTTCGATTTCTATTCCGACCAGTTCGGCTGGGTCGACGCCGGCGATTTCGACATGGGCCCGATGGGCACGTACCAGACTTTTACGGCCGGCCCCGAATCCGGCGGCGGCATCATGAACAAGCCCGCGCAGATCCCGGTGCCGGTCTGGCAATTCTACTTCAACGTTGCGGCCATCGACGCGGCGGCCAAACGGGTCACCGACAATGGCGGCAAGATCCTGATGGGGCCGATGGAGGTCCCCGGCGGCAGTTGGATCGTGCAGTGCCAGGACCCGCAAGGCGCACACTTCGCCTTGATGGCGCCAGTCCGCTGACGGCGATCGAACACCGCCGACACAAAGTGCGGGCCTTCATCGGACCACCGATGAAGGCCTCTCCCCCCTGCCTGGCGCCGCCTCATTCCGGCGCCAGCACCGCAACCTTCAACTCAGCTTTTTTCGCGCCGCTGAACTGGACGGTGGCCGGGCCGGGCGCAAGCTTGAAGCGCACGCTCTTGCGGATGCCAGGGCATGTTTTCACGCCACTGTAGCCCGCCGACTTGATGGCCTGGCCATCCTGGATAACATCGATCCAGGCCTCCCCCGAGAGACTTATCTGGATGGCTCCCTCGGACGGCACCTCCACGCTGGCGACGGCCCCGAAACTGTCTGATGCCGGCGCACGTTCGGGCGCTACCGCAAAACCGGCTTTCTCTACCGGCACCAGCGCCAGGTCCGCAGCCGCACCAACCGCCAGTGCCGCTCCGGACGGCGTTGCCGGTGCCGCGGCAAACAGGGTCTGCTCCCGCGTCACGGGCCACTTGAAGGCCTCACAGCCGGCGTCCTCGGCCATGGCAAAGCTGGTGCCTGCAAGAATTGCGAAGAGGCTGATGGCGACTTTTTTCATGGCAAAGGGAACCCACATTTCTAGAGTGGCCGCACTAATACAACCACAACGATAGAAATGCAACCTTTGCGGGAAAAATATGAAGGGTCAAGCTGGGGACATTTTCAATCACCGATTGTTGACGCCAGGCCATGGGAAGTGAATGGTCCATTCCTGGGCGATAATCTATGGCCGGACGGATTGAAAATGGAGTCATTATGAAGCTTTTCGAAAGCCTCTCCAGATACCAGCCGCAGGCGCTCGGCGTGTTGCGCATCATGACCGCGCTGCAGTTCATCGAGCATGGCAGCCAGAAACTGTTCAACTTCCCCGTCAGCGTCGATCCGCACGCCCTTTCCGGGCTGACCACGACTGCCGCCATCCTCGAATTCGCCGGCGGCATCCTGCTCGCGCTGGGCCTGTTCACGCGACCGGTGGCATTCCTTCTGGCCGGCGAAATGGCGATCGCCTATTTCATGGCGCACATGCCGCGCGACTTCTTCCCGGTCAACAATGGCGGCGATTCGGCGATCTCGTTCTGCTTCATCTTCCTCTATCTGGTGTTTGCCGGCGCCGGCGCCTTCGCGCTGGACAGCCGCCGCAGCGCCTGACGCCAGAAAGAGGATGCGGGCCTGGTGCATGTCGCCCAAAAGTGCCCGGCGGTCTTGGGACAACGACATCCACAAAACAGGAATCTGAAGCGCATCGGCGAAGCCGAAGCGCTTCAAGCACGCATCCGTTCGAAATTGGCGTCGAACAGCGGCACCGCCTGAATGCGCGCCGCATGGCGCTTGCCCAGCAGCTCGATCTCGAAGCCGTCGCTCTCATCAGCGATCTCCTTCGGCACATAGCCGACGGCGACGGATTTCTTCGAATGATGCGCATAGCCGCCCGACGTCACCCAGCCGCGCACCGCACCATCGAACCAGATCGGCTCATCGCCAATGACATCGGCATCGTCGGCATCGACGATAAAAGCGCGCAGGCGCAATTTGCCGCCCTGCCTGCGCTCGGCCAGCGCCGCGGCCTTGCCTATGAAATCGGCGTCCTTGCCGTAAGCAACGAAGCGGTCGAGCCCCGCTTCCAGCGGCCCGTAGATCGGCCGGTACTCGCGCCCCCATGAGCCGTAATTCTTGTCCAGCCGCAGCGCATTGAGCGCGCGCGAGCCGAACAGGCCGATGCCGAATTCCCCGCCCGCCGCCATCAGCGCTTGATAGGCGGCGCGCTGGTATTCCGGCGCCACCCAGATCTCGTAGCCGAGATCGCCGGTATAGCTCACACGGCCGACCAGGCACGGCGCCATGCCGATATCCATCCGGCCAATGGCCATGAAGGAAAAGGCCGCGTTGGAGACATCCGAGCGCGTCGCCTTTGCCAGCACATCCCGCGCCTTCGGGCCGGCGATCGACAGACCGGTGAGCTTCGCGCCCAGCGCCTCGATGCGGACCGATCCATCGTCAGGCAGGTGCTTCTCGAACCAGCGCATATGGTATTGCTCGGCGATGCCGGAGCCGGCGAGGAACCAGCCCTCACTTCCGAGATTGGCGAGGGTGAAATCGCCGATCAGTCTGCCGTCTTCCTTCAGCATCGGCGCCAGCGTCATGCGGCCGGGCTTGGGCAGTTTGCAGGCAAGCATCCGGTCGAGCCAGGCGGCCGCTCCCTCACCCGTCACCTTGTATTTGGCGAAGCTCGAAATCTCCGACAGGCCGACACCGTCGCGAACTGTGGCGACCTCCTTGGCGACCTGCGTGAAATCGCTCGAGCGGCGCCAGGAGAATTCGTCCTTGACGCCTTCCGGCGCGTACCACAGCGGCACTTCCAGCCCATAGGCAACGCCCCATTGCGCACCCTTGGCCGACAGCAGGTCGTAGACCGGCGTCGTCTTCAGCGGCCGCCCGGCGGGCAGCTCCTCATTGGGGAAGCGGATCGAAAAGCGCCTGGAATAATTCTCGCGCACCTTGGCGTTGGTATAGGCCATCGTCGCCCAGTCGCCGTAGCGCGCGACATCCATCGCCCAGATGTCGGCGCCGGGATCGCCCTCGATCATCCAGTTCGACAAAGCGAGGCCGACGCCGCCGCCTTGCGAAAACCCCGCCATGACACCGCAGGCGACCCAGAAGCCCGGCAGGCCACGCACCGGCCCGACCAGTGGGTTGCCATCGGGCGCGAAGGTGAAAGGCCCGTTGATGATCTGCTTGATGCCCGTGTTCTGGAAGGCCGGGAAATGGCGGAAGCCGACCTCAAGCGACGGCGCGATGCGGTCGATGTCGGGCGCCAGCAATTCATGGCCGAAATTCCATGGCGTCTGGTATTCGGACCATGGCTTGTTGGCCTTTTCGTAAGTGCCCATCAGCATGCCGCCGCGCTCCTGGCGCAGGTAAAGCTCGCCGTCGAAGTCGACCGCGTGGATGATCTCGGTGCCGGTCTTGGCGTTCCAGGCGGCGACCTCCGGCATGTCCTCGGTGATCAGGTACATGTGCTCCATGGCCAGCACCGGCAGTTCGAGGCCGACCATGCGGCCGACCTCGCGCGCCCACAGGCCGCCGGCGTTGACGACATGCTCGGCCACCACCTCGCCCTTGTTGGTGATGACCCGCCACAGCCCGTCAGGGCGCCGCACGATGTCCTCGACCTTGGTGAAACGTTCCACTTCCGCCCCAAGTTTCCGCGCGGCCTTGGCATAGGCGTGGGTGACGCCGGAGGGATCGAGATGGCCGTCCTCTTTGTTCCTGACCGCGCCGACGAACTGCTTGGGATCGAGCAGCGGCATCAGTTCGGCCGCTTCGTTGGGCGAGATCTCCTCGAGCTCGATGCCGAGATAGCGGCCCTTGGCGACGACGCCGCGCAGCCAGTCGAGCCGCGCCTCGGTCGCTGCCAGAAGCACGCCACCGGTCAGATGCACGCCGGTCGCCTGGCCGGAAAGCTCCTCGATCTCCTTGTAGAGATTGATCGTGTATTTCTGCAGCTTGGCGACGTTGGGGTCGCCATTGATGGTGTGCATGCCCCCGGCCGCGTGCCAGGTCGAGCCTGAGGTCAGCTCGTCGCGCTCGAGCAGGACAACATCGGTCCAGCCGTGGCGGGCGAGATGGAACAACACGGAGCATCCGACGACGCCACCGCCAATGACCACGACCTTTGCATGCGATTTCATGGATTTTTTCTCTGATATCAGTGAGTTGAATGGGTGAATGGACTCAAGCTGGGAACGATCACGGCTCGCCCTGCCCGATCGCTTCCTTGCGCCTGGCCATGTAAGCCTCTAGTGCCTCGCGCACGGCGATATCCATCACCGGCTCGACATAGTCCTCCAGCGCTTTCTTCCACAGCCGCGTTGCGCGTGCCGTGGCGTCGAGGCCGCCGGCTTCCTGCCAGGCTTCGTAATTCTGCCAGTTGGACAGCATCGGCTGGTAGAAGGCAGTGGCGTAGCGCTCCAGCGTGTGCGGCTCGCCGAAGAAATGCCCACCGGTTGGCACCGCACCCAAAGCCTCGACGGCGAGTTCCGCCTCATTGACTTCGATCGGGCGCAAGAACTCCATCATATGCTGGATCATCTCGACATCGATGATGAGTTTTTCGAACGACGCCGTCAGCCCGCCCTCCTGCCAGCCGGCGGCGTGGTAAACGAGATTGCCGTGGCCGAGCACCGCGCCCCACAGTGCCATCAGCGTCTCATAGGCGCCCTGCGCATCGGCGGCGTTGGAGGCCGAGCCCGGCGTCGTGCGGTAGGGCAGCCCGTAGCGCCGCGCCAGTTGCCCTGACGCAATGTTGGCCTTGGTGTTCTCAGGCGTGCCGAAGGCCGGCGCGCCCGACTTCATGTCGACATTTGAGGTGAAGGCGCCATACATGACCGGCGCGCCCGGACGGACAAGCTGCGTCAGCACGACGCCGAACAGCGCCTCGGCATTCTGCTGCGCCAGCGCCCCGGCCAGCGTCACCGGGCTCATCGCCCCCATCAGCATGAACGGCGTCACCGCCACCGACTGGCCGAACTCGGCCATGGTCATCAGGCCTTCGGCCATCATCTCGTCGAAGCGGCGCGGCGAGTTGACCGAGATGATGGTGGTGATGCCGGGATCGTCGCGCATCTGGTCGAGCGTCAGCCCACGCGAAATCGCCATCATCTCGATGCCATCAAGCGCCCTGCCCCGGCCGATCGCCGAGACGTGGAAACTCTTGTCGGTCAGCGTCAGATTGGTGAAATAAGTGTCGAGATGGCGGGAGTTTGCCGGCAGCTCCACCGGCGCGCAGACCTGGTTGCCCAGCATGTGGATACAGTTGAAATGCTGCGCCAGCCGTGTGAGATCCGAATAGTCGCGCAAATTGCCGGCGCGGCGGCCGCGCTCCATGTCATGGACATTGGGCGGCCCGGCAACGAGGGTGAAATTAATGGTGTTGCCGCCCAGATGAACCGCGTTGGCCGGGTTGCGCGGCGTCAACACATAGCTGGGCTGCGTGGTCTTCAGCACGTCTTCGATCAGACCGCGATCGATGCGGACATTCGCTGAGGCATGGTCGACCCTGGCGCCGGCCTTCTCGAACAGCGACAACGCCCGCGGGCTCATCACCTCGATGCCGAAATTCTCCAATATGTGCATCGACGCCTGATGGATCTGCTCGATCTGATCGGGCGACAGCATGGCCATTGGCGGATAGGGATTGGTCACCCGCCTGAGCGGCAGTTGCGGAATGGCCGATGGCCCCCGATTGCTGGTGCGCTCGGCGCCGCGTTTGCGTCTTGGTTCGTTCATGCCTGGCATCAAAGCCCCGGCAAACCAGGCAAGCTGTCATAAATACGCCGTTTGCGGGCGTGATTTTAGCCACGGCGGCATTTCCGCAGTATCCATTTATAGAATACGACGAAATATGTCGGATTGTTGATATGGGATTTCCTCGAGCGACCGCTCGGGCGAAGCGTTAATGGACGCTGCAAGATTCCCTTTATGATTTCGGCCTATTGCTCTGCCGATGCGTAGTTCGAGTTTTAGTAAAATTGGTGCGGTTTGCGTGTTGCTGGCGCTTTCGGCCTGCGCCACGCCGCCCAGCCACATCAACAATGTCTGCGCCGTCTTCGACCAGAATGACGGCTGGTTCGACAACTGGCAGTCTGCCGCCGAGCGCACCCAACAGAAATATGGCATTCCCGTTCCCGTACTGATGGCGACGGTGCGCAAGGAATCGGGCTTCAAGAGCAATGCAAGGCCGCCGCGTACCAAGCTGCTCGGCTTCATTCCGTGGAAGCACGTCTCCACGGCCACCGGCTTCTCGCAGGCGCTGGACGGCACCTGGTCGCAATATCAGCGCGAGACCGGCAACTGGGCGGCGCGGCGGACGAAATTCGCCGATGCGGTCGATTTCGTCGGCTGGTATCATTCCAAGACATCTGACACCTACGGCGTCGCCCGCAACGACACCTACAATCTCTACCTTGCCTACTATCTCGGCTGGACCGCCTATGGCCGCGGCAACAGGGGCGATGCCGGTGTGCAGGGCTATGCCCGGGCCACCGACAAGATGGCGCGGGACTATGCCCAGCAGTTGAGCGAGTGCGGGAACTGAGCTTGCCGCATCGTTAATCTCGATCTTCGGACGGTCAGCTCGGCCTTTTGCCGCGCGGACGCTTTGGTGGCGTGCCAGCAAAACCGGGGCCATCGCCATGCGGCGCGTCGTCCGGCATACCTTCGTGCGCGGCGTGTTCCTTGTCGAACTTGATCACGGGCTCCATCTTGGCCAGCACGTCGTCGGAGAGCCAGCACAGGCTCATATGACCGTCGCCGAGATGCTTGACCGGCGGCACCTTGGTCTCGCAGAGATTGTCCGGCACCAGCTTCTTGTAGCCGCAACGGGTCTGGAACGGACAGCCGGATGGCGGGTTCATCGCCGACGGGATGTCGCCTTCCAGCACGATGTGCTTCTTCACGACACTCGTGTCGGCGATCGGGATCGCCGACAGCAGCGCCTCGGTGTAGGGATGATAGGGCGGTGCGAAGATCTGGTCGGTGGTGCCTTGCTCGACGATGTAGCCGAGATACATGACGACGACGCGGTCGGCGATGTAGCGAACGACGGACAGATCGTGGCTGATAAACAGCATCGTCGTCTTGTTCTTGCGCTGGATGTCCATCAGCAGTTCGGTCACCGCCGCCTGCACCGACACGTCCAATGCCGAGACCGGCTCGTCGGCCACCACCACCTTGGCGTCACCGGCAAAGGCTCGCGCCACACCGATGCGCTGCTTCTGGCCGCCCGAAAGCTGACGCGGCTTGCGGGTTTCGAATGCCCGCGGCAGCTTCACTAGGTCGAGCAGCTCCAGCATGCGCTTGCGGCGATCGGCAACCGTCTTGCCGACATTGAACTTCTCCAGCGTGCGGATGATCTGCGAACCGACCGAATGGCTGGGATTGAGCGTGTCGAACGGATTCTGGAACACCATCTGGATCGACGACACCGTGTCGACGCTCCGTTTGTCGATGCCCGTCGACTGGATTTCCGTGTTGCCCAGCGTCACCGTGCCGGCACTTGCCGTCTCCAGCCCGAGCAGCACCTTGGCCAGCGTCGACTTTCCGCAGCCGGATTCGCCGACGATGGCGACCGTCTCGGATTCGCGCGCCATGAACGAGATCGTCTCGTTGGCCTTGACGACGCGGCCCTCGCTCGAGCCGAACACCTCGCTGCCGCCGACCCTGTAATATTTTCTGAGGTCCTCGATCTTGAGCACCGGCGCGCCGGGCACGACGCGCTCATTGACCTTCTTGGCACCGGGTGGCAGCGCCTCCCAGTCGATCTCGTTGAAGCGCACGCAGCGCGAGAAATGGCCTTCGTGACCAGCGACCTCGATCATCGGGATTTCGGCGGCGTTGCAGACACCCTCGACGAAATGGTGGCAGCGCGGGCCGAAATTGCAGCCCTTGGGCCGCTCGTGCGGCAGCGGCAGCTGTCCGGGGATGGAGATCAGCGGCCGTGAGTTCTTGTCGGCGCCCGGCAGCGGGATCGAGCGGAACAGCCCTTGCGTATAGGGGTGGCGCATCCGGTCGAACACGTCCTTGATCTTGCCGGTCTCCACCGCTTCGCCCGAATACATCACCGTGATGCGATCGCAGGTTTCCAGGATCAGGCCGAGATTGTGCGACACGAAGATCATCGACGTGCCGAACTTCTCGCCCAGCCCCTTGACCAGATCGACGATGCCCGCCTCCACCGTCACGTCGAGCGCCGTCGTCGGCTCGTCGAGCAAAAGCAGCGCCGGCTTCGACAGCAGCGCCATGGCAATGACGATGCGCTGCTGCTGGCCGCCGGAGAGCTGGTGCGGATAGGAGCGCATCATACGCTCGGGATCGGGCAATTTGACCGAGCGCACCATATCGAGGGCGCGTTTATAGGCCTCTTCCTTCGACACCTTGTCGTGGATCAGCGGCACTTCCATCAGCTGCTGGCCGACCTTCATCGCCGGGTTCAGGCTCGCCATCGGCTCCTGGTAGATCATGGCGATCTTGTTGCCGCGGATGGAACGCAACTCCTCGTCGGAGAGTTCGCCCATGTCCTTGCCCTGGAACTTGATCTTGCCGCCGACGATCTTCCCGATGTTGGAGAGGTCGCGCATGATGCCGAGCGACACGGTCGACTTGCCGCAGCCGGATTCGCCGACGATGCCCATCGCCTCGCCCGGCATGACGGTGCAGGAAAAATCCATGACCGCCGGTATCTCGCCCTTGCGGGTGAAGAAGGAGATCGAAAGGTTCTCGATCTCGATGATCGGCCCTTTGGTTGGCCCGGGGGTCGGCTTGGCGGGATTTCGAACTGCCTCGTTCATGGGTCGCTCCAATCCTGGTTCTTCCAGGCCTGTTTCTCTCAGGCCCATCGGGTCGAAACCCGCGACATCAGTCTTTCATCGATTGTTCGCGCAGCGAGTCGGCGAGCAGGTTCAAGCCCAGCACGAACGACATCAGTGCGATGGTCGGCGGCAGCGCCGGATGGATGAAGGAGCGCAGCAGGCGGCTGGCGTCCTTGATCGCGGTGCCCCAGTCCGGGCTTTCCGGCGCCAGGCCAAGGCCGAAATAACCGAGCGTGCCGAGCAGGATCGTGGTGTAGCCGATGCGCAGGCAGGCATCGACGATCAGTGGCCCGCGCGCATTGGGCAGGATCTCCCACAGCATGATGTACCAGGGCGATTCACCGCGCGTCTGCGCCGCCGCCACATAGTCGCGCGTCTTGATGTCCATCACCAGGCCACGCACGATGCGGAACACGCCGGGGCTGGAGGCGAACACCACCGCCACGAAGATGTTGAGCTGGTTTGGATCGATATGGACGATGTGCAGCGGGTCCTTATCGAACACAAGGCCGAGATAGATCCAGCCACCGAGGATCAGGGTGATGCCGAGCAGGATGTAAAGCCGGTCGGGCCGGTTCTTGTAGCGGGTCCAGAACAGCACGCTGAAGAAGATGATCGGGAACAGGAAGAACACGCCGGCCATGCCGTACGGGATCGGCGTGTCCATGATACCCGGCGTCACCAAGAGGTAGAACAGCAGGATCACCGGGAAGGCGAGCACAAGGTTGGCCAGGAACGACAGCACGGTGTCGATCTTGCCGCCGTAATAGCCGGCGGGCAGGCCGAGCGTGATGCCGACCATCAGCGCGAAGCCGGTCGCGGCAGGCGCGATGATCAGCACGATCTGGCTGCCATAGACCATGCGCGAAAACACGTCGCGCGCCAGCTTGTCGCCGCCGAACAGATAGGTCAGTCCCGACTGCGGTTCGACGGCGCCCGGCAGCACGTCCTTCATGATCGGAATCTGGGCCAGCGGATCGAAGGGCGATATGGTCGCGGCGAAGATCGCCGTGAACAGCCAGAACAGGCAGATGCCGACGCCGACGATGCCGACACCGCTGTCGAACAGCTGGCCGTAGAGCGCCAGCTTCTTCTTGTAGGCGAAGCTCGCGCCCATGACGATGACGAGCGCGATCCAGACCGGCCAGAAGCGCGACAGCACTTCGAAAACGACGGTGAAGCCACTGATGTATTGAACCGGCATCGGCTTCGCTCCCTACTGAACTCTGATACGCGGATTGAGAAATGCGTAGCCGACATCGGAAATGAGCTGCGTGATCAAGACGATGAACACCGAGACCAGCGAGCAGCCGAGCAAAAGGTCGATATCGTTGTTGCCGGCCGCCTCGACCAGCGTGTAGCCGAAGCCCTGGTAGCGGAACATCACCTCGACGATGACGACGCCGGTGAGCAGCCAAGGGAACTGCAGCATGATGACGGTGAACGGTGCGATCAGCGCGTTGCGCAAGGCATGTTTGACCACCACGCTGCCGAAGGAGAGACCCTTCAACCGCGCGGTACGGATATATTGCTGCGTCATCACTTCGACCATCGAAGCTCGCGTCATGCGGGCGATATAGCCGATGCCGTAGATCGCCAGCGTCATCACCGGCAGTGTGAAATTGTAGAAGGTGATGCCCTGGCTGGCCGAAGCCGCCGAGCCGTTCAGCCAGCCTAACCATGAGGCGAAGATGACGGTGAAGATGACGCCCGACACATATTCAGGCGTCGCCGTCGAGGCGATCGACGCCACGGACAGCACCCGGTCGGTTCGCGACCCCTCACGCATGCCGGCCAGAATGCCGATCAGCAGCGAGATCGGCACCATCACCGCCAGCACCCAGAACATCAGGATGCCGGTAGCGCCGAGTGCCGGAAACAGTTTTGAGGCGACGGTCGCCTTGAACTTGGTCGAGCAGCCGAAATCGCCCTGGAAAACGCCGGCAAAGGTCGGCACGAGCGGATCGTTGCAGAAGGAGAAACGCTGCGCCGGCTTACCGGTCGCCGGGTCGGTTACCGGCTGCTTGGGCAAGACGCCAAGCCACTGGCCGTAGCGGACGAAGAAGTTCTGCCGGTAGCCATGGTTGACCAGCCAGCTCTCGAGCTGCTCGGCCGACGTATGCATTTCGGTCTGGCTGATCGCCAGCTTCTTCAGATTGGGTTCGAGGTTGATCAGGAAGAAGACGACCATGGTCAGGCACAGCATCGTCAATGCCATGGTGCCTAGACGCCTGATAACGAAGGAAAGCATGGCGGCCCCCTGCCGATGGGTTGGGGTTTGAGCCGGCTATGAAAGCCAACCCTGCCGTGACCGGCGGGGCTGGCTGTCAAACAGGCCTTCGGATGCGATCAACCCTGTTTTTGTTGCATGGCCTTGCCCGCGAGTCCGCAACTTTTTTGAGAATGTGCGGACCAGCAGGGACGGACAATGCAAAGAGCGAGGGAAGGGAGCGAGCCCCTTCCCTCCATGTCGATGCGATATCAAGCCTGGTCGAGCCAGACCTTGCCGTAGTCGCGCTCGAAGGTCGGGTGCATCTTGTAGTTCTGCACCGCCTTCACCGAGTGGCTGTAGAGCTTGCGCCAGTACGGCTGGATCATGATGCCGGAATCCTGCAGTATCTGCTCGATGTCCTTCATCATGTCCTTGCGCTTGGCGGCGTCGGCAACGGCGAGCGCCGCATTGAGCTTGGCATCCCAGTCCGGATTCGACCAGCCGGCCTCGTTCCAGGCCTCGCCGGTGCGATAGGCGATGGCCAGAACCTGGACGCCGAGCGGACGCATGTTCCAGTTGGTCATCGACAGCGGATACTTCGTCCAGTCGTTCCAGAACGTCGAACCAGGCAGAACGGTGCGCTTCACCTTGATGCCGGCGTCGCGCAGCTGGGCGGCGATCGCATCGCCGGTGTTCTTGTGCCAGTCTTCGTCGACGGTGATCAGCTCGTGTTCGAAGTCGGCTTGGCCGGCTTCCGCCATCAGCGCCTTCGCCTTGGCCGGATCACGGGCAACCTTGGGCAGCTCGTAATATTCCGGATGGATCGAGCAGACATGGTGGTTTTCGGCGACCGAGCCGGCATTGCCGTAGCCGAGCTGCAAGACGACATTGTTGTCGACCGCAAGCTGCAGCGCGTTGCGCACCTTCTGGTCGCCATAGGGCTTGTTGTTGACGTTGGTGCGGCAGACGATGGTCGACGCGGTGACGATTTCCGACTTCACCAGGTCCATGCCGTCGAGGATCGACACATAGTCGGCCGAAGTCTCGAAATTGGTGTGCACTTCGCCGGCCTCGAAAGCGCTGACCATGGCTGCCGGATCGGTGCCGTAGTCGATGAATTCCAGGCCATCGAGGAACACTTCGCCGTCCCACCACTTGTCATCGGTGCGGCGCTTGTAGACCACCTTCTGACCGACATCGTAGGAGACGAGTTCGAACGGACCGGTGCCGATCGGGCAGGCCTTGAAGTCGCCGCCCTTCTCATCGAAGGTCTTGTGGACGATCAGCCCGGGATAGTCGCACATGTTCGGAATCAGCGCGATGTCCGGCTTGCTGAGCTTAAGCACGACCGTGTGGTCGTCCGGCTTGGTCACGGCGCTTTCGTCGAGCTTGTCGTCCTTGACCAGCGAGCCGAGACGGCCGGGCATGGAATTGCCTTCGGCTTTCTTGTCAGCCCAGCGCTTCAGGTTGAAGATGACGTCATCGGCGGTGAAGGCATCGCCATTCGACCAGGTGACGCCCTTGCGCACATGCAGCGTATACTGCGTGGCGTCGTCGTTGACGTCCCAGCTTTCCAGCAGATAGGGGCGAAACGTGTATTCGGAGGTGTACTTGACCAGCGGCTCCAGCGCCTGGCGCTCGGCATTGGCGATTTCCGACCAGTCGGCTTTGCGCGGGTCCTTGGGATCTTTGATCCACTGGGCGATCTTCAGCGTGCCGCCCTTCTTGCCCTTTACCTCTTCGGCCTTCGCCGGCGTCGGATCGGCGAGGCCGAGCAAGCCGTAAGCCATTGCCGTCGATGCGCCGAAGACGCTGGCCATGGCCAGGAATTCGCGGCGGTCCACCTTGCCTGCCTTGGCTTCTTCGGCCATGGCCAGGATGTGATCCGGAACGCGATCGCCATTACTCTTATAAATTGTCATGACTTAACTCCCATTGTTGGCTTTCCGCCTTTTAACATTCCGCATCCAGGCCATGATGTCAAAGACGGCGTGGATTGAGAACATGTTAGGGAATGTGCAACTTTGAAAGGGGAGCGGTTCGCGTGATAACGACAGTCTTGGCGCAAATTTGCTACTGTCCGACGGATTCTTCTGGAATCGCGATAGTCGATTAAACTGAGACATTTACTCTGGCCCGCACAGCACCAGAATCGATCCACCATGAGGCCAAAAGCCCCGCCGGACTGTCAGTATTCCTTCTCGTAGAAGATGCCGCCCTTGGCTTCGCCGGCATCGTTGGCCTCGCCGCGCAGCTTGACGCCGCGCCCGACATTGAGGTCGATCGTCGCCTTGCCCGAGCCCGGCTTGTCGCCCTTCTGGATGGTGACATAGGTGCGGTCGTTGAGGTATTTTCCGGCCGAAACCGCCGTGCCGCCCTGATCGTCGGTGGTGACGTCGAGATCGTCGACGCCAATGGCGCTGCGCAGGTTTTCCAGCAGCGACGTCGAGCCGCCGACGCCGGCCAGCTGCCCCGCCGCTTCGGCGAGCTGGGCGATCTGCAGCGGCGACAGGTTCGACATCGAGCGGCCGAAGATCAATTGCGCCAGCACCTCATCCTCGGGCAGCGCCGGCACCGAGGAGAAGGTGAACTTCGGATTGGTCGCTTCGCCCGACACCACGATGGTGACGGTGGCGCTGGTCGTCGTCGTGGTCGCCGTCAAATTGAGATAGGGCACCAGCGAGCCGGAAAACCCGACCGTGCCTTCGGTGAAGGTCAGCCGCTTGCCGAGGATCGACAGTCGTCCGCGCTGCAAGGTGAAGGTGCCGACCGCTTGCGGCGACGAGGCCGGGCCGGTCAGCTTCAGCGAGCCGCCAAGTTCGGCATCAACGCCCCTGCCCTGGATGAATATCTGATTCGGCGCGTTGACCGTGACATCGAGCGCAAGGCCGCTACCGCCGCCCTTGCCGCTGGTCGTCGGCGGCCGCAGCGCCTTGTCCTGCGCCTTGACCGCGCCCGGCGCGTTCTTGTGCTTGACGTCGAGCGCCGCCAGCGAGCCCGGCAATTTGTCGGGAACGGTGATCACCGTCTTGGCGAGATTGACGGTGCCGGCGATGACCGGTGCGGAGGTCAGCGGTCCCTTGATCGTCAGGTCGCCGCCGAGATTGGCGGTCACCACCCTGCCGTCCGTATAGCGGCCGTCGACCAGCTTGATCGACAGGTCGGCCGGGAAACCCTGCGCCGGGTTGATGCCGACCGTGCCGCTGGCCGACAGGCTGCCGCGCGTCGACAGCGTTCCGGTCAGCCGGTTGATCCTGGCGACGCCGCCGGCAATCGAGACATCGGCGGCGAGATCGTTGACGGCGAGGCCGGAGCGCGCATCGACAAGGCGCGCACCCGAGGTGCTGATGCTGCCGCCGATGACGGGCGATGTCGCGGGACCGCGCACCTGCACGTTGACATTGGCGGTTCCAGACAGTGACAGGCCCTGCGCGGCAAGCTTCTGGCTGAGCAGGCCGAACGGCACGACGCCATTGAAGTCGAGCACCAGTGACGGCGTGCCGGCCGTCGTCACGGTGCCGCCGCCCTTGAGGCCAAGGCCGGCGCCATCGCCGACATTGGCATTGAAGGTCAGCTTGTTGCCGCCGAAGGTGCCCGACGAGGAGACACTCACCGCACCGACACCGGCACCGCGCGTCTGCGAGGTCTGCACGCCGGCCGCGTCGAGGTTGAAGGCAATGGCGGGGTTCGCCGGCGCACCCGTCACCTTGACCGTGCCTGAGATCGAACCGGCGGCGTCGAGCCCCGGCGAGAAACTGTTGGCGAGCGACATCGGCACGCGCGCCAGCGTCGCATTGATGTCGAGCGCCGTGCCGACCTTGCCGGTCACCGTCGCCGTGCCGCCGCCCAGGTTGAGCACCAGCCGGTCCAGCGTCGTTGTGCCGTTGGCAATGCTGACGGTCGAGGCCTGGGCGATGGCCGTCTTGATGCCCTGGACAGTCGCCTGGCCGGAGGCAAGCTCGATGGTCGTCGTGCCGTTGGCCACTTTCACCCGGCCGGCGGCCTGTGCCGGAATGCCCTTGACGGTTGCGCCGCCGGAGAAGCCCGTCCAGTCGCCGTCGCGCTTCAAGTCGACATCGATGCCGCTGATCACGGTGCCGCCCGACGTGACGGTGTCGGCGCGAATCTTTCCGGAGATCACGGGCGCCGCCAGATAGTTGGCGACCAGCGCATCGATCGAGACGGCTTTCGCCTGCAGGTCGCCGCGCGTAATCGATGCTGTCGCCGCCTTGATTGCGACCTGTGGCGCATTGCCGTTCTTCGAAAAGGCGATCGTGCCGCGCACATCGCCTTCGGCCTTCTCCAGGGCAAGTGCTGCCAGCGGGCCGATATCGGGCAGGTCGAGCGCGATGGTGCCGACCGGCACGAACTTTTCATCCAGCGCCAGATCGCCGGAAATCCTGTTCTTGCCGAGCGACAGCAGCAGGCCATTGATGGCGCTCTTGCCGTCCGCCGTCGCCAGCACCGCACTGCCTTGCAGCGCCTGGCCGGCGACATTGCCGGTCAGCTGCACATTCGCCGCCGGATTGGCAGCATCGGCCTTGCCGGTGGCGGTCAGCTTCAGCCCGGTGATCTCGCGCGATGCCACCAGGAGCCTGTCGCTATCGACCGTCAACGACAGGTCCGGCGCCGCGGCCGGGCCCTGCGCGTTCAACGCAAAAGCGATGGCGCCCTTGGCGTCTTTCGACAGCAGCGAGATGTCGCTCAGCGCACCCTTGATGTCGGCGGCCACCTTGTTGTCGGCAAGGCTGGCTTGCCCGTCTGCGGTCAGCGCGCCCGAGGTCAGCTTCAATCCGCCTATAGCGATACTGCCGTTGGGGTCGCGCTTCAGCGTGGCGCTGATCTCAGCGCGTTCGCCAAGCATGCCGCGTGCCGCCGCCGGCAAGGCCGACGATGGGGCATCCGCCTTCAGGTTGAGGTCTATGGCACCGTCACGCAGCGATACCTGGCCGGCAACCTGGCTGTTCAGCGCATCGCTCTTGAGCGAGCCGCTGTCTATGGCAACCGCATCGGCTGTCAGGCGACCGCTGAGCGCCGCCGTGACCTTGCCGGCGATCAGCGGCGCAATCACCGGATTGTCGAGACCGACCTTGTCCACCGACACTGTGCCGGAAACCGACCCTGCACGGTTCTTCAGATCGAACGCATCCGAGTGCAACGCCAGGGCAAGCCCGTCCACCCTCGCCGGACTGGTGACGATCGAGGGCAGGATCGCGGAGACATCCAGGCGGGCCCGCGTGCTCTCGCCCGCCACCTTTGCCGACAAGGACCGGATCTCGATCTTGACCGGGCTCTCGGCGCTGCCGACAGTCAGGGGCAGGCTGGGGCCGGATGAGATGAGATCGAGCGCAAAATCGCTGGCGCCGTTCGGATTGAGGGTGCCGGTCGCCTTGCCGGAAATCTTGTCGCCGGTCAGCGTCGCCTGATCGAGCATCACGCCGCCGGCCAAGGTGTAGCTGCCGGCCGCATCGACGGCGAGCGGCCCGAGCCCGGCCTGCCGGGTCTGGCTGGTTTCGACACCGGCCAGTTGCGCATTGAAGCGGACATCGGGAGCGGCCGGCGGTCCGGTCACTCCAACCGTGCCGCTGAGCGTGCCGACAGCGTCGAGGCCGGGCGAAAATTCATTGGCGAGCGCCGCGGGCAGTGCCGAAAATTGCGCCGCGAGGTCGAGCGTCTGACCGGCAGTGCCCGACAGCGTCACCGAACCGCCGCCGACATCGAGCGCCAGTTTCTCGATGCTGGCCGTGCCGTTGGCGATGCTCAGTGTCGACGCCTGAGCGATTGCGGCCTTGATGCCGCGAACCGTCGCCTCGCCCGAGGTAATCTCGACGCTCGTCTTGCCGTCGGCGATCTTCACCCGGCCGGCAGCGGTCGCCGGAATGCCCGCTATGGTGGCGCCGCCGGTGAAATTGGTCCAATCGCCGTGGCGCTTCAGGTCGACGCCGATGCCGCTGATTTCGGTGGTTCCGGAAGTGACGCTGTCAGCCTTTATCGAACCGGCGATCGCCGGCGCCTTGAGATAATTGGCGATCAGCGCATTGACGGTGATGGCCTTGGCCGTCACGTCGCCACGCGCGATCGAAGTGCTCTTCGCATCGATCGTGACGGAGGGCGCGTCGCCCTCCTTGGCAAAGCCGATGGTGCCGTCGATGTCGCCCGTCACCGCCTGGCCGGCCAGTGCGGCCAACTGGTCGATAGCGGGCGCGTCGAGCGTCAGCGTACCGAGCGGCATGTACTTGTCGTCCAGCGCGAGATCGCCCGAGACCTTGTTGTCGCCCAGCGAGACCAGGAATCCGTTGATCGAACGCTTGCCCTCGCTTGTCACCAGTGCTGCCTTGATATCGAGCGGCTGGTCGTTGACGGAGCCGGTCAGCGATACGTTGGCGGCGGGACTGGTGATATCGGCCTTGCCGCTCGCCGTCAGCTTGATGCTCTTCACCGTGCGGCCCGATGCCGTCAGGCTGTCGCTATCGGCGGTAACGGTGAAATCCGGCGCCGTCATCGCGCCGCTTGCCGACAGCGCGAAATCGACGCCACCGGCAACCGGCACGCCGACTGTCGGCGACAGCACGGAAACGTCGCCCAATTTGCCCTTGATGTCGGCCTGGATGTCGGTGCCCTGCATGCTGGCCGTGCCGGCGGCGCTGAGCGTGCCGGACGTGAATTCGATCGAGTTGGCGGCGAAGGATCCCTGCGGATCGCGGGCCGCGGTGGCCGAGAATTTCACCCGGGCGCCGAGCACCGAGGCGATCTGCGGCGGAAAGGCCGTCGCCACGGCATCCGCGTTCATCTTCAGCTGCATCGACAGGTCGGCAAGCGCCACCGTCGCCGTCAGAGAGGCGTTGAGCGCATCGGAGCGCAGCGTGCCCTGGTCGATGGCAATGGCATCCTTGCTGACCGACCCGGCCAGATCGACATCGATCTTGCCGGTGATCAGCGGCGCCAGCGTCGCCACGTCGGTGTTGAGACCACCCGCCTGCAGCTTGACGGTGACCGGCCCGGCGCGGTTCTGGATGTCAAAGCCGTCGGAATGGATCTGCGCCGCCAGATCATCCAGCCGCGTGCCGCCAGCAACGATGGAGACGAAGGAGGCGCCGATGTCGATGATCGGTGCCTTGCCGTCGCCGAAGGCGCGGGCGGTGGCATTGCTGATCGCCAGCGTGATCGGTTGCGCCTTGCTGCCGACGCTGATCACAACGGGCGGACCCTTGGCGGCGAGTTCGATCGAGAGGTCGCTGGCGCCGGCAGGATCGACAATGCCGGTCGCGGTGCCGTGCACCGCATCGCTGTCGATGTTGGCGCGGTCGACACTGACGCCACCGGCCGATGTGGCGGTGCCGGCGACATCGAAGCTGGTCTTGCCGGCAAACAGCGGCTTGAGATTCTCAGGCAGGAAGCGAGCGAAATCGCCGTCGCCCTTGGCCTCAACATGATTACCCTTGTCGGTCAGTTGGTGCCGGCCTGTCAGCTGGGTGACGATCTTGCCGTCGACCGAGAACGTGCCGATGCCGTTCCAATTGGCGAGCGGCCCGGTGCCCGAGACAATTATGTCGACCGGCGGCGTATCGGGAAGCTTGAGCAGATTGGCAATGATGCCGCCTGCCGGCTCCGAGGCCTTGAGGTCAAGATCGAGCCTGTTGTCCGCCGGCGCAAAGTGGATCTTGGCGTCGACATTGCCTTGCTTGCCGTCATGGCGGGTGACGTTGAGCACCGTCTCGACCGCCAGCGGCGCGGCATCGGCCTTGAGCATGCCCCTGGCGGCAAGTTCGGCGATGCCGCTGCCGGCCAGTTGCTGGCCAAGCGCGATCTCGGGCAGGTCGATCTGCTTGATGTCGATGGAAACCGGCAGCGTCGTCGTGCCGCCGCTCGGCGCCGGCTGCGTGCTGGCCACCGGCAACCGGGCGAGTTCTATGCGCTCGGCAGCGATGCGGTCGGCGCTGAAGTTTTTCGACAGCAGCGCCAGCGGCGACCAGTCGACGGCCACCTTGCGCGCCACCAGCCAGGCACCCTCGCGATCCTCCAGCACGACATGGTCGACGCTGAGGGCTCCCGACCAGATGCCGTCTATGCCGCTGACCGTGATCTTGCGGTCGTCGGTCGATGCCAGCCGCGAAATGATGCCGGCGAGATTGTCGCGGCCGCGCTCGGTCTTGGTTAGCACCACCAGCGCGCCGATCGCTCCCGCAATCACGATCAGCAGGGTGTAGAGAACAATGCGGAGGATGCGCCAGACTGTTTTCATCGCTCAGAATGCCTGTCCGATGCCGGCATAGATGCCGAAATGCGGATCGCCCGGATCGCGGTTGAGCGGCACGGCCGCGTCGATGCGCAGCGGCCCGAACGGCGTGACATAGCGCAGGCCGACGCCGGCGCCGACCTTGACATCGGAGAAATCGGGAACCGATTTGGTCGACACGGTGCCGGCATCGACGAACGGCACGATGCCGATCGTGTCGGTGATGGCGATGCGCATCTCGACCGAGGTTTCGAAGAAGGACAGGCCGCCGATCGGCTGGCCGGTGAAATCCTTCGGACCGATGCCCTGATAGGCGTAGCCGCGCACCGAACCGCCGCCGCCGGAATAGAAGCGCCGGTCGGCCGGCACATTCTGAAGCCCGGTGCCGACGATCGACCCGATGGCGACACGTTCGGCCAGCACGAACTTGGAAGCCGAATCCAGCGACTGATAGGCCGATCCCTCGCCCTTGAGCTTCAGGAAGGCCGCACCATTCAAAATGTCGTAGCTCGGCTCGGCATAGGCCAGCACCCGGAAGCCGCTGGTCGGGTTCAGGCGGTTGTCCCTGTTGTCGTAGACATATTGCAGCGGAATGCTGGCGATCAGGTATTTGTGCTTGCCGAAAGCGTCGTGGATGCGGGAATAGTCGAGCGCCACCTCGGCGGAAACCGTCTGCTTCTTGGTCAGTTCGTAGGACAGGCCGGCGCTGCCCTTGACCGAGAAATGGTCATAGGCATCAGGATGTTCGAGCACCGTCTTGACGCCGGCGAAGAACTTCGATGCCGGTCCGATCACACCGGGTTTCTCGAACATGATGCCGGCATTGTAGTTGAGTTCGCCGAGATCGTTGCTGCCGATGCCGCTGATCTTGCCATCGATGCGCAGCTTCTCGGCCCGGCCGAACAAATTGCGGTGGCCCCAATAGCCCTCGAGGCCCAGCCCCTCGGTGTTGGAAAAAGTGCCGCCGACGCCGAAATAGCGTGGCTTGCGCTCGCTGACCTGGACGCCGATCGGAATGTTGCCGTCGGCATCGAGCTTGTCGGCTTCCTTGAACGTCACGCTGTTGAAGACCTCGAGCGCCAGCAACCGGTCGCGCGCATCGTCGATCTCTTGCGGCGAGTATTGCCGGCCGCGCTTGAGGCCGGTCATGTATTCGGTGAAGTCGCGGTCGACCTTCTCGGTGCCTTCCACGGTGGTCGGGCCATAGCCGGCGACCGGTCCGGCGGCGACCGTCAGCGTCACGTCGAGCGTCGAGGTGGCATGGTCGGCGACGATCTGGCGGTCCGTCACCTCTGCCAGCGGCCTGCCTTGCTCCTTCAGCGTCCGCACGATCAGCGCCTCGGCCTTGAGCACTGCGCCGGATCCGGCGTCGCCGCCTGATATCAGGCCATAATCGGCGCTCATCAGTCCTGCCGCGTCGCCTTGCAGCCTGATATTGCCCAAGGTGAATTTCGGCCCGGTTGCAATGTCGATCGCCACGGGAACCGGCTGCGGACCCTTGAATTCGGCATCCGGCGGCAAATCGTCGAGCGGCTTGCCGTCGATGGTGACGGTGACGACGCCTTCGTAGCGGGCATCGGCATAAAGCGCGGCGACAAGCTGTTCTCGGTCGCTGCGCGCCTTGGCCATCAGCCCGAGCGAGCCTGAAACCGGACGCTCCTCGTCGCTCTTCAGCGCCGAGGCATTTTCGAGCTTCTTGACCAGGTCCTTGTCCGCGTCGGGGGCATTGATGGTCACGGCGTAGCGCAGAGGATCGACGATGTCGGCATCCTCGTCGCTGGACGATCCCCACAGCTTGATGCCGAAAAGCTCGAAAGCGGCCGCCGGGGGCGATTCGGCGACGAGCACGGTCGAGCACATCATGGCCAGCAGCAGGGCGCGCGGAAGCGCACGCCCTGGCGCGCGACCTCCTGACATCTGCTCTTCATGCGCCGGCATTAAGACAACCTAGGTTACAAAACTAAAATTGGAATGAAGTTCTGAAGCGCTCGTAAAGGGGCCACAATCCAATTGTCTGAAATAGGACGGGCTTGGAATTCACACCTTTTGCGTCGCCGCAAGAAAGCGTGATCCCCTGTCCTATGGAGGTACTACCGGTCATCGACCGGAAAGGAAACCGTTGGCAGGCGGAACCCTGCCGCGTCCTTGTGTTGACAAGCCTGACTGAAGCTTGATCATGCCCGGACGTCAGCTGTGTCTGGAGGGGTGTTATGGCAATGCGCGCGGCTCGTGGTCTTTCGATTCTGATTCTCCTGTTTTTTGCCTGGGCCAATGTCCTGGCCTGGAGCAGCGTCTCGCAGGCGGCCGAGGCCCGGCGTATCGCGACAACGGACAATTCCGATTATTTCGGTTTTGATCTCAGGTCCGACCAGAATGTGACAATCGACCAGTGCAAGGCGACATGCCTGGGAGACCCGGCCTGCCGCGCCTTCACCTACAATAAAAAAGCCAAATGGTGCTTCCTCAAATCCGACTACAACCAGTTGAAAACCTTCAACGGCGCGGTCGCCGGCAAGGTCGTCAACATCGATGGCGATCCTGATATCGGCGCGCCGCCGGAACTCGCCTTTTTCCCCAACTGGATGGCCGACCAGGCCCAGCAATACCGCAACAAGCTGCTCGGCCCGGCCTATGACAAGCCGACAGAAGGCATGGCTGCCTTGCTGAGTGCCGCCGAACAGGCCGTGCTGACCGGCGACCACCGCTCCGCCATGCTGAAATACGAGGCCGCTGTCTCGGTACTGCCCGATGATGGCCAGCTCTGGCTCAACCTGGCGCGTGAAACGCTGGCCGTGCAGCCCGCCGCCAGCACATCCGAAGCTTCCACTTTGCCGACGAACGGCACTTCGGCCGCATTCAATGCCTATAAACTACTGCGCACCACCAAGACGCGCGCCGAAGTGCTGGCGCTGCTCGGCAACGGCCTCGACAAGCGCGATCTCTACCGGCCGGCGCTACAGGCCTATGAGGCGAGCCTTGCCCTGAACCCGTCGCCGGCGGTCCAGGCCGACTATGCCGATCTGAAGGCGCGCAAGGGTTTCCGCGTTATCGACCACACCATCGACGCCGACACCAGCGCGCCGCGCATCTGCGCGCAATTCTCCGAAGATCTGGTCAAGACCGGCGTCGATTACGCGCAATTCGTCACCGTCGACAATGCACCGCCCAAGGGCGTCGAGGCCAAGGACAAGCAGATCTGCGTCGAAGGGCTGGAGCATGGCCAGCACTACGACGTCACCTTCCGCGCCGGCCTGCCGGCGGCAATCGGCGAAGTGACCGCGGCACCCGTGGTGCTGTCGATCTATGTCCAGGACCGCGCACCGTCCGCCCGCTTCACCGGTGATAGCTTCGTGCTGCCGGCCGGCGCGCGCCGCGGTATTCCGATCGTTACCGTCAACATGAACGCTGCCGAGATGAAGCTCTATCGCATCGGCGATCGTTCGCTCGCCCAGCTTCTGTCGGGCTACCAATTCCTGCACCAGCTGGACGGCTATGACATCTCCAACATTTCCGAGCAGATGGGCGCGCCGGTCTGGCAAGGCCAGCTCGACATCGCCAATGACCTCAACAAGGAGGTCACCACCTCCTTCCCGGTCGACGAGGCGGTGCCGCAGCGCAAGCCCGGCGTCTACGTGCTGACCGCCCAGGCCGTCAACGACAAGAGCGACGACTACAACTCGATGGCCACGCAATGGTTCGTCGTCTCCGACATCGGCCTGTCGACCTATACCGGTCAGGACGGGCTCAATGTCTTTGCCCGTTCGCTGGGCAGCGCCAAGCCGATCGCCGGCGCCGAACTGACGCTGGTCGCCAGGAACAATGAGGTTCTGGGCACGGCGACGTCGGATGCCGACGGCCATGCCGTCTTCAACCCCGGCCTGACGCGCGGCGACGGCGGCATGGTGCCGGCCGTGCTGATGGCCAAGCAGGGCGACAATGACTTCGTCTTCCTCGACATGGGCCGGGCCGGCTTCGACCTGTCCGACCGCGGCGTCACCGGGCGCGCGGCGCCAGGTGCGCTCGACGTCTATGCCTGGACCGAACGCGGTATCTACCGCGCCGGCGAGGATGTTCATGTCGCCGCACTTGCTCGCGACGGTGCCGCCAAGGCGGTCGAAAACCTGCCGTTGACCTTCATCTTCTCGCGCCCCGACGGCGTCGAGGACCGCCGTATCGTCAGCGACGGCGCATCGGCCGGCGGCCATGCCGTCGACCTGCCGCTCGCCCCCAACGCCATGCGCGGCACCTGGTCGGTGTCGATCTACACCGATCCCAAGCAGCCCGCGGTGGCCAGCCAGATGTTCCTGGTCGAGGATTTCGTTCCGGATCGCATCGAATTCGACATGAAGGCCGACAAGCAGGAAATCGCCCAGGGCGAAACCGCCAACATCGACATTGACGGCCGCTTCCTCTATGGCGCGCCGGCAGCAGGCCTGGCGCTGGAAGGCGAGCTGACGCTGTCGACGTCGCGCGACTGGGACCGTTTCCAGGGCTTTTCCTTCGGTCTCGCCGACGAGCAGTCGGCCGAACCCACGGTCACCCCCCTCGCCGATCTGCCGGTGGTTGGCGATGACGGCAAGGTGACCTTCCCGGTCTCCGTCGACCAACTGCCCTCGACCACCAAGCTGGTCGACGCCAAGGTGACGGTCAGGATGCGTGAAACCGGCGGCCGCGCCATCGAGCGCTCGCTCAACATCGGCATCCGCCCGCAGGGCCATATGATCGGCATTCGTCCGGATTTCGCCGACAATGAAGTGCCGCAAGGCGGCACGGCCAAGTTCAGCCTGATCGCCGTCGATCCCGACGGCAAGCGTGAGGCGCTGAAAGGCGCGCAATGGACGCTAGTCAAGGTCGAACGCAATTACCAGTGGTACCGCTCCAACAATTCGTGGAATTACGAGCCGGTGACCTTCACCAAGTCGATCGCCAACGGCCAGGTCGACCTCAACGCCGACGGCGACGCAACGGTCTCCGTGCCGGTCGATTGGGGTCAGTACAGGCTCGAGGTTGAAACCGCCGATCCCGAAGGACCGGCGACCAGCTACGAGTTCGACGCCGGCTGGTATGTCTCCTCGACCACCACCGAAACGCCTGACGGCCTCGAAATCGCCCTCGACAAGGACAATTATGCCGCCGGCGAAGTGGCCAAGCTGAAAATCTCGCCGCATTTTGCCGGCGAACTCTTGATCAACATCGGCTCCGACAAGCTGTTGAAGACCATCACGGCGTCAGTGCCGGCCGGCGGCAGCACCGTCGACATTCCGGTCGGCGACGACTGGGGCGCCGGCGCCTATGTCACCGCAACCCTGTTCCGGCCGGGCGATGCGCAGGAGACGCGCATGCCGGCCCGCGCCATCGGCGTGAAATGGCTGAAGGTCGATCCGGGTTCGAAGAAGCTCGCCATCACCTTGACGCCACCGGACAAGACCATGCCGCGCCAGCAGCTGTCGATCCCGGTTTCGGTCGCCGGCGTGCAGGCGGGCAGCAATGCCTATGTCATGGTTGCCGCCGTCGATGTCGGCATCCTCAATCTGACCAGCTACAAGGCGCCGGATCCGGAGAACTGGTTCTTCGGCCAGCGCATGCTGGGCATGGAAATCCGCGACATCTACGGTCGCCTGATCGACGGTTCTCTGGGCAACGCCGGCAAGCTCAGGACCGGCGGCGACGGCGCCAACATGCAGGCGCAAGGCAGCCCGCCGACCGAAAAGCTTGTCGCCTTCTTTTCCGGCGTCGTCGAGCTTGACGCCGACGGCAAGGCGCGGGTCGACTTCGACATCCCGCAGTTCAACGGCACCGTGCGCGTCATGGCCGTCGCCTGGACCAAGGACGCGGTCGGCCACGCCCAGTCCGACGTGATCGTGCGCGATCCCGTGGTCATCACCGCCGGCCTGCCGCGCTTCCTGGCGCCTGGTGACGCCGCCGTTATGCGCCTCGACGTCGCCGACACCGAGGGTCCGGCCGGCGACTATGCGTTCTCGATCGAAACGACGGGCGACCTGTCGACGGGCGACAAGCCTCTGCCCCAGAAGCTGACGCTCGCCCAGGGCAAGCGCCAGACGCTGACCGTGCCGCTGATCGCTCAGACGGCCGGCAATGCCTCGCTCACCATCAAGCTTGCCCATGCCGACGGCACCAAGGTCGAGCAGACGCTCTATGTGCCGGTGCGCCCGGCGCAATTACCGGTCACCACCCGCCTGGTGGTCGACCTCAAGGGCGATGGCGGCGCGCTTCGCGTCGACAAGGAGCTGCTCGCGGCAAGCCTGCTCGACGGCGCCTCTGTCAGCGTCGGCGTTTCGCAGGCTGCCGCCTTCGACGTGCCTTCGCTGCTGATGACGCTCGACCGCTACCCCTATGGGTGCGCCGAGCAGACCACCAGCCGCGCCATGCCGCTTCTCTACGTCAATGAATTGGCGTCCGGCATCGGCATGGCCAGCGATCCCGATATCCATGGCCGCATCCAGGACGCCATCTACAAGGTTCTGAGCTACCAGGCCTCGGGCGGCAGCTTCGGCCTGTGGGGCCCGGGCTCCGGCGATCTGTGGCTCGATGCCTATGTCACCGACTTCCTGACCAGGGCACGCGAGCAGAAATACGACGTGCCGAGCCTGGCCATGAACCAGGCGCTCAGCAACCTGCAGAACTCACTCGGCTACGACCAGAGCGTCCAGGACCGGGGCAGCGAGATCGCCTACGCCCTCTACGTTCTGGCCCGCAACAAGAAGGCCTCGATCGGCGACCTGCGCTACTATGCGGACACGCAACTCGAAGCTTTTTCCAGCCCGATGGCCGTTGCCCAGCTGGCGGCAAGCCTGGCGCTCTACGGCGATACACCGCGTGCGGAATCGACGTTCAAAACTGCCCTGCAGTTGGCCAAGTCGACCACCGACTACGACTACTACCGCTCCGACTACGGTTCGCGGCTGCGTGATGGCGCGGCGATGCTGGCGTTGGCGGCGGAATCCAAGCCGGTACCGACAATCGTGCCGGAGCTGATCAAGCTGGTGACCAGGGAACGCGCCGAAGCCCGCTGGACCAGCACCCAGGACGAATCCTGGATGCTGCTGGCGGCCCGCGCGCTGAAAGAAGGCAATGATACGATCACGCTGACCGTCAATGGCGCGGCGCATTCCGGCGGCTACTCCAACCAGGTCGAAGGCTCTGACCTTGTCGACAGCCCGCTGACCATCGCCAACACCGGCAAGACCCCGCTGCAGGCCGTCGTCACCACGGTGGCGTCGCCGGTCCAGCCGCTGCCGGCCGGCGGCGACGGCTTCACAATCAGCCGCACTTACTACAAGCTCGACGGCACCGAAGCCAATGTCACGGAGGCGACTCAGAACGAACGCTATGTCGTCGTGCTCAAGGTCAACGAGCAGAACACATGGCCGTCGCGCCTGCTGGTCACCGACCTGTTGCCGGCCGGCTTCGAGATCGACAATCCCGGCCTGGTCTCCAGCGCCCAGTTGACGAACTTCTCGTGGCTTGCGCAGACCGATGCGGCCCATCTCGAATTCCGCGACGACCGTTTCGTCGCGGCATTCAACCCGGCCGACGGCGACCACGACCACAATCTGACCCTCGCCTATGTCGTGCGCGCCGTGACGCCGGGTACCTATGCGCACCCCGCGGCAACGGTGGAAGACATGTATCGGCCGCAATACTCGGCCCGCACCGCCACCGGCATGATGGAGATCAAGGCGCCGTAAGGCGCTGATGGTGATGGACGCGATGAGCAAAGTGCCCCCTCACCCGCCCTCCGCTTCGCTCGGTCGACCTCTCCCCGAGGGGAGAGGAGACGGCCAGCGCTGGCGCCAGTCTCTTCTCCCCACCGGAGAGAAGGGGGGGGCGCCCCGGGCGGGGGGGGGGGGGGGGGGGGTGGCGGGCGGGGGGGTGGGCAAATAGCAGGTGGGGGGGGCGGGGGGGGGGGCGGCCGCGC
>NZ_JBVVQG010000001.1:566958-603264 GCF_055811095.1 Mesorhizobium sp. WSM4833
CGCCCCACCGCCCCCCCCCCCCCCCCCCCCCCTCCGCGCGGCCCCCCCCCCCCCGGGGGGCGCGGCGACGGCCAGCGCTGGCGCCAGTCTCTTCTCCCCACCGGGGAGAAGGTGGCCGCGAAGCGGCCGGATGAGGGGGCATCTTTACTGCCATGAGGATGCTTCGCAAATTCGCTGTTGGAGCGGCAGGGTGCGCCGGCATCCTCGCCCTTTCCGCCGCGTCCCTCTGGGAACTCGACCGCGCCTTCCCGCCCCCGCTTCCAGCCGAACTCACGGTCTCCACCGAAGTCCAGGACCGCGATGGCCAGTTGTTGCGCGCCTTCGCCACGCCGGACGGCTACTGGCGGCTCGAAACCCGGCTCGACCAGGTCGACAAGCAATTCGTCGACATGCTGGTCACCTATGAAGACAAACGTTTCTGGGATCATGAGGGCGTCGACGTGCTGGCGCTGGCGCGCGCCGCCGGCCAGTTCGCCACCAGCGGCCACATCGTTTCCGGCGGCTCGACGCTTTCGATGCAGCTTGCCCGGCTGATCGAGCCGCGCGAAAGCCGCAGCCTCGGCTCCAAGATCAAGCAGATGCTGCGCGCCATCCAGATCGAACGGCGGCTGTCGAAACGCGAAATCCTCGAACGCTACCTCACGCTGGCGCCCTATGGCGGCAATCTGGAAGGCGTGCGCGCCGCCTCGCTGGCCTATTTCGGCAAGGAGCCGAAGCGGCTTACCGTTTCCGAATCGGCGCTGCTCGTCGCCCTGCCGCAGCTGCCGGAAAAACGCCGCCCCGACCGCAATTTGAAGATCGCCCACGCCGCCCGCGACCGGGTGCTGACCCGCATGGTCTCCTCCGGACTGCTCGGCGAGCGCGAGGCCGCGCGTGCCGCCCTCGACGATGTGTCGGGCCTGCGCCGTACCCTGCCGGCCCTCGCTGCGCATGCAGCCTATGCGATGCTGCCCAAGGCCGTCCCCGGCCAGCCCTTGCAACTGACGATCCGCAAGAGCGTCCAGGAAGGGTTGGAACAGGTGGCGAGGGACGCCGCCACCAAGCTCGGCCCTCGCCTGTCGGTCGCCATGGTGCTGGCCGACTCCCGCACCGGCGACATTCTCGGCGAAGTCGGCTCGGCCAATTTCTTCGACGCCAGCCGCTCCGGCTGGATCGACATGACAAAGATCGTCCGCTCGCCCGGCTCGACGCTGAAGCCGTTCATCTACGGTCTTGCCTTCGAACAGGGCCTGGTGGCGCAGGAGACGCTGATCGATGACAGCCCTGTCGATTTCTCCGGCTACCGGCCGAAGAATTTCGACATGGGCTACCAGGGCGATGTCAGCATCCGGCAAGCGCTGCAACTGTCGCTCAACGTGCCGGCGATCCGCGTGCTCGACGCGGTCGGGCCAACGCGGCTGATGGCGCGCTTCCGCCAGGCCGGCGTCAGCCCCATACTGCCGGTCAACGAGGCGCCGGGCCTGGCCATCGGCCTTGGCGGCGTAGGCGTCACGCTGCGCGACCTCGTCCAGCTCTACACAGGGCTCGCCAATGGCGGCAAGACGCACACGCTGCATGACGGCACCGAGCCGGCCAATGCCGAGCGCACCAGCGCCACCATCCTCGACGGTCTGGCCAACTGGCAGATCATCGACATACTGTCGGGCGTCAAGCCGCCCGAGGGTGCCCTGCAGCGCGGCATTGCCTACAAGACCGGCACGTCCTACGGCTACCGCGACGCGTGGTCGGTCGGCTTCGACGGCCGCTATGTGCTCGGTGTCTGGGTCGGCCGTCCCGACGCCGGCGCGGTGCCCGGACTGTCCGGTTATGTCTCGGCCGCTCCCATCCTGTTCGAGGGTTTTGTCCGCTCGGGCCTGGCCACCGTCCCCTTGCCGGGCAAGCCGCCCGGACTGTTCAACCCCAGGCGCGAGGACCTGCCGGTGACGCTCGCCCGCTTCGGCGCCGGGGCGGACGGCCTGGTGCAGGCGACGGTGACCGAACCCGCACCGACCATCATCTTCCCGCCCGACGGCGCCCGCGTCGATCTCGGCACCAATTCGGTCGACGCCTCGCCGCTGGTGCTGAAGCTGCAAGGCGGCCGTGCGCCATTCCGCTGGCTGGCCAACGGCAAGCCGCTGGTGGGCATCGACCGTCGCCGCACCGCGACCTGGCAGCCCGACGGCGCCGGCTATTCGACGCTGACCGTCATCGACGCCGCGGGACGTGCGGCGAGCGTGAAGGTGTTTGTCGAATAGACGGCTGCAAGCGATTCGTGGAATTGGCTTTCCACAGGCTCAGCGGATAGCAGGATACTTCACCCATGCCTGTTCCGAGGCACCCCCCTCTGGCCTGCCGGCGATCTCCCCCGCAAGGAGGGCGATCGGATGTCCTTGCCGCTTTCGCCAGTTATCAATGGTGGAGCAGGACGCCAAAGCTGCCAATCTCCCCCCTTGCGGGGGAGATGCCTGGCAAGGCAGAGGGGGGTGCCTCGCGCGATCCTTTCCTGTCGGCAGCCTCAGCACTGGCAGCAACAATCCTTGTCCCGGTAATCACCCTCCCTGCTCTCGCTGACCCACTCCCCGCCGGCTTTGTCCGGCTCGCCGATGTCGACCCCTCGATCCGCCAGGACATCCGCTACGCCGGATCGGATAATTTTCTGCACCGCAAGGTGAACGGCTATGACGCCCCGGTCTGCATCCTCACAGAGGATGCGGCGAAGGCACTCTCCGCCGTCCAGAAAGCGATCGCGGCCAAACGCCTGACCCTGGTGGTGTTCGATTGCTACCGCCCTGCCCGCGCCGTCGCCGACATGGGCGAATGGACAAAACAGGGCGGGCCGCCCGATCCGCAATGGTATCCGAAGGTCAGGCGCAGCGACCTGATCGCCAAGGGCTATGTCGGAGAGTTGTCGACTCATTCACGTGGCTCGACCGTCGACGTCGCCGTCGCCCGGATGGACCGCAGGTCCAGCCCGAACCCGGCCTGCGGCACCGGGGATGCCGACACGCTCGATTTCGGTACCGGTTTCGACTGCTTTGATTCAATGAGCGAAACCGCATACCGCGGCCCTGCCAGTGAAGCGGCAAATCGCAAGATGCTTGTCGAAGCCATGCGCGCGGGCGGCTTCAAGAACTATGCAAGGGAATGGTGGCACTTCACGCTGAAAAGCGAACCGTTCGCCGAACAGCGTTTCGACTTTCCCATCACCGCCGATTGAGGCACCGGATCAAATTCCACACCTTGCCTCGGCACTACCCATTGCTAGATAGGCTGAGTGGCAGGGCCATGGATTCTTCCTTTGGCCGCAAGAGGAAAATATTTCTCCAAAGGACGAAATGGCGCCGAACATTTTCTCAAGAGGGGCAAAAAAGGCAACATTGAATGCATCTAATTTCTACCAATTCGGTAGATTTGGCGCGGGTTCAACGGAGGCAGAAATGACCAAACCTCATTTCAGGAAACTGCTCGGCGCACTGGTCGCCACATCTGTCCAGTTCGGCACGCTCGGTTTCGCGTTTGCCGATACCACCATTCTCAACGTCTCCTACGATCCGACACGCGAGCTCTACAAGGCCTATGACGAAGCTTTCGTCGCCCATTGGAAGGCCGAGACCGGAGAGACGGTCACCGTCCAGCAGTCGCATGGCGGATCGGGCGCCCAGGCCCGCGCCGTGATCGACGGCCTCGACGCCGATGTGGTGACGCTGGCACTCGAAGGCGACATCAATGCCATCGTCTCGAAGTCGAAGAAGATCAATCCGGACTGGCGCACCAAATTCGAAAACAATTCGGCGCCCTACACCTCGACCATCATCTTCCTCGTGCGCAAGGGCAATCCCAAGGGCATTCACGACTGGAGCGACCTCGTCAAGGACGGTGTCCAGGTGATCACGCCCAATCCCAAGACGTCCGGCGGCGCGCGCTGGAACTATCTCGCCGCATGGGCCTACGCCAACGCCAATGACGGCGGCGACGAGACCAAGACCAAGGAGTTCGTCGGCAAGCTCTACGCCAATGCCCCGGTGCTCGACACCGGCGCGCGCGGCTCGACCGTGACCTTCGCGCAAAAGGGTCTCGGCGATGTGCTTATCGCCTGGGAAAACGAGGCCTATCTGGCGCTCGACGAGTTCGGCGCCGACAATTTCGACATCGTCTACCCGCCGACCTCCATCCTGGCAGAACCGCCGGTGGCGGTGGTCGACGCCAATGTCGATGCCAAGGGCACGCGCAAGATCGCCGAAGCCTATCTGAGCTGGCTCTATTCCAAGGAAGCGCAGACGATCATCGCCAAGAACCATTATCGTCCTGCCAAGCCCGATCTGGTGCCGGCCGAGGACCTCGCCAAGCTGCCGCCGATCAAACTTGTAACCATCGACGATCCACAGTTTGGTGGCTGGAAAAAAGCACAGCCTTATCATTTCGGCGATGGTGGTATATTCGACCAGATCTACAAGCCCCAGTAAGCAGTCGATATTCAGGACGACATGACCACAGCACCCGCCCAAGCGGGGTGGCGATTCAGGCAGCCGAGCGTCATTCCGGGTTTCGGATTGACGCTCGGCTTCTCGCTTGCCTACCTCACCCTCATCATCCTCATCCCGCTATCCGGGCTGCTCTGGCGCTCGGCCGCCCTTGGCTGGCCTGAATTCTGGGCGATCGCCACCGATCGCCGCACCGTCAATGCGCTGAGAATCAGCTTCGGCACTGCCTTCGTCGCGGCTGCTGTCAACGTCGTCTTCGGCACGCTGGTCGCATGGGTGCTGGTGCGTTACCGCTTCCCCGGCCGCCGCATCGTCGATGCCATGGTCGATCTGCCCTTCGCCTTGCCGACGGCTGTGGCCGGCATCGCGCTGACCACGCTCTACGCGCCGAACGGCTGGATCGGCAAATTGCTGATGCCGCTCGGCATCAAGGTCGCCTATACCCCACTGGGTATCGTCATCGCGCTGATCTTCATCGGCCTGCCCTTCGTCGTGCGCACCGTGCAGCCGATCATGGAGGAGATCGACAAGGAAGTGGAGGAAGCCGCGGCCACCCTTGGCGCCAATCGTTTCCAGATCATCACCCGCATCCTGTTTCCGGGCCTGGCGCCGGCCATCGTCACCGGCTTCGCGCTCGCCTTCGCGCGCGGCGTCGGCGAATACGGCTCGGTCATCTTCATCGCCGGCAACTTGCCCTACAAATCAGAGATCGCGCCGCTGCTGATCGTCATCCGGCTGGAGGAATACAATTACCCGGCGGCAACCGCGATTGCGGCGATCATGCTCGCCCTGTCATTCATCATGCTTTTGGTCGTCAATCTCGCACAGTCGTGGAGCCGCAAGCGCTATGGCTGATCCGGAGATCAAATCCTACGAACCGCACCATGAAAGCCAATCGGCGGCGGTCACGGAAAGCCGCCCGGCGCGCCTGGCCCTGATGGCCGTCGCCTTTGCCTTCCTCGGCATTTTCCTGCTCTTGCCGCTGATCATCGTCTTCAACGAAGCCTTCGCCAAGGGCATCGGTGCCTACACCGAAGCGCTCGGCAATCCCGACACACGCTCGGCGATCCGGCTGACGCTGCTGGTCGCCGCGATCTCGGTACCGCTCAACATTGTGTTCGGCATCTCCGCCGCCTGGGCGATCGCCAAGTTCGAGTTCAAGGGCAAGGCCTTCCTGACCACGCTGATCGACCTTCCCTTCTCGGTCTCCCCGGTCATATCGGGCCTCGTCTATGTGCTTCTGTTCGGCGCCCAGGGGCTGCTCGGCACCTGGCTGAAAGCGCATGGCATCGTCATCCTGTTTGCCGTGCCGGGCATCGTGCTGGCCACAATCTTCGTCACCTTCCCCTTCGTCGCCCGCGAGTTGATCCCGCTGATGCAGGAGCAAGGCAATGGCGACGAGGAGGCAGCACTTTCGCTTGGCGCCAATGGCTGGCAGACCTTCTGGTACGTGACCTTGCCCAACGTCAAATGGGGGCTGCTCTACGGCGTGCTCCTGTGCAATGCGCGTGCCATGGGCGAGTTCGGCGCGGTCTCGGTGGTGTCGGGCCATATACGCGGCCTGACCAACACCATGCCGCTGCATGTCGAAATCCTCTATAACGAGTACAACGCCGTCGGCGCCTTCGCCGTCGCTTCATTGCTTGCGGGCCTGGCGCTCGTCACGCTGGTCTTGAAAACACTACTCGAGATGCGCTACGGCGCCGAGATCGCCGCGACGCGCGGACACTGACAGAGGGATTTGCATGGAAGTTCGCGTTGCCAACGTGCGCAAGGAGTTTGACCGGTTTCCGGCCCTCCACGACGTGTCGCTCGATATCAAGTCGGGCGAACTGATCGCGTTGCTGGGGCCGTCCGGCTCCGGCAAGACGACGCTGCTCAGGCTGATCGCCGGACTGGAGCGGCCGACGCGCGGAAATATCTTCTTCGGCGACGAGGACGCCTCGCACAAGTCGATCCAGGATCGCAATGTCGGCTTTGTCTTCCAGCACTATGCGCTGTTCCGGCACATGACGGTGGCCGACAATATCGGCTTCGGCCTGAAGGTCCGGCACGGGCCGTCGCGCCCGCCGGCGCAGGAGATCCGCCGCCGCGCCTCCGAGCTTCTGGACCTTGTCCAGCTGTCGGGGCTGGAAAAGCGCTATCCGGCGCAGCTTTCCGGCGGCCAGCGGCAGCGCGTGGCGCTGGCGCGGGCTATGGCCATCGAACCCAAGGTGCTGCTGCTCGACGAACCGTTCGGCGCGCTTGACGCGCAGGTGCGCCGGGAATTGCGCCGCTGGCTGCGCGAAATCCATGACGCCACCGGCCACACCACCGTCTTCGTCACCCACGACCAGGAAGAGGCGCTGGAGCTTGCCGACCGCGTCGTGGTGATGAGCCAGGGTCGCATCGAGCAGGTCGGCACCGCCGACGACATCTACGACACGCCGAACTCGCCCTTCGTCTACGGCTTCATCGGTGAATCGAGCTCGCTTCCCGTCAAAGTCGAGAATGGCGAGATCTGGCTCGCCGACCGTCCGATCGGGCTTGCCGCGCCCAACGAGCCCTCGGGCGATGCGACGCTCTACTTCCGCCCGCACGATGTCGAATTGCTGGACGGCTGCAGCGGCTGCATCGCCGGCACGGTCGCCGCCAGCCGCCGCGTCGCCGGCACGCGCCGGGTCGAGCTCGAGATCGGTGGTGAGCGTCAGCGGGTCGAAATCGAATTGCCGGTCGATCATCCCGCGGCGCAAAAAAGCCGGGTGGCGTTCCGCCCCGGCCGCTGGAAGCTTTTTCCGGCGGCTTGATTCTCGGCTCAAGCGCTACGCCAACCGGTTTTCGGCCTTCAGATTCCTGATCCGGGTGAACTCTCCCGTGTTGGGCTGCGGTTGTTGCGAAACAGCTTCGCCTCCTTGGGCGGCGTTGTTGAATGACGGTTCTGGGGCATGGCGGCAGCTCTTTGTATATGCCTTTTGTATATGCCATGCAGCACCGCAAACAAGGCGCAGAAAAACTCCGACGAAGGTAGCCATCTCCTGGAACAGAATTCCAACAGGTGCCAACTTAGGGGATATATTTTCCCACGACGAGGCCGCGAACCGACAGCGCATGCCTCGTCGCGCATGATACGTCACGGCTATGGTCCGACCATCAACGCATTGCATCGGAGCCTGTTTTCATGAAACGATTTTTCCTCGGGCTTGCCACCGTCGCCGGCCTGTTCCTTGCATCCTCCCAAGCCTGGTCGGCCGACAAACTGCTCAACGCATCCTATGATGTCGGCCGCGAACTGTTCGTGCAGGTCAACAAGGCTTTCATCGCCCAGCATCCGGGCGTCACCGTCGACCAGTCGCATGCCGGCACTTCGGCGCAGGCACGCGCCATCGCCGAGGGTCTTGGCGCCGACGTTGTTACCTTCAACCAGGTCATCGACATCGACTTCCTGGTCAAGAAGGGCCTCGTCTCGGCCGACTGGCAGAAGGATTTCCCTGACAATGCCTCGCCCTTCTATTCTCTGCCTTCGTTCCTTGTCCGCGCGGGCAACCCCAAGCACATCAAGGACTGGAACGATCTCGTGCGCGACGACGTGCAGGTGATCTTCCCAAACCCGAAAACATCCGGCAATGCGCGCTACACCTATCTGGCGGCCACCGCCTACGCCAAGGAAGCCTTCAAGGGCGACGACGCCAAGGTGAAGGAGTTCATCACCAAGCTGTTCAACAACGTGCCGATCTTCGACACCGGCGGCCGCGCCGCGACCACCACCTTCGTGCAGCGCGAGATCGGTGATGTGCTGATCACCTTCGAGTCGGAGACGCGCGGCATCCGCAAGGAGTATGGCGACGACAAGTTCGAGCAGGTTACGCCTTCGGTCAGCCTGCTGGCCGAATTCCCGGTCGCCATCGTCGACAAGGTTGCCGACGATCACGGCACGCGCGATCTGGCCAAGACCTATCTCGACTTCCTCTACACACCGGAGGGCCAGGACATCGCCGCCCGCAACGGCCTCAGAGCCCGCGACGCCGCTGTGGCGGCGAAATACAAGGCCGCTTTCCCCGATGTCCGGCTGCTGACGGTGGAAGACGTTTTCGGCGGCTGGGACAAGGTGCAGAAAGAGCATTTCGCCGCCGGCGGCCTGCTCGACCAGACCTACGGCAGCCGCTGAGGCAGCGATACCTGCACAGCAGACGAAAAAGCCGGCGCGCTGCCGGCTTTTTTCGTTTTTGAACGCCGATAACCTGGTTATCAGCGGAATATCCGCGTTCTCAGTGCAAAACGTTACAAAGAATCAACGCGTTTGTGCCTAACGTGCAATTTGGTGGCTGTTTCGCGAAACATCATCGCGCGGCGAAGACGTCATTATTTGCACACAAACAGTCGCCAGATGCGAGTGGTTGGGGCTTTTATGGGTTGATCTGGGCATGCTGACAAAAAAAGGCAAATACGGCCTCAAGGCCCTCGTGCATCTGTCTGGCCTGCCGGCCGGCCAATTGGCCTTCGTCAATGACATCGCTGTGGCCAACAACATCCCGAAGAAATTCCTCGATGCCATTCTGGGCGAGTTGCGCAATGCCGGCTTCGTCCAGAGCCGCAAAGGCAAGGAAGGCGGCTACCGCCTTGCCCGGCCGGCCTCCGAAATCAAGATCGGCCATGTCGTGCGCGTGCTTGACGGGCCGCTGGCGCCAATCCCTTGCGCCAGCCGCACGCAGTATCAACGCTGCGAGGATTGCGACGAGGCGACCTGCCAGGTCCGCCACATGATGCTGGAGGTGCGGCAGGCAATCGCCGAAGTGCTGGATAATCGCAGCCTCGCCGCCATGCGCGATGCCGACAATGACGATTTTCCGGTCGAGCTGACGTCGCAGATCTAAACCACCGACTTCAAGCCGATCGCGTTCAGATAGAGATTCCTGCATTGAAGGAGAGGTTCTCCGAATCTCGGGTTGCGAAGCTCGAAATCACGGAGAACCTCATGCAGTTTTGGCCTATCCGTTCACATTAGACGCAGCCTCGAATACAGCGCGTGCGGACGTGGTACCCGCTACGTGCTCCGTACCCACCACACCGAGGTCCATCCATCCCGCATTCACGGCCTCGAACATTTCTTCGGCAGGTCCGGAGTGACCCTTCGGGATGCCGAATTGCTCGAACGCTTCCGCCCACCCCGCACGCGGAATTGCAAAGGCTTTCACGGCGAGATTCAGGACTTCACCCAACTGCTCGGCGACTTCATCCGCGGTGACCATCGAACCGATCTCGACGATGCGTTGCCCTGACCACGTCGACCCGGTCAAAAGGGTTGCGACCTGCGCGCCGATGTCGTTCGTCGCAACCATGGTCGATTTCCGGTTTGTCGGATTGTAGTAGACCGGTAGCATTCCGCCCTGCGCGACCTGCAAGCCGTAGAGGAAATTTTCGAAGAATCCCCCCGCGCGCACAAATGCGGTTGGCGATGTCAGGCCGCGAAACCCTTGCTCCAGAAGCGACAAGGCCGCGATCACCCCGTGCCCGCTTGTTCGGTTCGCACCCATCGACGAAAGCGCAACCACTCGCGGCGGCGCTGCCTTGGTCAGAGCCTCGACATAGCTAGCAATCACGCTCCTCGCTTCTTTGTAATCGGGCGACGGCGCCCAGACAGGGGGCAACATGACGAACGCGCCTTCGACGCCTTTGAGGGCTCGCTCGATGGCTGCCGAATCATTCCAGTCGCCGTCTACCAGTTCCACGCCCTGGTTCGCCCAATTGGCCGCCTTGTCGCGATTGCGGACGAGTGCGCGTACCTCCTTGCCGTGCGCCAGCAGATGCTCTGCCGTTGCGCCGCCAACTTTTCCCGTGATTCCCATTACTAGGAACATGTGTTTCTCCTGATGTCGCGGGACAGAGCTGCCCCTGTTGGTTCAATGGATGAGCGGCAGAATGGCCCGGATACGGGGATCGCGGAGATAGAGGCCGCCCCAGGTCATCGCGCCCAGAAGCAGGGAGATGATTTCCGGCGGCGACCCCAACTCACCGATGCGAAGATGGGCGCAGATGGCACCTCCCAAAAAGCCCGTCACCAGGATCGCGCCGAGGACGGCGGTGACCGGGATGGCGTAGAGGATGGCGCAGGCGAGGATGATCGGACCCACGACACGGGTCAGGTCCATCGCAAACCCGGTTTCCTGCAACATGCTGGCGATCTGTGCCGGCGCGAAAAGCTGAACAGTGCCATCTGCCGTCAGGGCGATGACGACAAACGCGCTCATGATCCGGCCGGCCCACAGGGCGCGATGCAAGGTCATAATTTCCGGTGTCTGATGCAGGTTCACAGTTTCGGACACTTGTCATTCTCCGATGGGGAGATCCCATATTCGAAGCTTACTGTGCCTCTCAAATGTGATAAATGCCGAGAAAATGAACCAACTGTTCTCTTTTTGGGGAACAATCCGAGGCGCGAAAATGCAGAATCTCGAACCCATCCTCATTTTCACAACGGTCGCGGAAATGGGGAGCTTCACCCGCGCGGCCGATAGCCTGGGCATCCAAAAGGGGAGAGCCTCAACGGCGGTCCGCAAGCTGGAAGAAGATGTGGGTGTCAGGCTTCTGCACCGGACGACGCGCAGCGTGCGGTTGACGGAGGACGGACGCGCATTTCATGCCCGCGCCCGCGATCTGCTTGCTGAAGTCGATGATCTGCACTCGATGTTCGCAGGCGACCGCGTGGCACTTCGCGGCCGTTTGCGGGTCGACCTTCCGACCGAAGTGGCGCGCACAACGATCGTACCGGCTTTGCCGGATTTCATGGCGGCTCACCCCGAGTTGGAGCTGGAGGTGTCGAGTACGGATCGGCAAGTCGATCTGGTTCAAGAGGGGTTCGATTGTGTATTGCGGCTTGGACCCATTCGCGACGAGACCCTGATTGCCCGCCCGTTGGGCCTGTTGCGCATGGCCAACGCAGCCAGTCCCGCCTGTCTGGCGCGCCATGGCGTGCCTCGATCGCTGGAAGATCTCCAGCGTCAGGAACATAGGGCAATTCATTTTTCGACGCTGCTGGGCGCGCGACCCTATGGATGGGAATATCCGGACGGCGACAGCTACGCGACGCTTCAGTTGCCAGGTGCGCTACACGTCAACAGCGCACAGACCTACGAAGCAGCGGCCCTCGCCGGCCTTGGCCTGATCCAGGCGCCACTCTTGGGCATTGGCCGATACTTGGAGAGTGGAGCGCTTGTCGAGATCCTACCCGATTTTCGTCGCCGGCCGCTCGCCGTGTCCCTCGTCGTCGCACATCGGAGCAATCTATCGCGCCGGGTCCGCGCGTTCATGAAATGGATCGAAGATGTGCTGACGCCATATATGGAATAGCGATACGACTATCTTCGTCCGGCCCTCGAAATCAACACTTCGTAAGCGGCGCGCTTGTCTCAAGTCTAGGGCAAGCGAAATCTGCAGAAGTCTTGAGCGCGGACATGACCTTGCACGGCCCAAGCCGACGCAGTAAAGCGGGGTTCGAAGAACGGGCTGGACCGATGAGGCTGTGGTGGTTAGAAAAATCCCGCAAGGCCGCCCGCAAGCTGCCATCGGCAGCCAGTTTCCGCACTGAAATCATCGCAGACGTCTTCGTCCCGGAACGGGCGGAGGATGTACGCTTCTTCAGCCGCAAGCTGGTTCGCCCTGGCCGGCTTCGCCGCTTTTCCAACAAGGATCTTCGCGAAGGCCTGCTGTCTATCTTCTATCTCGTGGTGGCGGCGGCACTGCCGGTGCGATGGTGGGCGCCGATCTGCGGCCGCGTATCGAGGTTTCGCCTCAAGCGCCATATGCGCAAGGAATTCCCGGCCTACGCTGCCGCCACGCTCGCGGTGCTGGGCGATGGTATCGATGCACGCAAGCTGTTCGAGGGATTGCTGGCAGCGCGCCACCGCCGCCGCTTGCAGCTCGCCGCTCATCTGGTGGCCGGCCGCTGGTCGCCGACGATCCGGCTGGAGGGGCTGGCGGGGCTGCGGTCGGCCTTGCAGCGCGGCCACGGCGCCATCCTCTGGTGCGATCAGTTCACCGCCCAGACCATCATCGGCAAGCGCGCGCTGTACGAGGCCGGTATCGAAGCGCATCAGGTGAGCGTCAACACCCACGGTATTTCCGAATCGGCGTTCGGCTTGCGTTTCCTCAATCCGCCGCTGATCGATGTCGAAAACCGGTTCCTGAAAAGCCGGGTCGTCTTTGGCCGCGACGACACCTATCAGGCCACCATCCGCATCCAGAAGATCCTGAAGCAGAATGGCGTGGTGACGATGACCAACACCGTCCACGCCGGCACGACCTTCACCGAGGCAGCCATGGGCGAAAGCGGCTGGACGCATCTCGCCTCGGCGCCGGCGAATTTTGCCGCCAGGGGCAGGACAGCCCTGTTTGCCATGTCGACCTTCGAAGTGGTTCCCTTCATCGAATACCGGGCCGTGCTCAGCCCCGAGCTGACGCCGGAGGCATCTGTCAGCCCGGCAACGGACATGGCCAGGGATGGCGCCAAGAACATGACTGTGCAGGCGCACTACATCCTGCTCAAGCGCGACCGCCTGCTGGAAGCGCTGAAGCTCTACCCCGAGCAGATGCTGACGTGGTCCCGCCGGCAGCGGCTGACCGAGGTCTCGGACAGCATCGGCATCGGAATGGATGAAGGCTCATGACCGGCGTATCAGGCGGACCGCGGCGGCGACGAGGTCACCGACCGGGCGTGTGGCATTGAGTTTCGAGGCGCGCTCATCCGCAGCCGGCGGCTCGAGGATGGCGAACTGGCTGTCGACCAGGCTCGCCGGCATGAAGTGGCCCTTGCGGCTGCCGACGCGCTGCCTGGCCGTACCAGGGTCGATCTCCAGATAGAGGAAGACGATTTCCGGGCAGAAGCCGCTCAGCCGGTCGCGGTAGCTGCGCTTCAGCGCCGAGCAGGCGGCGACCACGCCTTTGCCCTGCCCCACCGACGCGGCGATGCGCTCGCCGATCGCGTTGAGCCAGCCTTCGCGCAGCTGATCGGTAAGCGGCTCGCCGCTTGCCATGCGTGCGACGTTTTCCGGCGGATGCAGCCTGTCGCCCTCGATAAAGGTAACGCCCAGAGCGGCGGCAAGCCCAATGCCCACCGCCGACTTGCCGCAGCCGGCGACGCCCATAACCACGATGGCCGGCACCGAGCCAGGGGCGCTCGTCGGCGCCTGTGCTGCCGCTTCGTCCACTGTCAGCGGCTTGCCGGCGCGCGGCCGTAGAGCAGCAGCATGGCGACGATGACGACACCGTAGATGATCTGCCGCCCCGCCTCCGGCATTTGCATGACCGACAAGATGGATTGCAGCAACGTGATGAGGATGACACCGGCGACAGTGCCGAGATAGGAGCCGCGCCCGCCCAGGATCGAGGTGCCGCCAAGCACCACCGCGGCGATCGACGGCAGCAGATAAGCGTCGCCCATCGACTGCGCCGCCTTGGAGGCATAGCCGGCCAGAAGCACGCCGCCGAAAGCCGAGAGCCCGCCGGAGACGGCGAAGGCGATCATCACCACGCGCCTTGTGTCGATGCCGGAGAGATAGGCCGCGCGCTCGCGGTTGCCGATGCCGTAGACGGTGCGGCCGAAGCCGGTCCGCGTCAGCACGAACACCATCGCGGCCCCGATCAGCGCCCAGATGATGACGGCGTTGGGCACGCCCGGAATGGCGAAGCCGGTCGCCAGGTAGCGCATCGCGCCCGTCGCCGAATCCTGCGGCGAGAAGCCGCCGGTGTAGACCACCATCAGCCCCTGCGCGACAGCGTTGGTGGCCAATGTGATGATCATCGAGGGGATGCGCAGATAGGCGACGCCGATGCCGTTGACGACGCCGATCAGCATGCCGCAGATGATGCCGAACGGGATGGCCAACGCCACGCCGACCGGGCCGTACGCCGCCGCGGCGCAGGCCATCATGGCGCCCGCCGCCACCGCCCACGGCACCGACAGGTCGATCTGGCCGAGCAGGATGACCAGCATCATGCCTGTCGCGATGACGCCGAGGAATGAAGCCACCTTGAGCTGCTGCAGGAGATATTCAGGCGACAGGAAGCTTCTGGAATAGAGGCTGCCGAAGAACAGCAAAAGCACGATGCAGGCAAAGGCCGTCAGCACCGCCGGATCGGCGCGCCGGATGAATCTTGGCATGCGACCGGCAATGCCGCCAAGCGTCGTTTCGCTCACAGGAACCACTCCAGCCGGTTGCGGACCCGAAACAGGGCGAAGGCGCCGAGGCTGACGGCGACCAGCAGGATAACGCCCTGGAACAGCGGCTGCCAGAGCGGATCGAAATCGAAGACGAACAACAGGTCGCCGATCGTGCGGAAAGCCAGGGCGCCGAAGATGGCGCCGATGGCGCTGCCCTTGCCGCCGAACAGCGAAACCCCGCCGAGCACCACGGCGGCGATCGAAAACAGCGTGTAGGAGTTGCCGCTGGCATAGGCCGCCTCACCCGTATAGGTGAAGAAGGTCAGGAACAGTCCGCCGATCGCCGCCAGCAGGCCGGCCAGCGTGTAGGCGGCGAACTTGCCGCGCCGGATCGGCACACCCGACATGTAGGCCGCCGTCTCCGATGAGCCTGCCGCGTAGGCGGCGCGGCCAAGCACCGAGCGGCTGAACGGCACCCAGATCACCAGCACGATGGCCAGCAGCACGACGAGACTTGCCGGCACCACGCCGAACACACGGCCGGTCAGCGCATCGGCCAGGTCCTCATTGACCGAGCCGCCCGGAAATGGCCGCAGCAACAGGCCGATGCCGTAATAGACGGCGCCTGTGGCAATGGTGGCGACAATCGGCTGCAGCCGGCCATAGATGACGATGGCGCCGTTGATGGCGCCGCACAGCAGCCCCACCGCCAGCACGGCGATGACGCCGAGCGTCGTCTGCATCGGCGTTCCCACCACCAGCCACGAAGCCAGGCAGTTGGTGAGGAGAAAAATCATGCCGACGGACAGGTCGATGCCGGCGGTGATCACCACCAGCGTCTGCGCCATGGCGACGAAGGCGAGCAGCACGCCCTTGTTGGCCGCCGTCTGCACCACATTGGCGGTGAAGCCGGCCGGATGGTTCGAGGTGTAGATGACGAACATGACGATGAAGATGCCGAACGCCAGCAGCGTTCCGCGCTGCTCGGCCAGCCAGTAGCGCCAATCCTTCATGCGCCCACTCCCAGGCCCACCGGGCTCTCCTCGCCATGGATGTTGAGCGCACTTGATATCAGCGCCCGCTCGGTGATCTCGGCGCCGACCAGCTCGCGCTTGACCGCTCCGTCGTAGAGCACAAGCACACGGTCGCAGCAGCCGATCAGCTCGTCATAGTCGGTCGAGTAGAACAGGATCGCAGCACCCGCGTCGGCCAGTTTGCGCATCAGCTGGTACAGCTCCTGCTTGGTGCCGACGTCGATGCCGCGCGTCGGATCGTTGAGCAGGATGATGCGCGGCTGGCGCATCAGCCATTTGGCGATGACCACCTTCTGCTGGTTGCCGCCCGAAAGCGCGCCGACCGGAATGTCGAGGCCCGCCGTCTTGATCGCCAAAAGGCCGACCATGTCGTCGATCAGCCGCTGCTCGGCGGCACGGTCGATGATGCCGGCTTTCGACAGCCGGTCGAGGGCGGCGAAGGACAGGTTCTCGCGCACCGTCATCGGCAGCATCAGCCCTTCGGTCTTGCGGTCCTCGGGAATGAGCGCCATGCCGATGCCGTCGTCGCGCGCAACGGATGGACTGGTGATCGACACAGGCTTGCCGTCGATCAGGATCTGGCCGCTGAGGCCGCGCAGCACGCCGAAGAAGGCGAGCAGCAATTCGCGCTGGCCCTGGCCGTCGAGGCCGCCAAGGCCGACCACCTCACCTGCCCTGACGGTCAGCGAGATGTCGTGCAGCCGGTCGGCCCATGAGAGCTTGCGGGCCTCGAGCCTGGGGGCCGCGGCGGCAGGCACGGCCGTCGGCTTGGGCGGAAAGATATGGCTGTATTCGCGGCCGATCATCAGTTCGACCACCTCATTGTCACTCTTCGAGCCGGCTGGATAGCTGGCGACATTGCGGCCGTTGCGGAACACCGTGCACTGGTCCGCCAGTTCGGCGATCTCGTTCATGCGGTGCGAGATGTAAAGCAGCGCCAGCCCTTCCGAGCGCAGCCGCTTCAGCACCGCGAAGATCTTCGAGACATCCGCGGCAGTCAGCGCGGAGGTCGCCTCGTCGAGGATGAGGATGCGCGGCTTGCGTGCCAATGCCTTGGCGATCTCGACCATCTGCCGGCGCGACAATGGCAGGTCCTTGACCAGCGCCAGCGGGTGGATGTCGGCGGCGCCGGCACGAGCAAGTGCTTCTTCGGCGATGCGGCGCTGCGCCTTGCGGTCGATCATGCCGAAGCGTTTGGGCGGATCGGAAATGACGATGTTGTCGGCAACGCTTAGCTCGGGGACCAGCGACAGTTCCTGGAAGATGCAGACGATGCCGGCCTTGTTGGCGGCACCCGGAGAGGCGAAGGTCGCCTCGCGCCCGTCCAGCGTCATGCGGCCCTCATCGGGCGCCACGACACCTGCCATGACCTTGATCAGCGTCGACTTGCCGGCGCCGTTTTCGCCGAGAATGGCGTGGATGCTGCCGGCTTCGACAACAAGCTCGGCCTTCTCCAGCGCGCGTACACCGCCATAGCGCTTGGATATGCCTTCCATACGAAAGAGCGGAGCCGCACCGTCCATCGGCCCTCCCAGGGCGATTGTGGAATTGAGACAAACGCCGCGGCTCAAGCCGCGGCGCCAGGTGACAGCCAGCGATGATTTACTGGTTTTCCTTGGTCTGACCCATGATTTCCTGGGCGCTGAAATTAATGCCGCAGGTCGGGAAGGAATTGCCGACGAAGAAATTGTCGGATTCCTTGGGGAAGTAATCCGTGCCTTCCTTCATGTTCGGGTCTTCGGCGATCGCCAGCGGCAGCTTCACCTCTTGTGGCACGACTTCGCCTTCGAGTGCGGCGATCGCTGTCTTGATGGCGACAGCGACCTGAGCCGGGCCCGAGCCCGCGGACGAGCACTTCAGCCCGTCGGCTGAATGCGCGGCGCAGAACTTGCGGAAGCCGTTCTCGGTCTCGCCGCCAAACGGCACGAACGGATGCTTGGCGTCGATCATCGCCTGCACGATGCCGGTGTCGCCGCCCTGCCCGGTGATGCCGTCGAACGGACCGTTGGTGGCGATCGCATCCGCAGTCACCTTCTGCGCCACGCCGTCATCCCATTTGCCGGCGACTTCGGTCACGTCCCACTTCTTGCCGGACGCATCGAAGACCTCGTGGATGCCGTTGTGACGATCGGTGTCGACGGAGGTGCCGGCGACGCCGCGTACTTCCAGGATCTTGCCGCCGTTCGGTATCTTGCCGACCAGCCACTTGGCCCACAATTCGCCAAGACCCTTCTGATCGACATTGACGTTGATGGCGTCCTTGGTGTCGAGAATGTTGTCGAAGGCGACCAGCACGATGCCCGCTTCCTTGGCACGCTTGATGACCGGACCGAAGGCCGTCGGGTTCTGGGCGTCGGTGACGATGGCGTCATAGCCGGAATCGATGAAATTATTGATCGCCGAGATCTGTGCCGGCACGTCCTCGCCCGTCGAGACGACCTTGAATTCCTTGATCTTGGCTTTGACTTCAGGTTGCGCGGCGTAGGCCTTGGCCGTCTGCACCATCTGGATGCGCCAGGTGTTGGCGATATAGCCATTGGCGAAGGCGATGCGGAACGGCCCGTCCTTCTTGGGATATTTGAAGAATTTGGTCTCTGCGCTCCACGGCGCGAAACAGTCCGCCTGAGCGGCGGGACCCGACACGATTTCGGGTCCGGCGGCCATGGCGGCCGAATTGAGCATGACGAATGCAGTGGCGGCAACGACGCCACCAACAAGTGACTTGATCATCGATAATCCTCCCGATTGCAGTTCTGATTGTTCGTTTCGCAATGCGAATTTTCGCGCGATGGACCGGCACCTCCCGCCTCGCCATGCGCTTCCTCGGCCGCCCGTGATGGCCGACCCGGTACCTCCCTTGTCGCCGCCAGCGGGGCGAAAACTATCATATTATCCATAATAAACAAGTATTAGTTGTCGCTTATGTATAATAAACAGGTGCGACCTGTCGTTCATGCACCTGCCTGTAGGAGATGGTAGCGCTACCAAATTGGCGTGTAAACCGGCATTCGCACAGTCGCTTCTGTGCGTTTCAACGCGCCGTGCTCTCGCGGCGCTTGAGCTCGAAACCGAGGTCTACGATCCGTTGCTCCGGTCTTTTGCCGGCGATCGCAGCAAGCGCCATGGCGACGGCACGCCGGCCGATCTCATAACGATGGGTGCGGATGCTGGTGACCGAAGGAAACGCCACCTGCATCATGTCGAGATCGTTGAAACCGACGATGCCGATCGTCTTCGGCACCGCGATCGAGGCGCGATGGCATTCGAACAAGACGCCGAGCGCGATGTCGTCATTGTTGCAGAACACCCCGTCGAGTGTCGGCACCTTGGCCAGCGCGTCGCGGAACATCTCGCGGCCGAGCGACACGCTGGACAGCACCGGCGTGGTGGTGACGAGGCGCGGGTCGAACAGGCCCGCGGCCTCCATCGCCGCGCGATAGCCGGCAAGGCGCCGCTGCGAACGCGGATCCATGCGCGCGCCGATGAAGCCGATGCGGCGATAGCCGGCCTCGATCAGATGCTCGGTCGCCGCCCTCCCGCCATCGAGATGCGAGAAGCCGACCATCATGTCGACCGGATCGGGACCGGTTTCCATCACCTGCACCACAGGGCAGCCGGCACTTTCCAGCAGCTTTCGCGAAGCCGGCGTCTGATCGATGCCGGCGACGATCAGCGCCGCTGGCCGTTGCGAACCGAACAGCTGCAGCAGCCGCTCTTCCTCGAGGCCGGAATAGTGGGTGTTGCCAAGCTGGATGCGGAACGGGCTGGCCGACAGGCTGTCATAGATGCCGCGCACCACCTCGGCGAAGACGTTGTTGGTAAGCGACGGCACCAGCACGCCGAACACCTCGGCGCGCGCCGAGGCCAGCGCCCGGGCATTCGGGTCCGGCACGTAGCCCAGTTCGTCGACAGCGGCCTGGATCTGGCGGCGCAACTCTTCGGAGACACGCTCCGGCTCGCGCAGGGCGCGCGACACGGTGATGGCGCCGACACCGGCCTTGCGCGCGACATCCGCGATGGTCGGCCGGCCGCCGCCCCGGCGCGTGCGCAGCTTGGTCAAAATCGAGTCCTCGCAAGATACAGATCGGAAGCCATCGCGCCCGCAGCCGTCATATGTTGTCAAAGTGGGATATTTATCCGCGCGCTTCCTTCTCGACGCTAGGTCAATGTCCGCTCCCCAAAGAGAAAAATCAGCAGAGAAAGAAGACCAAACGAGACTAAAAATCCGGCCCATGCTCCAAACAGGAGCTTGCGAAGCGATCGGAATTCGTCAGCAACAAGAAATCTGTTGAAACGGCTATTCCTGCGGCCGGCTCGCTCGCTCCAACCAAGTGATCTTTCCTCAGTAGTGTCTACAAGCGCCCCGGTTCTGCCGAGCACCAGGATAATCGAATAGAAAATTGCGGCGGCGCCTGCGAGGCATCCCGCGGTGCAGGCCCACACCGCTATTGTTAGAAGAATGGGCTTACCGTGAAGATCGAGATGCATTTTGTGCGCCCGGAATAAGGCTTAAGCTGCAACCGTCAATGATCGCCGCGACCGCCACAATAACAGAACGATAGCCAGTATATTCAAGATATTCCAGGCAATGCCGTTCAGGAACGCAGCCGCATAAGAGCCGGTCAAATCGTAGATCCAGCCCGACATCCAGCCGCCGATCGCCATGCCGAAGATGGTCGCCATCATGACGATGCCGATACGCTGGCCGGCCTCGTTGGCCGGCATGTAATCGCGCACGATGATCGCGTAGCAAGGCACGATGCCGCCCTGCGACAAGCCGAACACCAGCGACACCACATAGAGCGAGGCAAGCCCGTCGAACGGGATGTAGAACAGCAGCGACAGGCACTGCAGCACCGAGCCGATCATCAATGTCCACACGGCGCCGATACGGTCGGCGAGGAAGCCGGACGCCAGCCGGCTGACGACGCCGCCCGCCATCATGATCGACAGCATGTCGGCGCCATGTGCGACGCCGTAGCCAAGGTCCATGCAATAGGCGACGATATGCACTTGCGGCATCGACATCGCCACGCAGCAGCCGAGCCCGGCGACGACCAGCAGCACCTGCAAGGCCGCCGGCGACAGCGAGATCGGCTGCACCGACCGGCTTCCGGGCGAACCCGCGACGGCCGCCGCCGGGGCACCGCGCCGCAGCATCAGCACCAGCGGCACCATTGTCACCAGGCAGAAGATGCCGATTGCCGCATAGGTGAAGCGCCAGCCCTCCGCCTTCATCAGCGTCGGCATGATGGTCGGCCACAACGCCCCGGCAAGGTAATTGCCGGCCGCCGCCGCCGTGACCGCAACACCGCGACGGCGGTTGAACCAGTGCGAGATATCGGCGATCAGCGGCCCGAAGATCACCGACGTGCCGATACCGATCAGCACCCCCTGGGCAAGCGTGAATTGCAGGATCGAGGTCGACAGCGCCGCGAGCAGCAGGCCCGCGGAAAGCGCAATCGAAGAGATCAGCGCCGGGATCCAGTAACCCATCCGGTCGATGGCGCGGCCGACCAGCACGTTGCCGGCGGCGAAACCGACCATGGTCGCCGTGTAAGGCATGGACGCCGCGGCGCGGTCGACGCCGAACTCGGCCTGCACGGCGGGCAGCACGACGACGACAGCCCACATGCCCACGGCGCCGATCGTCGCCAGCAGCATCGAGATGGCAAGCCGCATCCAGGCATAGGAGCTGTCGATGCCGGGGCCGGGCTGGAGGCTGTCGGTTCGGGTCAAGGCGTTTCCTGTCGGCGGTCTCGGAGATCGGCTGCCGTTTGCGCCACTATCGGCGCATTCTCAGGCCGCAGCAGCGCCACAGCGGGCAAATCCGTGGCTCCAGAGCCAGGGCGGAACCGATGCCGATGTGCGGAGTTTCCCGGCAACCACCCCGCAAAGGAGTCCTGCGATGACCGCCACCAGGAAAAAATGGTCGGCCGAGGTGACCGAGCACAGCAACGCAATGGATCTTGAGGATCACGTCTTCGAATCCGACGACGCCAGGAAGATCGCCGCCTCGCTGAAACGATCCGCCGAACACAGCCACAGGCGCAAGGCCGAGCCTTTCCAATCCGCCATGTCGATGCTGAATTTTTACATCAACCGAGCTGGCAAGAACTTGCCTGCCGCGCGCAAAAAAGTGCTTGAGGACGCCAAGGACGAACTGCGCAGCGCCTTCGGACGGGACAAGGATGATTAGCGGCCGGTCCAGCCCTACCGGGCGCGGATGACGCCGTCTGTGTTGGCGAGCAGTTTGCGCACAGCATTGCGCGCCGCGTCGGGGCGCTGCAGGCGGATGTTCTTCTCGATCGCCTCGTGCAGCTTCTGCGCGTGGTTGAGATCGTCGATCTCCCGTGTCGTATAGGCAAAGAGATGATCGAAGGCGGATTCGATCAGTACGCCGAGCGGCACCAGCAGGTCGTTGCCCGAAGCCCGCAGGATGGCGAGATGGAAGCGCGTGTCGGCGCGGGTCCGCTCCTGCAGGCTCGTCGCCGCGCCCATCTCACGGCAGGCCAGGCTGATCTCGGCCATCTGCTCGTCGGTTCTTCGCATGGCGGCGAACGCGGTCGCTTCCGGCTCGATGATGTGGCGGAATTCCTGCACGGTCTTGAGGAACACTTCGCGGTCCGGCGACGTCGCGTACCAGGCCAGCACATCGCGATCGAGCAGGTTCCACCGTTCCTTCGGCTCGACCCAGCTGCCGATCTTGGGACGTGAGGCCAAAAGGCTCTTGGCCATCAGCATCTTGATCGCTTCGCGCACCGCCGAGCGGCTGACGCTGAAGGTCTCCGACCATTTCGCTTCATTGGGCAGGATGGTGCCAGGCGGATAATCGCCGCGCACGATCCTGAGGCCAATTTCACTGGCCAGCGAGGCGTGGACGCTGGAGCCGGGAATACGCGCGGCGTCCGCCCGGCGAACGCCGCCCGGACGGTCCCCGGAGGCCGCTTTCCCCAACGATTTTTCCTTGTTCGGCTTCGCGTCCCGCATGGGGTCCAGAAAGTCCGTATTAAGCAGGCTGTCAAGCGCGGCAAGCGGCTTGCATCGCAAAGCTGCCCGCTGTGCACAGATCAGCCCGATCCGCCGCTTGATTGGCATGTCGATATTCAGATCAGGCCGAGCCGAGAATGACGGATTTCAAGAACCGGAGCGCAGCGTACTTTTGGGTACGTGAGCATCGGCCTACGCCGGCCGTAGCCTTGACTGCCACGACCACTCATAAGTGCTTCGGCCGGCGAAGGCGGAAGCGCAGAAAGCCGTCATTCGCAGGCCGGCATCACCTGAGTGTCGACATGCCTAGGCCTGCTTGACGTATTTGCGCCAGCTATGCTCCGGGCGGAAGCCCAGCACGTCACGCGCCTTGCGGTTGGAGAGCAGCGTCTCGTATTCGCCGAGTTCGGCCTTGACCGGCACGCCGGGGTAGAACCGCTTCAAGAGTTCGGCTGTCGGCAGGTCGGACGAGGTGTCGTCATTGGCCGCGTTGAACACCTGATAGCCGAGCCCGTCCTTCTCTATGGCGCGCAGCGTGATCTGGCCAAGGTCGCGCGCGTCGACATAGCTCCAGGCGATGCGCTTGCGGAAACCCGGATCGGCGAACCATTTCGGAAACAGCGAATATTCGTGCGGCTCGATGACGTTGCCGATGCGCAGGGCATAAATGTCGGTGCCGTTGCGCTGCGCGAAGGCCCGCGCCGTCTTCTCGTTGACGACCTTGGACAAGGCATAGCTGTCCATCGGATCGACGTCATACTCCTCGTCGAGCGGGAAATATTTTGGATCGCGCGGCTCGTTGGCGAAGACCAGCCCATAGGTGGTCTCGCTGGAGGCGATGATTACCTTTCGGATACCGAGCTTAACTGCCGCCTCAATGACATTGTAGGTGCCGAGCGCATTGATGCGGAACACCTCGTTGTCGGTGGTGATCATGATGCGCGGGATGGCGGCGAAATGCACCACCGCATCGACCGGCTGCGGACGCAGCGAGGGGTCGAATTCATGCAGGCCCATATAGCTCGACAGTGCGTTGAACACCTGCCCGCTGTCGGTGATGTCGGTGATCAGCGTGCGCACCTTGGGGTTGTCGAGCGGCCTGGTGTCGATGTTGAGCACCTGGCAGCCTTGCTCGACCAGATACTGGACGACATGGCGTCCGGCCTTGCCGCTACCGCCGGTGAACATGATCCGCTTCGTCATTTTGCTCTCCACATCCTCAGGAATTTATGTGTATTGTCAGACAATATCGCCATCCGCAACCACCCTCGCCTGCAAAACGGCAGCGCCTGACATCAATCATTGCAACAGGACTTGAAGACATGAACACGACTGCCGCGAGCGAAAAGATCGGCTTCATCGGGCTTGGCCTGATGGGCCACGGGATCGCCAAGAACATCGTCGACAAGGGCTACAGCCTGACCTTTCTCGGCCGCAAGAACCGCAAGCCGGCGGAAGACCTGCTTGGCCGCGGCGCCACCGAAGCATCGACCTCGCGCGATGTGGCGGCGGCATCGACAATCGTCTTCATCTGCGTCACCGGTTCGCGCGAGGTCGAAGCCATCATTCGCGGCCCGGGCGGCCTCAAGGAGGGTTTGAAGAAAGGTTCCGTCGTCGTCGACTGCTCGACCTCCGACCCCGTCTCGACCATTGCGCTTGCCGCTGAACTCAAGGCGCTCGGCATCGATTTTGTCGACGCACCGCTCAGCCGCACGCCGAAGGAAGCCTGGGAAGGCACACTCGACGCCATGGTCGGCGCGCCGGACGCCCTCTTTGCCAGGGTGAAACCGGTAATCGAAACCTGGGCCGGCCGCATCGTCCATATCGGCGACACCGGCGATGGCCATCGCATGAAGCTGCTCAACAATTTCATCTCGCTCGGCTACGCCGCGATCTATTCCGAGGCACTGGCACTGGCTGAGAAGGTCGGCATCTCGCCGCCGCGCTTCGACAGCGTCATCCGCAATGGCCGTATGGATTGCGGCTTCTACCAGACCTTCATGCGCTGGACGCTGGAAGGTGACCGCGACGCGCACAAATTCACCATCGCCAATGCCTTCAAGGACCTGACCTATCTGGAATCGATGGCGGGTGCGGCCGGCATTGCCAACCCGCTCGGCAACGCCACCAAGAACGCCTTCGCCGGTGCTCATGCAACCGGCCCGGCCGAGCAATTCGTACCGATGCTGGCAACGCATATCGGCAAGGTGAACGGCGTCGACCTGATGCCGATGAAGGATGGCAAGAAGCAGACCATTTAACCGATTGCCCAACGCAGGCGCCGATCACCGCCTCCAGCGCCCGATCCCTTCATCGGTATCCGCAAGCAGCTTGTGCACGGCGTTGCGCGCGGCGGCTGGGCGCTGCAGGCGGATGTTCTTTTCGATTGCCTCATGCAGCTTCTGCGCCTGGCGCTGATCGGCGACCTGCTGTGTCGTGAATGCGAAGAGATGGTCGAGCGCCGACTCGATCAACACGCCGAGCGGCACAAGGAGGTCGTTGCCGGAGGCGCGCAGGATGGCCAGATGAAAGCGCGTATCGGCGCGGATACGCTCCTGCAGGCTCAAGGCCTCGCCCATCTCGCGGCAGGCCTGGCTGATTTCCGCCATTTGCTCGTCACTGCGCCGTATGGCGGCAAAGGCCGATGCTTCCGGCTCGATGATATGACGAAACTCCTGCACGGTTCGCAGGAACGCCTCGCGGTCGGGCGCCGTCGCGTACCAGGCCAGCACGTCGCGGTCGAGCAGGTTCCAGCGCTCCTTCGGCTCGACCCAACTGCCGATCTTGGGGCGTGAAGCCAACAGGCTTTTCGCCATCAGCATCTTGATGGCTTCGCGCACCGCCGAACGGCTGACATTGAAGATCTCGGCCCATCTGGACTCGTTGGGCAGGATGGTGCCGGGCGGATAGTCGCCACGCACGATCCGCAGGCCGATCTCGCCGGCCAGCGAGACATGGACGCTCGCTCCCGCAAAATGCGCGGCACCGGCCTTGCGCATGACAGCCGGGCCGTGGCCGGCTTGTGCCTTGGCCCGGTCGGTTCGCTTGCTTGACTTCTCGTCCGGCATCCACGTTCCAATGCGTCGACCGTCTGTCGTCCGGACTGGTCCGAACCGCACGGGCGCCGATCTCGTTGCCGAAAAATCCAGATCACGGGCGCAGCAAAGCCGGAGCCGGTTGCCCCAATCATTGCGTCCGCTCGGGAATTATCGCTTCCGTCCAGGAATGACGGGGCGCCCGCAGCCGGGCGCCCCGAAATCGAGAACCTACTTCTGGATGCAGGTGTCGACCGTATCCTTGGTGCACTCGTCGAGGCCGGTGAACACCGGATCGGCGACTGCCTTGCCTTCGATCAGGTCGATCATCACCGACGGTGCCTTGTAGCCCATTTCGAACGGCCGCTGGCCGACCAGAGCCGTTACAAGGCCATCACGAGCGATCGCAATCTCGTCGCCGATCGTGTCGGCGGCGCCGATGACGAAGTCGTTGCTGGCGATCCGGTCCTTGAGCGGTCCGAACAGATCGCGATAGGGCTGCGGCGCGCCGAACAGCGGCCAGCCGCCCATGATCCCGAAGGCGTCCAGCTTGGGGTTGGCGGCGAGGATGTCGGTCATCGCCTGCACGCCCTTGGCGCCATCGTCGTTGGTAAACACCGGGCAGCCGGCGACTTCGGTCCAGCCACCTTCACCGGCAAGTGCGGCGAGGCCCTCCTTGCCCGACAGTGCGTCACGCATGCCTTGCGCACGGCGCAGGATGTTGTCGGCTGCCGGGTTGCCTTCGATGGTGCAGATCGTGCCACCATTCGGCTTGCCCTTCTTGATGTACTCGCCGATCTTCTTGCCCATCAGGTAATTGTCGGTACCGAGATAGGTCTTGCGAAGGCCTGCGTCTTCCTTGCTGAGATCGGCGTCGACCGTCATGATCGGGATCGACGGATTGGCACTCTTGATCGTCTGCGCGATCAGCGGCGCGTTGGACGGCGAGATCGCCATCGCCACCGTGTCGGCCTTGCTCAGCATGTCCTGGACGATCTGCGCCTCGCCGGCCTCGTCCGAAGTCGACGCCGGACCGGTGTAGAAGCATTCATATTCCGAGCTGGCGTTTTCCTTGTTCCATTTCTCGCAGCCCTGGTGGATGGCCTCGAAGAACGGATTGTCGAGACCTTTCACGACAATGACGAGCTGTTTCTTGGCCAAAGCCGGCCCGGCACCCAACGCCATGGCGGCGACGGCGGCGAGCAAAAGTGTTTTCCTCATGTCAGTCCTCCCTTGAAACAAACGGACACGGCGTGCCCGCCATACAGATCGACCGGATGCGTGATGACCGAGGGTCGTTTCGCGAGCGCTCGTGTCGCCAGGACAGATCGATAAGCATTTCCAGATTCGGCTTCAGATCAGCTCACACACAGGTGCCGCCGGATCCTGGACCGTCAAACCTCCGCCAATTCCGGCCGGCGAACCGCCAGCGGGGATCGGCATAATCTCCTCCGACGCTTAGCTAATATCGGCTTGGCGCCAACGTCAATGCTATTTGTCCTACAAAACGGATTTTTAAAATAGTCCTGGCCCAATTCGTCCGACAATTGATTGACGTGCGCCGGCTTTTGCGTAAAAGAACGCTAACGCCGTCTTCGGGAGGAGCCGGGGAGAGCGAGGCCAAGCAGCGTCGGCATCCACGCCGGTAACAGCTGCAGGTCGCAAAACACGGGGAGGCAAAGGCTGGTGGCGGTTCTCGAACTCACCAACATCTCAAGGCATTTCGGCGCTATCCAGGCCGTCAACGACGTTTCGCTGTCGATCGAGCCCGGACAGGTGGTCGGCCTGATGGGCGACAACGGCGCCGGCAAGTCGACGCTGGTCAAGATGATCGCTGGCAATTTCCGCCCGAGCCATGGCACCATGCACATGGACGGCAAGGAATTGATCCTGCACAAGCCGGCGGAAGCCCGCCAGCACGGCATCGAGATCGTCCACCAGGACCTTGCACTCTGCAACAATCTGACTGCCGCCGCCAATGTCTATCTCGGCCGTGAGTTGCGGCGCGGCGTCGGGCCGTTCCGGATCCTCGACTATGCCTCGATGTACAAGCGTGCCGGCCAGCTCTTCGCCGAATTGAAGTCCGAGACCCGTCCGCGCGACCTCGTCAAGCAGATGTCGGGCGGCCAGCGCCAGGCGGTGGCGATTGCCCGCACTATGCTGTCGCAGGCCAAGATCGTGCTGATGGACGAACCGACGGCGGCGATCTCGGTGCGCCAGGTCGCCGAAGTGCTGAACCTTATCCGCCATTTGCGCGATCAGGGCATCGCCGTCGTTCTGATCAGCCACCGCATGCCTGACGTGTTCACCGTCGCCGACCGCGTCATCGTCATGCGGCGCGGGCGCAAGGTCGCCGACAAGACGATTGCGTCGAGCTCGCCCGAGGAAGTCACGGGGCTGATCACCGGCGCTATCGAACAGGTTTGATTTCAAGCGAATTCCACCACGCACAGCAGATGAAGGTCGACGATGGCACTAACAATTGACCAGCCGATCGAGCATAAGCAGCAATCCTTGGCTGCGAGACTGTTTGCCAGCCAGACTTTCTGGGTGGTGATCGCGGTCATCCTTGCCTGCGTGTTCCTGTCGTTTGCCACCGACGCTTTCGCCACCTCGAAGAACCTCTACAACATCACCCGCAACATCACCTTCGTCGCCATCATCGCGCTCGGCATGACCTTCGTCATCATCACCGGCGGCATCGACCTGTCGGTCGGCTCGGTGCTGTGCCTGTCGTCGATGGTGCTGGCCGTCACCATGCATGCCGGCTACTCGATCGAGGTCGGCATCCTGGCCTCGATTGCCACCGCGCTCGCCATTGGCGCCTTCAACGGCGTGCTGATCGCCTATCTCGGCTTTCCACCCTTCGTGGTGACGCTCGGCATGCTGTCGATCGCCCGAAGCCTCGCCATGGTCGCCTCCAACAACACGGTGGTCTTCCAGTTCGGGCCGGACCATGCCAAGCTTCTGTCATTGGGCGGCGGCGCTTGGGTGTTCGGCATCGCCAACCCGGTGCTTTACATGATCCTTCTGGCGCTGATCACCGGCTTCATCCTGCGCTGGACCAAGTTCGGCCGCCATATCTTCGCCATCGGCGGCAATGAGCACGCGGCAACGCTGACCGGCGTTCCGGTGCGCCAGATCAAGGTTGCCGTCTACATGATCTCGGCGCTGTCGGCGGGCATTGCGGGCATCATCCAGACCGGCTGGCTGGGTGCCGTCACCACCAATCTCGGCACCGGCATGGAGCTACAGGTAATCGCCGCCACCGTCATCGGCGGCGCCAATCTGGCCGGCGGCGTCGGCACCGCCTTCGGCGCCATCGTCGGCGCGGCCCTGATCGAGGTGATCCGCAACAGTCTCGGCCTGCTTGGCATCAATGCCTTCTGGCAAGGCGTCTTCATCGGCGGCGCCATCCTGCTGGCGGTGCTGTTCGACCGCATCCGCAATTTCCGCCGCAGCGACTAGAACCATGATCCCGAAAAGTGGAAACCGGTTTTCTCGGACAAACGGAACCGTTTGTCCGGAGATCATGGTCAAACAAAAGACGGTTTGATGGCCAACTCCCTGTTCAGCCTCGAGGGCCGGCTGGCGCTGGTGACCGGCTCCGGCCAGGGCATCGGCTTCGCGCTGGCTCGGGGCCTGGCCGAACATGGGGCAAGCGTGGTGCTGAACGGCCGCGACGCCGCCAGGATCGATAGCGCCGTCGAAAAGCTGCGCAACGCCGGCTTCAAGGCGCACGCCTCGGTATTCGACGTCACCGATTTTCAGGCGGTCAACGAGGACATTGCCCGCATCGAGGCCGAGATCGGCGCCATCGACGTCCTCATTAACAATGCCGGCATACAATTCCGCGCCCCGCTCGAGGACTTTCCCGAGGAGCAATGGGAGCGCCTGTTCAAGACCAATGTGTCGGGCGCCTTCCATGCAGCCAAGGCGGTCGCCCGCCACATGATCCCGCGCGGCAAGGGCAAGATCATCAACGTCGGTTCGGTGCAGAGCGAACTGGCAAGGCCGAACATCGCGCCCTACACCGCCACCAAGGGCGCGATCCGCAACCTGACAAGGGGCATGTGCGCCGATTGGGCCAAACACGGCCTGCAGATCAATGCGATCGCGCCCGGCTATTTCCGCACCGAGATGAACCAGGCGCTGGTCGACAATCCCGAATTTTCCGCCTGGCTGGAAAAGCGCACGCCGGCCGGGCGCTGGGGCAATGTCGACGAGTTGATCGGCGCCGCGGTGTTCCTTGCCTCCGACGCCTCGTCCTTCGTCAACGGCCATACGCTGTATGTCGATGGCGGCATGACGGCTTCGGTTTGAGGTTGGCAATTCTCCCGACCGCCATTCGTTCCAGTGCGTATCGCTCAGTCTGAAAATCCGGCCTCACTGGCCGTCATTCGCCCTCGCCGCCCCCGCGCGTCTTGACGCGGCCCCGAACTCGGCCGCACAATCCCCACTGCAGGCGAAGGGAGGCCAGTCGCCTGCGGGAGGATATACCCATGACGGAAGCGATCAGGCTCTACTGGGGCCGGTTCGGACATGTTTCTATCCTGAATGTCGCAAGCGACTTCGTCACCCATGCCCATGTCGAGGCCCATCTCATCATCTGGCTGGAAGGTACGGCCGGCGAAATGACCATCGGTCGCGAGACCGTCCGGCTTGGGCCTGGAACGGCCGCCGGCATCAACTCCTTCCAGCCGCACAGCCATGTTCTGTCGCAAAACGGGACGCCCGGTCTGTTTCTCGCCTTCTACATCGATCCCGACTGGGCGCGGCGCCGCCGCGACCTGCCTTCGTCGGCGCCGCTGTTTTCACAAGCCGCGATCACGCTGGAACCGTGGCTGCATCAGGCCGCCGCCAATCTGCTCGACCACCTCAGCGACAATGAGAGCGTCGACGACATCGCCAACTACGAGATCGAGCGTTTCATCGATAGCGTGCTCGACGCCGCCGACGCCTCGGCGCCGCAGGAGGGCCGTGTCCGCATCAACACCATGCAGGATTTTCGTGTCCGCAAGGCAATCCAGCTGATGAAGGCCAATGTCTGCGAGCGCATCTGCTTCGACGACGTGGCGCGCAGCGTCGGGCTGTCGCGACCGCATTTCTTCGCTTTGTTCAAGGAACAGACCAATCTGACGCCCAATGTCTACTGGAACACGCTGCGCATGGAGGAAGCGGTGCGGCAGCTGCAATGGTCGCAGGAACCGCTGATCTCCGTCGCCTGCAATCTCGGCTTCACCACGCAAGGCAATTTCTCGCGCTTTTTCCGCGACCATGTCGGCGTGCCGCCGACGCTCTACCGCGAGGCCGCGCGGGCGATCGCCTGAGCCAGCCGCCCTTTTTTCAGACTCCCCGCCCTTTTTCAGACTCCCCGCCCTTTTTCAGACTCCTTGATAGGCGCTCAAGACGCATTGATAAGCGTCGCTGAAATGGCCGCCCTACCCTTGCACCGGATCGCTTTTGCAAGGGAACATTTTGAATGGCCAAAGTCACCATCTCCAGCGTCATCGACGCGCCGGTCGAAAAGGTCTGGGCGCGCATACGCGACTTCAACGGGCTGCCGGGCTGGCATCCGCGCATGGTGGAAAGCCACATTGAAGACGGCAAGGATGCCACCACGATCGGCTGCGTGCGCAATTTCCAGCTCGCCAGCGGCGCCCGCCTGCGCGAAAAGCTGCTCGACTTCTCCGATCAGAATTTCCTGGTCAGCTACTCCATCCTCGAGACGCCGCAGCCGCTGACCAACCACAAGGCGACCCTGCAGCTGCGGCGCGTGACCGATGGCGACCGCACCTACGCCGAATGGACCGCCAGCTTCGACGCCGCGCCTGAGGAGGCAGACAAGCTGGCCGAGGGCATGGGCGCCAATGTCTTTCAGGGCGGCTTCAACGCCCTGAAAAGCCATTTCGCCGGCCAGAGCTGACAGGAGCCAACCATGGCGCTGGCACTGCAGACTTTTGCAACGGTGAAAGACGCGAACGCGGCACTGAAGGCGGCCGGCACCCGCTATCTCGGTGGCGGCACGCTGGTCGTCCGCGCGGCCAATGAAGGCGACGTTTCGGTTTCCGGCCTTATCAGGTCGACCGAGCCGTCCCTGTCCACCATCGCCGTTGCCGGCGATAAAGTCCGCATCGGCGCTTCGGTGACCATGGCGGCGATCGCCGGCCATCCGGAGCTCGGCACGCTCGCCAAGGCCGCCCGCGCCGTCGGCGGCCCGGCCATCCGCAACATGGCGACCGTCGGCGGCAATCTTTTTGCCCCGGCCCCGTATGGCGATTTCGCCGTTGCCCTGTTGGCGCTCGATGCGACGGTCAGTACCGATGGCGGCGAAACACCGATCGAGACCTTCCTGGCCAATCGGGACGGCAGCCGCGCCGTCGTCACTTCCGTGAGCTTCACGCTTCCGAAGGCCGACAGTTTCCGCTTCCTGAAAGTGTCGAGGGTCAAGCCCAAGGGCGTCTCCGTGCTCAGCATAGCCGGTGCTCTGGAATTGTCGTCGGATGGCACCGTGACCTCGGCGCGGATCGCGCTCGGCTGCATGGCGGATCGGCCCATGCGCGCCAGGGCGGCGGAAAAAGCGCTGATCGGCCGAACGCTGACCGCTGACGGCATCGCGCCGGCCTTGGCCGCGGCCGGTGATGGCACCTCGCCCATCACCGACCCGATCGCCAGCGCCTGGTATCGCGCCGAAGTCCTGCCGGTTCATCTCGGCCGGTTGCTGCTCGCATAATATTTCGTTCGGGGGGCGCGCGTCTGTCCGCTGGTTCGGGCAGGCGCGCAAGGAGGAAAACATGGCAAAGATCCCGGTTCAGTTCACGCTCAACGGTTCTGAAAAGGCCGAATTTATCGATAGCGGCACGACGCTGCTGCACGCCTTGCGCGACAAGATCGGTGACACCTCGCCGAAGGGCGGCTGCCATCAGGGCACTTGTGGTGCCTGTTCGGTCATCATCGACGGCGAACTCCGGCTCTCCTGCCTGACGCTGGCCGAGACCTGCAATGGTGCAACCATCACCACGACATCCGGTCTTGCGGAAGGCGGCGTGCTGCACCCGTTGCAGCGGGCCTTCCTCGACACGTTCGCCACGCAATGCGGCTTCTGCACGCCGGGCATGATCATGGCGGCCAAGGCGCTGCTCGACCACACGCCCAATCCCAGCCGCGACGAGGTGGTCGAGGCGCTGTCGGGCAACATCTGCCGCTGCACCGGCTACGAGCCGATCATCCAGGCGGTGCTCACCGCCGCCCGCGCCAATTCGCAGAACGCGGCCTGAGGGGTCCAAAACAATGGAACTGCGCAAGAGCTACTTCGCCGATGTCCGCAAGGATGATCTGCACGAGATCGGCCAGCCGCGGCCGCGCTCGGATTCACCCGGCCATGTCACCGGCAAGACCGCCTTTTTCGCCGACCGCAACTTTCCCGGCATGCTGCACCTGAAGATGGTGCGCAGCCCGCATCACCATGCCCGCATCCGCTCGATCGACACCTCAGAGGCGGAAAAACATCCGGGCGTGGTGAAAATTCTGACCGCCAAGGACGTGCCGCACAATGTCTACACCATCCTGATCCTGATCCAGATCGGGCCGGAGGACGAGACGGTGCTTGCCGACGGCAAGGTGCGCTGGAAGGGCGAGGCCGTGGTGGCGGTGCTGGCCGAAACCGAGCGCGCGGCACAAGAGGCCGCAGCCAAGGTCAAGGTCGACTATGAGGTGCTGCCGGCCGTCTTCGACATGGAAGAGGCGCTGAAACCCGACGCGCCGCTGGTCAACGAATATCACGGCCAGAATTATTACCTCTATGATAGCGGCGAGTGCCGCAAGGTGCGCTTCGGCGATGTCGAGGCGGGCTTCGCCGGCGCCGACCACATACTGGAGCAGAGCTACCAGTCTTCGCCGATCGAGCACGCGCCGACCGAGACCACCGGCTGCGTGGTGGCGCCCGAGGGCAATGACCGCTTCACCTGCTATACCAACACGCAGGCGATGTTCTTCACGCTCGACAACACCTCGATCATCCTGCAGATGCCGGGCAGCAAATTGCATTTCGTCGGCGGCACAGTCGGTGGCGGTTTTGGCGGCAAGGTCGACGTCATCGTCGAGCCGATCGCCATCCTCGGCGCAAAACTAACAGGACGACCAGTCTGTTTTATCTACAGCCGCGAGGAGGAGATGCAGATCTCGTCGCCGCGCGCCGCTGAAAAGGTCGTCATCAAGGACGGCGTCATGAAAGATGGCCGCATCGTCGCGCGCAAGGTCACCGGATACACCGATGCCGGCGCCTATTCGCGCCACTCGCCCTATGGCGCGCAGAAGGGCGCGGGGCATTATCCCGGCCCCTACACTATTCCGAACGTCTGGATCGACACCTACTGCGTCTACACCAACCGCACGCCGTCGTCGGCCATGCGCGGCTTCGGCGTCACCATCGGCGATTTCGCGCTGGAGGTGCAGATGGACAAGCTGGCGCGGCTGATCGGCATGGACCCGCTCGAATTCCGCTTCATCAACGCCTATCGCGATGGCGACATGAAGGCGCACCGCCAGCCGACAGAGGGCGCCGCGCTGATCGAATGCATGCAGGAAGCCTCGCGCGCCGCCAACTGGCCGGTGGCGGAAAAGTACCTGGCGATGTCCTCCTACGTGAAGGGAGCTTGAGATGGCGATCAGGCGCGGACGCGGCGTTGCCGCGATCAACTATCCCACCGGCATGAACCTCGGCGGCGACCCGACGCAGGCGCTGGTGCACTCGACGCCAACAGGCAATTTCATGGTGACATTGTCCTCCGTCGATCTCGGCCAGGGCATGAAGCAGATCATGGCGCAGATCTGCGCCGAGACCATCGGCGTGCCGACAGACCGCGTCGTCGTCGACACCGCCGACACCGACACCGGCCCGCACTGCATGGGCACCTTCGCCTCGCGCGGTACGCACCGCGCCGGCAACGCCGTCATCCAGGCGGCAAGGGAAGCGCGGCAGGTGATGCTGGAAGTGGCCGCCGAGGAACTGGAGGTGAACGCCTCCGACCTCGACACAGACGGCCAGGGCAACATCCTGGTCAAGGGCGCCCCGCAAAAATCGATCTCGATCTTCGATGTCGCGCTGTCCGCGCATTTCAAGCGCGGTCGCTCGATCTCGGGCCGCGGCATGTTCCTGATCCCGCGCTCCTATCCGGAGAAAGAGACTGGCGCGATGAAGCCGTCGACCTGCTACGCGCATGCCTGCACCGTGGCCGAGGTCGAGGTCGACGACGAGACCGGCGAGGTCACCGTGCTGACGGTGAAGAACGTCTTCGAGATCGGCCGCGCGCTGAACCCGAAAATGGTCGAACAGCAACTGGTCGGCGGTTCGTGGATGGGCATCAGCCACGCGCTCTACGAGACGACCGAGCCCTATTATCCCAACCGCGACCATGGCGGCACCGACTTCAACCAGTATCTGATGCCCGGCCCCGGCGACCTCGCCGAGACCGAGATCATCGTGCTGGAGCGGCCATCGGCGGACGGGCCATACGGCGCCAAGGGGCCGGGCGAAATGTGCGCCAACCCGCAGATCCCGGCGGTCGCCAATGCCGTCTTCGACGCCGTCGGCGTGCGCATCGACACGCTGCCGATCACGCCGGAGCGCATCCTGCGCGCGCTGAAGGCGCAAGCGGCGAACTGAGGGCCGAAATGACCGGGACAAGCGCCGAGACATCAGCGACCTCGCCGGAGGCGGTGGCGCAGCATCTTGCCGCCTCGCGCTATCTGGCCGACGACAGTCTTGCGACCGCGATCTTCCTGGCGATCCGGCTGGGGAAGCCGCTGCTGCTCGAAGGCGCACCAGGCGTCGGCAAGACGGAAGCGGCCAAGGCGATCGCCGCGCTGCTCGGCCGCGATCTGGTGCGGCTGCAATGCTATGAAGGCATCGACGCTGCGCATGCGCTCTACGAATGGAATTATCAACGCCAGCTGCTCGCCATTCGCCACGCCGGCGAGCATGAGATCGACATCTACGAAGACCGTTTCCTGATCGCTCGGCCGCTGCTGCAGGTGCTGAAGGCGCCGGAGCAGCGGGTGCTGCTGGTCGATGAGATCGACCGCTCGGACCATGAATTCGAGGCGCTGCTTCTGGAATTCCTCTCCGATTTCCAGATCAGCATTCCCGAACGCGGCACGATCCGCGCCACGGCACAGCCGATCGTCATCCTGACCTCGAACCGCACCCGCGAGCTTGCCGAGGCGCTGCGCCGCCGCTGTGTCTACCACTGGATCGGCTATCCCGACGCCGAGCGCGAGGCCGCCATCATCATGCTGCGCGCCGGCGATGTGGCGCAAGCAACGGCGCGCGCGGTGGCGGCGGCCGTGCAGACCATCCGTGCCCGGCCGCTGGCCAAGCCGCCGGGTATTGCCGAGGCCGTCGAATGGGCCAATGCCGCCACCATCCTGGAGAAGGGCGGCAGCCCGTGGCCGGAAGCCTTCCGCCGCGCCATCGGCGTGCTGATCAAGGACGAGGAAGACCTTTCCTACATCGCACCGGAGCTTGGCCGGATCGTCGAGGAGGCGCTGGCGTGACGCGGGAGGTCATTTCGCAAGGCTGGCAGGACAGAGGGGGGCGACACAGAATGATGCGGGAAACAAGCTTCCCCCGCGCCGCCTCGCCATTCCTGGGTTTT